>NZ_BBPO01000052.1:3044-48874 GCF_000787815.1 Streptacidiphilus neutrinimicus
GTACGGGGCGGTGCCGGGCCGCGGCCGGTGCCGACGGTCAGCGGCGGGGGCGGAGGGCTCGCCGCGGGCGAGGCGGCGGAGGCGGGCGGGGCGGTCGCGCCGCGGTGCCGCAGGGTGCTGCCGCGGTCGAGTTCCTCCATCAGGCGGCTGGTGCGGTGTTCGAGGTCGAGCTCGTCGAGGATGCGGTCGATCTCGGCCAGGAGCGCGCCGTGGAGCTGCCAGGCGAGCGGGTGGTCCTGGATCTGGCGCAGCAGGAGCGCGGCCACGTGGTCGCGGCTCGCCCACGCGGCGTGAAGTTCGGCGGCGAGGCGCTCCTCCGCGCCCTCGGCGTCGCGGCTGACCTGCGTGGTGACCAGGACGCCGAAGCTGACGAGCGCGCCTCCGAGGTGTCCCAGCACGTCGCGCAGCCCCGCGGCGATCTCCGCGTCGAAGAGGGGTTCGTCGGAGCTGCGCCGTTTGGCGAGGTCCGTGAGCGAGCGGGCGAGGACCCGCACGACCACGACGCAGATCTCCAGGGTGTCCAGCCCGGTGCGCAGCACGACGCGGGACAGCAGCGGCTCGCTGGCGCGCGGGTTGAGGCGGAGGCTGTCCTCCGCCTGGCGGAGGGCGCCGTCGACCTCGGCGATGTACTGGTCAAGGCGCCGCGCCTCGTGCAGCCGCTCCGCCGCCTGCGCCACGGGGATGGGACGGTCGAGCTCCTCCCCCAGCCGCAGTAGCAGCTGACGGACCCGCCGGGCGAGGTCCTCGATCGACTCCCCCGCGCTCTCCACCCAGACGGGCGGCGCGAGGAACAGGTTGAAGGCCAGCCCGACGCCGGCGCCGATCAGGGTCTCCAGCACGCGATCCCAGGCCTGGGAGGTGAGCTGGGTGACCCCGAGCACCAGCATCGCGCTGATCGCGACTTCCTGGACGAACTCACCCACCCGGATGAACTGTCCCAACGTCAGCGCGGCCAGGATGATCAGCCCGAGGCTCCACCAGGAGAGCCCCACCACGGAGCTGAACCCGATGGCCAGCACCACTCCGGCGACCACGGAGACGACGCGCCGGACACTCGTCGTCAGCGTCGAGTAGAGGGTCACCTGGACGACGAGGAGCGTGGTGAGCGGGGCGGTGAGCGGGGCCGGTTGGTTGCTCAGCCGCTCCGCGACCGCGTAGGAGAGCGTCGCCGCGACGGTGGCCCGCAGCGTCTGGACGACGACGGGGTCACGACGGGCTCGACTCAGCGCTCTCGGGATGCCGGACATCTCTTACGTATGCCCCCACCAGGCGATGCGATCCCGCTGGTGATCCCACTGACGACCCGCCCGGAGGCGTGGTGGACGGTGCGACGGCAGCAGCGACGAAAGAAGAAGGGACGAAAGAAGAAGGGACGTGGGGAGTCGGGCCCCGCCGAGAAGAGGCGAGTCGAACTGGCGGGGCCCGGGCCGACCCGCGCGGTCTCCGGTGCGCGGGCCTCCGAGCACCATCGTGCCCACTCGAGCGACCGGATCCGACGCAGCGCGCCATGGTTCACGCGTCCGCCACACCACCCACACCCCACCCCGCAGGAACACGCCCCATGTGTGTCGGACACAGATGCGGGCAGGCGCGGCTTTGATCGCCCGGCCCCCTGCGCACTGTGACGGGCGACGTTGCCAACGACTCACCTAAGAACGCGCAAGCTCGAGAAGGGAGCACGGCATGACCTCCGTCGCCACTTCCGCAGGCCCCGACGAAGCGCCGCTGCCGCCGCGGCCGACCAAGCCCGGTCCACCGTCGGTCCCGAAGCAGCCCACGACGCCGGACCCGCCCAGGCCGCCCGGCGCGCCGGACGCCCCGTTGCCCGACCAACCCCCTGGCCAGTCCGATCCGTCGCCGCCCTCGACTCCCGAGCCCGGCACGCCGAACCCGGAGGAGACGCCGGACTGAGCCGTATCCCTAAGCCCCTACGACGCGACGGTTTGCGGTCGCGGTCCCCCGGTTAGACGCGCCAACGTCCGATTTCTGGCAGCGGTGCCGAAGGGGGCCGGACCGGTCGTACCCCGGACCCCCGGACGGCCGCCACGGAGGGAGGGATGGCGTCGATGGGACACCCGAAACCGAAACTTCCGGGCTCCACGAGCTGGGCGTGGTCGTGGCAGGAGCGGGCGGCGTGCGCCCGCTTCGATCCACGGCTGTTCTTCCATCCGAGTGGGGAACGCGGCGAGGGGTCCCGGGCGCGGGAGCGGGCGGCGAAGCAGGTGTGCGCCACCTGCCCGGTCCTCGAACCGTGCCGGGTGTACGCGCTGGCCGTCCGGGAGCCGTACGGGGTGTGGGGCGGCCTCACCGAGGAGGAACGCGCCCACCTGCTGCGCCGCCGCCGTGCGGCGCGGGCGGCCTGACGCAGGCCGCACACGCAACGCCCGCACACGCAACGCAGGCGGCACAAGGGGCACAAGGGGCACAAGGGGCACAGGCAACGCAGGCTGTCACGGTTCGCGCCCCCAGCGGCGCTGTTCGCTCATCCTGCGCCGGATGACGAACAGATCCACGACCGCCACGACGGCGAACACCGCGCAGACGACGGCCGTGGCGACGTCGAACCCGACGTCAGCGGCAGGGTTCACCACCGCCAGGAAGCTGAAGAGGGCCGCGCCGGCGACGAAGAGGACGGCGAAGACCCTGGCGAGGAGACGGCGCGCGGGAAGGTCGCTGCGCGCCCAACGGGGTTCCTCGCCGGTGTGCCGCCAACGGAGGGCCGCCGCGCGCGAGCGGCGGTCGGCCATGCGCAGCCGCCACGCCCGTACAGGGTGTGCGTGATGCGCGTGGTGCGCACGGGGGACGACGGTGGGCGACACGGGCACGGCCTCCGATTCCCGCTGGCGGATTCCCTCTGGTTCCGGGCGAAGTCGAAGCGGCAACAAGTGGGCTTCCCGCGGGCCACCGCTTTACACCAGCGCAAACCCGTACACATACCGCCGGCTTAGCGGATGCGGCCGACCCTGCCCGCCCGGGCCTGGGCCTGGGACGGGCCGGGCTGCCCGTCCTCGGACGGCGCGGGCCCCGAGCCGGCGTCCGACCGCGCATCCGGCCGCGCGTCCGTGCGGGTGTAGCGGTGACGTCGCACGAGGAGCGGCAGGGCCACCCAGCACGAGGCGAACCACAGCAGCACCAGACCGGCGACGAGCCAGGCGCCCCAGCCCAGTCCCGCCACCCGCATGAGCAGGAGCAGTGCGCAGCCGATGGCCAGGGCGAGCAGGGTCACTCCCAGGCCCACCAGGCGGCTGACGGCGCGCACCATCCGGGGTTTGACGTGCTGCCCGGCGAGGATGCGGTGGTAGGTGACGGGGGCGATCAGGGTGCCGGTGGCCACCGCGCCGAGGATGACAATCGTGTCGTAGAGGGCGCGGTCGAAGCCGTGCATCCGGGCGAAGCGGTCCGTGAAGGCGACGGAGAGCAGGAACCCGAACATGATCTGGGCGCCGGTCTGGGCGATCCGGACCTCCTGGACGAGGTCGGTCCAGCGGCGGTCTGCCGACTCCTCGACACTCTCGTTCCGGCCTCCTGGCCGAGTGGTCATGATCGCCTCCCACCGCTCTCCGGTCGGCTCCCCTGTCCGCACATAACCGCCCGGGGCTCGGTCAAACCGGCCAGGGCCCGGCCGAACCGGTCGCCAGGCATGGCGCAGCCCGGCTCGCAGAGCGGGTCTGCTAGCGGGTCGCAGGGTGTGTCGCACGCACCCGGCTTGAACTTTCCGGCCAGCCCCGGAGGGCCGCCGGGTTCCCGTCGGCCACCACCGGTTTCAGGGAGTCGCCCTGGGTAGACGGCGCATATGGTCACCATCGGTATCGGTGTCGAGGCGGAGTACCTGCTGCTCGACTCCCTGACCGGTCTGCCGACGGCGGAGCGTCCGTGCGTGCGGGCCGTCGCCGCCGCGCTGCGGGGGTGGCCGACGAGCGCGCTGCCGGGGCTGACCGACGAGGCGGAGGTCGGGCCGGAGCAGCTGAAGGCCCAGATCGAGATCTCCACACCCGTGTGCGACGCCGTCGACGAGGTCGGCTCGGAGCTGTGCCGCCTGCAAGGGGCCGTACACGCAGCGGCGCGGGTGGTGGGGTACGAGGTCGCGGCGACCGGTGCCGCGCCGGCGCGCGGCGTCGCGGTGACCCCGGTTGGCCGGTGAGCGGGCCGCCGCCCGCCTTCGCGGACGCTGCGGCGTGCCCGCGACCGGCCGCGGCGACCAGGAACCCAGAAGCGAAAAGGCGCGAAGCCAAGCGAGAAGAGCGAGAAGAGCGAGAAGAGGATGGAGCAGCGCATGCACCACAACGGGCTCGACCAGCTCACCCAGGCCGGAGTGTCGGTGTGGCTGGACGATCTGAGCCGCGCGCGTCTCAGCGACGGCAGCCTGGCCGCGCTCGTACGCGACCGGCACGTGGTCGGGGTGACCACCAACCCGACGATCTTCGCGAAGTCGATCCAGGGCAGCGACCTCTACGATGCGCAGATCGCCGATCTGGCGCTGCGCGGCGCGACCGTGGACGAGGCGCTGCGCGAGATCACCGCCTTCGACGTGCGCTGGGCCTGCGACGTGCTCCACAAGGTGCACTCGGAGACCGGCGGACGGGACGGCCGGGTGTCGATCGAGGTCGATCCGCGCCTGGCCCACGACACGGACCGCACGCTCGCGGAGGCGCGGGCGCTGTGGTGGCTGGTGGACCGGCCGAACCTGTTCGTGAAGATCCCGGCCGCCACGGCGGGTCTGGAGGCGATCAGCGCCTGCCTCGCGGAGGGCATCAGCGTGAACGTGACCCTGCTGTTCTCGCTCGACCGCTACGACCAGGTCGTCGAGGCGTTCCTGTCCGGGATGGAGGCGGCCCGCGAGGCCGGCCACGACCTGAGCAGGATCTCCTCGGTCGCCTCGTTCTTCGTCTCCCGCGTGGACACCGAGGTCGACCGCCGTCTCGACCGGATCGGCGGCGAGCGGGCGGAGGCGCTTCGTGGCCGGGCGGGGATAGCCAACGCCCGGATCGCGTACGAGCACTACGCACGCGCGTTCGCGACCGACCGCTGGCAGTCGCTGAAGGACGACGGCGCCCGCCCGCAGCGACTCCTGTGGGCCTCGACCGGCGTCAAGGACCCGCGCTACGAAGACACCCGCTACGTCACCGGCCTGGTCGCCCCGGACGTGGTCAACACCATGCCGGAGGCGACCCTCGAAGCGGTCGACGACCACGGCAGCGTCCCGGTCTCGGACCTGCGCCAGGGCTACGAGGAGGCCCACAAGGTCCTGCGCGACCTCCCCGACGTCGGCGTCGCGTACGACGACGTGGTGCGGGTCCTCGAGGAGGAGGGGGTCGCGAAGTTCGAGGCGAGCTGGGAGGAGCTGAGCCGCGCGCTCGCCGTGCGCCTCGACACCCCGCGGCGGCAGGGCATCCGGCACGGCCGAGCCGCCTGAGCCGGAAAGCCGGAAAGTCGGAAAGTCGGAAGGCCACTGCCCCAGACTCGGATGACTGCGCTGCGGATGACCGCCTGAGTCGGCGAAAAGAAGCGAAGGGTGTCCCGGCCGTCCCCCCACGGTCGGGACACCCCATCGCTCCATCGCTCGCTGACGGCGAGTGATCGGAGCTCATCCTGCCCGCTGCGGCGCGCGGCCCAGTACCGCTGTCCGGAGGTAGTCGGCCCCGCCAACCAGGGGCTTCACCTGCGCGAACCGAGTACCCGCGAAATCGGGTACCCCCTCGCCCCCCGGACACGCACAATCACCGGCATGAGCGAACACGAGCGCACCGGCAATCCGACAGAAACCCCCGACCGCCACCGCGCCGACTTCCGGCGCAAGCCCACGCTCACCGGGGAGCTGGTGGTCCTCCGCCCGTTCCGGGTCGAGGAGGACGTCGAGGTGATCCGGGACTTCCTCACAGACCCCGAGGTGCTCCGCTACACCGACGGCAGCGCTCACGCGGAGCGTCCGGCGTGGGACGAGGAGCAGGAACGGCGGATGCTCGACTGGTACACCACCCGCGCCGCGCAGCCGGACCGGCTGGATCTGGCCGTGGTCGACCGGGCCACCGGACGCTGCGTCGGCGAGGCGGTGCTCAACGAGTGGCAGCCGGAGAACCAGAGCTGCAACTTCCGCATCCTGCTGGGAACGGCCGGGCGGGACCGCGGGCTGGGCAGCGAGGCCACCCGCCTGATCGTCGGATACGGCTTCGAGCGGCTCGGGCTGCACCGCGTCTCGCTCACCGTCTACGGCCACAACCCGCGCGGGCGGCGCGCCTACGAGAAGGTCGGCTTCGTCCACGAGGGCACCCGGCGGGAGGTGCTGCGGTTGGGCGGCGCCTGGATCGACGACCACGACATGGCGATCCTGGCGCACGAGTGGGAGCGGCACCGCGGTCGGCCCGGCGCGGTACCGGTGGTGCGGGCCGGGTGAGAGGATGTGCGGCATGCCTCGTTATGACTACCGCTGCCGCACCTGCGGCGCCACGTTCGAGCTGAACCGGCCGATGTCGCAGGCCAATGCGCCGACGGTGTGCCCGACCGGGCACGAGGACGTCGTGAAGCTGATGTCGATGGTCGCGGTCACCGGCACCGCGGGGGCCGGCGGCGGCGCGCCGCAGGCCGGTGGCGGTGGCGGCGGTTGCTGCGGCGGCGGTTGCTGCGGCTGAACGCGGGTGACCGCGGGGCGGAACGGGCTGACGGACGGGCTTTCGCACGCGTCTCCCCGGGTGCCCCGCGGCGCCTCCCCGGATGTTGCACGGGGTGGGGGCGGGTCGGACGATGGAAGCCGGAATGCCGTCACCGCCCACGCGCGCCCCAGGGAGGCGGCCATGAAACTCCAGGATCACCTGCCGGTCGACCACCGGTTGGGCCAGGTCTACCGGTACAGCGCCGGGGCCATCGGCCTGTTCCTGATCGTCTTCGGCATCCTCGGTTTCACCAACAACGTCGGGTTCTTCTCCACGACCGGCGACCACGTCGCGGGGATGACCAGCAACGGTGCCCTGAGTCTGGTGTCGGTGCTGTTCGGCGCCCTGCTGGTGGGTGGAGCGGCGGTCGGCGGGAACTTCGCCTCGACGCTCAACATCTGCGTCGGCATCCTCTTCCTGATCAGCGGCTGGGTGAACCTGGGGCTGATCGCGGGTCCGGACAACATCCTCAACTTCCGCATGCGGAACGTAATCTTCAGCTTCGCGGTCGGCCTGGCCCTGCTGCTCTTCGGCATGTACGGGCGGGTGACGCTGCACCTGCCACCGGACAACCCCTACTGGCGCAACAGGCATCCCGAGGCCGCCAAGGCCAATCCCCTGCCCCCACGCGCCCTGCCGCACGGCTGACGGCGCGACCCACCGGCTGACGGACCGCCCGAAGGCCGACGTCCGACTGCCGACCGACTGCCGTCCGACTGCCGACCCACTGCCGTCGGACCGCCCGGGAGGCCACGTCCGGTTCCGCCGCCACGCGCGGGTACGGCAGGATGTCGGGCATGACCGAGGTCATGCCCAAGGGCTCCAACGCGCAGCTTCCTGCCGACGTGGCGGCGGTCCGGGTGGTGCTGCGCTGGCAGTTGCTGCCCGGCACCCCGGACGTGGACGTGTCGGCCCTGCTGCTGACCGCTCAGGGCCGCGTTCGCGAGGACGCCGACTTCGTCTTCTACAACCAGCCCCGCCACCCCAGCGGGCTGGTCCGGCACCGGGCCAAGGCGCGGCGGCCGGGCGAGGCGAGCGACACCCTCGACGTGGACCTGGACCGGCTGCCCGGCTGGGTGGACCGCGTCGTGCTGGGCGCGAGCGTCGGCGACGGCCAGGACTTCGCCGCCGTCGGCGGCCTGCAGCTGCTGCTCTTCGACATCGCCGGCGGCCCGGGCGCCGCCGCGCTGACCCGGTTCGACCTGTTCGACGTGCGCGGATGCGCCGCGCTGCTCTGCGGTGAGCTCTACCGGCGCTCGGGCGTCTGGAAGTTCCGCGCCATCGGCCACGGCTACCCGTCGGGGCTGGGCGGCCTGGCGCAGGACTTCGGCGTCACCGTCGAGGAGGACGAGGAGGAGGCCCCCGTGCAGCCGCTGCTCCCGCAGACCGGGCCGACCGGGCCGACTGCGCTGAGCGCGCCGACCGGGCCGGTCTCCGCGGGCGGCCCCGTCAGTCCGGCGCCGCAGGTGGAGCAGTTGCTGCCGGAGCCGGACGGGTTCCGGCTCCCGCCGCAGGGGCCCCAGTTCCTGCGCGCGTGACGGTCAGGCGGCCGCTGGCTTGAGCGTGACGGTCAGGCGCCCGCCGACCTGAGCGTGACGGTCAGGTGCCCGCCGGCCTGAGCGTGACGGTCAGGTGCCCGCCGGCCTGAGCGTGACGGTCAGGCGCCCGCCGGCTTGAAGCCGCGCTGCCACTGGAGGCCCCACCCGTAGAGCCGGTCCAGCTCCGCCTGGAAGCCGTAGACGTAGCGGACCTCACGGGTGATCAGGAACTCCCCGCCGCCCTTGTTCTCCATCAGCATCACCGCGCACGAGCGCGCCTGCCTCTCCCGCTCGTCCAGACGCACCTCGATGCGCGGGCCGGAGGTCGGGAAGAGCGTCACCACCGCGTGGGCGCGGTCGAACGCCGGGGTGTCGTCGTAGATGTAGACGAAGATGAGCAGCCGCTTGAACTGCTCGCGCTTGTCCATGTCGATGTACATCATCTCGCCGGTCGGCGCGCCCGAGCGGTCGTCGCCGGTGAGCCGGATGTACGGCGCGTGCTGCAGGTCGCCCATATAGGGGCCGAGGGGCTGGATCACGCCCTTGCTGCCGTCCGTCATCTCGTACAGGCAGCCCAGGTCGAGGTCGACGGCCAGCGGTTCGGCCCCGGACTGACCGAGCGTCACCGGTCGGAACGGGTTCGGGTTCAGCAGAGCCCGAATCTGCTCGCGGGCGCTCTTGCGGGGCGCCTCGAACTCGCGGGCCGTCCAGTGCAGATTGACCTGCATCGTCCCGGAAAGCGCGCCTTGTTCGGTCAGCGAGTAGGTGCGGCGCTTGCGGTCCAACGTGATTCGCTCGATGCCGACATCCAGACCACGATCGGCCCTGCGCAGCAGGTCCAGCAGCCCGGCCATTCCAACCGCCCCCTCAATCAACCCGGTTCACCTGCGGGTATACCCACAGCGCCGGGCCGCATGCGAGGCAGTGGTGGCAAGCCTGCGGGTAACTGACGGGCCTTGACAAGACCCGGTCGATAACACACCTTGCTCACGCGTACGATACGGAGTCTCCTGCCACACACCCAAGCCGAGGCGTCCCCGTATGAACCTCTCCTCCATACAACTGGTCTGGCTGGTCGTCGGGTGCGCGCTAGCGCTCGTCGTCCTCGTCGTCATGAGCCTGCTGCGCACCAAGAAGCCCAAGCACGCCGCCACCGAGGACTCCTGGGAGCGCAGCGAGGAGCGACGGCGTCGTAAGGAGGCCATCTACGGGGCCGCCTCCTACGTGCTGCTGTTCGTCTGCGCCGCCGTGGCCGCAGCGCTCTCCTTCCACGGCCTGGTCGGCTTCGGCCGTCAGAACCTGGGCCTGAGCGGCGGTTGGGAGTACCTGGTGCCGTTCGGCCTCGACGGCGCGGCCATGTTCTGCTCCGTCCTCGCCGTGCGCGAGGCCAGCCACGGCGACGCCGCGACCGGCTCGCGCCTGCTGGTGTGGCTCTTCGCCGGCGCCTCGGCCTGGTTCAACTTCGTGCACGCCCCGCGCGGCGGCGACCACAACGGCGCCCCGCAGTTCTTCGCCGGCATGTCCCTCTCCGCCGCCGTCCTCTTCGACCGCGCACTGAAGCAGACCCGCCGCGCCGCGCTGCGCGAGCAGGGCCTGGTCCCGCGTCCGCTGCCGCAGATCCGCATGGTCCGCTGGCTGCGCGCGCCTGTCGAGACCTACAAGGCCTGGTCGCTGATGCTGCTGGAGAACGTGCGCAGCCTGGACGAGGCGGTCGACGAGGTCCGCGAGGACAAGCGCCAGCGGGAGGCCGCAGCCGCCGCCCAGCGCAGCGCGGAGCGGCGCGAGCGCGCGGAGCTGAAGGCGATCGCGCGCTCCGCGCCGGTCAAGGAGCTGACCGCGCTGGACGCCTCGGCCACGGCCGAGGGCTCCGGCGCCTCCGCGCTGGAGCCGGCCGCGCCGCGCGGCGTGCTGCCGCGCCGCCGCAACGCCAGCGCGCTGACCGGCGCCGCGCAGGCGGCCGGCGGTACGGAGGACGAGGACTCGACCATGTCGCGGCTCGACTCCCTGGACCGCAAGCTGAAGGACCTGGAGCAGCAGTTCGGCTGAGCCGCTGCCCCCGGCATCGGACGTCGTCCCACGGCGTCCGAGGCCACCCCGACGGGACCCGAAGCCGGGTCCGCGGTCGGACTGGGACGATTGCGCCCGGTTCGCCCCGGACCCGGCTTTGGCGTATCTGTGCAGGTCCTGGGCTCCCCGGCCATCGTGCCTGGCCAGACCGTACAGTGTTGACCATGCTCGCCACCCCGTCCGGCCCCTCGGGGCCCGCCGTGCCGTCCGGACCGTCCAGGCCGGCGACCTCCGCCACGCTGCGGGAGATCAATCTCCGCACGGTCTTCGACATGATCCGCGCGCAGGCGCCCATCTCGCGTGCCGAGGTGGCCCGGCAGACGGGCATCTCCAAGCCCACCGTGTCCGCGCTGCTCCAGGACCTGCTGGACCTGGGCCTGGTCACCGAGACGGACCGCGACGCGCAGAACCACGGCCCGACCTACGGCGCGCTCTTCTTCGCCCCGCGCCCGGAGGCGGCGCACGTGCTGGCGCTCGATGTCGGCGCGCGCCGCCTGCGCGGCGCGGTCGCCGACCTGGAGGGCCGCCAGATCGCCCGCGAGGACGTCGACGTCGCGGGCCTCGACGCGCCGCGCATCGTCGAGGCGGCGGCCGCGCTCGCCCAGGGGCTGTGCGAGGGCGCGAGCCTCCCGGCCGACCGGATCCAGCACGCCGCGATCGGCGTGCCCGGCGTGGTGGACCTGCGCGACGGCCGCATCTGGCAGGCGCTCAACATCCCCGCCCTGGACGGCTTCCCCGCCTACGAGCAGTTCGGCGCGGCGCTCGGCTGCCCGGTCACGCTCGAGAACGACATCCACCTGGCCGCCCTCGGCGAGCAGCGGGCCGGACGGGGTCGGGACGCGGCGAGCTTCTGCTTCCTCTCGGTCGGCACGGGCGTGGGCGCCGGTCTGGTCCTGCGCGGCGAGCTGCACCGCGGTTTCGCGGGCGCCGCCGGTGAGTTGGACAACGTCTTCGGCGAGGACGAGATCGACCGGAAGGACCCCTGCGCGGAGGCTCTGCTGCGGTGCGCCGCCACGCTCTTCCCTTCCGGCTCGGCGCCCGCCTCCACGGAGGAGCTGTTCGCGTTGGCACGCGAGGGGGACCCGGCCGCGCTCACCGCGGTCGACGAGGAGGCCCGCCGCATCGCCGGTTACCTCGCCCCGGTGGCGGCGGTGGTCGACGTCGAACTCGCCGTCCTGGGCGGCGGCATCGGCCTCAACGAGGACCTGCTGCTCGACCGCGTCGCGGACCGCCTCGCCTCCCAGGTCCCCTACCCGCCGCGGCTGGAGGTCTCCGCCCTGGGCGAGGCCGCGGTCCTGACGGGCGCGATCGCGGTCGCGACCCGGGAGGCCCTGGAGCAGATCCTCGCCGCGCGCTTCACCGCGGGCCACCGCCGCCCCTGAGGCGCCCCTCACCGCCGCCGACGCCGCAGACGGTCCCGACTGCGGCCCGGCACGCCCAGACGCGATGAGGCTCGATGAGACGCGATGAGGCGCGCGATCAGGTGCGGTCAGGCGCGGGCGACGGTGACCAGGCTGCGGCTGCTGTCCGTCACCGGCCCGCCCTCCCAGTCCCCCTCGCGGCGCTCGACGGTGAAGCCCGCCTCCGTCAGGAAGGCGTCCAGCCGGGCCTGGTCCAGGAAGCGGAGCGTCGTGCTGTCGACGGAGAGGACCGTGCCGTCCGGGGTCGCGGTGGTCTCGCTGAAGGTGACCAGGTCCCCGGTCACGGAGCGCACCTCGTGCCACTGGCGCAGGTCCCAGCCGTTGCCCGCGATCGTGTGTACCACCGACGGGTTCCAGCTCTCCCACGCCCGCGCTGCGGGGTTGCGGGTCTCGAAGGCGAACCGCCCGCCGGGGCGGAGCGCGCCGTGGAGCGCGGCGAGGGAGGCGCGCAGTTCCTCGTCGGTGACCAGGCACTGGAAGGCGTTGCTCGCCATGGTGACGAGGTCGAACTCGCCGTGCCAGCGCGAGGCTTCCGACGCGCCGCCCTCGATCCACTCGATGTCCGTACGCCGACGGGCGCGCCGCAGGGAGGCGGCGTCGGGGTCGAGACCGACGAGTCGGCCGGTGTGGCCGTGCGCGCGGGCCTGATGGAGCATCATGCCCGTGCCGCAGCCGACGTCCAGGACGGAGTCGACCGCCATGACCAGCTGGTCGTAGAAGCGGTCCGTCGCGTTGGCCGCGCCGTCCCACCGGTACATCTCGTCGTAGAGCGCGACCGAGTCGTCAGCGGTGAAGTCCACCCGGGAACGTTAGAGCCCGATCGATCGGGAGGCAACGGGGTTTCCGCCGATGCCGCCGTCCTCGCCGTCCTGCCCGTCGTCGCCCCGCCCGTCGTCGTCCTGCCCGGCGTCCTCGGCGTCGGCCGGGGCGTCCGCACGGCGGTTGCGCAGCACCGAGCCGTACAGCGCCAGCGCGATGAAGGCGACGCCGATCAGGCCGGTGACGACCTCCGGGATCGTGTACCTGATCGAGGCCATGAGGATGAGGGCCAGTGCGCCGATCGCGTAGTGCGCGCCGTGCTCGAGGTAGACGTAGTCGTCCAGCGTCCCCCGGCGGACCAGGTGGACGGTGAGCGAGCGGATGTAGAACGCGCCGATCCCGAGCCCGAGGGCGATCTGGAAGATGTTCTGGCTGACCGCGAACGCCCCGACGACGCCGTCGAAGGAGAACGAGGCGTCGAGGATCTCCAGGTAGACGAAGAGCACGAAGGCCGCCTTGCCGGCCACATGCAGCGTCGAGCGCCTCGGACGCGGGACGGGCACGGTCGGGTGGGCCGCGTCGTCGTCCTCGTCGGGGACGCCGACGGCCTCGAAGCGGTCCGCGAGGCCCGTCGCGAGCAGGTAGGTGAGCACCCCGGCGACGCCGGCGAGCAGGACGGTCTCGGCGCGGTCGCCGGCGAAGAGGCGGGAGGCGAGCAGCAGGGCCGCGAGCGTGAGGATCACCGGCAGACGTTCGAGTCGGCCGAAACGTTCCATCATCCGTTCCAGCGGCCCGAACCAGCGCTGCTCCTTCTCACCGCAGAGGAACTCCAGGAAGATCATCAGCAGGAACGCCGCCCCGAAGGCGGCGATGGCCGGATGGGCGGCGTCGAGGTGCTCAGCGTAGCTGAGGCCGTGGTACGTCCGCGAGGAGTCCACCGCCAATTGCAGCACCGTGAGCGGCGCGATGTGCGCGGTGAGGCCGACCACCAGCAGCGGGAAGACCAGCCGCATCCCGAAGACGGCGACGAGCACGCCCACGGTCAGGAAGATCCGCTGCCAGAACGGGCTCATCCGCCGCAGCACGGTGGCGTTGATGACGGCGTTGTCGAAGGAGAGCGAGATCTCGAGGATCGCCAGGATCAGGACGACACCGAAGCCGTCCGCCCCCCACAGGTATCCGGCCGCGGCCAGTCCCAGCAAGGTGACCCCGAAGGACCATCCGAAGGTGCGGAGAATCACCGCGCGCCCACCCCTCTCGCTCCCGCCGTCGGTCGACGCTCACCCGGCCGCCGGTCGGCCGGGAGATGCCCCCAGCATCTCATGACGGATTCTTACGAAACGTTCACCCCAAAGTCTAGGGCGATGCCTCGCAATCCGGTCGCGTACCCCTGACCGACGGCGCGGAACTTCCACTCCCCGTCGTAGCGGTAGAGCTCGCCGAAGATCATCGCGGTCTGGTCGGACGCCTCTTCGGACAGGTCATAGCGGGCGAGCTCGGTTCCGTCCTGCTGGTTGACCACGCGGATGAAGGCTCCGCGAACCTGGCCGAAACTCTGCCTGCGGATCTCGGCGTCGTAGATGGACACCGGAAAGACGATCTTGTCGACCTGGGTGGGCACCAGGGCGAGCTGGACGGTGATCACCTCGTCGTCCTCCGCGCCGTCCCCGCCGCGGATGTCGTCGCCGTGGTGCTCGACCGAGCCCTCGGGGCTCTTGAGGTGGTTGTAGAAGATGAAGTACTCGTCACCCAGCACGCGGCCGCCGGAGCAGAGCAGAGCGCTGGCGTCGAGGTCGAAGGGCGCGCCCGTCGCCGACCGGGCCTGCCAGCCGAGCCCGATCCGCACCGTCGTCAGGTGCGGTGCCGCCTTGGAGAGTGAGACGTTTCCGCCCTTGGCCAGCGTGACGCCCATGGCTCGTGTTCCTGCCCCTCTGCCGCGCCGATCTCTCGTTGCTGGGCTCGATCGTAACGGGGCATCAGCAGATCGGCACAGGGCCCGGGGGCCCCGACGAACGGGTTCCCTCGGGCCCTGTGCCGAGTCGGCGGATCAGGCTCAGATGCCCTGCAGCGCCTTCAGGTACTCCTGCTGGTCGCGCGCGTCCGGCAGACCGTTGACGACGGTCCAGCGGACGACGCCCTGCTTGTCGATGACGAAGGTGCCGCGGACGGCGCAGCCCTTCTCCTCGTCGAAGACGCCGTAGGCGCGCGAGACCTCGCCGTGCGGCCAGAAGTCCGAGAGCAGCGGGTACTCCAGGCCCTCCTTCTCGGCGAAGACGCGCAGCGTGAACGGCGAGTCGTTGGAGACGGCCAGGATCTGCACGTCGTCGTTCTGGAACGACGGCAGCTCACGCTCGAGGCTGCAGAGCTCGCCGGTGCAGACACCGGTGAAGGCGAACGGGTAGAAGACCAGCACAACGTTCTTCTCGCCACGGAAGTCCGCGAGCGAGACGACCTCGCCGTGCTGGTTCTTGAGCGAGAACTCGGGAGCCGGAGAACCGACCTCGATAGCCATGCGAATACCCCTCATTGTCGTGGGCCGTGCCGGCTCCATCCTGCCACCTCGGGACGTTGCACTTTCCAGGGGCGCAGCAGGTGAACGTCAGCGGAGACCTGGAAGGCGGCTCAGCAGGGACACCGCGCCGACGGCCTTGCGGAGCAGGGGGCCGCCCGGGAGGTTGGGGACCTGGTCGACGAGCGGGGCCAGCGCGAGAAGGCCGCCGACGCGGCGCATGCGGATCTCGCCGCGGGCGAGCATCGTCGGGACGGATCCCGTGGAGACCAGGAGGTGGCGGGCCGCGCCCTCGACGCCGGGGAGGTCGTCCCCCGCTTCGCGGCGCCGCACGCGCCAGCCGTCCGCGTCGGCGGCGAACACCCAGCCGAGGCCCCCGTCGGGCTCCCAGAGGCCCGCCGAGGCCGGGATCCTGGCCCGCCATGCCAGCGCCCCGACCACGTCGACCATCGCGGCCAGGCCCGCGTCCGCGAGCGACGGCGGGACGGAGCCGGAGGTGTCCAGGACCGCCTGCGCGGCCTCGTGGCCCATGGCGTGGATCTGCGTCAGCACCGGCAGCGGGCCGAGTGGGGAGTCCACGATGCGGCGGCCGAGCTCCGGCGCGGCCAGGACCTCGTCCAGCGCCGCCACGACCCGCTCACGGGCCTCCGCCAGCGCGTCCCTGACGTCCTGGGGCGAAGGGTCGAAGGGCTTGGGGCGCCGCTCGGGGGCCGGCAGGCCGTGTGCCGCGGCCATGACGGAGCCCAGGACCGGCCGTCCGGGCCAGGAGCCCAGCGCGGCGAGCGGCCGCAGATTCCGGGCCTCTGGCTCGCCCCCGCCGGCCGTGCTCGACGCGGGCGACGCGCTCGGCCCACCGGCCGCGGCCTCGAGCACCGCGTCCCAGCCGCCGAGGACGCGCGCCCGCAGGCTCTCCGGCGGCTCGTCGGCGACGCCGCGCGGCCCGTGCAGGACCGGTCGGTGATCTTCTGCCATGCCGCCATTCTGCCGCCGAGGCCGCAAGCCCGGCATTTCGGCGCTTTCGCGCCCTGCCCGCAACCCAACGCAACGCAACCCAGCGCAACCCAGCGCCGCCGAACGTGCGAAGCGGGGCCCGGACGGAGGATTCCGTCCGGGCCCCGCTCGTCAGCTCGGGATGCTCGGCGAGCGCGTCAGCGCTTGCCGGCCTTGGCGGCCTTGGGCGTGGCCAGACGGACCGCCGACCACTCCTTGCTCACCGCCGCCGTGCTGGTCTGCGACAGGCCGGCCGTCTGTGCGGCGTCGGCGATGTCGCTGGCCTCGACGTGGCCCTCGCGCCCGGTCTTCGGCGTGAGCAGCCAGACCAGGCCGCCCTCCACCAGGTACTCCTGGGCATCGACGAGGGAGTCGGTGAGATCTCCGTCTTCGCTGTCCTCGCGGAACCACAGCAGCACGACGTCGGCGACGTCGTCGTAGTCCTCGTCGACGAGCTCGGTGCCGGTGAGTTCCTCGATGGACTCACGCAGGACCTGGTCGACGTCGTCGTCGTAACCGAGCTCCTGGACCACCTGTCCGGGCTCAAGGCCCAGCCGACGTGCCTGGCTGGTCTTGTCCTCCGCGGGGTCCGCGGTCGCGCTCACGGGAATTGCCTCCTATATCCGACCCTGTCTTCTGGTACCAGGGCTGTGCCGGTAGTCCACACGGGCGGGGCGCGGAGCGCAAGTACCCGGCCTCCGATCAGCCCCTGGCTACGGTGAGTCGCGGTGCGACACGCCGTCGGGAGTGACCGGGATCACTCCCATTTGCCCCAGTATCACCAGCAAACGGCGTTCCGCGCAGCGGATCGAACTTCCCCTTACCCGCTGTAGGCGTCGCTCACTCCTCGTAGGGATCGCAGCACGGAGCGCCGCGGGGCACGTCTCAGCAGTCGACCGTGTGACCGAGTAGTCCTTGACCAGGCGTAGAGTCTCCTGTTGGCCCTCCCCAGCCTGCCCACTCCACAACGTTGTGGGGACGGGTCGGGCCACCTCGTCGTGCGACACCGCGCACCTGGCGAGAACCGGCTTGATTGCCCCTAAGGGATTACTCCCATCAGGGCACGAATCGGTTACTCATGGGTAGAGATGACGTTTCTCCCCCTGCGGTCCACGATGGAGGCGGCGCGACACACCCTCCGCAACGACCGACAAGTGAAGGAACAGCGTGGCTTCCGGATCCGATCGCAACCCGATCATCATTGGCGGCCTGCCCAGCCAGGTCCCCGACTTCGATCCCGAGGAGACCAGCGAATGGCTGGACTCCCTCGACGCCGCCGTCGACGAGCGCGGCCGTGAGCGCGCCCGCTACCTCATGCTGCGGCTGATCGAGCGCGCCCGCGAGCGGCGCGTCGCCGTGCCGGAGATGCGCAGCACGGACTACGTCAACACCATCGCCACCAAGGACGAGCCGTTCTTCCCCGGCAACGAGGAGATCGAGCGCAAGGTCCTGAACGCCACCCGCTGGAACGCCGCGGTGATGGTCTCCCGTGCGCAGCGCCCGGGCATCGGCGTGGGCGGCCACATCGCGACCTTCGCCTCCTCGGCGTCGCTGTACGACGTGGGCTTCAACTACTTCTTCAAGGGCAAGGACGCCGAGGGCGCCTCCGGCGACCAGATCTACTTCCAGGGTCACGCCTCGCCGGGCATCTACGCCCGCGCCTACCTGCTGGACCGGCTCTCCGAGCAGCAGCTCGACAGCTTCCGCCAGGAGCACTCGCGCGCGCCGTACGGCCTGTCCAGCTACCCGCACCCGCGCAACATGCCGGACTTCTGGGAGTTCCCGACCGTGTCCATGGGCCTCGGCCCGCTGGGCGCGATCTACCAGGCGCGGATGAACCGCTACCTGCTGAACCACGGCATCAAGGACACCTCCGACTCGCGCGTGTGGGCCTTCCTCGGCGACGGCGAGATGGACGAGGTCGAGTCGCTCGGCCAGCTGTCCATCGCCGCGCGTGAGGGCCTGGACAACCTGACCTTCGTGGTCAACTGCAACCTGCAGCGCCTCGACGGCCCGGTCCGCGGCAACGGCAAGATCATCCAGGAGCTGGAGTCGATCTTCCGCGGCAACGGCTGGAACGTGATCAAGCTCATCTGGGACCGCACCTGGGACCCGCTGCTGGCCCAGGACCGCGACGGCGTGCTGGTGAACAAGATGAACACCACCCCGGACGGCCAGTTCCAGACCTACGCCACCGAGTCCGGCTCGTACATCCGCGAGCACTTCTTCGGCGGCGACCTGCGCCTGCGCGCCATGGTCGAGGGCATGACCGACGAGCAGATCCAGCACCTCGGCCGCGGTGGCCACGACCACAAGAAGGTCTACGCCGCGTTCAAGGCCGCGACCGAGCACAAGGGCCAGCCGACCGTCATCCTGGCCCAGACCGTCAAGGGCTGGACCCTGGGCCCGAACTTCGAGGGCCGCAACGCGACCCACCAGATGAAGAAGCTGACGGTCGAGGACCTCAAGCGCTTCCGTGACCGGCTGCACCTGCCGATCACCGACAAGCAGCTGGACGAGGGCTACCCGCCCTACTACCACCCGGGCAAGGACTCGGAGGAGATCCAGTACATGCACGACCGCCGCGCGGAGCTCGGCGGTTACATGCCGACCCGCAAGGTCCGGCCGCGCAAGCTGGAGCTCCCCGGCGACGATGCCTACAAGGTCCTGAAGAAGGGCTCCGGCCAGCAGTCGATCGCCACCACGATGGCCTTCGTCCGCCTGCTCAAGGACCTGATGCGGGACAAGAACATC
The DNA here is from genome assembly GCF_000787815.1 of Streptacidiphilus neutrinimicus. Classification (GTDB taxonomy): domain Bacteria; phylum Actinomycetota; class Actinomycetes; order Streptomycetales; family Streptomycetaceae; genus Streptacidiphilus; species Streptacidiphilus neutrinimicus. Next base: position 21,730 of record NZ_BBPO01000052.1, read on the forward strand.
GGCAAGCGCTTCGTGACGATCGCCCCGGACGAGTACCGCACCTTCGGCATGGACTCGCTCTTCCCGTCCGCGAAGATCTACGACCCGATGGGCCAGCAGTACGAGTCGGTCGACCGTGACCTGCTGCTCGCGTACAAGACGTCCCCGCAGGGTCAGATGATCCAGGACGGCATCACCGAGGCCGGCTCCACCGCCTCGCTGATCGCCGCGGGTTCGTCCTACGCCACCCACGGCGAGCCGCTGATCCCCGTCTACGTCTTCTACTCGATGTTCGGGTTCCAGCGCACGGGTGACCAGTTCTGGCAGATGGCCGACCAGCTGGCGCGCGGCTTCGTGCTCGGCGCGACCGCCGGCCGCACCACGCTGACCGGTGAGGGCCTGCAGCACGCCGACGGCCACAGTCAGCTGCTGGCCTCGACCAACCCGGCGGCCGTCAGCTACGACCCGGCCTACGGCTACGAGATCGCCCACATCGTGCAGGACGGCCTGCGCCGCATGTACGGCAGCAGCGCCGAGCACCCGCACGGCGAGGACGTCTTCTACTACCTCACCGTCTACAACGAGCCGATCCAGATGCCGGCCGAGCCCGAGAACGTGGACGTCGAGGGCATCCTCAAGGGCGTCTACAAGCTGGCGGAGGGTCAGGGCGGCCAGGTCCCGGCGCAGATCCTCGCCTCCGGCGTGGCCGTGCCGTGGGCGCTGGAGGCCCAGCGCCTCCTGGCCGAGGAGTGGAACGTCAAGGCCGACGTCTGGTCGGTGACCTCCTGGAACGAGCTGCGCCGTGACGCGGTGGAGACCGAGGAGTTCAACCTGCTCAACCCGGACGAGGAGCAGCGCGTCCCGTTCGTGCAGCGCAAGCTGACCGGCGCGGAGGGCCCGTTCGTGGCCGTCTCCGACTGGATGCGCGCGGTGCCGGACCAGATCGCCCGCTGGGTCCCGGGCCAGTACCAGTCGCTGGGCGCCGACGGCTTCGGCTTCGCCGACACCCGTGGCGCGGCGCGCCGCTACTTCCACATCGACGCGCAGTCGATCGTGCTGGGCGTGCTGACCGAGCTGGCCAAGCAGGGCAAGGTCGACCGCACGGCGCTGAAGGCGGCCATCGACCGCTACCAGCTGCTGGACGTCGCGGCCGCGCACCCGGGCAACGCGGGCGGCGACGCGTGACCGCCTGATCCGTAAGCAGCAGGGGCTCGGTGACGATTCGTCACCGAGCCTCTCCGTTTGCTGTGGGTTTTTTCTGTGGATTCCGGCAAACCACTCCCCCGCGTGGTGTCACTCCTCTACTTTGGCCGAACGCCGACAACAGATTCGGCATTTCGTGCGAGAGGAGCTCCATGCGTACGACCCGTCGCACCACCGCTCTGTCCGCCGCCCTGCTGGCCGTCCTCGGGACCGCCGCACCCGCCTTCGCGACCGCCGCCCCCGCGATCGCCAACGGGACCGTGCACAACCTGCACATCCACCTGCGCAACAGCTCCAGCTCCAACTGGTCCGGCTTCGCCGCCACCGGCGGCAACTTCACCAGCATCTCCGCGAGCTGGGTGCAGCCGACCGGCAAGTGCACCAGCGCCACGAGCTACTCCAGCTTCTGGGTCGGCATCGACGGCGACGGCAGCAACAGCGTCGAGCAGACCGGCTCGGAGGTCGACTGCTCGGGCGGCTCGCCGCAGTACTACTCCTGGTACGAGATGTACCCGGCCTACCCGGTCAACTTCTCGAACACCGTCAGGCCGGGCGACCACTTCACGGGTTCGGTCACCTACAACGGCTCGGGCAAGTTCACGATGAAGCTGAGCGACACCACCCAGGGGTGGAGCCGGTCGGTCAGCAAGACCTACTCGCCGGCCCAGCGCTACTCGGTCGAGGTGATCGCCGAGGCGCCGTCCAGCTCCACGGGCGTGCTGCCGCTGACCGACTTCGGCACGGTGAACTTCACCAACTCCCTTGCCAACGGCCAGGCTCTGGGCAACTACAGCCCGGACCAGATCAACATGGTCTCCGGCTCCACGACGAAGGCCACCACCTCCTCGCTCTCGGGCGGCGAGAACTTCTCGGTGACCTTCAAGCACAGCTGACAGCGGGTTGACGACCGGCTGACGACGGTGGGTGACGCCTGACGGCGTGGCCCACCGTCCGTGTGTGAACGGCTCGTAAGAATCCCGGGCCAAGCCCGGTCGATTGACGGCCATTGTGATGGTTGTCGCAGTTTGCTCCTGGCTCGTACAGCGTACGCAGCCGGATGATGCCCTTACGCTTGCGCAAAGCGTCTCGCATGGCGGGCATGTCGCCCCACGCCGTGACGCCCCGCACCCGCGAGACCACTCGGGCTGATCGCGCCCGCACGACGGTCGCCGGCATCCCCGAGGAGACACCTGCATGCGGTTCAAGCGCACCCTGGTGGCAGCGTTGGTCTCCTTCACCTGCCTCGCCGGCACGGGTGCCGCGGCCGCGGGAGCGGCCGTCTCCACCGAGCAGATCGCCGTCACCACCCCGCCCGCGGGCAGCACCGCCTGGCTGCACGACCGCAGCCTCGGCGTGACCATGCCGGACCCCGCGACGGCGAGCGCGACCGAGGTCGCCGCGTTCTTCGCCGGGCTCACCGACGCCCAGCAGCAGCAGCTCGTCGCGAACTACCCCCTGGTCGTCGGCAACCTCGACGGCGCGCCCCTGGCGCTGCGCTACCAGGCCAACCACCTGGCCATGCAGGCCGAGCTGGACCGGCTGACGAAGCAGGACCCGCAGGCGACCGCGCAGATCGCGATGCTGACCCAGCTGACCCAGCCCGGCCACCAGGTCATCGCCTTCGACCCGCGCAGCCGGGGCCTGGTCGCCGAGGTCTTCGGCGACCTCGCCACGGCGGAGAAGGTCTCGGTCGTCGTCCCTGGTTCGGACATCGACCTCGCCCACTTCGCCCGCGTCCAGAGCGAGGCGCAGGCGCTGCGCGCAGAGGAGCAGCAGGTCTCCCCCGGCACCACCACGGCCGCCATAGCCTGGGCCGACTACGTCACCCCCGTGGGCCTCGGCGCCGACGCCGCGACCTCGCGCCTCGCCGACGCGGCCGCCCCCCGCCTCACCCGCTTCCTGGCGGGCCTCGCGGTCACCGCCCACCCGAGCACGCCGCCGTCGCTCTTCTGCCACTCCTACGGCTCGGTCGTCTGCGGCGTCGCCGCCCCCACCCTGCACGCGACCGGCACGGTCACCGACATGGTCGTCCTGGGCAGCCCCGGCATGGACATCGACGACGCCTCCGCCCTCGGCGACGGCGTCCGCCTCTGGGCCACGGTGCGCAACGCCACCGACTGGATCGGCAACGTCCCCTACCTCGAGTTCGCCGGCCTGGGCCACGGCCAGGACCCCACCAGCCCCGGCTTCGGCTCCCACCTGGTCGCCTCCACCGGCGCCGCCGGCCACAACGGCTACTACGCCCCGGGCACGGCCAGCCTCCGCAACTACGCGGACATCGCCCTGGGCCAGTACGGCGACGTGACCTCCTAGACGTGACCTCCTAAAGGGCGGGGGGCTCTGCCGATACGCGGCTCCGCCGCGTGGGCGCGAGCAACCGCTGACGCGCGGAGGGCCGCGCTCGGCGCTCCACCGGCATGGGCGGCTTGTCGCGCCCACGCCGCGGAGCGGCACGTCGGCAGGGCCCCGCGCCCCTGAAGGTGCGGTCACCCGCCGGAGCGAGGTGATCGCGTCAGCGCGAGATGCTGCTCATGTCCGCGTAGCGCTCCCCGGCGACCTGGGCGGCGATGGGCTCCAGGGTGGCGAGCTCGACGTCGGTGAGGACCAGCGACGTGGCGGCGGTGTTCTCCTCCAGGCGGCTGCGCTTGCGGGTGCCCGGGATCGGGACGACGGCCAGGTTGTGGACCTGGGCGCGCTGGTGGACCCAGGCGAGGGCCACCTGGCCCACCGTCGCCCCCCGGTCGGCGGCGATCTTGTGGACCGGGGCGAGCAGCGCAGCGTTGTGCGCGGCGTTGTCGCCGGTGAAGCGCGGCTGGTAGTTGCGGAAGTCGTCCGCCGCCAGCTCGCCGGCGTTGCTGAAGGAGCCGGTCAGGAAGCCGCGGCCGAGCGGGGAGTACGCCACGAACGCGACGCCCAGCTCCGCGGCTGCGGGCACCGCGCTGCGCTCGACGTCGCGGGAGAAGAGCGACCACTCGGACTGCAGCGCGGTGATGGGGTGGATCGCGTACGCCTCCCGCAGCTCCTCGCCGTTGACCTCGGAGAGGCCGAGGTGGCGCACCTTGCCCGCGGTGACCAGCTCCGCCATCGCGCCGACGGACTCGGCCAGCGGGACCTCGGGGTTGCGGCGGTGCATGTAGTACAGGTCGATGTGGTCGACGCCCAGGCGTCGCAGACTCGCGTCGACGGCCTGGCGGATGTACGCCGCGTCGTTGCGGACCGCGCGGTAGGTCGGGTCGTCCTCACGGCGCTCGATGGCGAACTTCGTCGCGAGGACCACCTCGTCGCGGTGGGCCTGCACGAACGGGCCGACGAGCTGCTCGTTGCGGCCGTAGCCGTACATGTCGGCCGTGTCGAAGAGGGTGACGCCCAGCTCCAGGGCCCGCTCCAGCGTGGCGCGGGACTCGGTCTCGCCGGTGTCGCCGAACTGGTCGCTGTAGAACTCGCTCATGCCCATGCAGCCGAGGCCCTGGACGCCGACGACGGGGCCGTTCGCGCCCAGCGTGGTGGTCGGGATGGTGCTCATGACTCAGTCCTGCCTCTCGCCGTACTGACATTCTTGGCCGTACAAGTCGATCTTGTAGTCCAGGACCAGAAGGTTCGCCTGGAGGTCGCGGATCCGCGCCAGCACCTCTTCGCGGTGCGCGATCAGCAGCTCGCGCCGCTCGGCGCGCGTCCCGTCGCCCGCGCGGACCAGCTCGGTGTAGCGCAGCATGGCGGCGACGGGCATGCCCGTCGCGCGCAGGTTGCCCAGAAAGCCCAGCCAGTTCAGGTCGGCCTCGCTGAAGCGGCGCTGCCCGTGGTGGGAGCGGGCCGGGTGCTCCAACAGGCCGATCCGCTCGTACCAGCGCAGCGTGTGCGCACTCAGACCGGTGCGTTCGGCCACCTCGCCGATGGTGTAGCGAGCCTCGAACTCGCTGCCCGCAACTGCGGCCTGCGACATCTCCGGCCCCTTCCGATCGTGTCGTGATCGACGCTACTGACTTCGAGTGCACTCTAAGCAAGCCTCACTCTCTAGACTCGGCCCTCATGGAGAGCCTGCGCCTGATCGAACAGTGGCCCGTCCCCACCGCCGCGGCCGTCGTCGTCCGCAGCGACGGCAGCGTGGCCGGCAGCCACGGCCCGCAGCGGCACCCGTTCAAGCTCGCTTCGGTGACGAAGCCGCTGACCGCCTACGCCACCCTGGTCGCCGTCGAGGAGGGCGCGCTGGAGCTGGACGACCCCGCCGGCCCCGAGGGCTCGACGGTCCGGCACCTGCTCGCGCACACCTCCGGCCTCGCCTTCGACGAGCACCGCGCGATGGCCGCGCCCGGCACCCGCCGCCTGTACTCGAACGCGGGCTTCGACGTCCTGGCCGAGGCGGTCGCCAAGGCGACGGGCATGCCGTTCCCGCAGTACGCGGCGGAGGCGGTCTTCGCCCCGCTCGGCATGGGCGGTTCATGGCTCGACGCCGCGAGCAAGAGCCCGGCGGGCGCCGGCGGCGTCTCCACCGCCGAGGATCTGGCCCGCTTCACCGCGGAGCTGCAGGCTCCGCGGGTGCTCCACCCCGAGACCGTGGCCGAGGCGACCCGGGTCGCCTTCCCCGGCCTGAACGGCGTCCTGCCGGGCTACGGCCACCAGAAGCCGAACGACTGGGGTCTGGGCTTCGACATCCGCGACCACAAGGCCCCGCACTGGACGGGCCTCACCAGCTCCCCCGCGACCTTCGGCCACTTCGGCCAGTCCGGCACCTTCCTCTGGGTCGACCCGGCGGCGGGCGCGGCGTGCGTCGTGCTGACCGACCGCGACTTCGGCCCGTGGGCGGCGGAGCTGTGGACGCCGTTCACGGACGCCGTGCTGGCCGAGCTGAACCAGTAGGGCCGCGCCGCCTCACCCGTAGACGACCGGTGAGTCCATCGCCCACACCAGCAGCTCGACGCCGTCAGGGCCCGCCGTCGGATCGACCGGGGTGTCCCCCTCCGTGATCCGCACCGCGTCGCCCGCGGCCAACTCACGGCCCCGGCCCTTCGGGCCGCCCGACTCGCGGAAGCCGAGGCCGCCGCGGGCGACGTGCAGGTAGAGGTACGCCGCCCGCGGCAGCTCGGGAACGGGCAGGTAGGCGCTGGCCCGCAGCAGGTGCAGGGCGGCGTCGTCGCGCCGCAGCAGGCCCGCAGGCGTCAGCCGCACCGAGCCCGCCTCCCCGTCCACCTCCCGCAGCGCGTAGTCCGGTTCGGTGCCGAACTCGCCCGGCTGCAGCCAGAACTGCAAAAAGCGGACCGGTTCACCCGGCTCGTCCGTCGCCGCGTTGACCTCGCTGTGGCTGACGCCCGACCCCGCGCTGAGGTACTGGAGCTGCCCAGGGCGCACCACCGCCTCATGACCGCGGTCGTCGCGGTGCGCCAGCGCGCCCTCCAGGACCCAGGTGAGGATCTCGGTGTCGCGGTGGCGGTGCGCGGCGAAGCCCGCGCCCGGAGCGAGGAACTCCTCGTTGCAGGCCAGGAGCGCGCCGAAGGAGACGTTGGCGGGGTCGTAGTGCGCGGAGAAGGAGAACGCGTGCGCGGTGCGGACCCCGGGCTCCGGCTCGGAGCGGTAGCGGTGGCCGGCGCGGCGGATACTGAGCGGCATACCGCCACAGTAGGCACTTGTGACGGGCGTCTCCCGCGCCGGGTACCTCCCCGTGCACGGATCCGCGCGGCGATGGTGCACGCTTAGTCTGTGCCAGACCCAGTCGCCCAGAACCCCGCGAACCAGGCCGCCGAGGCAGCCCCCGGACAGACCGCCGACACCGGGGAGCGCCCCTCGGTGCGACGCGGCTCGCGACGCGGGACGGCCTTCGAGCGCAAAACCGTGATGGCCACGGCCGAGCAGCACGCGCAGACGCTGAAGAACCTGGAACGCGCCGCCGGCAAGATGGCCACCGCCGCCATCGCCCGGATGGACGACAACCTCGCCTGGTACCGCAACATGCCGCCGGAGCACCGCTCCTGGATCGGGCTGGTGGCCCAGGCCGGTATCGCGGCGTTCACCGAGTGGTTCCGCTTCCCGGACGCGCCGCAGGCGATCAGCACCGACGTGTTCGGCACCGCGCCGCGCGAGCTGACCCGCGCGGTCACCCTGCGCCAGACCGTGGAGATGATCCGTACCACCATCGAGGTCGTCGAGGAGGCGATCGAGGAGGTGGCCGCGCCGGGCGCGGAGGAGGCGCTGCGCGAGGCGGTGCTGGTCTACGCCCGCGAGATCGCCTTCGCCACCGCCCAGGTCTACGCCCAGGCCGCCGAGGCCCGCGGCGCGTGGGACGCCCGGCTCGAGGCGCTGGTCGTCAACTCCCTGCTGTCCGGCGACGCGGACGAGGGCGTGCTGTCGCGCGCCGCAGCGCTCGGCTGGGGGCAGCCGGACCGGGTCATGGTCGTCATGGGCAGCGCGCCCGCCGGGGACAGCGAGCTGGTGGTCGAGGCCATCCGGCGGGCCGCCCGGCACGCCAAGCTGCACGTGCTCACCGGCGTGCTCGGCTCCCGCCTGGTCGTGGTCGTCGGCGAGAAGAAGCCGCGCAGCGGCGAGCGGCTGTGGGATCCGGTGGTCGCCGCCCGCGCGCTGATCGGGCAGTTCGCACCCGGCCCGGTGGTGATCGGCCCGACCGTCTCCGACCTGCTGTCCGCGACGCGGTCCGCGCAGGCCGCCGCCGCGGGCCTGCGCGCCTGCTCGGCCTGGCCGGACGCGCCGCGCCCGGTGCTCGCGGACGACCTGCTGCCCGAGCGCGCGCTCGCCGGCGACGTGCAGGCGCGCGCCCAGCTCGTCGAGGAGATCTACACGCCGCTCGACGAAGCGGGTTCGGCCCTGCTGGACACGCTCTCGGTCTATCTGGAGCAGGCTTCCTCGCTGGAGGGCGCCGCCCGGATGCTGTTCGTCCACCCCAACACCGTCCGCTATCGCCTGCGACGTGTGACCGACATCACCGGCTACGCTCCGTCCGACGTGCGTTCGGCGTTCACCCTCCGCATCGCCCTGGCCCTGGGACGACTTCAGTAGGGATGAGCTGCGCTGATGCACCGCTGTAGGGAATCCACAACTCCGCTCGTGGTTCTTCGTCGCGGTCCTCACCCGCGCAGCACCGGCTCGACAAGAGAAGGTTGATGACGTGCTCGTACTCGTTGCTCCCGGACAAGGCGCCCAGACGCCAGGATTCCTCGCCCCGTGGCTGGAGGTCCCCGGCGTCGCCGACCGGCTTCGCCGTTGGTCCGACGTGGCCGGGCTGGATCTGGTGCGCGCCGGGACCGAGGCGTCCGAGGACGAGATCAAGGACACCGCCGTCGCCCAGCCGCTGCTGGTCGCCGCGGGCCTGGTGACCGCGTCCGCGCTCTTCGGGGACCACGCGAACCTCGCCCGCCAGGTCGGCGCCGTCGCCGGTCACAGCGTCGGCGAGATCACCGTCGCCGTCGCCTCCGACGTGCTGAGCGCCGAGGACGGCCTGGCCTTCGTCCGCGAGCGCAGCCTGGGCATGGCCGAGGCCGCCGCCGCGACCGCCACCGGCATGGTCGCCGTGCTCGGCGGGGACCCGGAGGAGGTGGCCGCCAAGCTGGCCGCCCACGGCGTCACCCCGGCCAACAACAACGGCGGCGGCCAGATCGTCGCGGCCGGCACGCTGGAGCAGCTGGCCGCGCTCAAGGCCGATCCGCCGGCCGGCGCGCGGATGATCCCGCTCAAGGTGGCGGGCGCCTTCCACACCGAGCACATGGCCCCGGGCCAGGCCCGGCTGGAGAAGCTGGCGCCGACGCTCACCGCCGCCGACCCGACAGTCCCCTACGTCTCGAACGCGGACGGCCAGGTCGTCGCCTCGGGCGCCGAGGTGCTCGCCCGCCTGGTGTCGCAGGTGTCCAACCCCGTCCGCTGGGACCTGTGCATGGAGACCCTGGCCGGCCTGGGCATGACCGCGATGATCGAGCTCTCTCCCGCCGGAACCCTCACCAACCTGGTCAAGCGCAACGTCAAGGGTGTCGCGACGCTGGCCCTGAAGACCCCAGCCGACCTCGACAAGGCCCTCGCGCTCATGGCCGAGCACGGAGCCGGGGAGCAGAACGCATGACAGCCCAGGCTCATCAGACCGCGCAGATCAAGCCCAGCACGGGGGCCCAGTTCTCGCGCATCCACGGCGTCGGCGGCTACCGCCCGGTTCGGGTCATCCCCAACTCCGAGGTGCTGAACTGGATCGAGTCCTCGGACGAGTGGATCCGCACCCGCAGCGGGATCACCGAGCGCCGCTGGGCCGGCCCCGAGGAGACCGTCGCCGAAATGTCGGTCCAGGCCGCCAGCAAGGCGATCGCCATGGCCGGGATCGCGCCCGAGCAGGTCGGCGGCGTCATCGTGGCGACCGTCTCGCATCTGAAGCAGACCCCCGCCATCGCCACCGAGATCGCCCAGCGACTGGGTTGCGGCACCGCGCCCGCCTTCGACATCTCCGCCGCCTGCGCCGGCTTCGGCTACGGCCTGTCGCTGGCCGACGGCATGGTCCGCGGCGGCAGTGCCGAGTACGTCGTCGTGATCGGCGTGGAGCGCCTGTCCGACCTCACCGACATCCACGACCGCTCGACCGCCTTCATCTTCGGCGACGGCGCGGGCGCGGCCGTGGTGGGCCCGTCCGACACCCCCGGCATCGGCAAGGTCGTCTGGGGTTCCGACGGCTCGCAGGCCGACGTCATCAGCCAGACCGCCGCATGGGACACCGCGTTCGCCAAGCCCGACGCCGTCAACGGCGCGGGCGAGGAGACCAAGTGGCCGGCCCTGCGCATGGAGGGCCAGACGGTCTTCCGCTGGGCCGTCTGGGACATGGCGAAGGCCGCCCAGCAGGCGCTCGACGCCGCCGGGATCACCGCCGACCAGCTCGGCGCGTTCATCCCGCACCAGGCCAACATGCGGATCATCGACGCGATGATCAAGGCGCTGAAGCTGCCCGAGTCGGTCCCGGTGGCCCGCGACATCGCGGAGACCGGGAACACCTCGGCGGCCTCCATCCCGCTGGCCATGGAGCGCATGCTCCAGTCCGGCGAGGCGAAGAGCGGCGACCTCGCGCTCATCATCGGCTTCGGGGCGGGTCTCGTCTACGCAGCCGCAGTCGTTACCCTCCCGTAGGAAACACCGTTCACCACAAGAAGGAGCCTTCAATGGCCACGCAGGAAGAGATCCTCGAAGGTCTCGCCGAGATCGTCAACGAGATCGCCGGGATCCCTGCCGAGGACGTTCAGCTCGACAAGTCCTTCACCGACGACCTGGACGTCGACTCGCTCTCCATGGTCGAGGTCGTCGTCGCCGCCGAGGAGCGCTTCGACGTCAAGATCCCGGACGACGAGGTCAAGAACCTGAAGACCGTCGGCGACGCCGTGAACTACATCGTCGCCAACTCCTGAGCGTTCACACGCTTCCCCGGGGGGCGCCGCCGGCCGGTGGCGCCCCCTCCCCAAAGAACCACCCCGGACTTCCTCTCGGACGCCCCGGACTTCCCTGCCAGGAGACTCAGCAGTGACCAGCGACAACCGCACCGTGGTCGTCACCGGGATCGGCGCCTTCACGCCGCTCGGCGCCGACGCCGCGTCCACCTGGGAGGGCCTGGTGGCGGGCCGCTCCGGCGTCTCGACCCTCGACGAGGAGTGGGCCGCGGACCTCCCGGTCCGCATCGCCGCCCGTACCGCGGTCGACCCCGGCGAGGTGCTGCCCCGTCCGCTCGCCCGCAAGCTCGACCGCTCGGCCCAGTTCGCGCTGATCGCCGCGCGCGAGGCGTGGGCCGACGCCGGTTTCACCGCCCCCGCGACCGAGGACGGCTCCCCGATCGCCCCCGAGCGCCTGGGCGCGGTCGTCGCCTCCGGCATCGGCGGCGTGACCACCCTGCTCGACCAGTACGACGTGCTGAAGGAGAAGGGCGTCCGCCGCGTCTCCCCGCACACCGTGCCGATGCTGATGCCCAACTCCCCCGCCGCCAACGTCGGCCTGGAGGTCGGCGCCCGCGCCGGCGTGCACACCCCCGTCTCCGCGTGCGCCTCCGGCGCCGAGGCGATCGGCTACGCGATCGAGATGATCCGCACCGGCCGCGCCGACGTGGTCGTCGCGGGCGGCACGGAGGCGGCGGTGCACCCGCTGCCGATCGTGGCCTTCGCCAACATGATGGCGATGTCCAAGAACAACGACCACCCGCAGCAGGCCTCGCGCCCCTACGACAAGGCCCGTGACGGCTTCGTCCTCGGGGAGGGCGCGGGCGTCGTGGTCCTGGAGTCCGCGGAGCACGCGGCGGCCCGCGGGGCCCGCGTCTACTGCGAGGCGGTCGGCCAGGGTCTCTCCTCCGACGCCCACCACATCGCCCAGCCGGAGCCCACGGGCGCGGGCGTGGCCCGCGCGATCGAGCAGCTGCTGGAGTCCACGGACGTGAACCCGGCGGAGGTCGTGCACGTCAACGCGCACGCCACGTCCACCCCGCAGGGTGACACCGCGGAGATCAAGGCGCTGCGCCGGGTCCTCGGCGACCACCTGGACCACATCGCGATCTCCGCGACCAAGTCCATGACGGGCCACCTGCTCGGCGGCGCCGGCGGCATCGAGACCGTGGCCACGGTCCTCGCCCTGCACCACCGCGTCGCGCCCCCGACGATCAACGTCGACGACCTCGACCCCGAGGTCGACGCCGACATCGTCATCGCCGAACCCCGCGCACTCCCGGCCGAGGGCAGCATCACCGCCCTCAACAACTCCTTCGGCTTCGGCGGCCACAACGTCGTCCTGGCCTTCCGCACGATCTGAGCCCTCCGCTCCCGCAGGGGCGCGAGGCTGTGCCGATGTGCGGCTCCGCCGCGCGGGCGCGACAAGCCACCCAGTGTGGTGAGTCGCCCAGTGGGCAGGGCCATCCGCACAGGGTGGTCGCTCGCGCGGTTCCTCGCACCCCTGACGCTTGAACTGTCTCCGGGAAAGGACCCGACTCGCTCCTGCCCGCGCTGCGGAGCCGCGTGTCGGCACAGCCTCGCGCCCCTTCGCGTGCTGCCTGACTGTTGCAACTTCCTGCAGGAGCGGTGGGTTCGGGTCTACCCTCGGATTTGAGCGAGTGCTCAAGAACGGGGGTGGTGCGGCGGATGGCGACGGCGGAGACGAGGGACGCGCTGGTCGCAGGGGCGATGGCGACCCTGCGGGAGAAGGGGCATGCGCACGCCAGCGCGCGGGAGATCGCGGGGCGGGCGGGGTGCAACCAGGCGCTGATCTTCTACCACTTCGGCTCCGTGGAGCGGCTGCTGCTCGCCGCGCTGGACCGCGTGGCGGAGCTGCGGCGGGAGCGGTACCAGGCGCTGGTCGACGAGAGCCGGAACCTCAAGGAGCTGGTCGCCGCCGCGCGGACCGTGTTCGAGGAGGATCTGGAGCTCGGCCACACGGCCGTCCTCGTGGAGATGATCGCCGCGGCCCAGGCGAACGCCGCCCTGCGGCCCGAGGTGGCCGAACGGCTGCGTCCCTGGCGCGGCTTCGCCGCGGACGCGTTGCGCGGGACGCCCGCCGCGCGGCTCGGGCCGCCCGAGGAGCTCGCCCACGGGGTGGTCGCGATGTATCTGGGCCTGGAGCTGCTGGCCGTGCTCGACGACGATCCCGCCCCCGCCGCTGCCCTGTTCGAACGGGCGGACTCCCTCGCCACCCTGCTCGACCTTTTCTCACTGCGGAGGCGGTCATGAGAGACACGAGGCGTGCGTGGATCTGGTTCCTGTCCTGGGCGGCGGTCGGCGCCGGGGGTGTGACGGCGCTGCTGACGGTGCTGACCGTCGGGCCCTACGTCGCGGTGCTCACCCTCGTCGCCGCGGTCCTGCTCGGCAGGGTGCCGCGCTCGCACGGCGGGCTGCCGGGCCTGGTCGCGGGAGCGGGGGTGCTGCCGCTCGTGGTCGCGTGGCTCAACCGCTCGGGGCCGGGGAACGTCTGCTCGGGCAACGCCTGCACCGAGGAGTGGAGCCCGTGGCCGTGGCTCGCCGCGGGCGTCGTGCTGCTCGCCGTCGGAACAGCGATCTGGGCCCGGCGGGGAGCGAACTCCCGCACCGGGCCCAGGCCGTGGTGATGACGAGACGAAGCGTCAGCCCTTAGTGGCTGAGACCCGACGCCCAGTCCCCCCAGAGGAAGGACCGCAGGTAGGACGCGGTGGGCGAGCCGACGCCGGTGGCGTCGTCGTAGCCGCGGGTCGCCTGGAGGCTGGTGTCCTCGCCGAAGGCGACGAGGCGCACGCGCAGCGAGCCGCCGATGACGCCGAAGTCGGCGACGTTGCTCAGCGGGGCCTGGTGGTGCGCGGCGGCCTGGTTGATCACGTCACGGAAGGCGCCGAGGCGCGACCGGTTGTAGATCTCCGGGTTGGCGAAGCCGATGGGCCGGCCGTGCTGGGCCTGGATCGCGTCGGCCTGGACCGCGGCGAACTCCGGGGAGGAGACGCTGGTGCCGCCGTAGCCACCCTCGCTGTACACGCCGCCGGTGGTCATGCCGACCAGGACGGAGGTGTACAGGTCGCCGTTCATGGCGACGTCGGGGGTGACGCGCTGCGCGGTGGCGCTGTGCTGACCGGTCATCAGCGTGTGCGACAGCCTGCTCGGGACGATGCCCTTCTGGTAGAAGGGCTGGGCGAAGTCCTCCGAGGTACCGCCGCCGCCACCGAAGTAGAAGGTGCCGGGGAGCGGGTTCCAGGACTTGCCGTCGGCCGACAGGGCCGAGCGGAGGGTGCCCATGGAGGTCTCGAAGCCGTACTTGCCGCTCTTGTCGGCCAGGCCGAGCGCGGTGCCGCCGACGTCGGTGACCCACGGGTCCGAGGACGGGTAGCCGACCTGGGCGCGGGGGGTGTCCGTCTGGCAGTTGGCGCCGGTCGCCGCGGCGGTGGGCGACTGGTCGCCACAGTCGCCGGCGGAGAACCCGAAGCCGATGCCCTCGATCGCACCCTGCTCGAAGATCTGCTCGTACGCCTGGATCTGAGCCTTCGTCATGTCACCCTGGTCGGTGGTGTGCATGATCTCGCTCCAGGAGTTGGAGACGACATCCGCCAGGTGGTGATCGACGATGTTCGCGAGAGCCGCCGACAGGTCGGCGTCCTCGCAGGAGTTGGCGCCGACGTAGACGACCTTGGCGTCGGGCGCGAGCCCGTGCACCATCTCGACGTCGAGGGCCTCCTCGCCGGCCCAGCCGGCGGGGCCGCCACAGGCGTCCTGGTTCGTCCACTGCGCCGGGGTGACGTCCTCGGTGTACTGGCCCGTGCGGAAGGCCTTGTCACCGTGGGCGGTGGCGAACTTGTTGGCGTCCGCCTGCATCGTCGGGGAGCCGTAGGCGTCGACGATGGCGACGGTCGCACCCTTGCCGGTGAGGCCGGTGGCGGTGATGCCGTAGGCCTTGCGCAGCTGCGACGGGACGAAGGAGCACTGGTCGAAGGGCACGGCGCCCTTGACGTAGCCGGCCGGAGCGCCGGTGGCCTTCTTCTGGCCCCAGTAGTCCGAGCAGGTCGCCGTGGTGGGCAGGCCACCGCCGGTCTTGCTGCCCGCACCGGCCGCGGTGGTGTTCACCTTGACCGAGTCCGGCGTGGCGTGCGAGCCGATGTTGGAGCTCATGCCGACGACGCCGAGCACGTACGAGGCGACCTGGGCCGGCACGACCACGTTGGCGGCGGGGGCGTGCGCCTCCTGGCCCTGGACGCGGTACTCGTGGATCTGGGTGCCGAAGGCCTTCGCCATCTGGGCGCTGGTGCCCGAGACGGTGATGGCGTGCCAGCTGCTGCTGACGACGGACAGGCCGGAGCCGGTGAGCCAGCTCTTGACCTGCGCGACGGCGGCGTCGGTCGGGCCGTAGGTGGTGCGGACCCAGTCGGCGCTCTGGTACTTGCCGTACTGCGGGTTGGCCGGGTCCGAGACCGCCTGCGCGTAGGCGGCGAGGCCGGCCTGGTCGCGGGCGGCGAGGTAGACCGTGCCCGTGAAGCGGGCGCTGGTCGGTGCGGTGCCCTGGTCCGCGGCGTGGGTGGCCCACTCCGGGTGGGTGCCGGTGACCGTCTTGGCTGCGGGGGCAGGCGCACTGGCCTGCGAAGGAGCGGCGAGAGCCAGCGAGCCGGAAGCCAGCGCGAGTGAAGCGGCGGCGATCGTGGCTATCCGGGCGCGGCTGACGCGGGAGTTGCTGCTTGTGCTGATGACGACTCCCAGGATGAAGGTCCGTCAGAGGGAAGGGAGCGACAGAGTTTGTTCGAACGCCCCCGGGGGATGTCTACACGGGCTCGGAATTGCAACGCAAGGGTCCCTTGGGGGTTGTTTTCCACCTTGCCACCACCGGGAGTGAATACAGACTTCACTTCCTGGACGCGCCAAACTGACCGTCCGCCAAGTGAACGCGACGGTACGCATATCGGTCGGACACAGGTCATCCGCCGTGCGACATCGAGGGCATACCCGGGCAAGTCAGCCGCCATGAGCGGGCCTGGATCATCGGCGCACGGCGGGGGCGCGCGTCAGCGCGCACTCCCCCCGACCGGGGGCCCCCAACCGGGTGGACTTTCTGGAAGGGCTGTGAACAGTTCGACGTACCGGCCGCGGGATCGGTTCCGTCCGCGCTCAGACCACCTGGTGCAGCCAGCGCACCGGCGCGCCCTCGCCGGCGTAGCGGAAGGGCTCCAACTCGTCGTCCCAGGGCTTGCCCAGGAGCCGGGCGATCTCCTGCTCGAGCTCGCCCTCGCCGAGCCGCGCGCGCAGCAGCGCGGCCCGCAGCCGGTCCTCGGGAATCATGATGTCGCCGTGGACGCCGATGACGGCATGGAAGATGCCGAGCTCGGGCGTGCTGGAGAAGCGCTCCCCCTCGGTGCCCGTGGTCGGCTCGGCGGTGACCTCGAAGCGCAGCAGCTGCCAGCCGCGCAGCGCGGAGGCCAGGCGGGAGGCGGTGTCGGGCGCGCCCTGCCAGGACAGCTCGGCGCGCCAGGTCCCGGGGGCGGCCGGCTGGCGGATCCAGTCCAGGCTCACCCGCTGGCCGAGCACGCCGGCCACGGCCCACTCCACATGCGGGCAGAGCGCGCGCGGCGCTGAGTGCACGTAGAGAACTCCACGAGTCGTCACCGGACCTCCAGTGTGGTGCGAGGGGCGCCTTCCCCAGCGGTCTCGCGCCAGCCTGGTGACGGTGTGTCCGTTTTTTCCGCTTGTTCCTGCTATGGGCTGACGAGTACCCCTCACGGGCTGCGTTAAACACGCACGAGACCTGACCCGTCGTCGAGACCGGGGTCGTGTGGAGAAACGGTACCGCTCAGCCGCCTCGCCGGAGCCCTCGTCCAGCACAACCACCCGGACGGCACGCTGATCCGCCCGAGTGGTCGCATGGGATGACCGATAGTCAGACTTTTGGTCCGCTCAGCCCAGCCGGACCAGCATCTTGCCGGTGTTGGCGCCGCGCAGCATGCCGAGGAAGGCGTCGACGGCGTTCTCGAAGCCGTCCACCACCGTCTCCTCGAAGCGCAGCTTGCCGTCGCGCAGCCAGCCGCCCATCTCGGCGACGAACTCCGGCTGCAGGTCGTAGTGATCGCCGACCAGCATGCCGGCCAGGGTCAGCCGCTTGCCGATCACCTGCACCAGGTTGCGCGGGGCGGCCGGCGGGTTGGTGTCGTTGTACTGGGCGATGGCCCCGCACAGCACCGCGCGGCCGTGCACGTTCAGGGCGCCGATCGCGGCCTCGAGGTGCTCGCCGCCGACGTTGTCGAAGTAGACGTCGACGCCCTCGGGCGCCGCCTTGGCCAGCTGGCCGGCGATGTCGCCGTTCTTGTAGTTGAAGGCGGCGTCGAAGCCGTACTCCTCGACCAGCTTGCGGACCTTCTCGTCCGAGCCGGCGCTGCCGACCACGAGCGAGGCGCCGCGCAGCTTGGCGATCTGGCCGACGATGCTGCCGACGGCCCCGGCCGCGCCGGAGACGAAGACCACGTCGCCCTCCTTCAGCCCGCCGACCCGCAACAGGCCGGCGTAGGCGGTCAGGCCCGGCATGCCCAGCACGCCGAGGTAGGCCTGCAGCGGCGCGGCGTCCGCGTCGACCTTGACCGCGTGCGCGGCCGGGACGTCGGCGTACTCGCGCCAGCCGAGGCCGTGCAGCACCGCGTCGCCGACCTGGAAGCCCTCGGCGTCGGAGGCGACCACGCGCCCGACCGCGCCGCCCAGCATGGCCGCGCCGAGCTGGTACGGCGGGGCGTAGGACTTGACGTCGTTCATCCGGCCGCGCATGTAGGGGTCGACCGAGAGGAACTCGTTACGGACCAGGATGTGCCCGGGGGCCGGGGCGGTGACGGGCTTCTCGACCAGGGCGAAGTCGGCGGGCGTCGGCCAGCCCTGCGGGCGGGCGGCCAGCTGCCACTCGCGGGCGGCGGCGGGGAGGGTCTGCTCGGCCATGAGGTGATCGCTTTCAGGATGGAAGTTTGATGATCTCAAGTAACGGTGAACGAGAAAGGTTCAGCTTGTCAAATATTCAGGTAGCCTAGGAGGCATGCAAGAGGAGCAACCCGATCCGCTCACGCCCGAGGTCGTGGACCTGATGGCCTCGCTGGTGGGCGTCTTTCACAAGGAGTACGAGGAGGCGGCCGCCGCCCGCTCGCTGACCGGCGCCCAGGCCAAGGTGCTGGGCCTGCTGCGCCGCGGCCCGCTGCCGATGCGCCAGATCGCCCAGACCCTGAGCTGCGAGCCCTCCAACATCACCGGCATCGTCGACCGCCTGGAGGCCCGCGGTCTCGTCGAGCGGCAGGCGGACCCCGAGGACCGCCGGATCAAGCGCGTGGCCGCCACCGAGACCGGCAGCGCCGCCACCGCGGAGCTGCGCGCCTCGCTCAACTTCGCCCGGGAGCCGCTGGCCGCACTCAGCCAGGACGAGCGGCTCCAGCTCCGCGATCTTCTGCGGCGGATGCTCGACCAGGCGCGGCGTCAGGACTGATCTCGCTCCTGAAGGATGGAACCCCGCGCGCACGGACAACGTCTCACCAGCTATGCTGCGGCGAGCGGCCCCTTCGCAGGGCCGCTCGTGCTGGTGCATGGAACACGGTGCAGGAAACCACCATGCACGGAACGAGGGGCTGTAGCTCAGCCGGTTAGAGCAGGGGACTCATAATCCCTTGGTCGTGGGTTCGAGTCCCACCGGCCCCACTCCCACTCCGCACAGATGGAGGGGCAGGCGAATGAGACCTGCCTGTACGTTAGCGAAAACGCTCCGTGGTGCCTGCACCACGGAGCGTTTTTCACTCGAACGGGGCCCTGCCAGGGTGATTGAACGGGTCAGCCGGGCAAGGTCCACTGCTGGTTGGCCCCGCCGGTGCAGTCCCAGATCTGCAGCCGGGTGCCATTGGCCGAGCTCGGACCGGTGGCGTCCAGACAGCGGCCCGAGTGCGGATTGACCAGCGAGCCGTCCGACCTGGCCTGCCACTGCTGCGCTCCGGTCCCGTTGCAGTCGTAGAGCTGGACCTGCGTCCCGTTGGCCGTGCCGCCGCTGGCGACGTCCATGCACTTGCCGAGCGCCTGCAGCGACCCGTCGGTGGCCATCGTCCAGTTCTGGGCGGCCGTGCCGTTGCAGTCGTAGAGCTGGACGGCGGTGCCGTTCGCGCTGTTCGCGCCGGCGACGTCGACACACTTGCCGCCGTAGCCGGTGATCTGCCCGCTCGGCGCGACCCCGGCCGTGCCCGACCAGGTGAACGTCGCACTGGTCTGCGCGGGCAGGGTGTAGGTGAAGTGCTGCCCGCCCCAGTTGACCGTGAACGGCTCGGAGCCCCCGGTGGCGTTGTAGGCGACGACGGCCTTGGAGCCGTCCGGGTTGAGCCAGGCCACGTTCGGCACGGCGGTGCTGGCGGTCGAGTCGATCCGGTAGGCCCCGGGCTTGACGAACTTGGTCAGCTGGCCGAGGTCGTAGTACTCGATGTTGTAGTCCACCTGCCCGCTGCGCGCGTCGCCGTTGTGCACGGTGATCAGCCCGGTGCAGGTGCCGCAGCCGCCGTTGTGCGGGCCCATGTTCTGGTCCACGGCGAGCGACCACTTCACCACCGACTTACCCCAGTTCCGGGTGTAGTCGACGATGTTCTGCATGTCCTCCTGCTGCTGGTCGGCGATCCAGGTGCCGCCGGAGTGCTCGGTGTCGAAGGCGTCGACGGCCGGGTACGCGTTGTGGACGGTGGTCTGCTCGCTCGGGTCGCCGCTGTAGCCGTGCCAGGCGATGCCGCCGAACAGCGGGTCGTTGCGGATCGCGGCGTCGTTCACCGTCTGCGCGGCGTAGCTGTCGTAGTCGTCCCAGTTCCAGTCCAGCGCCAGGACCTTCGTGGTCAGCCCGGCGGCGTGGAAGGCCGGCAGCAGGTCGGTGCCGGTGAAGTAGTCGAGCCCGCTGGCGTTCCACTGCATGGAGGGGTAGCCGCTGCAGCAGGTGGGCTCGTTCTGCGGGGAGACGTAGTCGATGTGGACGCCCTGGGCCTGGTACGCCTGGATGTACTTGACGAAGTACTGCGCGTAGGCGGCGTAGTACTGCGACTGCAGCCACCCTTGGCCGTAGGCGCCGCTGTCCTTCATCCACGGCGGCGCGGTCCACGGCGTGCCCATCACCTTGAGGTTCGGATTGAGCTGCTCGGCCTGCTTGGTGAGGGGCAGCACGTCCGCGAGGTCGTGGGCGATGGAGAAGTCCGCGAGCGAGGGGTCGGTCTGGCCGCTCGGCATGTCGTCGTAGGTGTAGTTGTACCGGGCCAGGTCCGAGGCGCCCATGGGGTTGCGCAGGAAGTCCAGGCCGATGCCGTTGACCGGGTCGAACAGGTTGGTCATCACGGAGTTGCGGGTGGCGGTGCTGAGCGCGCCGCTGCTGTTCATCAGCCAGGCGGCGGTGTCGGTGAAGGAGGCCCCGGCACCGGTGAACTGCTGGTAGCGGGTGTTCTCGTCGACGCTCACGGTGGCGGCGGAGCTGCCGGACCCGGCGGAGAAGGCGATCGGGGTCTGCTGCTGCAGCCCCCGGGTGACGGTCCGTCCTCCGGAGTCGGAGGTGGTGGTCAGCCAGATGTTCACGGTGGGGCCGGCCGCTTGGGCGCTGGGGGTGGCGGCGGGCGAGGCGAGCAGGAGTCCGGAGGCGGCGAGCGCTCCGGCGAGCAGGGCGGGCAGTCTCTTGGACCGCACGGACCGCATGGACCGCATGGGCGAAGCCCTTCGCGTGGGGGCGGATGGACTGGGACGCCGCCGCATTCAACTCCCGTATGGTCTAGACCGTCAAGAGGTTCGAGAGCGCTCTCCTGTGTCCACTTGTTGGAACGCAGGTCGGACAGATGCACCTGTTCTCCCGTGCCCTGCCTGCACTTGATGAACTGTCATGATCGGACGTCGCCGTGGCCCCGTCAGGGCCGCACGTACCATGCCGGGTAGCCGAACGATCGGGGATCCGACGTGGAACTGCGCCAACTCCGCGCCTTCGAGGCCGTCACCGCGCACCGCACCGTCGCGAACGCGGCGAACGCGCTCGGGCTCGCGCCCTCCTCGGTCGCCGAGCGGATACGGGAGCTGGAGCAGTCGCTGGACGTCCCCCTCTTCGCCCGCACCCCGCGCGGGATGACGCTGACCCCGGCCGGAAAGCGGCTCCTGCCGTGGGCGCGGCACCTCCTGGACGCCGCAGAGGAGGCGCGGCAGGAGACGGTGACGGAACGGCCGGAGCTGCGCCTCGGTGTGCTGGAAGCCGTCTCCGCCGCCGGCACGAGAGACGCGTCGGCCGGGCTCGCGGAGCGGCGGCCCGACGTACGGGTCGCGCCGCACACCCTCCCCGAGCGCGACGGGCTGCTCACCGCGGTCGCGGCCGGGGCGCTGCACGCGGCGGTGATCCTTGACGCCTCGGGGCCGCTGGGCGGGCTCGGCTTCGCCCTGCCGCCCGCGCCGCTGGACCACCTGGACCTGGAGGACGTGCCGCTGACGCTTGTCGCCGCCCCCGGTCATCCCCTCCAGGGACGCGCCGAGCTGTCAGCCGAGGACCTGCGCGGCCAGCGGCTGCTGGTGGGCGCCCCCGCCTGCTCCTTCTTCCTGGCCGGGCAGCGGCTGCTGGGCGACGCGGTCGAGCGCGTCCCCACCGGCGGGATCGCCGTCACCCGCGCCTGCGCCGAGCGCGGACTCGGCGTCGCGCTGCTGCCGCACTCCGCGGTCCGGCAGGAGCTGGCCACGGGCACCCTGGTCCGCCTGCACGCGAGCTTCATGGAGCAGCCGCTCCGCCTGCGCGTCGTCTGGCGCGCGGACCGCGAGGCCCTGCCGGGCCTGTGGGAGATGCTCCACGCGCTCGCCCCGTGACCTCCAGGGGTCACGGGCTTAGGGGGGTCACGGGCTCACGGGGCAGGGGTCACGGGGCAGGGGTCACGGGGCAGGGCTCATGGCCCGCGGCTCACCGCCCGCGCAGCCAGGCGTCGACACGCGCGAACGCGTCCTCGACGGCCGGGGAGTCGGAACGCAGGAAGCTGTGGCCGACGCCCGGGTAGGCGACGAACCTGTGCCGCTCCCCCGCCGCCTCCAGCGCGGCGGAGATCTCACGCTGCTCCTCGGCGCCGATGACGTGGTCGTCCGCGCCGACAAGGTAGAGCAGGCGGCCGGAGATCTTGGGCGTCAGGGCGAGGGTCGGCTCCGGCCCGGTGACCGGCAGGTCCGGGTTGCCCGTCAGCCAGCCGCCGTAGCAGACGACGGCGTTCGGCACGTCGAGGGCGGTCGCGGCCAGGTAGGTCAGGTGGCCGCCGGCGCTGAGGCCGAGCATCCCCGGCCCGGGGGCGCCGAGCGAGTCCAGCACGGCGAGGGCCGCGGCGGCGTCGGCGATCACGTCCGGGCGGGTCAGCCGCGGCAGCAGCTCGAATCCGCGGTCGCGGCCGGCCGCGTCGTGCGGGAGGTCGGCGCCGGGCTGGACGCGGTGGTAGAAGTCGGGGGCGAGGGCGACGAAGCCGCGCCGGGCCAGGTCCTCGCAGATGCCGCGCACGTGCGCGTCGACGCCGAACAGCTCCATGGCGACGACCACTCCGGGGTGCTCCCCCGTCCCGGCGGGCCGGGCCAGGTACCCGCCCATGGACGTGCCGTCGGCGACCGGGATCTCGATCCGGTCGGTGGTGATCTTCTCAGCGGTCATGCCTCGAGGCTAGGTCGCGCCCCACGGCCCAGCCAGAGGCTTTCCATCCTGGTACCCGGGCCACCCGGGTACCAGGACCCAGCGGCCGCCCGGCTTACATCCCCTCGGGGATCGACTTCGCGCCGTGGTGCACCTGGAACGCGGTGACGATCTCGATCAGGCCCATGACCAGCAGCCAGATGCCCGTGAACACGGTGAGCACGACGATCGAGTGGAAGGGCCAGACCAGCACGACGACGCCGCCGATCGCGGTGAGCAAGCCCGCGAAGATCTGCCAGCCGCGGGCGGGCATGCCCGGGTCGGAGGCGGCGGCCATCAGGTGCGTGATCCCGCGGAACAGCCAGCCGATGCCGATCCACAGCGCCAGCAGCAGGATCGACTCCAGCGCGCCGCGGAAGCAGAACAGACCCAGCAGGATCGAGAGCGCACCGCTGATGAAGGCCATCACACGCAGGCCCGTCGAGACGTGCGTGCCGAAGGCCGCGACGAGCTGCAGCACACCCGCGATGACGAGGTAGAGGCCGAACAGCACGCCGACGACGGTCAGCGTCGCCTTGGGCCAGGCCAGCACCGCGACGCCGAGCAGCATGGTGAGAACGCCGAGCACCAGCAGCACCTGCCACGCGCTGCGCGCGAGCTGCTGCAGGGGGCCGGGCAGGGTTTCCGTCATCTGGTCCATGAGGACCAGGATCGGAGGCAATCGCGCGCCACGCGCGCTGAGGAGAGGCTCCCCCAATTGGACTCGAACCAATAACCTGCCGATTAACAGTCGGCTGCTCTGCCAATTGAGCTATGGGGGACTGCACTTGGGCACCGCATTGGTGCCGCGCTCCCCCAATTGGACTCGAACCAATAACCTGCCGATTAACAGTCGGCTGCTCTGCCAATTGAGCTATGGGGGATCGTCTGTCGCCGCCGCGTCGCTCCCGGGGACCGGCGCGGCGCTTGCTGCGGGTCATACATTAGCGCACGTGGGGGGGTGCTCCGCCAATCCGTTGCGGTTCGGGGACCGGAGCGAGGGGTAGGCGCTTGTGACGGGACTCTCGCCGTCACCCGGCGGCGCGCCGAACGAGCAGGTCCGCGCCGCCGCGCCTAGGCTCCATCCCGGCAGAGCGGCAGGCGGCCGCAGAGCAGCAAGCAGAAGGGCGGAGGGGTATGCGCAAGCTCACTTTCCTGGCGGGCCTGGCCATCGGCTACGTGCTGGGGACGCGCGCCGGACGGGAGCGCTACGAGCAGCTGCGCCAGACGGCGCGGGACCTCTCGCAGACGCAGGCCGTCCAGTCGGCGACCCGCAACGCCAAGGCCGCGGCCGGCACGGCGGCCTCCAAGGCCGGCCACGCCGTCGCCGACAAGGTCGGCGACCGCCTCCCGAACACCATCACCGCTCGCATCCCCTACCTGAACGGCAAGGGCGCCACCCTCGACGACTGGGACAGCACCCGCAGCTGAGCGCTGCACTACCCAGGGGCGCGAGGCTCCGCTGATCGGCGGCTCCGCCGCGGGGCGCGACAATCCCCCAGCCTTCGGCCGGGAGGAGCCGCAATTCAGCCGAGCCCCCGCCCCTGACGTTTGCGCTGCCTGCGAGAGCGTCGCAGACCCTTCGGGCGGACGTACCCCCGCCGGGGAGGGGGGTTGGTGGTGATCCCCCGCCGGGAGGTGGCGGGATGAGGCATGATCTCGGCATGGCCATCGCCGCGGGCATCGACTGCTCAGCACAGTTCACGAAGATCGCCGTTTGTGACACCGAGACGGGCGCCGTGCTGCGCGAGAACCGTGCGCCGCATCCCGGTGTCGCCGCCGGGACCGCGCCGGCGGAGATCGATCCGCAGGCGTGGCTGCACTCACTCGGCGCCGCGGCCGAGGGCGGGCTGCTGGAGGGGATCGCCGCCATCGGGGTGTCCGCGCAGCAGCAGGGGCTGATCGCGTTGGACGCCGGAGGCGTCCTGGTCCGGCCGGCCATGCTGCGCAACGATCCGCGGGCGGCGTCAGCCGCCGTCGCGCTGGTGGAGGAGCTGGGCGGCCCGGCCGCCTGGGCCCATGCGATCGGCGCGGTGCCGCTCGCCTCCGCGACGATCGCGAAGCTGCGCTGGCTCGCCGACCGCGAGCCGCAGTCCGCCAAGCGCGTGGCGGAGGTGCTGCTGCCGCACGACTGGCTGGTGTGGCAGTTGCTCGGGCAGTCCGCCCGCCGGACGACCGACCGCGGCGACGCCTCCGGCACGGGGTACTGGTCCGCCGTCGAGGAGCGCTGGCGTCCGGACCTGGCCGCGCTCGCGCTCGGGCACGAGCTGCAGCAGCTGCCGACCGTCCTTGGTCCGTCCGAGGCCGCCGGGCAGAGCCCGGAGGGGCTGCTGATCTCCGCCGGGACCGGGACGACGATGGCCACCGCGCTCGGGCTGGGGCTCGGCCTCGGTGACGTGATGGTCTCGGTCGGCAGCTCCGGGACCGTCCACGCCGTGCACGACCAGGCGCTCAGCGAGCCCGCCGTGTCGACGTACGCGGACGGGACGGGCCGCTACCTGACGCAGGTCGTCACCCTGAACGCGGCGCGGGTGCTGCGCGCGACGGCGGCGATGCTGGGCACGGACCTCCAGGGGCTGAGCGAGCTGGCGCTCCGGTCCACGCCGGGCGCCTACGGGCTGGTGCTGCTGCCGTTCCTGGAGGGCGAGCGCACGCCGCCGCTGCCGCACGCCGCGGGGACGTTGTCGGGGCTGCGGGTGGAGTCGATGAAGCCCGAGCACCTGGCGCGCGCGGCGGTCGAGGGCATGCTGTGCGGGCTCGCGGAGGCGCTGGACGTCCTGCGTGCGAACGGGGTCGCGGTGGAGCGGGTCTTCCTGACCGGCCCCGCCGGGCGGCTGCCGGCCGTCCAGGCGTCCGCCCCGGCCATCTTCGGCGTCCCGGTCGTGGTGCCGGCGCAGGCGGAGTACGCCGCGATCGGCTCCGCCCGCCAGGCGGCCTGGGCGCTGGCGGGCACCGCGGAGCCGCCCGTCTGGCAGCCGCCGTCCCCGCACACGGTGCTGGAGCCCGGCGAGGAGGCCGCCGTCGGCGGAGCCGTGCGGGCGCAGTTCGCGGCGGTGCTCAAGCGCACGCACCCGGAGCTGGGCCGGTAGACCGCTGGGGCTCAGGCCGCCAGGCTCAGACGGCGTCGGGGCCGCGCTCGCCGGTGCGGACGCGGACGATCGTGTCGACCGGGACGGCCCAGACCTTGCCGTCGCCGATCTTGCCGGTGCGGGCGGCCATGGTGATCGCGTCCATGACGGCGTCCGCGTCGGCGTCCTCGACGACGACCTCGAGGCGGGCCTTGGGGACGAGGTCGACGCGGTACTCGGCACCGCGGTAGACCTCGGTGTGGCCGCGCTGGCGGCCGTAGCCGCTGGCCTCGGTGACGGTGAGGCCGTGGACGCCGAGTCCGATCAGCGCCTCGCGGACCGCGTCCACGCGGAACGGCTTGATGACGGCGGTGATCAGCTTCATGCGACGGGCGCCTTGTCGGACGAGTGCGGGAGCGCGGCGGAGTGGTGCGCGGACGCGCCGTGGCTCAGGACCCCGTGATCGTACGCGGTCTCCGCGTGGACGGCGAGGTCCAGTCCCGTCAACTCGTCGTCACGGGAAGCCCGGAAGCCCATCACCCGGTCGATGGCCTTGCCGACGGCCCAGGTGACCGCGAACGCGTAGAGGGCGACGACCAGGACCGCGAGCGCCTGCTTGCCGGTCTGGGCGAGGCCGCCGCCGTGCAGCAGGCCGTTGACGTGGCCGGTCATCGTCGCGGTGGCGAAGACGCCGATCAGGACGGTGCCGATGACGCCGGCGACGAAGTGGACGCCGACCACGTCGAGGGAGTCGTCGACGTGCAGGCGGAACTTCCAGCCGACCGCGAACGAGCAGACCACGCCCGCCACCAGGCCGATCACCAGCGCGCCGAGCAGGTCGACGCTGCCGCACGACGGCGTGACGGCGACCAGGCCCGCGACCGCGCCGGAGGCGGCGCCGAGGGTGGTGGCGTGGCCGTCGCGGCGCTTCTCGACCACCAGCCAGCCCAGCAGGCCCGCGCAGCCCGCGATCTGGGTGTTGAGCAGGACCGCCGCCGCGACGCCGTTGGCGCCGAGCGCGGAGCCCGCGTTGAAGCCGAACCAGCCGAACCAGAGCAACCCCGCGCCGAGCAGGACGAGCGGGAGGTTGTGCGGGCGCATGGCCTCCTTCTTGAAGCCGACGCGCGGGCCGAGCACCAGGGCCAGCGCCAGTCCGCTGGCGCCGCAGTTCACCTCGACGACGGTGCCGCCCGCGTAGTCCAGCGCGCCCAGGTGCGCGGCGATCCAGCCGTCGGGCGCGAACACCCAGTGGGCGACGGGCGCGTAGACCAGCACCGTCCACACGACCGTGAACAGCACCCAGGCGCCGAACTTCGCCCGGTCCGCGATCGCACCGCTGATCAGCGCGGCGGTGATGACGGCGAAGGTGAGCTGGAACCCCGCGAAGAGCAGCGTCGGCACATGCCCGGTGAGGCTGCTCGGGGTGATCCCGGACATACCGAGGTGGCTCAGGTTCCCGATCAGGCCGGCGCCCGCGTCCGGGTCGAAGGCGAGCGCGTAGCCCACCGTCAGCCAGACCACCGAGACGACCGCGATGGAGACGAAGCTCATCATGATCATGTTGAGCACGCTCTTGCTGCGGACCATGCCGCCGTAGAACAGGGCCAGGCCCGGCGTCATCAGCAGCACGAGCGCGGTACTGGCCAGCAGCCAGGCGGTGTCGCCGGTGTCGAGACCGGACGCGGGGGAGGCGAGGAGCATGCGGCAGTTTTTCCCGCCTCCGTTACCGTCGTCGGACAGCGATGTTTCGCAGACGTTTCGTGTTGCGCTGATGTTTCGCACATCTCACGTCATGAGCCGCCGCTAGGCGCAACTAA
>NZ_BBPO01000051.1:0-2752 GCF_000787815.1 Streptacidiphilus neutrinimicus
TTCGAAGGGCCGGCCGGCCTCGATCTGGGCCAGGCGGCCCACCGTGTGCCGCGCCGCCTCGATCGCGGCGACGAAGAGCAGCGGGACGACCGCGTGCATGCCGCTGGCCAGCGGGTGCGGCCAGGCCGAGGCGGCGTTGAAGACGATGGTCGCGCCGGTCAGCACCCAGGCCAACTGGCGCAGGAGCGGGAGCGGGATCCGCATCCAGGTGAGCAACAGGTCGAGCGCGAGGAAGACGGTGATGCCGACGTCGATGCCGATCGGCAGCACGTAGGAGAACCAGCCGAAGCCGTTGCGCTGGGCCAGCCGCAGCACCGCGTCGTAGGAGCCGACGAAGCCGATGAGGGATATGACGAGGGTCCCGACCACGACGATCACCACCAGCGCCTGCTGGCCGCGACTCAACTGGCGCCGGTTCATCCCGTCCCCTTTTCGTGTGCTCTGCGTGGGTGGTCGCCCTGACTCGAGCCCATAGCTTCACACACGCCTGTCACGCCCGGACGGGCCCTCCGCGAATTCTGGCTACCCAGCGGGTGACCACCGGGAGACGACCGGAGAAAGGCCAGGTCGGGCCAGGGGGCTTGCATGCGCATGCCACCGGTGTGGGAGGCTGGCCCCTTCGCGGTCTTCGCGAGCCGACCGACACCCCAAGCTGTGGTGACGGTTCGGTAACTCCGCCCGGACACGGAGGTACGTAACAGTATGTCAGTCAAGCGGATGGCGGCCCTCAGTGGCTCCATAGGCCTGCTCGCGGTGACCACCGCCTGCGGCTCCTCGGACTCGACCGGTCCGGTGGCCGGCGCCCCGAACGTGATCATCAAGATGGGTTCGGCCAACCCATATTCCACCCTCGACCCGGCCGAGGCCTATGACAACGGCGCCTGGACGGTCTACTACAACGTCTACCAGGGCCTGATGAGCTACCGTCCGGGCTCGAACGTCCCGCAGGAGGACGCGGCCCAGTCGTGCGGCTACACCGACGCCACCGACGAGACGTACAAGTGCGTCCTGCGCCCGAACATGACGTTCTCCAACGGCGACCCGCTCGACGCCGCCGCGGTGAAGTACTCGATCGACCGCGTAATCAAGATCAACGACCCGAACGGGCCGGTCGCGATCCTGAGCACCAGCATCAAGTCGGTGGAGGCGCAGGGCAAGAACACGGTCGTCTTCCACCTGAAGTACCCCGACGCGACCATGCCGGCCCGGCTCTGCTCCGGCGCCGCCTCGATCATCGACCCGAAGACGGTTCCGGCCGACAAGGAGGTGGCGACGGACGACACCGGCGTCATCGGCTCCGGCCGCTACAAGATCGACTCGGTCAGCTTCGCCGGCTCGGGCGCCGACAAGCTCCCGACCGAGGTCAAGCTGTCGCTGAACCCGAACTACAAGGGCTCCGCCACGGACCCGCGCAACTCGGGGATCGACCTCAGATACTTCGCCGACCAGACCGGGACCAAGAAGGCTCTGGACGACCACCAGGTCGACGCCGTCATCGCGGACCTCAACGCCTCCGACGTCGTCAGCATGCAGCAGAACCAGCAGCTCGGCACCGGCCTCCAGGTGGACTCCGGCCCGGGCGGCGGTATCCACATGCTCGCGCTCAACACCGCCACCGGGGTCTTCAGCAAGCCGGCGGTGCGGCGCGCGGTGGCCGAGCTCATCAACCGCGACACGATCGTCGACAAGGCGTTCGCCCACACGGTCAGCGCGGCCTACACCGTCGTCCCGAGCGGCATCACCAACGCGACCGGCAGCTTCTCCGTCTACGGACGGCAGCCGACGAGCGCGGCCACGGTCCGCGAGCAGCTGAAGAAAGCCGGGGTGTCGCTGCCGATCCCCTTCACCTTCTCGTTCTACAGCAAGGGCGACGAGGCCATCCAGCACGAGTCGGCCCTGATCAAGCAGCAGTTGGAGGCGGACGGCCTCTTCAAGGTCACCCTGCACGACTACCTGACCTACGCGAAGCTGTCGAACGCGATCCTGAAGAAGCCGACCTTCGACGCCTACACGCTGACCTGGTACTCCGACTACCTCGACATCGACGACTACATCAACCCGCTCGTCGGCCCGCACAACACCGTGTTCAACGGCTACGCCGCCCCGGCCGCCCTGATCTCCAACGGCCTGGCGCACACCAACCGCGAGGACGCCAAGGCCGACTACGCGGAGATCCAGAAGGACATCGCCAAGGACGTGCCGCTCATCCCGCTGTGGGAGAGCAGCCAGTTCGCCGCCACCCAGGCGGACGTCAGCGGCGTCCCGCTGACCCTGGACAGCGCGGGCATCCAGCGCTGGTGGATGGTCGGCAAGAACGCCACCTCCTGACCAGGGAGTGGTCGGGGCCAGCGGACCTGACGGTTCGACGGCCCCGACCGGCCGCCGCTAGCCGCCCTCGCAGAGCTCTGGCAGGATCTCAGCGCACCAAGTCTTTCTGCCACTTTCGCCGGACAACCGACCGGCGAAGACTGGTGGCCATGAAGGACATCGGACGCACCGCACTCCCCTCGCTCGCCCGGCCCGCACGGGTCGTGGTCGGCGTGACGGGCTCCGCGGGCAGCGCCGCGGCGCTGCGGACGGCCGCGGCGGAGGCCCGGCGCAGCGGACGCGTGCTCGTCGCGGTGCTGGCCTGGGAGCCGCCCGGCGGCGAGGCCGCCTACCGGCTCGCGCCGGACCCGGCCCTGGCTCGGATCTGGGAGCGGGCTGCCATGGAGCGGCTGGACTCGGCCTTCGCGGAGGCGTTTGGCAGCCC
>NZ_BBPO01000051.1:2972-19381 GCF_000787815.1 Streptacidiphilus neutrinimicus
GCCCTGGCTCGGATCTGGGAGCGGGCTGCCATGGAGCGGCTGGACTCGGCCTTCGCGGAGGCGTTCGGCAGCCCGATCGGCGGCGGCCCGGACGACGACGGCCTGGTCGGCGGGGTCCCGGACGACGTGGCGCTGGAGCGCGTCGTGGTGCGCGGCCCGGCCGCGTACGCACTGACCCGGCTCGCCGGGCGTCCCGAGGACCTGCTTGTACTGGGTACGGGCGCACGGCGTCCGCTGACCCGGCTGCTGCGCGGCACGGTGCGCCGCAGGGCCCTGGCCCACGCGCACGGCCCCGTGATGCTGGTCGCGCCGCCCGCCGAGCCGCCGGCGCTGCCGCGGGCCGTCCGGCGCGAACTACGCCGGCTCACACCGGAGGACTTCCTGCGCCCCACGGGCCTCGGCGCGTCCCGCTGAGCCCCGCGTCCCCGGGCCCATGGGGGCGGAGCCGAACGGGCGCGGAGAGGGCGCGGATAGAATCCGGGCATGATCGAAGAGGTCCAGGTCATCGGCGGCTGGGCGATCCGCTGTGTCTGGTCGGACGAGTCGCACCTGCCGGTGGAGCTCCACGTGACCCCCGCGGAGGGCGCGGAGCACCTGACCAACGCGCGCGGTCAGCGCGTCCACCAGCAGGGCATCTCCTCCACCGTGCTGCGCGAGGTCAAGCTGGCCCGGCCGCAGTCGAGCGGACGCGCCGTCGGCGACGCGATCCGGGAGCTCAACGAGGCCGTCGAGGCGCTGCAGGCCTTCACCGCCGGAGGCCGCGGCAGCATCACCGAGGACTACCTGCGCGCCCTGTCCCGCGCCTACAAGGCCTGCGGGCCGGCCCACACCACGACCTCGGTGAAGATGCTGGCCGAGGCGACGGGGCGCAACGGCAAGACGGTGATGAACCACCTCACCAAGGCTCGCAAGCTCGGCTACCTCGGCTGATTCACCCGATACTGGAGGTGCGGGCCAACGGGCCCACGGTCCAGCGGTCCACGGACGGCGATCCGCACCAGGCGGCCACCGGCGCTGAGGAGACGGTCATGACCAACCGCGACGGCAGTTTCGAGCTCGTCTTCTCCGCAGGCGACGGAGGCGGCTCGGACGACACCGTGATCGTTCACCCGACCGGCGCGATCGGGCCGAGCGGAAACCCTGTCTACCGCGACGACACCGGGATCATCCAGGTGGAGATCAACGACAACTGCGAGGCGCGGATGCTCCCCACCAGCAGCCACCAGCATCCCCGCCGTCCGGCCTCCTGCCGCCCCCTCGGCGGCCGGGCCGCCAGCTGACCGACGCGCCCCCACCGGGCGGCAGCGGCGTCCGGCTCACGGCGCGCATGCAGGATCTCCCCAGCTGAAGCGGACATACTGCCGCCGTAGAGTGCTCGGAAGTGCACACGGGTGCAGCCGGTACGCACGAGGAGGCACACCCATCACCGCCACGTCCACGCGCGCGTCCGCCGCGCCCGGCGCCGTATCGCTGCGCGCACTGCGCTCCCGGCTGCCCGGCGGCAGGTCGGTGTTCTGGCTCGCCCTGGTCGCGGCCCTGTACGCGGTCTCGCAGTTGGTCTTCGTGACGCCCTCGATGGGCCTGGGCTGGGACGAGACCATCTACGTCAGCCAGGTGTCCGCGCACGTGCCGGCCGAGTTCTTCAGCGCGCCGCGCTCGCGCGGGATCACCCTGGTGGTCGCTCCCCCGGCCGCCGTCACCCATTCGACGGTGGCCCTGCGGGTGTATCTGTCGCTGCTCTCCGCCCTCGGGCTCTTCCTCGCCCTGCTGGCCTGGCGCCGGGTGCGCGACACGCGGGTGCTGGCGCTGGCCGGGGCGCTGTTCGCGACCCTGTGGATCACCGAGTACTACGGGCCGCAGGCGATGCCCAACCTCTGGATCGCCCTCGGCGGGCTCGCCGCAGTCGGCTGCTTCCTCGACGCGCTGCGCCGCCCTGCGGCGCGCCTGCCGCTCCTGGGACTGGTCGCGGCGCTGGCCGTCGCCGCGCTGATGCGACCGAGCGACGCCGTCTTCCTGGCGCTCCCGCTGCTCGGCGTGGCCCTGTACCGGCGGCGGCCGCGGCTGCTGCTCGCGGCGCTCGGCGGCCTGCTCGCGGGGACGGCGGAGTGGATCGCGGAGGCGTACGCCAGGTTCGGCGGCGTCGGCGAGCGGCTGCACCTGTCCAGCCTGAACGAGGGCGGACTGGGCCTGCACTGGGCCGTGGGCGATGTGCTGCGCTCGGTGAACGGCCCGATCCTGTGCCGGCCGTGCGACGTGAGCCTGAACCACAAACCGCTGGAGCTGGCCGCCTGGTGGCTGCTGCTGCCGGTCCTCGTCGTGGGCGGGGTCCTGGTCGAGCGGCGGGCCGGGCGGCTGGGCGCGGCCCTGCTGCCCGCGCTGTGCGGCTTCTCGGTGGCCGTGCCCTACCTCTTCATGATCGACTACTCGGCGCCGCGCTTCCTGCTCCCCGCCTACGCGCTGCTCCTGGTCCCGGTGGCGAGCCTGCTGGCCTGGCTGGTCACCACGGGTTCGCGGCGCCGTCGGCGCTGGGCGACGGCCGTCGTCGGGCTGGGCCTGGTCCTGCAGTTGGCCGGGCAGTACCAGCAGCTGACCGAGGAGGTCTCGTACACCGTCGCCTCGCGTGCGGACCAGCCGTACGCGGTCCCGCAGTTCGCGCGGCTGGGGCTGACCGGGAACTGCCTGCTCACCGGCGAGGACGCCGAGCCGCTCGGCTACTACACCGGCTGCCGCTCGGTGGAGACCAGCGGCAACGACGCCGACATCACCACGGCGCAGCTGCTGCGCGAGGCCGGGCGACAACCCACGGCCCTGCTGCTCTATCCGGGTGACCGGGTCCCCGACTACGCCCGCCGTTGGACCCGGCACACGGTCGTCGGCCGCGACGGGCGGACGAACTACCTGGTGTACCTGGCCCCCGCCGCGGCTCAGGGCGAGTGGGTCCACACGAGCAGGACGTACCCGCCGAAGTAGGCCGAGAGGACCGTCAGGAAGCCGAGGACGACCACCGCGGTGCCGGTGCGCGCCCGGGCGAGGGAGACGGCCGGCTTGAGCAGCAGCGGGAAGGCGGCGACCAGGAACCGCGCCTTGGCGTTGTAGTACCCGGAGCCGCCGAGCGCGAGGACCAGGAGCAGCGCGCTGAAGAGCAGCAGCGGCCAGGGCTGCCGGTCCAGGACGGAGAGCACGAAAAGCACCACGGCCAGCGCCAGGACCAGGGTGACCAGGTAGAGGTCCAGCGGGACGGGCCGGGTGAGGACGGTCCGGAGTTCACGCAGCGTGTAGCCGCCGCCGTCGAACGAGGAGCCCCAGCCCGCCTTCTGTATGTGGAACCAGCCGTCCAGGCGGTGCACCCGCAGTCCGACCCAGCCGAGGTAGCCCAGCCAGCCGAGCGGGGCGAGCAGCAGCGCCGCCCACGCCTGCCAGCCGGCCCGGCGACGGACGACCGCCAGCAGCGCGGCCAGGCACACCACCGGCACCAGGGCCACGGCGTTCGGCCGGGACAGCCCCGCGAGCAGGCACAGCGCACCGGCGGGCAGCCAGTGCTCGGTGAGGACGCAGTACAGCGTCCAGACGGCGAGCGCGGTGAAGAGGCTCTCGCTGTAGGCCATCGACTCGGTGAGCGCGTGCGGCAGGACGCCCCACAGGACCGCGAGGACGATCCCGGTGCGCTGGTCGTACAGCAGGTTGCCGACCGCGTAGAGGCCCCACGCGGCCACGAGGCCCGAGAGCCAGGCGATCGCGATCGCCGCGCCCGCCGCGCTCAGCGGGGAGGCCAACATCAGGGCGCGTGCCGACATCGGGAAGAGCGGGAAGAACGCCATGTTGCTGAGCAGCGGGTACCCGTGGTCGTAGCCGTGCTCGATGATCCGCACGTAGAGGGCCGAGTCCCACTCGTGGCCCAGCAGGTGCGACAGGCTCTTGTGGTCCGCGGCGCCCCAGAACCACAGGACGACCACGCCGGTGATGCGCGCCAGCAGGTAGGCGCCGACCGCGAACGCGGCGGGCCGACCGCTCGCGCGCAGGCGTGACCCGGGCCGCGTGACGCGCTCCAGGTCGGCGGGACGTATCAGTCCGGACAGTTCACTGTTCCTTTCCGCTCCACATCTGCTATCTGCTCTCCTCCACATCTGCGCTGCTCCCACCCTGCACGCTTCGACGCTACGCACGGGGCGTCAGGTGCGCGCGACGACCGGACGCGGCCACTTGTCAAGGTTGCCTTGACACCCCGAGGATGTAAAGGCATCCTTGACACATGAGCGATCCTTCGCCGACCCTCGCGGACCTGAGCGGCCTGCTGGCGGGGCAGGCTACGGCCCTGGCGCAAACAGCGGGCAACCTGCTGGTGTCGCCCGACCACCTGGATCTGGTCCGGCGCGCGCAGGCCGTCGACGGCCTGGCCGAGCAGGTGCTCAAGCTGAGCGTGCAGCAGGCCCGCGACGCGGGGCGGACCTGGCAGGAGATCGGCGACCTGCTCGGCGTCACCCGCCAGGCCGCCTTCCAGCGGTTCGGCAGACCCATCGATCCCCGGACGGGAGAGCCCATGGACAAGACGGTGCGCGTGGCCGACGCCGCGCAGCGCGCGGTCGCGATCGTCACGGCCGTCCTGGAAGGCCGCATGGAGGAGGCCCGGCGGTCCTTCGACGCCCAGGTCCTCGCGGCCTTCACCGACGAGGTCCGCGGCGACGGCTTGGCCACGGTGACCGGCCTGGTCGGGGCCTTCGAGGGCTTCGGCGAGGCCGAGCCCTTCGTCCGCCGCGTCGGCGAGCACACGGTCGTCGACATCCCGCTGCGCTACGAGGCCGGCGAGATGAAGGCGCGCGTCGCCTTCGACACCGACGAGAAGGTCGCCGGCCTCTTCATCCTCACCCCCGAGACCCCGTGAGAAGCACGTGAACGAGAACCCGACCACGAACCCGGGCCCGGACGCTCCGGACTCCTACGACGACGGCGCGATCGTCTGCGACGACCAGGGCCTCGCCATCCGCCGCTACTACCCCTGGGGGACCAAGCGGATCCCCTACGCCGCCGTCCGCTCCGTCGAGACCCTCCCGCTGACCGGCGCGAACGCGGTGCGCCGGTGGCGCATCTGGGGCTCGGGGGACTTCCTCCACTGGTGGAACCTCGACCCGCACCGGCCGCAGAAGGACACGGCGCTCGTGCTCGACGTCGGCCGCCGGATCCGCCCCACGATCACCCCGGACGACCCGGCCGCCGTCACCCAGCTCCTCGCCGCGCGGACCGGCGGTCCGACGTCCTGAGGGGGCGTGACCGTCGGGCCCCGGCCTTCGGACTCGTCGGTCACCTGCGAGCCACGTCAAGGGCACGTCAGGGTCCTGGGGCAGGCTGCAGGGAACGCGTCAGGACGAGGCCCCCGGCCGTCGGTTCGGTGGTCCCATCGATCCTGAGAGCGACGCCGACCCGGCGCCGCGACCTGCCAGGAGGCGATGGCCGTGGGCCAGCAAGTGATGACCGTCGAGGAGCCCCGGACCGGGGGGTCCGACGTCTTGAGCGCGTTCCGTCCGACCGCGCCACACCATCGCCGTCCCGCTCCCGTCGTACCCGCCGCCGCGGACGACGCGGACGACGCGGACGACGTCGAGCTCAACCTCTACGCCAACTGCCGGATCTCCGCGCGCTTCCTGATGTGAGCGGCGCCGCACACCCGCTCCGCGTCCCACCGCGCGGAGCGCGGTCCCGGCAAGATCGCGTCAAGAGATCGAGGTCCCGCGTCAGGCTCGCGTGAGGATGGCACGGACCACGTCCCGCCGGCGGGTTGAATGGCTGGTGACGGGAGGCGGCGCGCCTCGCGGGGCACTCCGCGAAGCGCCGCGCCCGACCGACCTGCGAGCCCGACCCGACGGCCTTCCCGGGAGCGTAGGCAGGTCAGTCCTGCCGGGGCCGGGGACGTGCTCACAGCCCGGCCCCGGCGCGACTGACGGACCCGCGGCAAGAGCGCGTCAAGAGCGGGGGCGGTGCCATATGCGGGGTGTCAGGACCGGTCCGGCGGCCTCGACCTGGGCGGGCAGCACGGGTTGAGTGTCCGGCAGCGACAGCTCGCGTCGAATCCCCCGGAGAGGACGTCCCGTGTCCATCAGCTACCCGCGTGCGGAGCGGCAGCACCGACGGATCGCCCGGCGGGGCCCGCACACCCTGGCGGCCTTCTCGGCCCCGGCTGCCACACCGCAGCCGCCCCACGGCATCGTGGTGGATCCGGCCCGCCGCTCCGCCTCGGCGGCAGCGCGCCCGCTGCGGCTGACCCGGCTGGAGTTCGACCTGCTGGCCCATCTGGTGTCCCAGCCGCTGCGCGTGTTCACCCGCAGCCAACTGCTGGAGGCGGTCTGGGACCTGGCCGCCGTCGGCGACGGCCGCACCGTGGACGTCCACGTCACGCGGCTGCGCCGAAAGCTGGGCCCGGCGCACCGCCAGATGATCGCGACGGTACGAGGCGTCGGCTACACCTACGACCCGACGGCCTGCTGAGCCTGCCGGGGGCGGGCGGCGGCGCCCGGCGGCTCTCTGACCAGGCAGGGGAGCGCGAGTCCTCCACAGGACGGGCACGAGTGCACCGGAGAGTGAAAGTCCCTTGCAGAATCGCGCACATGAGCCCTTATCGGACCAATGTTCGCACTTACTTCCCTAGGCTGATCGCAGTCCCGACCTCCACCCTCCGCACGCTCGCGGGTGGGCGGCGTTGCTCGGCATGTCCCTGCTCCGAAAGATCGGCCAGCTCGTGAACGACGCACAGCCCGACTCGGGCAGACCCCTGCGCCCGAACGAGATCGCCCTGCTCCGCGCGAGCCGCGAGCTGCTCAACCCGCTCGCGGACGAGATGGCGGTCTACTTCTACGCCATCCTGTTCCAACGCCACCCCGAGGTCCGGCTGCTCTTCCCCGCCAACCTCGACGTGCAGCGGTCCCGGCTGCTGCAGGGCGTGCTGCGGATGATCGACCTCGCCGACGACCCGGCGAACCTCGCACCGTTCTGCCGCCGTCTCGGCCGGGACCACCGCAAGTTCGAGGTCCTCGCCCACCACTACCCCGCGGTCGGCGCGGCCCTGCTCGACACGCTCGCGCGCTTCGCCGACGGGGCCTGGACCCCGCACCTGGCCGACATCTGGTCCAGGGCGTACCAGTTGGTCGCCCAGATGATGATCGCCGCCGCCGAGGACGACGCCGCCGTCAACCCCGCCGTCTGGCACGCCCAGATCGTCGGCCACCGGCTGCGCGGCCCGAACATCGCCGAGGTCACCGTCCTGCCCGAAGCGCCCTACCCCTTCGTGGCCGGCCAGTACGCGTCCGTGGAGACGCCGTGGGAGCCGCGGATGTGGCGTCACTACTCTCCCGCCAACGCGCCGCGCGAGGACGGGACCCTGACGTTCCACGTCAAGGCCGTCCCCGACGGCCGGGTCAGCCGCCCGCTGGTGAACCGGGCCCGGGTCGGCGACCTGCTCCGACTCGGCGCGGCGCAGGGGGAGATGATCCTCGACCCGCGCATGGAGCGCGATCTGGTCTGCGTGGCGGGCGGCACCGGCCTGGCTCCGATCCAGGCGCTGGTCGACCAGGCGATCCGCGACGGCAGCGGCCGCTACATGGACGTCTTCGTCGGCGCCCGGACCGCCGACGAGCTCTACGGCTTCGAGGACCTGCTGCGCCTGGCGCAGCGCAACCACTGGCTGAGCGTCCGGGCGGCGGTCTCGCACGAGGAGATCCCGGGGCTGACCGGCACCCTGCCCGAGGTGCTGCGCAAGTTCGGCCCGTACTACCGTCACGACGCCTACGTGTCGGGGCCGCCCGGCATGGTCACCAGCGTCACGCAGGTGCTGCTCGACCTCGGCGTTCCTCGGGGCCGGCTCCGCCGGGACCCCTTCGACGCACCGGCCCTGGAGGCGGCCGGGGCGGCCGGGGGGACGGCCTCGCCCCGGCGGCTCGACCGGATCCCGCACCAGCAGCTGCGCACCTGACCGCTCGTCGGCGCGGCTATGCGCCGACCCGGCCGCCGTCCGGCGCCGGGACGGCGGGAGGCGGCCCGGTCCCTTCGGAGCGGCGGGCGGTGATCGTCAGCCCGGCGGCCCGGCGAGGCCCGCGTCGTGGGCCAGCAGGCCCGCCTGGGTGCGGTTCACGCAGCCCAGCTTGTCCAACAGCCGTGAGACATAACCCTTGACCGTCGCCTCGGAGAGGCTCAGGCGCGCCGCGATGGCCGCGTTCGGCAGGCCCTCGCCGAGGCAGGCCAGCACCTCCGTCTCGCGTTCCGTCAGCGTCGCGAGCAGCTTGCGCGCGCGGCGGCGCGCGGAGTCGGCGTCGTCGGAGGCGGCGACGAGGCGGCGCGCGGCTGTCGGGGACAGGACGGTGTGGCCCTCGGCGGCGACCCGGACGAGGTGGATGAGGTCCTGCGGCGGGGTCGACTTGACCAGGAAACCCGTCGCCCCGGCGCGCAGCGCGCGCAGGACGTACTGGTCGGCGTCGAAAGTGGTCAGCACGACCACCCGGGGCGGGTCGGCGAGGCGGTTGATGTGGCCGATCGCGGTCAGGCCGTCCATGCCGGGCATGCGCAGGTCCATCAGCACCACGTCGGGGGTGGTCCGGCGGACGGCCTCGACCCCGGCCGCGCCGTCGTGCGCCTCCGCGACGACCTCGATGTCCTCGGCCGAGCCGAGGATGGTGCGGAGGAACCCGCACACCATCGGCTCGTCGTCGACCACCACGACCCTGGCCACCCGTCACCTCACCGGTTCGGTCGTCTGCTGGACTGTCGGGACGTACGCGGGCAGCACCGCCTCGACCTCGAAGCCGCCGTCCGGAGTTCGTCCCGTGTGCAGTGTGCCCTGGACGAGTTCGATGCGCTGCCGCAGCTGGGCGATCCCGAGACCGGAGCCGGTGTCCGCCAGGGCCGCGGCCGGGCCGCCGGCCGGGGGCGCCTCGGGGCGGGTGTTGCGGACGGCGACGCGCACGCGCGTCTCGCCGTACTCGACGCGGACGGTGACCCGGGCACCGGGTGCATGCTTGCGCACGTTGGTCAGCGCCTCGCGCACCACGCGGTAGGCGGTGCGGCCGACGACGGGCGAGGCCAGCGAACGGGCGCCCTCCTCGACCAGCTCGGTGGGGACGCCGACCGCGTCCGACTCGGCGACCAGCGTCGGGATGCCCTCGACGGACGGGGTCGGGTCGCCCTCGGGCTCGGCGCGCAGGATGCCGACCAGGTCGCGCAGTTCGTCGAGAGCCTGGCACCCGGCCGAGCGCAGCTCCTCCGCCGCACGCCGCGTCGGCTCGTCGGCGGCGGTGACCTGCATCGCGCCCGCCTGAAGCACCATCAGGCTGACCCGGTGGGTCACGATGTCGTGCATCTCCCCGGCCAGCCGGGCCCGTTCCTCGGCACGGGCCTGGCGGGCGAGCAGGTGCTGCTCCCGCTCCGCACGCTCGGCGCGCTCCCGCAGCGCCAGGAGCAGCCGGTGCCGGGCGTCGAAGTAGAGCGCCAGCAGCGGCCCGACCGCCGTGCGCAGCAGGCCGACGGTCATGACGGAAAGCGAGCCGTCCCACGGCCTCATCACGACCAGCGTGAGCGCGGCCAGCATGAGCAGCGCGGTGCGCCGGCCCCGGCGGTCGCGCACGTAGAAGACCGGACCGTAGGCCGCGAGGACCGTGCCGTAGGGCGCCCAGATCGCTCCGCCGTGTTCGGGGGTCACCGCGCGGACGGGCGAGATCAGCAGCGTCAGCACGAGGGTGAAGACCCCCAGCACAGCGACCACGGTCAGCGGCACGACCCGCCGGAAGGCCACCAACGCGACGGCCAGCGCCTGCACCACGAGCAGACTCCAGGCGAGCGTGTCCGGGTGCGCCGGCCACCAGCTCTGACCGCTCGCGGTGGCGACGGTGTCCAGCGCGACGAAGACGGCGGCGAGGCCCACGTCCACGGCGAACCAGTGCTTGCCGTGCCACGGCAGCCTGTGATTCATGCTGCCCACCGTAGGTCATGCGCGGGGCCGCGACGCCGACAGCGCGCCAGGTCGCGACCTTGGTCGGCGGCGCACCCTACGAAAGTCGCATGCCTCCCTGCGCGGCCCGCCGTTCGTCGCCCGCGGAACCGACGGGCTGGTCTGCCGCGGGACGGGTCGGCGCCCGTGGAATGGAGGCAGACCTCAACAGACAGGACCTCTCCGGAAGGGGACTGCGATGACGACCACGACGACGGCGCTCGACCTGGGGCGCTATGTGATCGACCCGGGCGGCTCTTCGGTCACGTTCACCACCCGGCACCTGTTCGGCCTCGGCCTGGTGCGCGGCGGCTTCGCGATCCGCTCCGGGGCCGTCGAGCTCGCCGAGCCGGTGTCGGCCTCGGCTGTCACCGCCGAGCTGGACGCGGCCAGCTTCCGCACCGGCCACGCCTCCCGCGACGCGACCGTGCGCTCGGCGAGGCTGCTGGACACCGACCGGCACCCGCGCATCGTCTTCGTCTCGGAGACGGTCTCCGAGGCGGAGGTGACGGGGACGCTGACCGCGCACGGGGTGTCGCGCCCGGTACGGCTGGCGATCACCGACACCACGGTCTCCGCCGAGGGCAGCGGGTTCCACGTCCGCGCGACGACCAGGATCGACCGCACGGCCTTCGGCGTCACCGCGATGCGCGGCCTGGCCGGCCGCCACCTGGAGCTGACTGTCGAGGTCACCTGCGTGCACGCGTCCCTGCACGATGGGACGGCGGGGTGGGAGCGGTGACGACGCGCACCCTGAACCTGCGCAGGCGCGGCGCGGTGTTCGTCCTCGACGACTCCGCCGCGGCGGCGTCGCTGCGGCCCGGCCGCAGGATGCGCAGCGCGGAGATCTGCGTGGACGGCCGCACCGTCGAGGTCCGCGTCAACGACCACCGCCCCAGCGGCGTCAGCATCGACGGGCTGCTGCGGCTGGATCCGCGCGGCAGCCGCGTCGCGCCGGAGGGCGAGCCGGTCGGTTGGACGATGGGCCGGGAGCGCGGCTGCTATGCGGCCTCGGTCGTGCGCGGGGAGGACCGCATCGATCTACGGCTGCCGCGACGCGGGGGGCCGCGGGTCGAGATCGTCCTGACCGGCACCTGGCCCGATCTGGAACTGGTGGCCCTCGCCGCCTCCTTCGCCCTGTTGGCGCGCCGACGCGCCGCGCGCCTGCGGGCCATGGCGGTGGCCGGGGCGATGGGCCACGGCCCAGTTACTTGACTTTTGCAACTATATCGACCTACCGTCGCAATACTTGAGGAAGCCAAGCTTCTACCTCCCGAGCATGCGCGGAAGGACCCCAGAACGCCATGAACGCCAGCATCCCCGCCACCGACCTCCCCGCCGTGGTGGCCCGCCTGCGGGCCCACTTCGCCGAGGGACGGACCAAGCCGCTCGCCTGGCGCCGAGCGCAGCTCGCAGCCCTGCGAGCGCTGCTGACCGAGCAGGCCGAGGCGTTCCAGCAGGCGCTCCACGCCGATCTCGGCAAGAGCGCGGCGGAGGCCTACCGGACCGAGATCGGCTTCACGCTGAACGAGCTCGACCACACCGTCGCCCACCTGGAGGAGTGGCTCGCACCGAAGCCCGCCGGGGTGCCCGGGGTGTTCCAGCCGGCCGAGGCGCGGGTGGTGCGCGACCCTCTCGGCGTGGTGCTGATCATCGGGCCGTGGAACTACCCGCTGCAGCTCGCCCTCGCTCCGCTGGTCGGCGCGCTCGCGGCCGGCAACACAGCCGTGGTCAAGCCCAGCGAGCTGGCCCCGCAGACCTCCGCCGCCCTGGCCCGGCTGCTGCCGCGCTACCTGGACCCCGAGGCCGTGACGGTCGTGGAGGGCGGCGTCCCCGAGACGACGGAGCTGCTGGAGCAGCGCTTCGACCACATCTTCTACACCGGCAACGGCACGGTCGGCCGGATCGTGATGGCGGCGGCCGCCCGGCACCTCACGCCCGTCACCCTGGAACTCGGCGGCAAGAGCCCGGTCGTGGTCGAGCCGGGGGCCGACCTGGAGGTCACCGCACGGCGACTCGCGCAGGGCAAGTTCCTCAACGCCGGACAGACCTGCGTCGCACCGGACTACGTCCTCGCCGTCGGCGAGGCGGCCACCGCCCTGGAGCCTCACCTGGTGGCAGCCGTACGGGAGTTGTACGGGGAGGACCCGAGGGAGGCGGCCTATGGCCGGATCGTGAACGAGCGTCACTTCGACCGGCTGACGGCGCTGCTGGACCACGGCCGGCTCGTCATCGGCGGCGAGCACGACCGCGCGGACCGCTACCTCGCCCCGACCGTGCTGGCGGACGTCCCCCCGGACGCGCCGGTGATGCAGGCGGAGATCTTCGGCCCGATCCTGCCGATCATCGCCGTGCCGGACCTGGACGCCGCGATCGCCTTCATCAACGAGCGGGACAAGCCGCTCGCCCTCTACGCCTTCACGCCCTCGGAGCAGACCAAGCGCCGACTGACGGAGGAGACCTCCTCCGGGGCCCTCTCCTTCGGCCTGCCGGTCTCCCATCTGGCCATGCCCGAGCTGCCGTTCGGCGGCGTGGGCGAGAGCGGCATGGGCCGCTATCACGGCGCGTACTCGCTGGAGACCTTCAGCCACGCCAAGGCGGTCGTGGACAAGCCGCTGGACTGAAAGCGGCTTGCTGCGGATTGGCAAGGACCCGTCACCGGTTGCAGCCAAATCGGGGGTCACGACCGGCATTTGACGGTTTCTTGCGCAAGTCCGTGACTTTTTCTCAATTCATGTTCTCAATATTGCATGCGTGCTTCGCGGAAGTTACGGTTCCAGCCGCTCGGCGGTCTGCCGGCACCCTCTTCGTTCCGCGAAGGAGCAACCGTTGTCCGGATGGTCCCTACGCAAGCTGAACCGAGCCGTCGCTCTCGGAGGCGGCGCGCTGCTCGTGGCGGCCGGGGTCGTCGCCCCGGCCGCCGCCCAGGCGGCCTACGCCGCGACGCCCCTGGCGACCGGCGGCAGCGGCGCGAGCCTGCCCTACGCCGAGGTGCAGGCGGAGAACTCCGCCACCAACGGCACCGTGATCGGCCCCAGTTACACCCAGGGCCAGCTCGCCGACGAGGCCTCGGGTCGCAAGGCCGTGACGCTGGCGGGCAATGGCAGCGGCCAGTACGTCAGCTTCACCACACCCGTCGCCACCAACTCGATCGACTTCCGCTACTCGATCCCGGACAGCTCCGACGGGTCGGTCTACACCGCGCCGCTCTCGCTCTACATCAACGGCGTCAAGCAGGCCGACTTCACGCTCACCAACGCCTACAGCTGGTTCTACGGGAGCTACCCGTTCACCAACTCCCCCGGCAGCAACCCGCACCACTTCTACGACGAGGTGCACCGGCTGCTGAGCGCCACCTATCCGGCGGGCACCACGTTCAAGCTCCAGGTGGACTCGGGCGACAACGCCTCCTCCTACACCGTCGACCTCGCCGACTTCGAGAACGTCGGCGCGGCGCTGACGCAGCCGTCCGGGTCCGTCTCGGTCACCAGCGAGGGCGCCGACCCGACCGGGGCCGCCGACTCCACCAGCGCCTTCAACGCGGCCATCTCGGCCGCCGGTCCGGGCGGCACGGTGTGGATCCCGCCAGGCACCTACGACATCCCGGGCCACATCGCGGTCAACAACGTGACCGTCGCCGGCGCGGGCATGTGGTACTCGACCGTCACCGGCGCCGCACCCGGCTTCTACGGCAACTCGGCGCCCAACCCCAGCACCAATGTGCACCTGCAGAACTTCGCCGTCTTCGGCAACGTGCAGGACCGCAACGACGGCGCCCAGGTCAACGGCATCGGCGGCGCGATGTCCAACTCGTCGGTGACCAACGTGTGGATCGAGCACGACAAGGTCGGCGCGTGGATGGACGGGCCGATGGACTCACTGACCTTCAGCGGCATGCGGATCCGCGACACCACCGCCGACGGCATCAACTTCCACGGCGGCGTCACCAACTCGAAGGTGACGAACAGCGACATCCGCAACACCGGTGACGACGGCATCGCCACCTGGGCCGACTCCAGCATCGGTGCGGACGCGAACGACACCGTCTCCAACAACACCGTGCAGCTGCAGATGCTGGCCAACGGCATCGCCATCTACGGCGGCCACGACAACACCGTCACCGGCAACCTGGTCCAGGACACCGGCATCACCCAGGGCGGCGGGATCCACGTCGGCCAGCGCTTCACCTCCACGCCGGTCGGCACGACCACCATCTCCAACAACACCCTGATCCGGAACGGCAGCCTGGACCCGAACTGGCAGTTCGGCGTCGGCTCGCTCTGGTTCGACGGCAGCCAGGGCGCCATCACCGGGCCGATCAACGTCTCCAACACCCTGATCGAGCAGAGCCCCTACGAGGCGATCCAGTGGGTCGAGGGCACGATCAGCGGCGTCAACCTCAACACCGTCACCATCGCAGGAACCGGCACCTTCGCGCTGCAGGAGCAGACCGGCGGCGCGGCGTCGTTCACCAACGTGACCGCGACCGGCGTGAACGGGCCGGCGCCGGTGTACAACTGCGAGGGCGGCAACTTCGTCGTCACCGACAACGGCGGCAACTCCGGGATCAGCGGAACCCCGTACTGCAGCGGCTGGCCGACCCCGGTCTACCCGCCCTACCCGGCCACCGGCGTCACCGCCTCGCCGAGCGCGCTGAACTTCGGCTCCGTGGCCACCGGCGCGACCAGCGCGGCGCAGACCGTCACCGTCGCCAACCCGACCTCCTCGGCCGCGTCGGTGTCGTCGATCGCCACCACCGGGGACTTCGCCCAGAGCAACAGCTGCGGCAGCTCCATCGCAGCAGGCGCCTCCTGCACGGTGAGCGTCACGTTCGCCCCGACGGCGAGCGGCAGCCGCAGCGGCAACCTCACCGTCACCGCGGGCGGGGTCACCAACACGGTCAGCC
The DNA here is from genome assembly GCF_000787815.1 of Streptacidiphilus neutrinimicus. Taxonomy (GTDB): domain Bacteria; phylum Actinomycetota; class Actinomycetes; order Streptomycetales; family Streptomycetaceae; genus Streptacidiphilus; species Streptacidiphilus neutrinimicus. The sequence goes on from NZ_BBPO01000051.1 coordinate 17,843, forward strand.
TCTCGGGGACCGGCACCGCGCCCGGCCCGGTGCTCGGGGCGAACCCGGCGAGCCTGACCTTCGGCCGCACCGTCGTCGGCGCGAGCGGCGGCACCAAGACGGTCACCCTCACCAACTCCGGCACCAGCACGGCGACCGTCTCCACCATCGCGACCACCGGTGACTTCAGCCAGACCAACACCTGCGCGACGATCGCGGCCGGCGCCTCCTGCACCGTCACCGTCGGCTTCACCCCGACCGCCGCGGGCACCCGCACCGGCACGCTGACGGTCACCAGCAACGCCAACAACAGCCCCACCAGCGTTGGCCTGACCGGCACCGCCATCGACAGCACCACGAACATCGCGGCCGGCCAGCCCGCCTCGGCGAGCTCCAGCAACGGCCAGTACGTGCCCGCCGACCTGACCGACACGGACCCGTCGAGCTACTGGGAGAGCGCCAACGGCTCCTTCCCGCAGTGGGCGCAGGTCGACCTCGGGCAGAGCTACAGCATCGGCAAAGTCGTGCTGCGCCTGCCCCCGTCCACCGCGTGGGGCGCGCGCACCGAGACGCTCTCGGTGCTCGGCTCGACCGACGGAACCAACTTCAGCACCATCGTGGGCTCGACGGGCTACAACTTCGACCCGAACGCGAACAACAACACCGTCACCATCCCGTTCGGCGCCACCAACGCCCGCTATGTGCGGGTGAACATCACCGCCAACACCGGCTGGGCGGCGGGCCAGCTCTCCGACTTCGCGGTCTACCCGAGCGCGGGCGGCTCCTCTGCCGCGACGCTCTCGGCGGCCCCGACCTCGCTGAGCTTCGCCGGCCAGACCGTCGGCTCGACCAGCGCCGCGCAGGCGGTCACGGTCACCAACACCGGCAACGCCGCCGCGTCCGTCTCCTCGGTCACCACCAGCGGGGACTTCGCGCAGACCAACACCTGCGGCAGCTCGCTCGCCGCCAACGCGTCCTGCACCGTGAACGTCACCTTCACGCCGACCGCGACGGGCACCCGGACCGGCAGCGTCACCGTCAACGGCAACGCGTCGAACAACCCGCTGACGATCGCGCTCACCGGCACCGGCACCAGCAGCGCGCCGACGAACCTGGCGCTGCACAAGGCGACCAGCGAGTCCAGCAACACCCAGAACTACGTCTCGGCCGACGTCACCGACGGCGACCAGTCCACCTACTGGGAGAGCGCCAACGGCAGCTTCCCGCAGTGGGTCCAGGTGGACCTCGGCGCGTCGCAGAGCGTCAGCCGGGTCGTACTGGAGCTGCCGAACAGCACCTCGTGGGGAGCGCGCAACCAGACGCTCTCGCTGCAGGGCAGCGCCGACGGCAGCAACTTCACCACCGTCGTCGGCTCGGCCACCTACACGTTCGACCCGAACGTGGGCGGCAACACGGTCACCCTCACCTTCCCGGCGAGCACCCAGCGGTACTGGCGGGTCAACGTCACCGCCAACACCGGCTGGCCGGCGGGGCAGCTCTCGGAGTTCCAGATCTTCAACAGCTGAACCCGTCGGACCACGGCGTGCCGCCGCAGGGTGC
>NZ_BBPO01000051.1:19652-41413 GCF_000787815.1 Streptacidiphilus neutrinimicus
CACGCCGCTTTCGCGGTGTCAGCCCACGACGGTGTTGGACGTGACGCCGCCGCTCGCGCCGTCGAGGGTGAGCAGGTGGCGCACGCCGTCGGGCCCGAGCACGACGACCTGCCAGGCCGTGCCGCCGCCCTGCTCCGGCACGGTGGTCAGCGACTCGGCCTTGCCGCCGGAGACCGCGGCCTCCGCCTTGGTCACCGCCTGGTCCGCCGGGAGGGACGGCAGCGGCGCCGGGGCCACCGAGGCGCCCGCCACGCCGGGCCCGGCCGCACCGGGCACGACGACGCCGGGCACAGCGGGACCCGGCACGGCCACGACCTGGCCGCCCTTCACGACGAAGGCGCCGCCGCCGAGGCCGCCCGCCCGCTGGGCGATGACCTGCTTCAGGCCCGGCAGTCCGGCCGGTCCCACCGCGAAGGCGACGTGCTCGTCGCTGTGGCGCACCACGGCCGCGGTCAGCGCGGCCGAGCCGCCGACCAGGACGACCGCGGCCACGCCGCCGACGACCCAGCGGGACCGGCGGCCGGTCACCACCCGGCGGACCGGGCCGCGCCGACGCACCGGCTGCTCCGCGTGCTCCACCAGCTCGTCGCGGTCCACGGCGTCGTCGTGGCCGTCGTGGCCGTCGCGCTCCGTGGGTTCGTCCGGCTCGGCGGGCACCGGGCCCGCCGCGAACGGATCGCTCATCTCGGCTCCTTCAAGAGTTCGTCCTCGGGATTCGGTGCCTGAGAATCCCGCAGCGACGCTGAAGGCCCGCTGAAGATCTTGAAGACCCCTTCAGCTTCCTCCCGGCGGGTGCTGTCACCCTGGTCAGGTGCGCGTACTGATAGTGGAGGACGAACGGCGGCTCGCCGCCGCGCTGCAGCGCGGCCTGGAGGCCGACGGGTTCTCCGTCGACGTCGCCCACGACGGGATCACCGGACTGCGGCAGGCCACGCGCAGCCCCTACGACCTCGTCGTGCTCGACATCATGCTGCCCGGCCTGAACGGCTACCGGGTCTGCGCGACGCTGCGCGCCGGCGGCTACCATGCGGGCATCCTGATGCTGACCGCCAAGGACGGCGAGTGGGACGAGGCCGAGGCACTGGACACCGGCGCCGACGACTTCCTGTCCAAGCCCTTCTCCTACGTCGTGCTGGTCGCCCGGCTGCGCGCGCTGGCCCGCCGGGTGGGCGGACGGCAGCCGCGCCTGGTCCGCCTCGGCGACCTCGCCGTCGACCTGGGCGCGCGCACCTGCGCCCGGGCGGGCGAGCCGGTCCGGCTCACCGCGCGGGAGTTCGCCGTGCTGGAGCACCTGGCGCTGCGGGCGGGCGACGTCGTCTCCAAGCGGGACATCCTGGACGCGGTCTGGGACGAGAACTACGACGGCGACGCCAACGTCGTCGAGGTCCACGTCAGCGCGCTGCGGCGGAAGATCGACACGCCGTACGGGCGGGCGGCCGTGCAGACCGTGCGCGGCGTCGGCTACCGGCTGGCGGTGGACGGTGGCTGACGACGTCCCCGTGGGCGGCCGCCGCGGGGGGATCCGGCGGCGGCTCGGCACGCTGCGCCTCCGCGTCACGCCGCGTTCCGTGCGCGCCCGCGCGACGCTGGCCGCGTGCACGGTGGTGGCGGTCGCGCTCACCGTCGCATCGCTGGCCATGCTGAGCCTGCTGCGCGCCAACCTGCGCGGGACCGCCGAGGCGAGCGCCCGGGGGCAGGCCGGGGTGGTGGCCAAACTGGCCGCGGGCGGACGGCTCGGCAAGCTGGTGCCGCTCGGCGACGGCACCGACTTCGTCCAGGTCGTCGACGGCAAGGGCCAGGTGGTGGCGGCGAGTCAGAACCTCACCGGTCGCCCGGCACTGCCGCAGGTCCCGCTGCCGGTCATGGAGGTACCCGGGCTCAAGCCCTTCGGGATCGAGGCGCGCCAGCAGATCACCAGCGTCGTCGTGAAGACCCCCGACGGGCCGGTGGTCATCCGCACCGGCGTCTCGCTGCGCGCCGCCGACGACGCCGTCTCCACGACGGCGCTCACCCTGGTCGTCGGCTGTCCGCTGCTTCTGCTCACCGTCGCCCTGGTCACCTGGCGGGTGACCGGCCGCGCGCTGCGGCCGGTGGAGGCGATCCGCAGCGAGGTCGCCGCGATCGGCGAGCAGGAGCTGCACCGGCGGGTACCGGTCCCGCGCGGCGAGGACGAGATCACCCGGCTGGCCCGGACCATGAACGGGATGCTGGACCGGCTGGATCTGGCCGGGCGCCGGCAGCGCCAGTTCATCGCCGACGCCTCCCACGAGCTGCGCAGCCCGATCGCCGTGCTGCGCACCCAGTTGGAGGTCGCCCTCGGGCATCCCGACCCGCAGGTGCGGGTGGAACTCGTCGAGGGCGCACTGCAGGACGCCGAGCGGCTCCAGGACCTGGCCGCCGACCTGCTCTTCCTCGCCCGCCTCGACGCCGGTCCCACCGGGCTGCCGACGGCCCCCGTCGACCTCGCCGAGCTGGTCCGCGTCGCGGTCCGCGGCCGCGACGGACGGCGCGTGGCCTTCACCCTCGATCTGGACGACGACGCGGTGGTGCCCGGCCACCACCTGTGGCTGGTCCGGCTGGTGACGAACCTGCTGGACAACGCGGAGCGCCACGCACGCACCGCCGTGCACGTGACGGTGCGGACCGACGCCGGGACGGCGGTGCTGCGCGTCCAGAACGACGGCCCCGCACTCGACGCCGAGGACCGCGAGCGGATCTTCGAGCGGTTCACCCGCCTCGACGACGCCCGCAGCCGCGACGACGGCGGCGCGGGCCTTGGCCTCCCGATCGCCCGCGACATCGCCCACCACCACGGCGGCACCCTCAAGGTGGTCGACCCGGCCGGGCACCCCGGCCTCGCGGCGGGCGCCGAGGCCGTCGAGCTCGCGGGCGGCACGGAGGGCGCGGGCGGCGCGGAGGGCACGGGCGGCACGGAGGGCGCGACCTTCGAGGCGCGTCTGCCCGCTCCCGGTGTCCCGGCTCAGCGCTCCCGGTAGACCAGCGCGACGACGGTCACCAGCGTCGTGGCGAGCAGCAACGCCCACGCCCCGTGGCCGTGCAGGACGAGCGCCGCTCCCGGCGCGGCTCCGGCGATCATCGCGACCACGGTCAGCACCCGGCGGCGCAGCCGGGTGTTGGCCCCGCCCGCGAGGGAGGAGTCGGCGGCGATCCCGGTGAGCGTCATCGTGAGCACCGTGGTCGAGATGTCGGGCACGGCCAGCTTGCGGACCGTGCCGTTGCGCAGGCCCATGGAGAGGCCGAGCACCGCGATGAGCCCGAGCTGGGTGTGCCGGACGCCGACCGTGAACCCGATGACGGTCGCGAGGGCCTGCAGCGACGCCTCCAGCAGCAGCGCGGTGCGGAACCACGTCGGCCGCGAGCTGTGCCGGTGCCGGATGGCCAGCCGCCCGGCCCAGGCCGAGCCGAGCAGGAAGGCGCCCAGCGAGGTCAGCGAGCCTGCGGCGGAGAAGCCGGGCGCACCCGCGATCGCGAAGCCGACGACCACGACGTTGCCGGTCATGTTGGCGGTGAAGACGTGCCCGAGGCCGAGGTAGCTGACGCCGTCGACGATCCCGCTGACGAGGGTGAGCACCAGCAGGGAGAGTGTGAGCGGGTGGCCGTCCCCGATCTCGGCGCCGGTCGGGACCGGTCGGCTCGTGGCTGTGGACATCCACCGAGCATCCCAGCGTCCGCGCTCCGGTGGGGAGTTCCCGGCAGCCGACACGCCGTTCGCGCCGACCCCGGGACCGGCTGAGGTGACACAAGTTGATACATCAACTAGGTAGCGACTATGATCATCACTGACCGACGATGACTGGAGGAGCGATGGCACAGCGCGTGGTGGACAACCCGGACGCGTCCCGGTTCGAGATCTACGACGGCGAGGAACTGGCCGGCTTCGCCGAGTACCACCGGTTCCGGAACGAGATCGCGTTCATCCACACCGAGATCGACCCGAACTTCGGCGGCCGCGGCCTCGGCGGCGCACTCGCCCGCGCGGCCCTGGACACCGTCCGCGAGCTGGGCCTGGAGGTGCTTCCCTTCTGCCCGTTCATCCGCGGCTGGATCACCAAGCACCCCGAGTACGTCGACCTGGTCCCGCAGGCGCAGCGCGCGCGGTTCGGCCTGTGAGCGCCGAGCCCGCGGCACCCGCCGGGCAGGCCGCGCCCGCCGAGGTGCGCGCGGACGGGTTCGCCCGCGTGGGCGCGGCCGTGGCCACCCTGGCCGGGCCCGACTACCACGTCGACATCCGCGTCGGCCGTCACGCCCTGGCCGCCGACGAGCCGGTCTCCCACCGGGGCGCCGACACCGCCCCCACCCCCGTCGGCCTGCTCCTGTCCGCGCTCGGCTCCTGCACGGCCGTGACGCTGCGGATGTACGCGCAGCGCAAGGGCTGGACCCTCGACGCGGTCCGGGTGCACACCGCCTACGAGGAGGGCCCTGACGGCAGCCACCGGATCACCCGGCGCATCGACCTCGACGGCGAGCTCGACCAGGCCCAGCGCGCCCGCCTGCTGGAGATCGCCGAGCGCACGCCCGTCACCCGGGCGGTCCGCGACGGCGTCCCCGTCCTACCCGCCGCCCTGCCCGCGCAGCCCGGCTCCGCCGTCGCCGGTCCGAGCGCGGCAGGCTGACCGGGCCCCGAGCCGGGCGTGCGTCAGCCGCGGGACCGCGGGCGGTCCGGCACGCGGTCCAGCACGATGCCGAACAACTCGGCGTAGGCCGTGGTGAGTTCGTTGTCCGTCAGCTCCCGCTCGGTGCGCCGTCCGGAGTCGTCGGACTCGACGAGCGTACGGCCGCTGACCGTCACCCGGCCGGTCGGCGTCCGCAGCGAGCAGAGCACGTTCTGCGCGAAGTGCGAGCTCGGCGAGGTCTGCTGCCACCAGCAGCAGACCTCGAAGTCGCTGAGCGTGCGCGGGCGCAGCTCCAGCAGGTACTGCGGTTCGCCCTCCCGGGAGACCACGACGTCGGTGTCCCCCGGCCGGCCGTCCAGGCGGTAGCCGCCGGTCGGATCCCGCTGGTCGACGGCGGGGTCGAAGCGGAGCGGGAGGTCGGTGTGCCGCCCGAAGCCGACGTCCACGAGCCACTCGGCGCCGTCGGCGTCGGCGACCCGCAGCGCCAGGTGGTCGAAGAGCGGCCCGAAGCCGTCGGGGCCGTGCACGCGCCCGGCGAGCCGGGTCACCCGGTAACCCAGCGCGTCGAGCAACTCCGCGAAGAGGCCGTTGAGTTCGTAGCAGAACCCACCCCGGCCGCGCCCCACGACCTTGTCGAACAACGCGTCCGGCTCGAGCACGATCGGCTCGCCGAGGTGGATGCTCAGGTTCTCGAACGGCACCGCCCGCAGATGCCGCAGGTGCAGGTCGCGCAGCGCCTCCGCGTCCGGACGCGCCGGGCGTGCGGCGCCGATGCGGGAGAGGTAGGCAGTGACCTGGTCGCCGGAGAGCGTCATGGGTTCATCACACCACGCCGACGCCCACCGCGGACTTCACACCACGGCCATCGCGTCGATCTCCACCAGCATCGGCTCCTGCGGCAGTTCGACGAAGACGGTGGTGCGGCACGGCTTCACGCCGTCGGCCTTGACGTTCTCGGCGATGAACTCGGCGTAGGCCTCGTTCATCGCGGCGAAGTGGTCGCGGGTGGTGAGGTAGACGCGGAACATGACCACGTCCTCGACGCTCGCGCCGCCCGCCTCGACGATCGCCTTGACGTTCTCCAGCGTGCGCCGGGTCTGCGCCTTCACGTCGCCCCGGTAGAGGTACTCGCCCGTCGCCGGGTCCTGCGGGCCCTGGCCGGAGACCTGGAGGATCGGGCCCTTGCGCACACCCTGGGAGAAGAGCCACGCGGGAGCGGGCGCGCCGTCGGTGCGGATCTCGGTCTTCTGGTCGCGCGTCTCGTCGCTCATCCGGCGATTGTTCCACAGCGTGTGATCTTGCTCTCGACGGGCCGGAAAGGGACTTTGGTCCCGTGTCGTCGCCTCCCCCGACACCGGACGATGGCAGGGAGGTCGCGGACAGCGCCGTCGACGGCCCCGCCCTCCCGCACGTCCCCGATTCCGAGGCAGGTCCTCCATGTCGGCGTTCCCCGTCACCGTCCCCGCCGCGCCGGTCCCCGGCGCGCGGTCGAGGTGGCTGCACTGGGCGCCGGCGCTGCTGCTCGTCGTCGACCTGACGGTGGAGACAACCGTCTCCGACGCGGTCGCAGCCGGCTTCCTGCTGACCCTGCTGCCCGTCGTGACCGCGTTCACGCTCGGCCCGCTCGTCGTGGGCGGCGCCACCGCGCTGGCCCTCGGCCTGCAGTTGGCCCTGGCCGACCGGGTCGGCCACCTCACCGAGCAGCACCACGTGTGGGTCTACGTCGCCACCGTCCTCGCGGGCGTGCTCGGCGCGGCGCTGGCCGCGCAGCGGCGGCGGCAGTCACGGGACCTGGTCCGTGTCCGGACCATCGCCGAGACCCTGCAGCGCGCGGTGCTGCGGCCCGTCCCGGGCCGGACGGGCGCGCTGCGGGCCGCCGGCTTCTACCACCCGGCCGAGGCCGACGCGGGGGTCGGCGGGGACCTGTACGAGGTGTGCGAGACGCGCTTCGGCACCCGCGTCCTGCTCGGCGACGTCCGCGGCAAGGGCCTCGCGGCGGTGCGCACCGTCGCCGACGTGCTCGGCGCGTTCCGCACCGCCGCGCACGAGACGCCGGAGCTGGGCGACCTGGCGGCCCAGCTGGACCGCCAGGTCGCCCGGCACGCCGCCGAGACGGGCGACCACGAGCTGTTCGTCACCGCCGTCCTGGTCGAGCACCAGCCCGCCACGGGCCGGCTCTCCGTCGTCAACCGCGGGCACCTCGATCCGCTGCTGCTGCGCGGCTCCGGCGTCGAGCCGGTCGCCTGCCCCGGCGGTCTGCCGCTCGGCCTCGGCGCGCTGGCGGGGCGGGGAGCGGACGCCTCGCAGGCGGCCGTCCGCGAGCTGCACCCCGGGGAGACACTGCTGCTGGTGACCGACGGCATCACCGAGGCGCGCGACAAGGCGGGAACGTTCTACCCGCTCGCCGCCCGCCTGGAGACGCTCGACCCGCGCGACCCGCGCGCGGTGATCGACCACCTGGGCCGGGACGTCCCCGCCTACGCCCAGGAGCTGTCCGACGACCTGACGGCCCTCGCCCTCGCGCCCGTCTTCGGCCCCGAGGCGCTCCTCGTCGAGACGGACGAAGCTCGCCTGGGCGCTCGCGGTGGCGCCGGAGCCGTCGGTCACGGTGATCTTCACGGTCGCGCGCGGTCGCCGAACGCGCCCGCCAGGCCTTCACCGCGGCGGAGGGCTGAGGCCCGAACGGCCGCAGGAGACCGCTCAGCCCGCCGTCGCCAGCTCCAGCGCGGAGACGACCTCGGCACGCGTGGGCGGGCCGGAGGCGCGACGCACCACCCGCCCGTCCCGGTCGAGGACGAGCACGGTGGGCGTGCGCATCACCTCGACGCGGCGGACCAGGTCGAGCCGCTTCTCGGCGTCGATCTCGACGTGCCGGACACCGGGCGTCCCGGAGGCGACGTCGGAGAGCAGACGGCGGGTGCCAGGGCAGGTGGCGCACAGGGACGTGGAGAACTGGACGAGCGTCGCCCGGTCCCCGAGGGACTCCCCCAGCTCACCCGGGGACAGTCGCAGGCCCGCGTCGCCGCGGCCGGTGCGCAGCCTGCCGTCGCGACGGGCGCGGACCAGCCCGAACACGCTCGCGAGGGCGAGCACCACGACGGCGACGACCAGTCCGGTCAGGTCGCTCATCGCGCCGCCTGCCCCAGCCGGGCCCGACCGCGCACGGCCAGCAGGTAGATCTCGCAGCCCAGGCAGTACCCGAACGCGGCGTTGAGGAAGGCGGCGGCCAACGCCAGGGCGGTGGCCGCGATGCCGAGCCAGGTCGCACCGGACAGGTAGCCCACCGCGCCGACGGCGGCGAAGGTCAGCCCGACCGCCTGCGCGAAGCGCGGCGGCCGCTCGTCCTCCAGCTCCCGCGGCGGTCCGAGCCGCGGACGCACCAGGCGGCGGTAGAGCCACCCGTAGGGCGAGTGACGCAGGCCCAGGGCCGCGCCGAGGGCGAAGACGACAGCCTGCGCCGCGAGCAGCGGGCCGCTGCCGGTGGCGAGGACCACGAAGAGAACGAGGGTGGTGAGGACGGCGGCGAAGCGCGGTCCGCGTGGGTCTACGCGGACCGGCGCCCCCTGGGCGCGGTCGGACATGGGGTGCTCCGGGACGGGACGGACGGGACGCGGTTTGGGCGAGCGCGGTCAGCGACACGCGGCGGACCACACCCGACCGAAGTCGATGTGGGCCCTGGTGACCAGGGGCGTCGTCGTACGGAGCATGCCTCCCATTGCAGCAGGCACCCCCTACCGGGTCAATCACAGCCCACCTGCCGGACACACCCACCACCGCCGGCGGACGGTCGGTCAGCCCTGCCGGGCCCAGGCCCCGGGTCAGGCCTGCGGCGCTGTGAGGAAGTCGACGAAGGCTTGCGTGAGCTCCGGGGCGACCGCCGCTGTGCCGTGATTGCCGGGGACCTCGGTCAGGCGGGCGGTCGGCAGGAGTTCGATCAGCTCGCGCGCGGAGGCGAGGCGCTCGTCATCGGTGCCGACGACGACGAGCATGGGGGTCCGCAGCGGGGCGACGAGCTCCTGCGGGGTGTCGACGATCGAGTCGAGCACGTGCAGGAGCGCGACCGGGTCCATGCCCCGGGACCGCAGGTACTGCTCGGTGCGCGCCTCACGCGTGCCCGGCTCGAAGGTGCCGGCGCCCGCGAGGGCGCGCCGCAGGGCGTTTCCGGCGCCGCCGCCCGTGCCCAGGACCTCCCGCAGCCCCTGGCCGCCGACGACCACCCGCCGGGGCGCGGCTCCGCGCACCAGCATGCGCACCGCGATCCGCGCGCCGAGCGAGTACCCGCCCACTGCGTAGTCGTCCAGCTCGAGGTGGTCGACGAGCGCGAGCGCGTCAAGCGTCAGCACGTCCTGCGGATACGACTCGACGTCCTGCGGCTTGGCGCTGCTCCCGTGTCCGCGGAAGTCCGGCATGATCACCCGGTGTCCCCGCGCGGCGAGCGCGGGCGCGAGCCCGGCCCCGGCCCCGGCCCCTGCCGCGAACCACGACTCCGCGTCTGCGGTGACCCCGTGGAGCAGCACGACCGGCCGCCCCTCCCCCACCTCCCGGTAGGCCAGCCGGGCCCCGTCGGGCGCGTCGAAGAACTGGGCGTCCGGGTACTCCCCCGCGGTACTCACCATGCCCGGCACCGTACACCGGCCCACGTCCGGACTCAGACGCGGTCGCCCGGCGCCCCGGTCGAGCAGCTCGCGGGCGTCCAGCGCCGCGAACAGGCGCGCATCCGAGGCCCCGCCGTCACCGAGGCGTAGCGCGGTGTCCTCCGCCGTCTCCGCCACGCGTCCGCCGCCGACAGCGCTTGAGCCGGGGCCCCGACCACCGCGAGGATGGACCCATGATCAAGGGCGTCCTCTTCGACTTCTCCGGCACCCTCTTCCGCATCACCTCCACCCGGGCGTGGCTCGACGGGACACTGGACGCGCTCGAGCTCGACCTGCCCGAGGCCGAGGCCGCCGCGCTCGCCGAACGGCTGGAGCGGGCCGGGGCGCTGCCGGGCGGCGCGAGCCCGCGGCGGCTGCCGGAGGAGCTGCGGCGGCTGTGGGACGAGCGCGACCTCGACGCGGCGCGGCACCGGGCCGCGTACACGGGGCTGACCGCGCTGGCCGGTCCGCTGCCGGACCCGCGGCTGGCGGACACGCTCTACGACCGGCACCTGCACCCCGAGGCGTGGGGCCCCTACCCGGACACCGAGGCCGTCCTCAAGGAACTGCGGCAGCGCGACGTGCCCGTCGGCGTCGTCAGCAACATCGGCTGGGACCTGCGGCCGGTCTTCCGTCACCACGGCGTGGAACAGCTCGTCGACGCCTTCGTCCTCTCCTACGAGCACGGCCTGCAGAAGCCCGACCCGGGCCTGTTCCGGATCGCGTGCGAGGCGCTGCGCCTCGCCCCCGCCGACGTCCTCATGGTCGGCGACGACACGACCGCCGACGGCGGCGCGACGGCGCTCGGCTGCGCGTTCCTGCGGGTGGACCACCTCCCGGCGGACGAGCGGCCCGACGCGCTGACGCCGGTGCTCGCCCGCGTGCACGCCTGAGCCGGCCGCGCGGCCCGGCCGGAGCGCCGGCCTCCGCCGGAGCTTTGGCTCCACCGAGCGACGCCGCCCGACCGACGCCCCGGGGCCGACGCGGAGGCGTCGGCGGCCCACAGAGATCCCACAAACGCCGCTGCTGCACTGCGTCCAGGCACCGCCGAGGCGGCCGGGAAGTGGTGGTCAAGGGCAGTGCACGGCATCGACGGGCCGCCGATCCCGGACGTGGTGGCGCGCTGGCGCGCGGCCGACCACTGCGCGGCGCCGACCACGACCACGACCGGGCCGCTGACCACCACCGCGGCCGACTGCCCCGACGACCGCGCCGTGACGCCGGTCACGATCGCGGGCGCGGGCCACCAGTGGCCCGGCTCGCCCGACCGCCCGCTGATCCAGCGCGCACTGGGCCTTGACACCCCGTCCAAGGCACTGGACGCGACCAGCGTGTTCTGGACGTTCTTCGCCGCCCGTCCGGCCCCGTGAGTCCCTCGCGTCCCGACCGCAACCATTTACCTGCCTCGCGAGTCATCTCCCACGTCGAATGTTCTTTTGATGACATGAGCGGAGCAAAGAGTGGGGCTCAAGAAACGCAGCATCGGGGTGGCACTCGTCACGAGTGCGGTGCTGGCGGGCATCGGTGTGTACGGGGTGCCCGCGATGGCGAACACGAGTGCGAGCGCCCCGCTCGCCGCCAAGCCGATGCTGCTGAACTCGATCACGCCGACGAGCGGTGCGACCGTCGGCGTGGCCATGCCGATCTCGGTGGTCTTCACCGACCCGGTGGCGTCCTCGGCCCGGGCCGCGATAGAGCGGCATTTGAAGGTGACCACCTCGCGGCCGGTCACCGGCGCCTGGCACTGGTTCAGCAGCCAGCGCGTCGACTGGCGGCCGGAGGGCTACTGGCCGGTGGGCACGAAGGTGACCCTCGACGCCGCGCTCGCCGGCGTCGGCGACGGCAACGGCCGTACGGGCACCCGCACGTACACGCACACCTTTACCATCGGCGCGGACTTCGAGACCTTCGTCTCCGCGCCCGGCCACACCATGAAGATCACCCGCAACGGCAAGGTGATCCGCACCATGCCGATCGACGCGGGCAGCAAGACGTTCCCGTCGTGGGACGGCACCATGGCCGTGATAGACAAGCAGCGCTGGGTGCGGATGACCTCGTGCAGCGTGGGCATCACCTGCGACCCGCACAACCCCAACTACTACGACCTCAACCTGCCGTGGGACGTGCACCTGACCTTCTCGGGCACCTACGTCCACTACTCCACGGGCGACCCCACCCCGGGGCACGGGCAGGGCTCGCACGGCTGCGTGCACCTCTCGTACGCCAACGCCGAGTGGTACTACGACAACGTCAAGGTGGGCGACCCGGTGACCATCACCGGCTCGCCGCGCGGCAAGGCCGCGGGGGACAACGGCTACGCGGACTACGACCTCTCCTGGTCGCAGTGGCTCGCGGGCAGCGCGACGGGCGCCCACACGGCCTGACGCACGCCCACGGGTGAACACGCACCCGGCGACGGTCTGCCCGCTCCCGCCTCGGCGAGGGCGGGCAGACCCGTTCACGGCGTCACTTCAGGGCGTCACTTCAGCTCGGACCAGGCCAGGATCGGTTCGGTCAGCTCCACGACGGTGGCCAGCAGCGCGAGCCGGTTGGCGCGGACGGCGAGGTCCTCGTCCATCACCATGACGCCCTCGAAGAAGGCGTCGATCGCCCGCACCAGCGGCCCGCTCTCGGCCAGGAACGCCGCCAGGCCGGGCGAGCCGCCCAGCAGGCCACGGACCTTCTGGACCGCCAGGTGCAGGTCTCGCTCCACGTCCACGGTGAACGCCTCCGGGTCCGGCACGGGCTTCGTCCCTGCCGGGACGATGCGCAGCACCCGCTGCACCGCGGCGGTCGTCAGGGCCAGCGCTTCGGTGCCGTGGGCTTCCTCCAGCTCGGCGAGCCGCCCGGCGGCCGGCACCGGACGGTCCGCCTGCGGCAGCACCGCCCGGACGTCGTGGACGGCGTGCCCGGTCTCCAGCAGCTGCTGCTCGAACCGGCGGACGACGAACTGCCGGGCCTCCTCCAGGCTCACGTCGGTGACCTCGAGCGGCTGCCTCTCGGCAGCGATCCGAAGCATGGTGGAGATCGTCAGCGGCGCGAGGGCCGGATGGGCGCGCAGGATGTTGACCATGCCGAGCGCGGCCCGGCGCAGCCCGAACTGGTCGGAGCCGCCGGTCGGCGCACCGCCGAGCGGCAGCAGACCGGCGAGCAGGTCGGCGCGGTCGGCCAGCGCGAGCAGCGCGCCCGGCGTCGACTGCGGCAGTTTGTCGGCGGAGTGACGCGGCAGCTCCGTCTCGAACAGGGCTTGGGCGACCTCCTCGGGCTGCCCCGCCTTGCGGGCGTAGACCTCGGCCATGACGCCGGCCAGGCTGGACAGCTCGGTCACCATCTGCGAGCCGAGGTCGAACTTCACCAGCCCGGCGGACTTCTCCAGCGTGATCAGATCGCGGGCGCCGATCGGCACGTGCGAGGCGAACTCGTTGGCGGTGGAGGCGATGCGCTCGGCCCGGTCAGCCATCGACCCCAGCTTGTCCTCGAAGGTGAGCAGGTGGAGCCGCTCCTGCATGGCCTCCAGCGGGGTGTCCAGGTCGGCCCGCCAGAAGAACGCGGCGTCCTCGTAACGGGCCCGCAGCACGGCCTCGTTGCCACGCCGCACCACGTCCTGGTCGCAGGAGCCGTTGGCGACGGTGACGAAGTAGGGCAGCAGCGCGCCGTCCGCGTCGAGGACGGGCAGGTAGCGCTGGTGCTTGCGCATGACGGTGGTGAGGATCTGGTCCGGCAGTTCGAGGTACTTGCGGTCGAAGGTGCCCAGGATCGGGGTGGGGAACTCGACCAGGTTGGTGATCTCGTCCACCAGCGCCCGGTTGGCCTCCAGATCCACCACTCCGCCCACCTGGGCGGCCAGTTGCACCGCCGCGGCCTGGATGACGGTGCGCCGGGCGTCGGTGTCGGCCACGATGCCGTGACGGGCCAGCAGTTCCACGAAGCCGTCGGCCTTGGCCACCTCGACCTCGGGCTGCGCGGCGGTGCGGTGGACGCGGGTGGTGCGGCCGGAGACGAGGCCGGAGACCGTGAACGGCACGACCTCCTCACCCAGGAGAGCCAGGATCCAGCGGATCGGCCGGGAGAAGGACAGGCCGGAGGCGTTCCAGCGCATGTTCTTCTCGGCCCGCAGGCCGGAGACCACGGCGGGCAGCACCTGCGCCAGCACCTCCTCGGCGCTGCGGCCGGCCACGACGCGGGTGAGCACCACGTGCTCGCGGCCGCCGAACTCGCCGCGCCCGAGCGTGGCCGGGTCGGCGTCCTGGCTGCGGGCGAAGCCCAGCAGCGCGGGCGTGGGCGCGCCCTCGGCGTCGTACGCGGCGGACACGCGTGGGCCCTTGACGGTCTGCTCGTGGTCGGGCTCGGCGGCCTCGACGCCCTCCAGGGTCACCACGACGCGGCGCGGGGTGGCAGCGACGTGCAGCGCGCCGTGGCCGAGCCGGGTCGCACCGAGTGCGCTCCCGATCGCGTCCCGCACGGAGTCGACGACCCGCGCGGCCTCGGCGGGCGGCAGCTCCTCGAAGCCGATCTCGAACGCCAGGGTCCGCGGCGCGTTCGGGTCGGGGGTCGCGGCGGCCTCCGGCGCGGCCTCGGCGGGGGCGTCCGGCGCGGCCGTGGCGAGGCCCAGCGGGTGGTCGAGTTCGGCACGGCGCTCGGCCCACAGCGCCGCGACGTCGTGGGCGAGGGCGCGCATCCGCGCGAAGGAACGCGCGCGCTCGGTGGTGGAGATGGCGCCGCGGGCGTCGAGCACGTTGAACGTGTGCGAGCACTTGAGCACGTACGAGTAGGCGGGCACCGGCAGCCGCAGGTCGAGCAGGCGCCGGGCCTCCCGGGCGTAGGCCTCGAACAGCTCGCGGTTGGTGTCCACGTCCGCGTCGTCGAGGTAGTACCGGCTCATCTCGTACTCTGCCTGGCCGAACACCTCGCCGTAGGTGATGCCGGGCGCGTACGCGATGTCCTTGAAGTGGCTGACCCCCTGCAGAGCCATCAGGATCCGCTCCAGGCCGTAGGTGATCTCCACCGAGACCGGGTCCAGCGTGATGCCGCCGGCCTGCTGGAAGTAGGTGAACTGGGTGATCTCCAGGCCGTCGAGCCACACCTCCCAGCCCAGGCCCCAGGCGCCGAGGGCGGGCGAGGCCCAGTTGTCCTCGACGAAGCGGACGTCGTGCGCCTCGATGTCGATGCCGAGCGCCTTGAGGCTGCCCAGGTAGAGCTCCTGCGCGTTCCCGGGCTCGGGCTTGAGGATGACCTGGAACTGCGTGTGCGTCTGCAGGCGGTTGGGGTTCTCCCCGTAGCGCGAGTCGTCGGGGCGCACGCTGGGCTCGACATAGGCGACACGCCACGGCTCGGGACCCTGGACCCGAAGGAACGTGGCGGGGTTCAGCGTTCCGGCGCCGACCTCGCTGTTCATCGGCTGGGCGACTAGGCAGCCCTGCTGCGTCCAGTACGCGTTGAGGGCGAGCAGAGCTTCCTGCATCGTCAGCATGGTGCAACCCCACAAGTCGGTGAACTGGCCCTCCGGGCCCGCGCTCACGCTGCGACGAGACGCCCGGAAAGGCCGACGTCCGGCGATTCTATGCACTGCGCCCCACCCCCTGACGAAGGAGTTCACCGAGCCGTTAGAGCCTGTTTGTATCCACTGTTAGATCTATTGCTTAACGTGCGTTGACCACTTCTTCTGTGGAAGGACACCGCACATGAGCCGCGTCACCAAGATCTCCGCTGCGGCGGTGAGTCTGGCCGTCCTCGCCGTCGCCGGAACCGCCGTCGCCGAGGCGAACCGGGGCAACGACAACGACTGGCCCTACGCCCAGCACAGCCCCGCCGTCTACACGTTGGCGGCCGTCGGCGACATCGCCTGCGAGCCCGACGACGAGGAGAACGCCGGCACCCCGACGGCACTGAAATGCGGCAGCCCCACCCTGGGCGGCATGAGCGCCGAGTTCGCCACCGCGAAGCAGGCCACCGACATGCGCCCCGACGCCGTCGCCCTGCTCGGCGACGAGCAGTACCAGGTCGGCAAGTTGACCGACTTCGAGCAGTCCTTCGACCAGGCCTGGGGCGGCCTGAAAATGCTCGAGCGTCCGGCGCCGGGCAACCACGAGTACTACTCGTACGCCAAGAAGGGCGACAACGAGGCGGGCCAGAACGGCACCGGCTACTTCAGCTACTTCAACGGCCACAACCAGTCCGGCTCGCCCACCACCCAGGGGCAGGCCGGCGACGACACAGCCGACAACCAGGGCTGGTACTCCTACAACCTCGGCAACTGGCACATCGTCTCGCTCAACGCCGAGTGCGACTCCGACGAGTTCAAGCACGACTGCTCCACCACGGACGACGGCCTCCTCGCGCAGGAGACCCAGTGGCTCTCCAAGGACCTGGCCGTCAACACGCGTCCGTGCACCATCGCGTACTGGCACCAGCCGACCTTCAGCGCCACGACGGCCTCGACCGCGACCGTCCCCGCGTCCGCCCCGGGCGCCGGCGGAGTCGAGGGCGCGGCGGCCGACGCCTGGTGGAAGCTCCTCTACCAGCACCGCGCCACGCTGATCCTCAACGGCCACGAGCACGCCTACGCGCGACTGCGCCCGATGAATCCGGCCGGCCAGTCGGACCCGACGCACGGCATCCCGGAGTTCGTCATCGGCTCCGGCGGCGAGGCGCTGGACACCCTGGCCGGCACGCCCGGCAACTGGGCCAACCCCAACGTGGTGACCGCCCAGGCCAGCGCCTTCGGCGTCATGAAGCTCACGCTCAAGTCCCACGGCTACAGCTGGGACTACCAGCCCGCCCTGGCCGGCCCCGGCTTCGACTCCACGGCGCTGCAGTACAGCGACACCGGCAGCGGCACCTGCAAGTGAGGCCCCGTCCCTCGCACGCACCGACCGCGCCGCACGCAGCAACCGCACCGCAGGCACTACGGGCACCAAAGGCAGCAAAGGCACCAACCGCACGGTCTCGGCCGACTCGGCCGACTCGAACGACTCCCGGGAGCGCGTCGCCGACGTGGCGGCACCAACCGCCTGGTGACCGTGGCCGACCACGTCGACGCCACCACCGCGGCCGGTGACTCCTTCCGCACCCGTCGCACCGCCCGCTCCGGCGAGGCCCTGCGCGGCATCGTCTACGTCCCGGGCGAGTGACCCCACCGCCTGACCACCCCTGAGGGCCGGCCTCCCCGAGGTCCGGCCCTCTGCCGTCCCCTTCCCTAGCGCCTCCCGCCCCTTCGCGGTACCGGCCGTGGACCCCTTCGTCTTCCGGGCGAGCACGTCCGCTCGCTCGCCCCCGGCGCTCCGCGCTCCGGCTTCTGACGCGACGCCGGACGGACCGGAACGGTCCGGGGCGGAACGGCTGGGCCCGGAACGGCTCAGCCCGGGGTGCGCACCTGGAGGAAGGCCGTGGTGCGGCGCAACGTGAAGCCGATGGACTCGTAGAGCCGGACGGCGCTGGTGTTTTCGGCGGCGGCATGCAGGAACGGGGTCTCCCCGCGTTCCCTGATCCCGGCGGCGAGCGCGCGAACCAGACGGGTCGCCAGGCCCCGGCCGCGGTGGCCGGGGTCCGTGCACACCGCGCTGATCTCGGTCCAGCCGGGCGGGTGCAGCCGCTCGCCCGCCATGGCGACGAGCCGGCCGCCCTCGCGGATGCCCAGGTAGACGCCGAGCTCGACGGTGCGGGGCAGGAACGGTCCCGGCTCGGTGCGGGCGACCAGATCGAGCATCTCGGGCACGTCGTCCGGTCCGAGGCGGACCGCCTCCGGCGCGGGCTCGGGCCGCAGCGCGGTGTCGACGAGCTGCACGCCCCGCACGGACCTCACGATCTGCCAGCCCTCGGGGGGTGCGGCGATCGCGCCGCTGACGGCCGTCACGCGGCCTGGTCCGACGAGCGTGGCGAGGTCCGCCCAGGCGCGGGGATCGGCCGGGTCGGCGAACGCGGTGAAGGGAGCGACGTCGACGGGGTAGCGGGCGGCCCGACCGACCCGGTCCGCGAAGCGGGCGTGCGGGCCGGTGAGCGCGGCCCAGATGGGGTTGTCCAGGAGGTGCGGGCTGTCGCCGCTCCCGGGGGAGGACGAGGACGGCTGCTGGACTCCGGTCGACACGGCGGGCCGGTCCTCCTTCTCTCGGGTTCTCACGGGTTCCCTCAGGGAGACGGAGTCGCTGGTCGGTGTCGATCCTCCCGCCCGCCAGGGCCAAGTGGCCGGTCGAGGAGGAGGGTCCGCGTCCGACGGACGGGCGTCACCCGGTCGGCCAAGCTAGGCGCGTTCCGCGCGGGATGTCAACGGCCGGCCACGGCCGAGACGGAGGGCGCCCGGTCCGGCGCCGAGCGGGGCGTCAGCGGCCGGGACCGCGCGTCCTGATGAGGCGCTCGTACGCGCGGACGCGCAGCACGTCATCCGGGAAGCAGCTGTCCCAGCCCCGGTCCAGCCGTATCCAGGTCGCCGGCTGTCCGGGCTCCGCGATCAGCGGCGCGCCCGGGTCGGCGATCGCCGCGTAGGACAGTGACAGGGTCACCGGCAGAGCCGGATGGAACGACCGCACCGCCGCCGCGGCGGGCCGCTCCAGCAGCCGCGGGCGCAGCCCCGTCTCCTCGGCCAGCTCCCGGGCGGCGCCCTCGCGCGGGCACTCTCCGGGCTCGACCTTGCCACCCGGCGGGACCAGCCCGCGCACCGGATGCCTGACCAGCACGATCTGCTCCAGGGCCGGATCCAGGACCCAGACCTCGGCGCCCAACGGCTCCACGGCACCGGCCAGCGCAGCGCGCAACCAGGCTCTGGCCCCGTCGAACTCCAGCGTCGCGGCTGCGGCATCAGCAACGGCAGCGTCAAGCGGGCGCTGCTCGAACGGGCTACGGATCATGACGACACGTTACCTAGCCCCACTGACACCGCCCGGCCGCGGAAGCCTCGCCTCAGGCGCGTTCGAGGACCCGTCGCTCCCCCGCACGGACCGGAGGAGACGGACGGTGCGCTCCGCCGCGAACGGGTAGAAGCGCGCGGGCAGCACCCAGTCCGGGTCGTAGGGGAACGCGTCGAGGTCGGCGAAGCCGGACCCGGCGCGGCTGGCGGGGTCGAAGACCCGCACCGCGTACCGGCCCTGCCCGGCGATCAACTCAGGTCGGCGGCGGCCGTCTCCGACACGCGGACCCTCCGTCCCCGCACCGGCGCGCGGCCGGAGGGCCGGGCGGTCGCACCGCCGGGCCCTCCGCGCACGTGGTGTCTCAGGACGGCGTGATGCGCCCGCGCCAGCCGCCTTCCTCGAACCCGCGGTCCTCGACGTACTGCTTGAAGCGCTTGAGGTCTCCCTTGACGCGCCGGTCGACCATCCCGAGGACGTCCGCCG
Organism: Streptacidiphilus neutrinimicus; assembly: GCF_000787815.1. Lineage (GTDB taxonomy): Bacteria > Actinomycetota > Actinomycetes > Streptomycetales > Streptomycetaceae > Streptacidiphilus > Streptacidiphilus neutrinimicus. Next base: position 38,244 of record NZ_BBPO01000051.1, read on the forward strand.
CCTTCTCCGCGACGCCCTCGGGCTCGAACGCCAGAGCCATCCTGACGGCGGTGCGGGTCTGGTCGAGGCGCTGGAAGGTCACGACGCCGTGCTGCTGCACCTCGCCGCCGATCGTGCGCCAGGCGATCCGCTCGTCCGGCAGCTGGTCGACGATCTCGGTGTCGAACTCCCGCGTCGCGCCGCCCACCTTCGTCCTCCAGTGGTTGTGGCGGGCGTCGATCTGGGTGACCTCCTCGACCCCCTCCATGAACCGGGGGAACTCCTCGAACAGCGTCCACTGGTTGTAGGCCGTGTGGAGCGGGACCTCGACCTCGATGGACTCCTGAACCGTGCTCATCCGCTGGCCTCCTCTTCGTCGCGGTACGAAGGCGCGCCTGCCCGCGATCGACGGGAGCTAACAGCCACCGGCCCATCTGTGCGGTGTCACGGCCGCGACGTCACGGTTGCGGTGTCACGGCTGCGATGTCACGGCGGGGCCGCGGCGCGGCGGCGTTCGACGTCGAGCACGGCTTCCAGGTCGTCCAGGCGCGCGAGGCCGGAGACGGCCCGCGCCGTGCGGGGGTTGCCCGCGAGCAGCGCGCGGTGTCCGGCGACGAAGCCCCAGTAACCGGTGGTGTACGGGCAGGCCCTCGGGCCGGTCCGCTCGTGCGGGCGGTAGCGGCAGGACCCGCAGAAGTCGCTCATCCGGTGGATGTACGCGCCGCCCGCCGCGTAGGGCTTGGTCGTCATCAGGCCCGCGTCGGCGTACTGGGACATGCCCGTCACGTTGGGGACCATCACCCAGTCGTAGCCGTCGACGAAGGCCCGGTGGAACCAGTCGGTGACCTGTCGCGGGTCCCACCCGTGCTGAAGGGCCCAGTTCCCCAGCAGCATCAGGCGCGGGATGTGGTGGGTCCACCCCACGTCGCGGACCTCGGCGAGGGCGTGCCGCAGGCAGGACGCCTCCACCGCGTCGGCGTCGAGCTCGGCGAACCAGTCGGGGATGTCCGCCCGGTGGCCGAGGGCGTTCGCCGTGCGGTGCTCCTCGCCCAGGTGCCAGTACAGCTGCCACACGTACTCGCGCCACCCGGCGACCTGCCGGACGAACCCCTCGACGCTGTTGAGTGGCGCGGTCCCCGCCCGGTAGGCGGCCTCGGCGCCCCGGACGCACTCCAGCGGATCGAGCAGACCAAGGTTGAGCGGGACGGACAGCAGGCTGTGGGCCATCCACGGGTCCCCGGCGAGCATCGCGTCCTCCCACCGGCCGAAGTCGGGAAGCCGGCGGGCGAGGAAGTGCGCCAGCGCCTGCTCCGCCTCGGCGCGGGTGACCGGGAACCGCCGCGGCCCGTCCCGGCCGAGAAGGCGCACCTCCCCGCGCCGTTCCCAGCGGTCCAGATCGGCCCGGACCTCCTCGTCGATCGCGTCCTCCTGCGGCCACCACGGCGGGTCCACCGGCAGCCGGTCGCCGCCTCGCGGCGGGCGCTCGCGGTTGTCGGCGTCGAGGTTCCAGCGCCCGCCCGCCGGTTCTCCGCCGTCGAGCAGGAGATCGTGACGCTCGCGCACCTTGCGGTAGAAGTCCTCCAGCAGCAGTCGCCGCCGGCCTCGCCCCTCGGCCCAGGTCCGGAAGAACGCGAAGTCGGTCAGGAAGCCCCGGGGCGGCAGCACCTCGGTCTGCGGCAGCGCGCGCACCAGGCCCAGAGCCGCCCGCGAGGTCGGGTGGCGCACCGTGACGGCGGCCTTCCCGACCGCCTCGCGCAGCCCCTCGCGGTAGCTGTCGGCTCGGACGTAGCGGGCCCGGGCGCCCAGTTCGGCGGCGCGGTGCCGCAGCGCGGAGAGCACGAGATGGGCCTTGGCCCGGTGGAAGGCCCTGCGGCGCAGCACCGACCGGCACTCGATCAAGACGACGGGGGCGTCCGGGTCCGGCCCGCCGGGGCCGGGCTCCAGGAATCCGGGACCGAGCTGGTCGGCGAAGAGCCAGTGCGGGCGAGTTCGCGTCACGCAGCCTCCTGACCAGCGCCGTCGACCGGTTCGTGATCTCCACCATGCCGCCGTTCGCGTCGCCGGGGACAGGCGCATCGTTCTGTCATCGATTCGCCGCTCCGTGTCGCGTCCCGGCGTCGGGGTAGGCGCGGCGCAGGTGGCCACGACGGGGCCACCACGGACGGCCGGGGGGTACGAGGCGTGGCTGAGGACGGCGGGGCGGTCGAGTCGGAGCTGCCGGAGTCCGTGGGGTACGCGCTCAAGCGCGTCTTCCTGGGTCGGCCCCTGGTCACCGAGCAGCTGCGCGAGGAGCGGCTCTCCAACCCGGTCGCGCTGGGTGTGCTCTCGCCGGACGCGATCTCCTCCTCGGCCTACGGTCCGGAGGAGATGCTGCTGGCGCTGCTGCCGTACGCGGGGTTGGCGGCGTTCACCCTGATCCTGCCGCTCACCGGGGCGATCCTGTTGATCCTGGTGCTGGTGGCGGCCTCCTACCGGCAGGTGGTGGAGGTCTACACCCGGGCGGGCGGCTCGTACGTGGTCTCCCGTGACAACTTCGGGCCGAAGGTCGCCCAGGTCGCCGCGGCGGCGCTGCTGATCGACTACGTGGTGACGGTGGCGGTCCAGGCGTCCGCGGGGACGGTGGCGGTCGCCTCGGCCCTGCCGGCGCTGGGTCCCTACAGTTTGGAGATCACCATCGGGGTGGTGCTGGTCCTGTGTGTGGCCAACCTGCGCGGGCTCCGTGAGGCCGGACGGCCCTTCGCACTGCCGACGTACCTCTTCTCCGTGCTGGTCGGCGTAGTGATCACCGTGGGCGTCGTCAAGCACTTCACGGTCGGGCTGCCGGTCTACGACCCCTCGCGCCAACCGGGCACGGTCGCCGTACACAAGGGCTCCGGCGTGGTGGCCGGGGCGACGGTGCTGGTGCTGCTGCGCTCGTTCGCCAACGGCGGCTCGTCGCTGACCGGGGTGGAGGCCATCTCCAACACCGTCTCGGCCTTCCGCAAGCCCCAGGGCCGCAACGCCCGCACGGTGCTCACCGTCATGGCCTGCACCCTCGGCTTCCTGATCACCGGAGTGACGCTGCTGGCGCACTACACCCACGCCACCCCGTACACGGCCGGTTACCCGTCGGTCCTGTCGCAGGAGACCCAGGCGGTCTTCGGCCACGGAACCACCGGAGAGGTGCTGTACGCGCTGGTGCAGGCAGCCTC
>NZ_BBPO01000051.1:41807-48793 GCF_000787815.1 Streptacidiphilus neutrinimicus
GCTCGCCGTGGCCCTGTTGCTCGCCACCGGCGGCACCGTCGACGCCCTGGTCCCCTTCTACGCGATCGGGGTGTTCACCGGATTCTCAATGGCCGGCTACGGCATGACGAAGCACCACCTGACGCACCGTGGCCGGGGCTGGCGGCGGCGTCTCGCGGTCAACTGCTCCGCGGCCGTGCTGTCCACTCTGGTCGTGGCCATCTTCGCGGTCGCCAAGTTCACCGAGGGCGCCTGGCTCGTGGTACTCGTCTTCCCGCTGCTGGTCGCCCTGCTCATCCGCGTCAACCACGAGTACCGCGCCGAGGCGACCATCCTGGAGGAGGTCGGCGGCGATCCCGTGCAGCGCCGCGACTACACCCACCACCATGTGTTCGTCCTGGTCAACAGCGTCGACCTGGCGGCCCTTGAGGCGCTGCGCCACGCCCACACCCTGCGCCTCACCCGGATCGAGGCGGTCCACTTCGCGATCGACGCCGCGCACGCGGACCGGCTGCGGGAGCGCTGGGACGGCCTGAACCTCCCGGTCCCCCTGAGGATCGTCGACTGCCCAGACCGCCGCGTGCCGCGCGCGGCGGGCGCGTACGTCCTGCGGGCGTGCGGCGGACGCGACGACACCATGGTCGAGGTGCTGCTGCCGCGCCGCGGTTACGCCCCGCCGTTCGGCCGGCTGCTGCACGACCGCACGGCGGACAAGATCGCACATGTCGTCAGCCGTATTCCGCACGCCGCCGCGACCATCGTCCCGTTCGACGTGCGCTCCCGGATCCGCCGGCGCTTCCCGGACATGCCCGAGGAGCGCCTCACCCGCGCCTACGAACAGCTGGTGGCCCGCATCTCGGCGGCGAACCGGAGGCAGACGCGCCATCAGGAGGTGGACGACCCGTGCTAGCGGTTCTCGGCATCGCCCTGCTGTTGGCCACCATCCGGTGGAACAACCACCGGCCCCACCACGCCCTGCTCGCGCTGGTCGTCGGCGTCATGATCGCCGACACCGCGGTGGGGCGCTTCGTGCGCTCCCTCGTCGAGACCGTCCTCCACGCCCTCACCCACCTCCACTGACGGCTACGACGCGGCTGCGAGCGCGCCGATCTCCTCCGCGATGTCCTCGTCGTCCGGCGCCAGTTCGGCCGCCCGGCGCAGTTCGGCCAGCGCCTCGGAGCGGCGGCCCGCGTCACGGTGGACCAGGGCGAGGTTGTAGCGCAGCGCCGCGTCCTCGGGGTCCAGGGAGACGGCACGGGCCAGGTCCTCGCCCGCCAGCGCGAGGTCGCCCGCCGCGTAGGCGACGCCGGCGCGGCCGGACAGGGCGGTCACCAGGTCGGGATCGGCCTTCAGCGCGCGGTCGAAGGCCGTCCGGGCGGCCACGAGGTCCTCCGTCTCGACGTGGTACTGGCCGAGAGCTGCGTGCAGGTAGGGGTTCTCCGGGTCGTGGCGCAGGCCCGCGACGGCGTCCGCGCGGGCCTCCTCCAGCGCGCCCGCGTCCAGGTACAGGCCGGCCCGGTTGACGTAGGCGTCGACGAAGTCGGGCTGCAGGTCCAGCACGTAGCTGAAGTCGGCGAGCGCGCCCTCGACGTCCCCCTCACCGAACCGGAGGTCGCCCCGGTTGTAGTAGATCTCCGGGAAGGGCGGAGAGAGCCGCATGGCGCGGGCGTAGTCGGCAAGCGCCTCCTCGGTGCGGCCGAGGCGCCGCAGGATCGTGCCGCGTTCGAGGTAGTGCTCGGCGTGGTTGGGGTCCTCGCGGATCACCACCTCGTAGTCGGCCAGCGCGTCGTCGAGCCGGCCGAGCGCGAGATAGACGCGGGCCCGGTTGTTCTTCAGCACCGAGCGGTGCAGCACGTGCGAGTCGGGCGGCAGCAGTTCGTCGAGCATGTCGATGCACTCGTCGACCAGGCGCAGCGCCTCCCCGGGCGCGCCGAGGTTGACCTCCACCAGCGCGAGTCCGTTGCGGTAGAAGGCGCTCTGGAACGCCCGCTCGTGCGGGTCCTCGATCAGCGAGGCGGTGGCGATGGCGGAGTTGAGCCACGACTTGGCCTTGCGCTGGTCGCGGCGCTCCATGTCGTTGTGCCGGGTGTAGAGCATGGCCGTCGAGTAGGCGGCGTTCATGTGGACGCCCGGCTTGACGGAGTTGTAGCGCGCCTGGTCGTCCATCAGTTCCGCCTCCTCGGTCCGGCCGAGGATGGACAGCGCCAGGGTGGCGCCCTTGGCGAAGGCCCACCACCGGTCGTGTTCGGCGGCGGGGTCCACCAGCGCGATGCCCCGCATGCCGTACTCGACGCAGGCGGCGTAGAAGCCCAGGCACAGGCAGTGGTCCATGGCGTGGAAGACCGCCCGCACGCCCGCCTCGGCCGGGTCCGAGCCGTGCTCGCGGTGGTGCGCCAGCGCGCCGATGCGCAGGGAGTCCTGGTCGAGCGCCTCGATCTGCTCGGCACGGCGGTCGTGCAGCCGGGCCCGGTCGGCGGGGTCGAGCGCGAGGTAGGCGGCGAGGTCGGCCGGCTCGTCGCTGACGCAGTCGCCCATGACGTAGGCGGCGGGGTCGAGCACGGTGGCCTCCGAGGCCGGGAGGACGTCCACCAGCGCGGCGTGCTCGCGCAGGACCGCGAGCAGGTTCTCGTCGTCGGGCAGCGTCTTGGGCATGCAGACGACGACCTGCAGCAGGCCCGGGTCGACGCGGCGCACCAGGTTGGCCAGGAACTCCAGGTCGGTCGGGTCGGCCTGGTCGACCTGCTCGACGACGACGCGGCGCAGGCCCTCCCCGGCGGCGGCCTCGCGGACGAACTCGACCAGGCCGTTGCCGATCCGCACGGTGCGCAGCCGGGCGTAGTAGCGGGTCCGCTCGGCCGGGATCGCCATCGACGTCAGCGTCTCTCGGGAGTTCGGCACCGACGTACGCAACTCCGGTGCCGCCGAAAGGAGTTCGATGTCGTAGCGCTGCACGAGCGCGGCGTCGCGGCGCAGCGTGCCGGGGACCAGGAGCCGGGCCAGGGTGCCGGCGGCGGTGAACGGTCCGCGCAGCCGGCGGTGGGCGTCGACGACGAGCGTGTCGGGCGCGTCGAGCGAGACGCCGAGGTCGAGCAGGGCACGGCCGCGGTCCCGGCGCAGGCCGCCGCGGAGCCAGTAGTGCGTACGCGGGGACTCGTTCATGCGGTTCTCCCTGGGGCGGCGAAGGGGTGGCCGGGACTCCGGACCGGGCACCGGACGGGACAGGGCGGGGATTCAGACGGAGGCGGGAGCGGCCGCGTTCGTGGAGCCGGGGTCCGTGCGGCGGCGCCAGCCGCGGACCGCGAGGTACCCCGCCAGCGCGAGTTCGCCGAAGTTCAGCACCAGGAAGACGCACACGTCCGTGACGTTGAGGAACGAGGTGTCCCGCACCAGCTTGTGGACCGCGAGCTCGGTGATGCGGATCGCGGCGGGCAGCATCACCGTGAAGGCGAGCACCGTCAACAGCGTGTAGCCGCCGACCATCAGCCACATGTACCAGCGCCCGACGCTGCGGTCGCGCGGCGTCCAGGTCTCGGGGTCGACCATCGCCTCATGGCGGCCGAGCAGCGCCCTGATCCGGTTCTGCAGCATCTGCCGGGAGACCGTCTGCAGGTCGTTGCAGCCGAGGACGGTGACGGCGAGGAAGTACAGGTCGGTGCGGAGGAAGAAGTAGAACTGCCAGGCGAGCCGAAGCAGCGCACCGAAGGCCATGGCCAGCAGCAGGCGCCCGAAGAAGCCGGTGGCTCCGCCGTGCCCGACCAGCGGCGCGGCGGCGAGACTGAGCCCGCAGACCACGACCACGTCGACGCCCATCCCGGCGAGCATCGGCAGGTACCGCTTCTTGCGCGGCACGGCGACCAGCCCGTCGAGGGAGGTGAGGAAGACCAGGTAGTAGAAGCGACGGCCGATCTTCAGCGTGGAGTTGAGGCCGAGCCTGCGGCCGCCGAGCGCGTGCGCGCCCTCGTGCAGCAGGATCCAGGGCAGCTGCCCGAGCACGTTCCCGGCGGTGAGGGCGACGAGCGAGGAGGTGGTGAAGAAGATGTTCTGGTACTGGGGCGTGACGCGGTCGTCGACGATCATCACGACCACGCCGGCGAGGGTCACCGCCGCGTACAGGCACCATGCGGGCCAGGAGAAGACCGCCTGCGCCAGGCGCCGCCAGCGGATCACCGGGGCCTCGGCCACCTGCTCGCCCTCGGGCACGAGCAGTTCGAACTCCTCCAGCACTTCGAGGAATTCGAGCATGTCGACGCTCTCGCCGTACTGCTCCTGGTACCAGCGGGCGGCCTCGTTGGGGCTTTCGCCCGCCTCCAGCCGGCGCAGCAGCGCGGCGCCGTCGGCGGGGAAGAGACCGTAGCTGTCGATGTCGGCCCGGCCGACCGTCACGTCCTCACCCTCTTCGAGGTAGGTGAGGGGGTACAGTCTCAAAGGCCTGTCGAGATCGACTGCGGTTCCGTCCACGGACAACCTCCTGCCACCCTTCGGGTCGGCTCTCAGGACCCCGGTCCGGGCCGCATTGCGCGCGGCCCGGACCGGTCTTACCGGTCTCTCACTAGGGAGCGTTTCCTCGTCAGGCGAGGACGGGGCCGCCGCCGCAGTAGCAGGAGGTCGCGGCGGAGGTGAGCCGGACGGTGCCGGCCTTGCGCACGGTGATCTTCTTCATGGTGCTCTCCTTAGAGCTGGTGACGCCGTCCCGGAGCGCGGGTTCGCGACCGGGCCCCCGGGGCTTCCCGGGAGATCGAGGGCGGGGCGGTAGCCCCGGACGCCTGCGGGTCGAGGTGAAGAAGGTGCAATGAACTCGTGTACATGGCGTCTCAGTTGTGCGAACGCCGTGACGAGCCGGGTTGAGATTTGCATGCACCTGACGGCGTGTCAACACATTGCGCAACGCATCTGACCTGCGACGAAATTGACATGTCCGTGATCCTTCGGAGGCGTACGGTACGCCTTCCGTCGGCCCCGTGGTCGCGGGGGGACCGCTTCCGGATGGACACCCCGTCTACGCGTGTGGCGTAGGCGAAATGCTCCCCGTCACCCCGCGACCGGGTGGCAGAAAACAGCCTGCGCCCCCCGGCTGAGCCGCCGAAGGACGCAGGAGCGCAGGTAGGTTGACGATCAATCAGTTCAGTCGGAAGGACGTGTCGTCCACCAGGAACGCCGTTGTCGCGTCCCCGGACTCGTGGGCGGTGAACTTCACGATCACGGTCGAGCCGAACTCCGCCGCCACGAGCGGCGTCAGGTCGACGTGCACCGGCACGTACCCGGCGGTCGCGTCCCGGTCGGTCCAGGTGTGCAGGACCGCGATGCGCCGGCCGCTGTACTGGTCGTCCAGCTCCAGCGTGAGGGTGGCCGCGGACGGCGGGCCCGCGGCCGCGCCCGTCGGGGCCACATGCAGCCAGAAGGAGAACGAGGCGCGCGTGTAGCCGGGGGTGGTCTCGATCCCCTGGCTGAGGGTGTCGTCGGCGCTCGCGCCGTGGCCGAGCCAGGCGTACCCCTTGCCCGAGTGCGGGGCGTAAGCCGTGGACTGCGTGATGACACCGGGCGCGGACTGAGTCCACCAGCCCGGATAGGCGCCCTTGGCGTCGGTCGGCACCTCGAAGCCGGGGTCGACCACCTGCTCGATCCCCCGGCAGCCGGGCTCACCGGTCCGCGTGACGGTGAGCCGGAAACGGGTTGACGCCGTGTCACCCGCCCGGTCGCGCACCGTGACCCTGACATCGTGTCCGCCGAGCGCCGAACTGCGGCCGTGGATGCGGCCGGTGGCCTGGTCGATCACCAGCCCCCGGGGCAGGCCGGACGCCGAGTACCGGACCGCGGGGCGTCCGAGGCGGTCCGTCGCCAGGACGGGGACGGACAGCGGCCGCCCCGCCGGGGCGGTGCGATCGCACAGGGTGCTGACGACGAGCGGCTTGTCCGCGACGACGCGGTGGTCGCCCGAGCAGGTGTGCTGGTCGTTGGACCAGGTGGTCTGGACGGCGAAGGAGCCGGTGTGCAGGCCCAGGTCGAACAGGCCGCCCGGCGTGCCCTCGGTGATCCAGGCGCACTTGTCGCCGTCCTCCTGACCGGCCGGGTCGATCCAACCGCCCATGGCGTTCTGGTCGGTGAGGGTCTCGGCGTACTCGTGCCCGCCGAGCAGGCTCCAGCCGTCGAGGCGTCCGCGCGGGCCAGGGTTGATCCAGTTGGTGCCGCAGTACTTGTAGTCCGTCAGATAGGGCATGAGCGTGTAGGCGAGAGTGCCGTAGTCGGACCGCTCGAAGGTGTGCCAGGCGCACCAGCTGTTCATCTCGTGCCAGTGGTCGGGATCCACGCCCTGCGCGGTGGTGACCACGTACTGCACGTTGCGGTTGCTCGCCTCGGTCGTGTTGCCGAAGTGCTTCGCGGCGGCCGCTGCTTCAGCCGCGATCTGCGGCTCGGTGGCGGCCTGCGGCGAGGGCGCCGCGTTGTCCACCCAGACTCCGGCGAGCGCGTCGCCGTGCGGCATGCCCACATGCGCGGCGTCCGCGGTGCAGCCGGTGGCGCCCGCGTTCACGTTCTCGCAGTACTGGGTGAGCACGCCGCTCCAGCTGTGCGGGCCCGCGTCGACCCCGGTCCCCAGCCCCTTGAAGAAGGCCTGCTGGTAGGGGGCGGCCTGGTCGGGGTCGCGAGAGAGGGTGGTGTAGCCGTCCGCGTCCCGGCCCGCGCTCCCCCACTGCGAGCCCCAGTAGACGATGTAGACCCTGGGCGGTCCGGAGGTGACGCCCACGGAGTCCTGGCCGCCGCGGTAGACCAGGTCGGGCTGGTCGTTGTTGACGACGACCCGGCCCGAGGGCCGGGGACGCGGCAGGGCGGCGGTGCGCGCGGTCAGGGCGTCGGGGGCGGCGTGCGGGCGGCCGGGCTGGATCCGCACCCAGTCGCCGTGCGTCCGCACCCAGCCGTCGGCGGCGGGGTGCGGATCGGACGGGGCCGCGGCGGCGGCTGGCGCCGGGCCGACGGTGCCGGCCAGGCCGGCGGCGAGGACGGCGGCGGAGGCG
>NZ_BBPO01000051.1:49020-52859 GCF_000787815.1 Streptacidiphilus neutrinimicus
GTGCCGGCCAGGCCGGCGGCGAGGACGGCGGCGGAGGCGAGGCCGACGAGCCGGGCGGCGAACCGCCGCCCGAGTCCGTGCGAAGTCAAGGCAGGTCCCTTCGTGACGAGAGGTCAGAGAGCGGTGCACGGTGCGGCAGTAGCATGGCACATATCACGTGTCATGCAATGCTCCTGAAGGGACCTTCCCGCCCGCGGCGCGCAATCCCCCCACCCGGCGGTGTCCGTCCACCGAAAGGCCGTTCAGAAAAAGGCAGTTCAGAACGGGTCGCCGCAGCCGTCCACCCGCCGTCCGGCGGAGACCTCACGCCCGACCGCGGTCCGCACCCCTTTGCGCGAGCGCGAGGCATACGTGTCGCACAAGATGCGGATACGTGATTGAAAAGGTGGAAAGCGCGCATCTCGGCGGCTTGAGTACCGCAGGTGGCGAGGACGAGGAGCCCGGTCATGGCCGATGTCGACGTTCTCGTGGTGGGCGCGGGCCCGGTGGGCCTCACCGCGGCGGCCGAGCTGAGGCGTCACGGCGTCGAGTGCCGGATCGTCGACGCGCTGCCCGCCCCGCAGCACTACGCGAAGGCCGTCGGCATCCAGCCGCGCACGATGGAGGTCTGGGACTCCATGGGCCTGATCCGCGAGGCGCTGGACGAGGCCGGGCCCCTGTTCGGACAGCTCGCCTTCGTCGACGGCAAGCCCGGACCGCGGATGGAGCTGCGGCTGCCGCCCGAGATCCCCTACGCCTTCGCCGCTCTCCCCCAGTACACGACCGAGCGGCTGCTCACCGAGCACCTGGCGCGCTTCGGCACGACGGTAGAGCGCGAGACCGCGCTGCATGCGGTCGAGCAGCACCCCGACAGGGTCGAGGCGACCGCGCGTTCCAGAACCGGAGCAGGCGGACCCCGTACCCGGTGGCGGAGCCCGGCGGCTCGTCGGCACCGACGGCTCCGCGCTCCGCTGACGGACGCCCGTCCAGGCGTCCGCCGGCGGAGCGGCACGGCTCCGGGCGGACGTCCAGCCGTCCTCAGGTGGCGGAGAAGCTGAACCAGTGGACGTTGACGAAGTCGCTGCTGCTGCCGCTGCTGAAGGTGAGGTAGAGGTCGTGGACGCCGGTGGCCGCGCCGCCGAGGTTCATCGGGATGGTCTGCCAGCTCTGCCAGCCGCCGGTGTTCGCGATGTCGATCTCGGCGATCACGGGGCCGCTGGTGCCGTCGAGCCGGAACTGGACCGCGCCGCTGACTCCGGCGGGCGCCCCGGAGGCGAGGCGGGCGAGCACCCGGAGCGGCGAGGAGCTGCCGAAGTCGAGGCCCTGGTACTTCAGCCAGTCACCGTTGGAGATCCAGCCGACGTCGAGTCCGCCGCCGGTGTCGGAGCAGGACTCGGTGCCCGTTCCGCTCTGCGCGGAGTAACTGGAGGCCGCGATGGTGCTGTAGGCGCTGACGCCGGTTCCGCCCCCGCCGCCTCCGCCGCCGCCGGATCCGGTGACGCCGCTGCCGAGGGAGATCGTCCAGGAGGTCGGGGCGTAGTCCTGGAGGTGCCCGTCGACGGGCGCGCTGCCGGTGGGGCCGACGTCGTCGTACGGGAAGGCGTAGCCGATCGAGGCGTACTTGTGGACCAGCCGGGCGTAGTGGTTGGTGACGGCGTTGGTGTAGTACTGCGCGGAGGTCACGCCGCCGGGCTGGTTCTCGCCGCCGGACAGCAGCAGCGTACTGCGGTTCAGCGCCGCGCCCAGCCGCGCGGCCACCGCGCCGCGGGCGTCCCCGCCGGAGTTGTACAGCGGACCGCTGTTGCAGCTGAAGATGTCGCTCGCGCTCGGGCGGGTGAAGGCGACGCCGTCGTCGTTCAGGCCGGAGAAGGTCAGCACCCCGCCGGAGACGGTACCGGTGAAGGTGCCGAAGGACTGCGTGTCGACGGTCAGCGGCGTGCTCGCGAAGCGGCTCCACACCTGGTCGAGGTAGGAGTTCCAGTAGCCGCCGAAGTCGGTGGCGGAGTGGACGGGCGACATGACCCGCAGCACCGCGCCCGAGCTGTCGGTGGCCACCAGTGTGTCCCAGGGCGCGCCGTCGCCGGCGTGCTGCGCGACGAGGCCGGAGGCGATCGAGGCCAGCGCGCCGGCGGGCAGCGGGCTGACCGTCTGGGTGCCCGAACTCCCGGTGGTCTGCATGGAGATGGGCGAGGCGACCAGGTCGACGTAGCTGATGTTGGCGTAGAGGTTGGTGCTGTTGTAGGTGAACTCGCAGAAGGTCCAGTCCGTCAGCCAGTTGGGATCGGAGCTGGTGAACCCCGGCTGGACCAGCCCCGGTACCGAGCCGGGGTTGACGAAGAACTGGATCTTCTTGCCCACCGAGAACCAGACCCGGCCGCCGATGACGTAGTCGGTGAGGGTGAGGGTGGTCGAGGTGCCCGAGGCGCCCAGGGCGATCGAGTAGTCGGGGACGGGCGTGAGCGTCGCCGAGGGGTTGGCCAGGCGGTGGAAGGCGCCGTCCGATCCGACGAAGCCGGGCCAGCCGGTGGCGTCGGCGCCCGAGATGTACGCGTAGACGGCCGTGTTCGCACCGGAGTTGTTCTGCAGGGTGACGGGCAGGGACGCGGCGGCGGAGGCGGTGGCGGCGAGGCCGGGCAGCCAGGCGGGCGCCGTGAGCGCGGCCGTCGCGGCGGTGGCCGTGGCGGCGAGGAACGTGCGTCGTGTGAGCAAGAGGCCTCCAAGGGTTGGAGCGAACCCGCGTCCCCACGCGCGGATGCATGACTGGTGTAGACCGCTCGAACTATCTCGGGGGCACCATGTTCCCGTCAATACTTGTGAGCCTTATGCCGATTTAAGGTTCTCTGCCTTCAGGGTTTGTACGCAGCAATGCCGTTGGGGCGCAGACAGGGGCGCAGGGCCCGCCGGGTGAAGTCCCGGCGGGCCCTGCGTGGTGCGGTCCTGCGGTCAGGCGCCGCTTACGGGCGGGGCCTGGTCACCGTGCTGTCAGGAGGCGTTCAGCGCGGTGTCGTCGACCACGAAGCTGGTCTGGAGGCTCGCGTCCTCGCTGCCGGTGAACTTCAGGGTGACGGTCTGCCCGGCGTAGCTGGACAGGTTGAAGGAGTGCTGGGTGTAGCCGTTGGCGGCGTTCAGGTTGGAGTACGTCGCCAGGGTGCCGAGGACGGCGCCGGTGCTGCTGAGGACCTGGACCTTGAGGGTGTCGTAGGCCGTGGTCGTCGTGGTCTCGGCGGTGTCGATGTGCAGCCAGAAGGAGAAGTTGGCGCTGCAGCCGGCCGGGATGGCCACCTTCTGGGAGAGGGTGTCGGTGTGCGTGGTGCCGTAGCCGTCCAGCCAGGCGTCCCAGGTGCCCGAGTGGGTGGGCTCACCGGAGGAGGCGTACTGGCCGATGACGCCGGAGGACGCCGTCCACACCGTGTTGCCGGACTCGAAGCCGGGGTTGCCCAGCTTCTGACCGGGGCTGCCGCAGCCGCCGCCGCTGGAGTTCTCGGTCCAGGTGAAGGACGTCGAGCCCGAGGCGGTGCCGGAGGAGGCGGTGACCGTCACCGAGAAGGTGCCCGCGGTGGTCGGGGTGCCGGAGATCAGACCGGAGGAGGAGATGCTCAGGCCCGCCGGAAGACCGGTCGCCGAGTAGGTCAGCGACTTGCCGGCCGAGTCGGAGCCGGAGATCTGCAGGGACGCCGCCGTGCCCACGGTGCCGGTCTGGTTGCCCGGGTTGGCCACGGAGACGGTCTCGGTGCCGCCCTGCGAGTTGATCGTCCAGGTGAACGAGGTGGAGCCGGAGGCGCCGGTGCTGTCGGTCGCGGTGACCGAGACACTGAAGGTGCCCGCCGTGGTCGGGGTGCCGGAGATCAGGCCCGAGGACG
>NZ_BBPO01000050.1:0-20979 GCF_000787815.1 Streptacidiphilus neutrinimicus
GCCGAAACCGGCGGGGCCACCTGGAGGCTCGCCGCCTCCTCCTCGCGCGCCCGGGCCGCGGCCTCCTCCAGCCACTGGGGCGGGCTGAGCAGGAAGGACGTCGCCTCGACGAGGTCCCGGTCGCCGGTCACCCGCACCGGCGACTGCGGGGTCGCACCGGCCGGGCGGCCGTAGACCTCCTCGTAGCGCCGGACCACGTCGTTGATCGGCAGGGCGGGCCAGAGCGTGGTCGCGCCCGTCTCACGGGCGATCACGATGCGTGCCGCGCCCCCGTCCGAGGACGGGCCCTCGGTGCGGTCGACCGCCCAGGCGACGAAGCCCAGGTCGAACTCGCGCACACGCACCTCGCGGCGCAGCCACGCGGGCGCTCCGGCGTTGATCCATTCCTCGGCGCGCTGCTGCGCCTCCGCGTACGTCACCACGGCGACGCCCCCTAACCCTTCACCGGGACGGCACGCGCGAAGCCGCCGTCCACCATCAGTTCGGCCACCGTCTGCAGCTCCGGCGGGCTGCCCGCCAGCCGGAGCAGGAACGCGTCGAAGTCGTCGCCGCAGGGCAGCAGCAGGCGCTCGCAGCGCTGCTGCGGCGTCAGGGACGGATCGCCGTCGTCACGCGCGTCGTCGTAGGGCAGGAACCACACCGTGCCGATCCGGTCGCCGCGGACCTTGACCGCCAGCAGGCCGCCCTGGACGAAGCCGACGCCGAGGTAGTCCTTGGTGATGTGGTCGCGCAGGCACTTGTTGACGTAGGCGAGGTCCGTCATGGACCGCTCCGTGGGCAGCCCGAAGAAGGGCTGATCGACCAGGATGCCCAGCTCCGTGTCGAGCCCGAGGCCCTTGGGCGCGCGGCCGCCGGCCGCCTTCAGGAAGGTCCGGTAGGGCCCGGGCAGGGTGTAGCCGAGGGCCTCCTCGACCGCCTGCAGCCGCTGCTCGGTCTCCTCCGCGCTCGGCAGCGGGGCGGCCTCGCCGCCCTCCTGTCCCTCCTCCGCGCCGGGGAGCGCGAAGTGGACGGGGCGTCGCTCCTGCAGCGGACGCGTGCCGCGCTTGGCGTGGTCCGCCCGTGAGCCGGCCAGGCCGCCGTGGTGCCGCAGCAACGCCTTGACCTCGACGGGGACCAGCTCGAGCCGGCGGCTGCCGGGCGTCGCCGGGTCGACCGAGTGGTGCCAGGTCCAGCCGGTGGGTGTGCCGACCGGGCTCTCCACGTCCGCCCACAGCTCGTGGCCGTCCGCGCGCAGTGCGGCGTTGGCGGAGACGTAGTCGGTGAGCCGCAGCTCGTCGACGCCGAAGCCCTCGGGTGGGTCCGCGACCTCCGCCGCGGCTCGGGCGTACGGGGAGAAGTCGGGACATCCGTCCGCGTCGACCCTCACCCCGGCCGGGTACTGCTGCGCGCGCAGCGGATCGGGAAAGTGCACGAGCTGCCCGGCGTAGGCCGCGTTGGGCCGACCTGTCGTCATGGAGTTTGCCCCCTGCTGGAACTGACTGCCGTGCCCAAGCCTAGGGGCTCACCGGCCTGCGGGGCTCTCCCCCTGTCGACCGGAGGACGGCGGGAAGACGGCAGAACAGCGGCACGAAGGCTCCCCGAACGGCGTCGGGAGCAGGCCGCGCACACCGGTCCGCCGTCGAACGGACCCCCGACTTCATTATCTGCGTTCGGATTTGGCAGTCTGATCCACAGCACGTTGACGGGGGTTAACGGGGGAAAGGAACTACCGTTCATGGAGATCATGCAGCACCAGAACAGACACGCGCCGGCACCGCTGCTGCGCCACCGCCGGGACAGCCTGATGCCGATCGTCGCCGCGGCGCTGTCAGTGCGGGGTGATACCTATACGCACGTGAGCGAGAAGAGCGGGGCTCCGCAGCTGCACCCGCTCGTGGACGACTTCCTGGCCGGCCTGCCCGTCGGGCAGTTGGAGCGGTTCACCGGGCGTTGCCCGGAGGCCGTGCTGCTGTCGCAGTTCCTGGACAGCGCGGAGTCCGGGCGCTCGGGCCGGGCCGCGCAGAAGTCCTTCGGCGAGGGTGACGCGCGAAAGGCGCTGCGCGGCGCGAAGATGACGACGGTCCGGATCCGCGAGGAGGGTGATCCCGCTCACGGCACCCATCAACCGCCGTGCCGTAGTTGTGAGCCGCTGCTGGCCCACTTCGGGATCAAGTCCATCTCGCTGCGTCCGAAGAAGAAGTGACGAGGGGAGGTCGGACACCGTGCAGGCACGTTTTCCGGCGGACGTCGCGTCCGCTCTCGCCAAGGCGGGCTGGTTACCCGGACCGTCGGCGCATGCCCACGGCGGAGGCCTGGGCCGAGCAGCTCTCCGCCTACGTCTCCCCGGAGGGCCACCGGCACACCGTCTTCCCCGCCGCGCTGGAGGCGTGGGCGGAGTTCGGCGAGATAGCCGTCTCCCTGGACGGTCCCGGCGTCGAGGTCGCCCGTACGCCCTTCGTCGTCGACCCGCTGAGAGGTCTCCACCAACCCCGCACACTGGCCGACCTGGGCCGCGCGCTGGAGCTGCCGGTCGCCCCGCTGGGCGAGGAGCGGGAGGGCGCGGCGCTGTTGGCGATCGACGCCGTCGGCCGCGTCTACAGCCTCGACCACGCGGGCGAGTGGTTCCTCGGCCACACCATGGACCAGGCGCTGACGGTGCTGATCAACGGCCTGCGGGCGGAGCGGCTCCGGTTCCTGACCGACGCCTTGTAGCCGCGCCGGGGCGTCGCGGAGTCGGCGCCACGGGGACAGCGGCGCGGAGACGGGCCGCGCCGCGGCTGCCCGAGGGGGGTCGCGGTGCGGCTACGCCTCGCCGTACGCCTCGCGCAGGGCCGTCTCGACCACGGCGCGGGCCTGGTCCGGCTGGAGGCCGAGGGACTTCGCGCGCTGCGCGTACGACGCCGCCGAGCGGGCGATCTCAGCGAGCGAGCGGTCGCCGGAGGCGGCCACGACCGTGCCCGCGCGGCCGCGCGTCTCCACCACGCCTGCGGCCTCGAGCTCACGGTAGGCCTTGGCGACGGTGTTCACCGCCAGTCCGAGGTCCTCGGCGAGCTTGCGGACGGTGGGGAGCTTGGTCCCGACCGGGGCCTCCCCGCTCGTCGCCGCGGCGGCGATCTGCGCGCGGATCTGCTCCGAGGGCGGGACATGGGACGCGGGGTCAAGGGCGATCAGCACGGTGCGCTCTCCGGCACTCAGGACGACGACAGCCTCCTACGGTAGTACCGCCTTACGCCGGGGGCGTTGACGATCCCGTTGACGACGAACGCGCCCCCGACCGCGACGAGCGTCCAGTCCTCGAGCAGGATCCGCACCCAGACGCCCGCGCCGTTCATGGAGAAGCAGCACGCCGGCGCCGAGCGCGAACCCCAGGCCGACCGTCACGGCCACTCCGATCTCCACCGCGGACATCGCCGCCACCCTCCCGCCGACCGCGTCTTTCGCAGGTCGGGCGAGCGTTCTCGCACATGGTCAGGTGGCCGTCAGCAGCCGGGCCTCGACGCGGTATCCGCCTTCCGCCGTCGGTCCGGCGGCGAAGGTGCCGCCGAGGGCGTGGACGCGCTCGCGCATGCCGATCAGCCCGTTGCCGCCGCTGGGCAGACCTCGGTCGGCGGCCGGTGCCGTGTCGGCGGCCGGGCAGGTGTTGGAGACGGCCAGCGCGACGCCGCCGGAGACGTAGGCGACGACGACCTCGACGTCCGTGCCGGGCGCGTGCTTCAGCACGTTGGTGAGGGCCTCCTGGACCACGCGGTACGCGGTCTGCTCGGCCTGGGCGGGCAGCGCGCTGCGCAGACCGCCGAGGGTGTAGCGGACGACCAGCCCGGCCGCCCGCGACTCGTCGACGAGCTTGGGCAGATCCGCCAGGCTGAGCAAGGCGGCCTCGACACCGTCCAGCGGCGAGCCCAGGCCCGCCGCCGCCCCCGATGTCCCCGCCGTGCCGGTCGCCCCGGTGGGGGACCCGGTGGAAGTCCCCGTCGTGCCGGTCTCGTCCTCCTGCGGCTCGACGGTCCGCAGCACGCCGAGGATCTGCCGCAGCTCGTCCAGCGCCTGGCGGCCGATGTCCCCCATCAGCCTGGCGCTCTGCGCCGCGCGGTCCGGGTCCTTGTGCACGACCCGCTCCAGCGCGCCCGCGTGGACGACCAACAGACTGACGCGGTGGGCGACCACGTCGTGCATCTCACGGGCGATCCGCGTGCGCTCCTCCATGCGCGCCCGGCGCGCACGCTCGTGCGCCTGGTCGGCCAGGAGGCTGAGCTCCGTTTCCAGGCCCTCCGCGCGCTCCGTGAGGGCGACCAGCAGCCGTCTCTTGGCCCCGATGTAGAGGCCGAGGATGGCCGGCGGCACGCTGATGGCCACCGCCACCAGCACCGACAGGATGACCAGCACGTACTCGGCCACGCCGTGGCGCAGCGCGTCCTGCTGCTGAGTGCCGAGGGTCAGCGTGGAGACGATGACGGTTTCGGCGATCGCCAGCGCGCAGAGCGCGCTCATCACCCGCCGCTCCGCGAAGCGGCCGGCGGCGCCCTCGGGTCGATACGCGCCGAGCGTGTAGAGGCCGATCATCAGCAGCGTGTAGCCGGCGTCGAGCGGGATCGTCGCCAGCGCCGCCGCGACCGGGATCAGCGGCCAGCGCCGTCGTACCAGCAGCGTCGAGCCCGCGATCAGACCGAACACGGCGACGGCGACCACGGCCGCGGTGCCCAGACCCTGACGGAACGCGAAGACCGCGGCCGACCACGCGCACTCACCCGCCGCGACCGTCGCCAGGCCGATGTCCAGCCACATGCTCCGTCGGCGCGTCCACGCTCCCACCCTCATGCGACAAGGGTAAAAGGAGGCCCAAGGGCGGCGTGGTCGACCGCCCCGTTGTCCGGATAGCGGCCATTCCCGTGGACGGTCACACCCAGCAACCTATGCTGGACCGCGAGAGATCAACCATCTCGAGCGCAAGGCAGGCGACTGCATCTTGGGCGGACAGCGTGGTCCGCACACGCCCCTGTCCGTTCCCCCACCCCGCAAGGGAGCACCAGCGTGAGCGACGACCGCGAGGCCACCGTCCCCGCCACCGCCCCGGCGACCGCCGAATCCGACAACAGCGCGTTGCGCGCCGACATCCGGCGGCTCGGCGATCTGCTCGGCGAGACCCTGGTCCGACAGGAGGGCCAGGAACTGCTCGACCTCGTCGAGGAGGTCCGCGCCCTGACCCGCAGCGACGGCGCGGCCGCGGCCCAGCTGCTGGAGGAGACCGACCTGGCCACCGCGGCCAAGCTGGTGCGGGCCTTCTCCACCTACTTCCATCTCGCCAACGTGGCCGAACAGGTCCACCGCGGCCGCGAGCTGAACGCCAACCGCGACGACAACGGGTCACTGCTCTCGCAGACCGTCGACAAGCTCGTCGACGCCGACCCCGAGCACCTCGCCGCGACGCTCCAGCACCTCAACGTGCGGCCGGTCTTCACCGCGCACCCCACCGAGGCCGCTCGCCGCAGCGTGCTGCAGAAGCTGCGCCGGATCGCCGAGCTGCTGGACACCCACGACACGCCCTCGCGCCCCACCGGCCGCCGCCAGGCCGACCGCCGGCTCGCCGAGGTCATCGACCTGCTGTGGCAGACCGACGAGCTTCGCATCGCCCGGCCTGAGCCGGCCGACGAGGCCCGCAACGCCGTCTACTACCTGGACGAGCTCTACAAGCGCGCCGTCCCCGACGTGCTGGAGGAGCTCTACGAGGAGCTGGCCCGGGTCGGCGTCCAGCTCCCCGAGGGCTCACGCCCCCTGACGTTCGGCACCTGGATCGGCGGCGACCGCGACGGCAACCCCAACGTCACCCCGGCCGTGACGCTGGACGTGCTGATCCTGCAGCACGAGTACGGCATCAACGACGCCCTGGACCTGATCGACGAGCTGCGCGCCACGCTCTCGTCCTCGGTGCGGCTCTCGGGCGCCAGCGAGGAGCTGCTGCAGAGCCTCGCCGCCGACCTGGAGGTGCTGAAGGAGATCAGCCCCCGCTACAAGCGCATGAACGCCGAGGAGCCCTACCGCCTCAAGGCCACCTGCGTGCGGCAGAAGCTGATCAACACCAAGGAGCGGCTGGCCGGCAACACCCCGCACGTGCCCGGCCGCGACTACCTCGGCACGGGCGAGCTGCTGGCGGACCTGGAGGTCATCCAGGCCTCGCTGCGCGCCCACAAGGGCGGCCTGATCGCGGACGGCCGGATGAGCCGCGCGATCCGCACCGTCTCGGCGTTCGGGCTGCAGCTGGCCACGATGGACGTGCGCGAGCACGCCGACGCCCACCACCACGCGCTGGGCCAGCTCTTCGACCGCCTCGGCGAGGAGGCCTGGCGCTACGCGGACATGCCGCGCGAGTACCGGCAGCGGCTGCTCGCCAAGGAGCTCAAGTCCCGCCGCCCGCTGGCCCCGACGCCCGCTCCGCTGGACGCCGCGGGCGCGAAGACGCTCGGCGTCTTCGAGACGGTGCGCGAGGCCTTCGAGCGCTTCGGCCCGGAGATCGTGGAGAGCTACATCATCTCCATGTGCCAGGGCGCGGACGACGTGTTCGCGGCGGCGGTGCTGGCCCGCGAGGCCGGGCTGATCGACCTGCACGCGGGCGTCGCCCGGATCGGCATCGTGCCGCTGCTGGAGACCACCGACGAACTGCGCGCCGCGGACACGATCCTCGACGAGATGCTGCGCGACCCGTCCTACCGCCGCCTGGTGGCGCTGCGCGGGGACGTGCAGGAGGTCATGCTCGGCTACTCGGACTCCTCGAAGTTCGGCGGCATCACCACCTCGCAGTGGGAGATCCACCGCGCCCAGCGGCGACTGCGCGACGTCGCGCACCGCTACGGCGTCCGGCTGCGGCTCTTCCACGGCCGCGGCGGCACCGTGGGTCGCGGGGGCGGCCCGTCGCACGAGGCGATCCTGGCCCAGCCGTGGGGCACGCTGGAGGGCGCGATCAAGGTCACCGAGCAGGGCGAGGTGATCTCCGACAAGTACCTGATCCCCTCGCTGGCCCGGGAGAACCTGGAGCTGACCGTCTCCGCGACGCTGGAGGCCTCGGCCCTGCACACCTCCCCGCGCCAGTCGGCCGAGGCGCTGTCGCGCTGGGACGCGACCATGGACACCGTCTCCGACGGCGCGCACGCCGCCTACCGTGGCCTGGTCGAGGACCCGGACCTGCCGGCGTACTTCTTCGCCTCCACCCCGGTCGACCAGCTGGCCTCGCTGCACCTGGGCTCCCGCCCGTCCCGCCGCCCCGACTCCGGCGCGGGCCTGGACGGCCTCCGCGCGATCCCGTGGGTCTTCGGCTGGACGCAGTCCCGCCAGATCGTCCCCGGCTGGTTCGGCGTCGGCTCCGGCCTCGCCGCGGCCCGCGAGGCGGGGCTCGGCGAGATCCTCGACGAGATGCACGGCGAGTGGCACTTCTTCCGCAACTTCCTCTCCAACGTCACCATGACGCTGGCCAAGACGGACCTGCGGATCGCCCGCCACTACGTCGAGCAGCTGGTGCCGAAGGAGCTGCAGCACGTCTTCGCCCGCATCGAGGCCGAGCACGAACTGACCGTCAAGGAGGTGCTGCGGGTCACCGGCGAGTCCGAACTCCTGGAGCACCAGCCGGTGCTCAAGCAGACGTTCGCGATCCGCGACGCCTACCTCGACCCGATCTCCTACCTCCAGGTCGCCCTGCTGCGCCGTCAGCGCGAGGACGCCGCGAGGGACGTCTCCGAGGACCCGCTGCGCTCCCGGGCCCTGCTCCTCACCGTCAACGGTGTGGCGGCCGGCCTGCGCAACACGGGCTGACGCCGACGTCCACACGGCGTCGGTGACGCGTCGTCGGCAACGGTGCGCGCATCAACTGCGGTCGGTCTCCGGATCATTCCGGGTACCGGCCGCAGTGCGTTCCACCTCAGCTGTTGTAGACCGACTGCGCCCGCTCCAGGCCGTCCTGCATCAGCGACTCCACCGCGTCCGCGCAGCGGTCGACGAACCAGGGGAGCTCCTTGCGCTCCGTGGACGAGAAGTCGCGCAGCACGAAGTCCGCGACCTCCATCCGGCCCGGAGGTCGGCCGATGCCGGCGCGGACCCGAAGGTAGTCGGGCCCGAGGGACTTGGTGATCGACTTGAGTCCGTTGTGGCCGTTGTCGCCGCCGCCGCGCTTGAGCCGCAGGGTGGCGTAGTCGATGTCGAGCTCGTCGTGGATCACGATCAGCCGGTCGACGCCGGACTTGTAGAAGTCGCGCAGCCCGACCACCGGGCCGCCGGAGAGGTTCATGAAGGACATCGGCTTGGCCAGCACCACCCGCTGCCCCGACAGGCGGCCCTCGAGAACCTGGGCGCGGGTCTTGTGGGCCTTGAACTTGCCGCCGACCCGTTCGGCCAGCAGGTCGGCCACCATGAAGCCGATGTTGTGGCGGTTGCCGTCGTACTGACCGCCGGGGTTGCCGAGGCCGACCACCAGCCAGGGGCCCTGCTCGCTCATCTGATGCGACTCCCTACTCGACTGTCTCGACAACGTGGGACTGCCCCGGCCGTCGCAGCGGACGGCCGGGGCAGTTCACGGGGTGATCGAAGATCAGGCCTCGGCCTCGGCCTCGGCGGCCTCCTCGGTCTCCTCCTCGACGGCCTCGACCTGGGCGCCGATGACCTGCAGGACGACCGCGTCCTCGTCGACGGCCAGGGAGGCGCCGGACGGGAGGGCGATGTCCTTGGCGAGGATGGAGGCGCCGGCCTCCAGGCCCTCGACGGAGACCGTGACGGCCTCGGGCAGGTGGGTGGCCTCGGCCTCGATCGGCAGGGCGTTCAGCACGTGCTCGAGCAGGTTGCCGCCGGGGGCCAGCTCGCCCTCGGTGTGGACCGGGACCTCGACGGTGACCTTCTCGCCACGCTTGACCAGCAGCAGGTCGACGTGCTCGATGGTGCGCTTGATGGCCTCACGCTGGACGGCCTTCGGCAGCACGAACTCCTGCTTGCCGTCGATCGGCAGGGAGATCAGCGCGTTCGGGGTCTTCAGCGCGAGCATCAGGTCGTGGCCCGGCAGGTTCAGGTGGACCGGGGCGTGGCCGTGGCCGTAGACGACGGCGGGGACCAGGCCGGCGCGACGGGCGCGACGGGCGGCACCCTTGCCGAACTCGGTGCGGGGCTCAGCGGCAAGGCGGATCTCGGACATGGAAGCGCTCCTTGTCTCGTTGTGAACGGGTGAGCGCTCGGCGGCCATCTCACACGTCTTGGAACAAGAAGCGCGTCGATAACGGAGCTGCGTGCTGTGTACCGGGGCACACAGAAAAAAGCTCCCTCGCCGGGCAGGTACCCAGAGTACCCAAGCCCGCCGAGGGAGCCAAAACGATCAGCTGAGCCGCGCGGGCTGTGATCAGGCGCGCTCGTCGAAGAGGCTGGTGACCGAGCCGTCGTCGAAGACCTCGCGGATCGCGCGGGCGATCAGCGGGGCGATGGAGAGTGTGGTGACCTTGTCGATCTCCTGGGACAGCTCGCCCGGGGTCGGCAGGGTGTTGGTGAAGACGAACTCGCTGGCGCGGGAGTTCTTCAGGCGGTCCGCGGCCGGGCCGGAGAGCACGCCGTGGGTGGCGGCGACGATGACGTCCTCCGCACCCTGCTCGAACAGCGCGTCGGCCGCCGCGACGATGGTGCCGCCGGTGTCGATCATGTCGTCGACCAGGACGCAGACGCGGCCCTTGACGTCACCGACGACCTCGGCGGACATGACCTTGTTGGCCACGTTCGGGTCGCGGCGCTTGTGGATGATCGCCAGGGGGGCGGCCAGGCGGTCCGACCACTGGTCGGCCACGCGCACGCGGCCGGCGTCCGGGGAGACGACGGTGAGCTTGTCGCGGTCGACCTTGGAGCCGACGTAGTCGGCCAGGATCGGCAGCGCGAACAGGTGGTCCACCGGGCCGTCGAAGAAGCCCTGGATCTGCGCGGTGTGCAGGTCCACGGAGATCAGCCGGTCCGCGCCCGCCGTCTTCAGCAGGTCCGCTATCAGACGGGCGGAGATGGGCTCGCGACCGAGGTGCTTCTTGTCCTGACGGGCGTAGCCGTAGAACGGCATGATCACGGTGATGGTCTTGACCGACGCGCGCTTGAGCGCGTCGATCATGATCAGCTGCTCCATGATCCACTGGTTGATCGGAGCGGTGTGGCTCTGCAGCACGAAGGCGTGCGCGCCACGTACCGACTCCTGGTAGCGGACATAGATCTCACCGTTGGCGAAGTCCAGTGCCTTGGTGGGGACCAACTCGACGCCCAGCTGCTCGGCCACCTCATGCGCGAGAGCAGGGTGTGCACGGCCGGAGAAGAGCATCAACTTCCGCGAGCCGGACGATTTGATCCCGGTCACTGCAACCGTCTCCTTGTTGCTCTGGCACCCAGGTTTGCTGATCATCCGCAGGCGGACACTGGCCTGGCGCGGCCCTGTGGTGTGTGGATGACCACCAGGTTACGCGGCCGTGGAGGTTCCCGTCGCGCCCGGGTCGCCTCAAGGAGTGGTCGAAGCAGCCCCTTCGGCCCCGTCGGCCGCTGCCTTCGCAGCAGCCGCGGCCTGCGCCGAAGCCGTACCCGGACGCTTGCGCTCCACCCAGCCCTCGATGTTGCGCTGCTGCGGACGGGTCACGCCCAGCGCGCCCGCCGGCACGTCCTGGTAGATCACGGAGCCGGCCGCCGTGTAGGCGCCGTCCCCGACCGTCACCGGGGCGACGAACATGTTGTCAGAGCCCGTCCGGCAGTGGGCGCCGATGGTGGTGCGGTGCTTGTTGACCCCGTCGTAGTTGACGAAGACCGAGGCGGCGCCGATGTTCGTGCCCTCGCCGATCGTCGCGTCGCCGACGTAGCTCAGGTGCGGCACCTTGGCCCCGTCGCCGACCACGGCGTTCTTCATCTCGACGTAGGTGCCGGCCTTGGCCTTCACCCCGAGCACCGTGCCGGGGCGCAGGTAGGCGTACGGGCCCACGTTCGCGCCCGCGCCGATCACCGCGCGCTCCGCTGTGGCATTGATCACAACGGCGCCTGCGCCGATTTCGGTGTCCCGCAGCGTGCAGTTCGGGCCGACCTCCGCACCCTCGCCGACGCTGGTCGCCCCGTGCAGCTGGGTGTTCGGGTGGATCACCGCGTCCCGCGCGTAGGAGACCTGAACGTCCAGCCAGGTGGTGGCCGGATCGACGACCGTGACGCCGGCGCGCATGGCGGCGTCCAGCAGGCGGTCGTTCATGATCCGACGGGCCTCGGCGAGCTGCACCCGGTCGTTGATGCCCAGGATGTCGCGGTAGTCGCCGGCGACGACCGCGCCCACGCGGTGCCCGGCCTCACGCAGGATGCCGAGGACGTCGGTGAGGTACTCCTCACCCTGGCTGTTGTCCGTGCGGACCTCGGCCAGCCCCTGGGCCAGCAGCTTGCCGTCGAAGGCGAAGACGCCCGAGTTGATCTCGCGCACGGCGCGCTGCTCGTCGCTGGCGTCCTTGTGCTCGACGATCGCCTGGACCGCGCCGTCCGCGCCGCGGATGATCCGGCCGTAGCCGGTCGCGTCCGGCACCTCGGCGGTCAGCACGGTGACGGCGTTGCCGTCCTGGCTGTGAGCGGCGACCAGCGCCTGCAGGGTGGCCCCGGTCAGCAGCGGGGTGTCGCCGGTGGTGACGACCACGGTCCCGTCCAGGGCGATGCCCTCGGCGCCCAGCGCCTCCAGCGCGACGCGCACGGCGTTGCCGGTGCCGTTCTGCCGCTCCTGCACGACCGTGCGCACATCCGGGTCCACCTCGGCCAGGTGGGCCGTGACCTTGTCCCGCATGTGGCCGACGACCACGACCAGCTGCTCCGGCGTCAGTTCCCGCCCGGCCGCCACGGCGTGCCCGACGAGCGTCCGCCCGCACAGGGGGTGCAGCACCTTCGGCAGTACGGCCGACTTCATTCGGGTGCCCTCGCCGGCGGCGAGAACGATCACAGCGGTGGGAGTCATGGGGCGCAGGCTCCTCTGCAGGGGGCTGACTCTTTCGACGGCCCCGAGGGGCCCGCCGGGTGCGTCCTACACCCGAGAAGGGAGCCGCACAGACGTACCCGAACACAGTGAGGATAGCCGTCACCGGGGAGATCGATCAGAACCGATCGGAAGCTGTGCTCCGCCGCAAGGACTCGAACCTTGAAAACTGGATCCAAAGACCAGCGTGTTGCCAATTACACCACGGCGGATCGGCCGTCCACCCGCGCGGACCGAACGGCGGCTCCTACTATGCCGTACCGCCCGCCCTCCACGCGACGGTACAACCCGGCGCCGCGGCGGACATCCGCCGCGGAAGAGCCCCGGCGATACGCCCGGTCGCATTCCGGCGGTGGCGGGAATTCCGACAATTCACCCGCTCGACACGTCCGCCGAGGGTGGGCTTCCACCGGCGCGGGCACAGAACCTACGATGCCGTAAGTTACGGTTCCGTAGGTGAGGCCGAGGGGCGACCCATGACCAGCATGCCGAGCACAGAGACCGACCTGCGTCCGGTGGTGGACGCACGCCCGTCGATGGATCCGCTGCCCGACGCCACCCGGGGCGGTGAGCGGGCGAGCCTGCTGCAGCGGTTCGCGATCGGGATCTTCATCGTGGTGCCGTTCGCGGCGCTGGTCGCCGCCGTCCCCGTGGCCTGGGGCTGGGGCATCGGCTGGCACGACGTGGCGATCGCGACGGCGATGTACTTCCTGAGCTGTCACGGGATCACCGTCGGGTTCCACCGGTACTTCACGCACAGCTCCTTCAAGGCCGCCCGCCCGCTGCGGATCGCCCTCGCGGTCGCCGGCAGCCTGGCCGTCGAGGGACCGGTCGTGAGATGGGTCGCCGACCACCGCAAGCACCACAGGTTCTCCGACCGCGAGGGCGACCCGCACTCGCCCTGGCGCTACGGCGAGACCGTGCCGGCGCTGCTGCGCGGCCTGTGGTGGGCGCACATGGGCTGGCTGTTCGACGAGGAGCAGACGCCGCAGCAGCAGTACGCGCCGGACCTGGTCAAGGACCGGGCGATCCACTGGATCTCGCGTCAGTTCTTCGCGTTCACCCTCGCCTCGATGCTGCTGCCGCCGCTGGTCGGCGGGCTCTGGTCGTGGTCGTGGCAGGGCGCGGTGACCGCCTTCTTCTGGGGCAGCCTGGTCCGGATCGCGCTGCTGCACCACGTGACCTGGTCGATCAACTCCATCTGTCACGCCGTCGGGTCGCGGCCGTTCCGTTCGCGTGACCGCAGCGGCAACGTGTGGTGGCTGGCGGTCCTGTCCTGCGGCGAGTCCTGGCACAACCTGCACCACGCCGACCCGACCTCGGCCCGCCACGGCGTGCTGCGCGGTCAGATCGACTCCTCCGCCCGCCTGATCCGCTGGTTCGAGCTGCTCGGCTGGGCCCGCGACGTGCGGTGGCCGACCGCGGACCGGCTGCGGATGAAGCGGGTCGCCGAGGCGAACGGCGCGGCGACGTCGTAGCACCACGAAGAACGAGCAGGCCGCGCCCGGAGGCGAGGGCCGGAGGAGCAGCGCGGCATGATGGTCCTGTGAACGAGAGCAGTGGCGACAGGGACGCGGGAGGCGACGCCCCCTCGTCCAAGCGGGGGGCGTCGACACGTCGAGGCACACGTGTGCGGATGAGCGGCAAGGAGCGCCGCGAGCAGCTGCTGGACATCGGGCGGAGCCTCTTCGCGGAGCGCGGCTACGACGCCACCTCGGTCGAGGAGATCGCGGCGAAGGCGGGCGTCTCCAAGCCGGTGGTCTACGAGCACTTCGGCGGCAAGGAGGGGCTGTACGCGGTCGTCGTGGACCGTGAGATGCAGCTGCTGCTGGACATGGTCACCGGTTCGCTGACCGGTGGCCATCCGCGTGAGCTCTGCGAGGAGGCGGCGTTCGCGCTGCTCGACTACATCGAGACGTCGACCGACGGGTTCCGCATCCTGACCCGGGACTCGCCGGTGACGCAGTCGACGGGCACGTTCGCGTCGCTGATCGGGGACATCGCCAACCAGGTCGAGGACATCCTGGGCCTGGAGTTCAAGTCCCGGGGCTACGACCCGAAGCTGGCGCCGATGTACGCGCAGATGCTGGTGGGCATGGTGGCGCTGACGGGCCAGTGGTGGCTGGACGTCCGCAAGCCGAAAAAGGCCGAGGTCGTGGCCCATCTGGTGAACCTGGCCTGGCACGGCCTGGAGGGCATGGAGCGGCGGCCGCATCTGGTCGGCCGCCGCAAGGCGTAGCCCGGAGCGCCGCGGTACCGCGGCGCCGGCACGGGGTCAGCGCGGCTCGAGGAACTCGATGCGGTTGCCGACCGGGTCGAAGGAGTAGAAGCGCTCGTGGCCCGGCAGGTTGTCGTCCCAGACGACCTCGGCGCCCTTGGCCGCCAGCGTCTCCGCGTAGGCGCGGATGCCGCGGATCCGCAGCGCCGGGTGGGCCTTCCTGGCGGGCGTGAAAGGGTCCTCGACGCCGACGTGGACCTGGACCGCGCCGTCGGCCGAGGCGAACCAGCAGCCGCCGCGCGCGGCCAGCACCGGCGGCTTGGGGAGCTCGGTGAGGCCGAGCACGTCGACGTAGTAGGCGCGCAGCGTGTCCTCGGCGCCGACCGGAGCGGCGAGCTGGACGTGGTCGAGGGCGACGATCATGGTGGATCTCCTTCGATGCGTGCGTTCGGAGCGTGCGGTGGATCAGTTCCTCTTGACCGCGACCGCGAAGATGCGTCGGAAGGGCAGGACCGTCCCGTACGGGCGGGGCGGGTAGGCGTCGTCGAGCAGTGCGGCGTACTCCGCGAGGAACGTGGCGCGCTCGTCGGGGTCGGTCAGCGCGCCGAGGACGGGGCGCAGGCCGGTGCCGAGCATCCAGTCGAGCACGGGCCGCTCGCCCTCGAGGACCTGGTGGTAGGTCGTCTCCCAGACGTCGGGCGTGCAGCCGAGCCCGGCCAGCACGTCGAGGTACTCCCCTGGCTCCGGCGCGGCGGCGCGATGCGGCCCGCCGACGCGTTCGGCCCAACGGGGCGAGTTGCGCAGGTCGTGGAGGAGGGCGTGGCTGGGCGCGTCGAAGTTGCCCGGCACCTGGAAGGCGAGCACGCCTCCGCTGGGCAGCGCGTCGATCCAGGCCGGGAAGAGCCCGGTGTGGCCCGGGACCCACTGGAGTGCGGCGTTGGAGACGATCAGGTCGGGGGCGTCGACGGCGGGGTCGTACTCGGCGATGTCACCGAGACGGAACTCGACCGCGCCGACGTCGCGGCGCGCCTTTTCGATCATCTCGGCCGAGTTGTCCACGCCGACGACGTGGGCGTCGGGCCAGCGGGCGGGCAGCGTGGCCGTCGTGTTGCCGGGGCCGCAGCCGAGGTCGACGACGCGCGCCGGAGCGCCGGGAATCCGGTCGACCAGCTCGAAGAAGGGCCGACTTCGCAGGTCGGCGTGGTGCAGGTACTGCTGCGGGTCCCACTGAACGGCTGCCATCACGGTCTCCGGACGTTCGAAGTATCTTGATGTCGAGACATCTCCAGCATGGCGTTCGTAAATTCTTGATGTCAAGAGACTTCATGTCGATAGATATCCGACTACACTGATCAGCATGGAGGACGAGGTCGATCGGCTGGTCGCAGCGTGGCGCCGGGAGCGCCCCGACCTCGACGTGGAGCCTCTCGAGGTGCTGAGCCGGGTCAGCCGGCTCGCCCGCCACCTCGACCGCGCCCGCCGCACGGCCTTCGCCGAGCACGCACTGGAGCCGTGGGAGTTCGACGTGCTCACCGCGCTGCGCCGAGCCGGCGCCCCCTACCAACTCTCCCCCGGTCAGCTGCTGACGCAGACTCTGGTCACCTCCGGCACGATGACCAACCGGATCGACCGCCTGGCCGGCAAGGGCCTGGTCCAGCGCCTGCCCGATCCGGACGACCGCCGCGGCGTGCTGGTCCGGCTGACCCAGGGCGGCCAGGAGCGCGCGGACGCCGCCCTGTCCGGCCTGCTCGACCACGAACGGGCGATCCTCGGCGAGCTGTCGACCACCCAGCGGGACGACCTCGCCGCGCTGCTGCGTCAACTCGTCGCGCCCTTCGACAACCTGGCGGACTAGAACACCTCACGGTCCCGTCCCCTTCACTCCGCATTCCCCCGCTGCACGACTCTTGTCAGCGGTTACCGGCCGGTTGTCTACTCCCTTCCCATGAGTCCGCGACCGAGCGGGCTCCGGAAGGGGGGACCACCCGATGACCGCACTGCCGCGGCTCGCGCGCGTTCTGGCCACAGCCGCCTGCTCCACCCTGCTCGCTTCCGGCCTGGCGGGCCCGGCCTTCGCCGCCGGCCTGACGACCGGGGCCGCCGCGACGGCCTCGACGGCCTCGACGGCGAACCTCACGCCGACGCACCATCGCGGCCCCGAGTACTACGTCTCGCTCGGCGACTCACTCGCCGCCGGCTACCAGCCGAACGTCGGGCACGACACGCACGTCTCCTACACCGACCAGCTCTATGCCCAGCTCAAGAAGCACGATCCGGACCTGGTCCACATCAGGCTCGGCTGCTCCGGCGAGACGACCGAGACGATGATCGACGGCGGCATCTGCCACTACGCCGGCGCGACCTCGCAACTCGACGCCGCCGTGAAGTTCCTGCGCGCGCACCGCGGCCACGTCAGCTACGTGACGCTGGACATCGGCGCCAACGACGTGGACGGCTGCCTGAAGGGGGGCACCGTCGACGTCGCCTGCTCGCTCAAGGGCATCGCCACCGTCGCGGCGCAGGTCCCGCAGATCACCGCCGCGCTGCACCGGGCGGGCGGCAGCCACCCGCGCTACGCCGCGATGAACTACTACGACCCCTTCCTCGCGGTCTGGCTGACCGGCGCGGCGGGGCAGCAGGCGGCGCAGGAGTCGGCGCAGCTGGGCGTCGGACTGAACGGCGCCATCGAGGCCGGCCTCAAGGCGGCGCACTTCCGGCTCGCGGACGTGTCGACGGCCTTCTCGACGCTGGACTTCACCGACCAGGCCACCCTCCCGGGCGTCGGGCAGGTGCCTGTGAATGTGGCCCGGATCTGCACCTGGACCTGGATGTGCACGCCCTACCAGGACATCCACGCCACCCCGACCGGCCACGCCGTGATCGCCGGGGTGTTCCTGGACCTCTTCCGGCACCACCGCCGCTGACCACCGGCCACTGACCCGGCTGTACCAGCTGAGGTCTGATTCATCCCGTTCTGGTGTGCAATCATGAAGATTGCCCCAGAACGGGATGGATGCTTACGTGTCGACCGACAGCCCGGCCAGCAACCGTGAGAAATGGCAACACCGAGCCGCTTGGGCGGCCATCTGGTATCTCCGCCTCGCCGCCGCGCTCAACCTGCTCGGGGCGTTCTCCGCGCCCTTCCGCCGCCAGGTCACCCGGCACAACACCGGCGAGCTGTTCACCCCGTACCTGCTGACGGCGGGCTTCACCTCCGCCGCGCTCGCCTGGTTCCTGGCGATCATGATGCGGCGCCGCAAGCGGGCCGCCTGGATCTTCAACATGGGGCTGTCCGGCGCCTATCTGCTGCTGGTCGCCCTGGCCCTGATCGTCGCACCGGAGGTGCGCGAGCACACCTTCAACTGGATCTCGGCGGCGATCAGCGCCTTCTTCGTGGTCGCGCTGCTGGTCGGCCGGCGTGACTTCCACGCGAAGGGCGACCGCTCCAACCCGCTGCTCGCCTTCCTCACGCTGATCGTCGGCGGCGCGGTCGGCATGCTGATCGGCACCGCGCTGGTCACCCTCACCAACACCGCCACCGGCTCCACCCTCTGGGACCGGATGAACTACGCGCTGATGCGTGTCTACACCCTGGCCCCCGCGGGCTCCGAGCACGCGGGCGTGCAGATCCCGCACTGGGTGGACATCGCGATCAACGTGCTCAGCGTGATCCTCTTCCTGCTCGTCCTCTACGCGCTCTTCCGGTCCCCCAAGGGCAAGGAGTACCTGTGCGACGACGACGAGAAGCGGCTGCGGGAGCTGCTCGACAAGCACGGTGAGCGCGACTCCCTCGGCTACTTCGCGCTGCGCCGGGACAAGAGCGTCGTCTTCTCCCCCAGCGGCAAGGCCGCCGTGGCCTACCGCGTCGTCGGCGGCGTCTCGCTGGCCTCCGGCGACCCGATCGGCGACGTCGAGGCGTGGCCGGGCGCGATCGACCAGTGGCTGGAGCAGGCCCAGGTGCACGCCTGGACCCCGGCGGTGATGGGCGTCAGCGAGGAGGGAGGCACGGTGTACTCCCGGCACGGCCTGAACGCGCTGGAACTCGGCGACGAGGCGATCGTCGAGGTGGACGAGTTCACACTCGACGGCCGCGCGATGCGTGGCGTCCGGCAGGCCCACAAGCGCGTCGCGCGCGCCGGATACACCGTTCGGATCCGCCGCCACGCGGAGATCCCCGAGCCGGAGATGGACGCGCTGTTGCGCCTCGCCGACCACTGGCGGGACGGCGAGACCGAGCGCGGCTTCTCCATGGCCCTCGGCCGCCTCGGCGACCCGGCCGACGGGCAGTGCGTGATGCTGGAGTGCCACGACGGCGAGGGGCAGCTGCGCGCCCTGCTGAGCTTCGTCCCCTGGGGCCGCGAGGGCCTTTCCCTCGACCTCATGCGCCGCGACCGAGAGTCCGACAACGGCCTGATGGAGTTCATGGTCATCGAGCTGATCCGGCAGGCCGACAGCGTCGGGGTGAAGCGGATCTCGCTGAACTTCGCGATGTTCCGCGCCGTCTTCGAGCGCGGCGGCAGACTCGGCGCGGGCCCCGTCCTGCGTCTCTGGCGCGAGGTGCTGATCTTCCTCTCGCGCTGGTGGCAGATCGAGTCGCTCTACCGGGCCAACGCCAAGTACCGCCCCATCTGGGAGCCGCGCTACCTGCTGTTCGAGCGCAGCAGCGACCTCCCCCGGATCGGCATCGCCTCGGCCCGCGCCGAGGGATTCATCACCGCGCCCAGCCTGCCGGCGCTGTTCAAGCGCCGTCACGTCCCCACCAACGTGGTCGAGGCCGTGAGCGCGAACGCGCCCGCGACGACGTCCGTGTCCGGCCACCCGGACCCGCGCGCCGAGCGGGGCGAGCGGGGGGAGCGGGACGAGCGGGACGAACAACCGGAACGCGCCGGGCAGACCGAACGCGCGGAACGGGCCCAGGCGCCCGGTGCGAAGGAGCAGGCGCCCCTGAAGGCCACGAACGGGCAGGGGCCCGGCGACGGCAACGGGCACCGCGTCCGGGAGGCACGAGAGCGCGGGCGCGACGGCGCGGAACCCTCGCAGGCCTCCGCCGCCCCCGCCGAAGGTCCCGCACCGAGGGCGGCGACTCCTCCTCCGGAATGAGCCGCATCTCCGTCCGCCCGAGGACCGGCCGGGCGGCATTCCGGATTACCGTGGAAGAGGGCATTCGTCCTCGAACTTCCTCGAACATGCCTGGCCCCTGGAGGAACAGCGCGCATGCAGAGGGACGGAACGGCAGCCGTCGGTGGCAGCACGGGAACGACCGTGCGCTCGGTCACCCGCGCCGCCGCGGAGCGGGAGTGGGGCGCGCTGGCACGGGCGATACGCACCGGCCTGCGCGGGCGGGGCCTGGCGGCCATGCCGCTCACCCTCTGCGCCACGCTCGCCATCATCGCGTTCCAGATCTGGCAGCAGTCCCCCTCCGGCGCGGCGATCGTCGAGCAGCTGGGCGTGGTCCGCGCCTCGCTGCCCCTCGGCGTCGCGTTGTCGCGCACTCCTCTCTCGCTCTTCGTTCCCGCGCCCGACCTGCCGGTCTGGGGCGCGGCCCTGCAGGTGTTCCTCGTCTTCGGCATCGCCGAGCTGACGCTGGGCCGGGTGCGCACCCTGGCCATCGGCTACGCGGCCACCGTCGCCGGGACCATGTACACCCGCCTGGGCATCTCGATGGGGCCGGACCGGTTCTTCGGCCTCTCCTACACCGCCGAGTTCGTCCGCGACACCGGGCCGTCCGTGGCGGTCGTCGCCCTCGCGGTCTGCATCACCTGGCGCTACCGCGCGCTGGTGACGGGGGCACTGGTCGTCGCCTCGATGGTCGGCGAGGCACTGATCCTGCCGAACATGGCCGGTGCCGAGCATCTCGTCGCGATCCTCACCGCGCTCGCCGCGGCCCTGGGCGCGGAGGTGGTCGAGCGGCAGGCGCAGCGCACCAGCGCCGCGCTCAACGCCGTACTGCTGGTCCGCCGCCGGACCTGATCCGAGGGCGCCGACGGACACCGGCCCGACGGACGTGGCGCCGACGGGCGGTGCCGACGGGGGCGGGAGGCCTACGCCCACCGGGCGGTGCCGACGGGGCGGTCAGGCCTCCGCCGCCGGGCCGACGCCCGCGCGGCGCGCGAGCGCGACGGCGGCCAGAGTCGAGTGGACCCCGAGCTTGCCGAGGACGTTCTGCATGTGCGTGCGCACGGTGTGCGGCGACAGGTAGAGCCGGTCCGCGACGGCCTGTCGGCCCAGGCCCGCGACCATGCAGCGCAGCACCTGCTTCTCGCGCGGCGTGAGGCTGTCCACCAGCCGCTCGCTCTCGGTGCGGTCCCGGCGCGCGGCGGTCAGCTCGCGTATGACGCCGGTGAGCAGGGTGGGCGGGAGGTGCGTCTCGTCCCGCATGACGCCGCGGATCACGGCCATCAGCCGCCCGAGCGAGCTCTCCTTGGCCACCCAGCCGCCCGCCCCGGCCTGCAGCGCGCGAACCGCGCGGTGCGGGTCGTCCGCGGTGGCCAGCACGATGACCCGCAGCTCGGGATGCGCGGCACGGGCTCGCGAGATCAAGGCGAT
Organism: Streptacidiphilus neutrinimicus; assembly: GCF_000787815.1. Classification (GTDB taxonomy): domain Bacteria; phylum Actinomycetota; class Actinomycetes; order Streptomycetales; family Streptomycetaceae; genus Streptacidiphilus; species Streptacidiphilus neutrinimicus. The sequence goes on from NZ_BBPO01000050.1 coordinate 20,718, forward strand.
ACCGTCGCCGCCGACCGCGCCGGGCGGGGGCGGCGGCGCGGCGCCGGCCGTCCGCCGCTGGGCGGGCAGTTGCACCGTACGGCCCGGCGCGGCCGCGGGCGCTCCCGCTGCCGGACCCGCGCCCAGATCGGCGTCGACGAGCATCACCTGGAACCCACGCGCCTCCGCGGCAGCGCGCTCCAGCGCGCGCTCCGCGCCGACGACGGTGCCCGCCGCCGCGACCTCCACGTCGGGCTCCGCCGCGAGCGCCGTCGCCAGCGCC
>NZ_BBPO01000050.1:21313-53448 GCF_000787815.1 Streptacidiphilus neutrinimicus
CGCGAAGATCCGGTGACCGTCGGCCACCAGCACCCTGATCCGCCCCACACCCACTCCCCCCGGCCTCCCCCCGATGCGGCACCGCCTCCTCCAGCACCCAGCGTAGGGTCGCGCCCTCGATGACGCGGCGTTATCACTCGAACGAGTGCGGTCACCGATGCTCACGGGGAGGCGGTAGCGGCGGGGCACGGGGCTCCGCCCGGAGCGTCGCGGCTCGCGGGCCGGGCGGACCGCCACCCCGCGGCGGGCTGACAGCCCTGGTCAGCGGCCGGCGGGTCGGTGGGCGCGACGAAGCGCTACGCGCCCGAGGCGTCGAGCATCTCCTCGCGGGGGACGATCTTGATCCGCTCACGGCCCTCCGCGGCGCCGAGCTCGCGCTCGCGCGCGTCCAGGCGCTGCCAGCCCTCCCACGTGGTGAAGCGGACGCCTCGCTCCTCCAGGAACGCGTCCACCGCCTCCGGCTCCGGGCGCGAGGCGGGCGTCAGCTCGCCTGCGACGTGGTCGGACAGCAGGGAGGCCACGGTCTCGTTCGCGTCGCCCTTGGTGTGGCCGATCAGGCCGACGGGACCGCGCTTGATCCAGCCCGTCACGTACGTACCCGGCTCGACCCGGCCCGCGTCGTGCGGGACCGTGCCGGAGTCCGGGTCGAACGGGAGCTTGGCGAGCTCCTCGGAGTAGTACCCGACCGCCCGGTAGACGGACTGGAGGTCCCACTCCTTGAACCGCCCCGTGCCGCGGACGTTCCCGCTGCCGTCCAGCTCGGTGCGCTCGGTCCGCAGGCCGACGACTCGGCCGTCCTCGCCGAGCACCTCCACGGGGGACTCGAAGAAGTGCAGGTAGAGCCGGTGGGGGCGGGTGCCGGCGTCGCGGATGGCCCAGTTCTCCAGCGTGGAGGCGACCATGTCGGCCTGCTTGTTGCCGCGCCGGGTCGCGATCGAGCCCTCGTCGTAGTCGATGTCCTCCGGGTCGACGATGACCTCGATGTTCGGCGAGTGGTCGAGCTCGCGCAGCTCCATCGGGCTGAACTTCGCCTGCGCCGGACCGCGACGGCCGAAGACGTGGATCTCCTTCGCGGCGTTCTGCCGCAGGCCCTCATGAACGTTGGCCGGAATCTCCGTCGGGAGCAGCTCGTCCGCCGTCTTCGCCAGGATGCGGGCGACGTCCAGGGCGACGTTGCCGACGCCCAGCACGGCGACCTTCTCGGCCGTGAGCGGCCAGCTGCGCGGGACGTCCGGGTGGCCGTCGTACCAGAACACGAAGTCGGCCGCGCCGTAGGAGCCGTCCAGCTCGATGCCGGGGATGTCCAGGTCACGGTCGGCGTTGGCGCCGGTCGCGAAGATCACCGCGTCGTAGAACTGGTGCAGCTCGTCGAGGGTGAGGTCGTTCGGGTAGTCGACGTTGCCGAAGAGGCGGATCTGCGGCTTGTCCATCACCTGGTGCAGAGCGGTGATGATGCCCTTGATCCGCGGGTGGTCGGGGGCGACGCCGTAGCGGATCAGGCCGAACGGGGCCGGCATGCGCTCGAAGATGTCGATGGACACACCCGGGTCCTGCGCCACGTCCGACTTGAGCAGGGCGTCGGCGGCGTAGATGCCGGCGGGACCGGACCCGACGACGGCGACCCGGAGAGTGCGTGTCATGACGGAGGACTCCTTGGAGCGACAGGACGACTGGGCGAGGACGAACGGGAGGCGGCGAGGGTGCCCGGTAAGGCAACCCTCACCTCCGCCAGCCTGCCACAGTAGTCAGTCCTGCTTTATGACCCCATAAGCCTGGCTTATGTGTAGCTCGACCCGGCGCGCCCCTCGGCACACCTTGCGCAGGCTCGGCTAACGCAGGCGTCGCGCGCCCGGCGCAGGGGTCGCGGTGAAGAACGCCGGGGCGTTCCAGCCGTCCCGAGCAGCGTAGGCGGCCGCGATGGCCGCGGTGATGCCGGGTACCCGCGCCGGCTCGGTCAGCACGATCACACAGCCGCCGAAGCCACCGCCCGTCTGCCGCGCACCGAGGGCGCCGGCCACGAGCGCGGTGTCGACGGCGGTGTCGGACTGCGGGCAGGAGATCGCGAAGTCGTCGCGCTGCGAGGCGTGGCCGGCCGTCAGGACGGGGCCGAGGGCGCGAAGCCGGCCTTCGTCGAGGAGCCGGACGGCCTCCAGCACCCGCGCGTTCTCGGTCACGACGTGGCGGGCGAGTCGGCGCAGCTCCTCCCCGGGAAGCCGCGCGAGCAGCGCGTCCAGCTCCGCGCCGCCGGAGGCCTCCACATCGCGCAGCGCCTTGACGCCCAGCAGGTCGGCGGAGCGCTCGCAGCCCTCCCTGCGCTGCCGGTAGGCGCCGTCGGCGTGCCCGTGCTCGACGCGCGTGTCGACGACGAGCAGCACCAGCCCGGCGGCGGCCAGATCCAGCGGGACCTGGCGCTGGGCCATGTCCCGGGTGTCCAGGAAGAGCGCGGCGCCCTCGGCGCAGCAGAGGGAGGCCGTCTGGTCCATCACGCCGACGGGCGCGCCGACGTAGTCGTTCTCCGCTCGCTGGGCGAGCCGGGCCAGGCGGGGCCGTGCGACGCCGAGCCCGAGCAGGTCGTCGAGGGCCAGCAGCACCGCGCACTGCAGCGCGGCCGAGGAGGAGAGCCCGGCCCCGAACGGCACGTCGCTGTCGAGGTGCAGATCGATGCCGGGCAGGGCGTGCCCGTCCTCGCGCAGCACCCACAGCGCGCCCGCGGGGTAGGCGGCCCAGCCCGCGACGGAACCCGGCGCGAGAGAGTCCACCGTGAACTCGACGACGGCGCCCGCGCCCTGTGAACTGTGCACGCGCACCACACCGTCGTCGCGTCGGGCCACGGCGACGCGGGCCGCGTGCGGCAGGGCCACCGGCAGCACGAAGCCGTCGTTGTAGTCGGTGTGCTCGCCGATCAGGTTGATGCGTCCCGGGGCCTGCCACACGCCCTCGGGCTCCCGCCCGTACAGTGCGACGAACTCCTCGGCGACCACGGCAGCGTGCGGCTCGTTCACGGGTGGGCTCTCCTCCGTTTCGGGTTCTGTCCGCGCACCGGGCACCGGGCACCGCGCATCGGCAGGGCCTGGGCGGCAGCGCGGCCAGGACGCGGACAGGGTCGGACGTGCTACGGCGCGGTGGGCACACTCTCGCCCGCCAGGGAGAGGGCGAACTCCCAGGCGTCGGCGACGATGCCGTCCAGGTCGGCGCGGCGCGGACGCCAGCCGAGGGTCTCCCGGGCGCGGTCGGCGGAGGCCACGAGCACGGCCGGGTCGCCGGGGCGGCGCTCGGCGGCGACGGCCTTGATCTCACGGCCCGTCACCCGGCGCACGGCCTCGATGACCTCCCGCACCGAGAAGCCGTTGCCGTTGCCGAGGTTGCAGATCAGGTGCCGGCCCGGCGCCGCGGCGTCGAGGGCGAGCAGGTGGGCCTCGGCCAGGTCGGCGACGTGGATGTAGTCGCGCACGCAGGTGCCGTCGGGGGTCGGGTAGTCCTCGCCGAAGACGGAGATGTGCGGGCGGCGGCCCAGCGCCGCCTGGATGACCAGCGGGATCAGGTGCGTCTCGGGGTCGTGCCGCTCGCCCTGGCGGCCGTAGGCGCCCGCCACGTTGAAGTAACGCAGCGAGACCGCGGCCAGGCCGTGGGCGTCCGCCTCACTGGTGATCATGTGGTCGACGGCGAGCTTGCTCGCGCCGTAGGGGTTGGTCGGGCTGGTCGGGGCGGTCTCCAGGATCGGCGCCCGCTCCGGCTCGCCGTAGACGGCGGCGGTCGAGGAGAAGACCAGGCGGCGCACGCCCGCCCCGCGCATCGCGGTCAGCAGCTCCAGCGAGCCGGACACGTTGTTGCGCCAGTACTTCTCCGGGTCCACCACGGACTCGCCGACCTGGGAGCTGGCCGCGAAGTGCAGCACGCCGTCGAAGGAGCCGTCCAGCACCTCGGCGGCATCCTGGACCCGGCCCTGCACGAAGGTCGCCCCCGCCGGCACCGACTCGCGGAAGCCCGTCGACAGGTCGTCGAGGACGACGACCTGGTGACCCGCCTCGAGCAGGTGCGCCGCGACGACCCCGCCGACGTAGCCGGCGCCGCCGGTGACCAGGTACTGACTCATGCCTTGACCTCCCGCAGGCGTCGCGCTGCGTACTCGGGCGCGACGTCGTTGATGAACACGTCCATGCCGGACTCCGAACCGGCCAGGAACTTGAGCTTCCCTACGGTACGACGGATGGTGAAGAGCTCCATGTGGAGCGCCAGCTCCTCGGCGCCCGCGACGCCGCCCGGGCCGCGACGCACCGGGGCCTGGTGCCAGGCGGCGATGTACGGCGTCCGGTTGGGCGCCTTGTTGACGGCGTTCACGGCCTCGTCGGATGTGAACGGGTCCGGCGTGAACAGCAGGTCGAAGCGCCGCAACAGGTCGAGGTAGAGGTGGGCGAACTCCTCGCGCTCGGCGTCGTCGAGGGCGGGCAGGTCGCTGACCCGGCGGTGGGGATACACGTGCACTTCATAGGGCCAGTGGGCGGCGAAGGGCACGAACGCGGTCCAGTGCTCGCCGGACAGGACGACCCGCTCGCCGCTGCGACGCTCCGCCGCCAGCCGGTCCTCGAAGAGATTCCGGCCGGTGCGGGCGCGGTGCGCGACGGCCGCGGCGATCATCCGCTCGGTGCGCGGCGTGACGAACGGATAGGCGTAGATCTGGCCGTGCGGGTGTTCCAGGGTGACGCCGATCTCCACCCCGCGGTTCTCGAAGCAGAAGACCTGCTCGACGTCGGGCAGCGTGGACAGCTCCGCGGTGCGGTCCGTCCAGGCCTCCAGCACGGTGCCGACCTGACGCGGTCCGAGGTCGGCGAAGGACGCGTCGTGGACGGGGGTGAAGCAGACCACCTCGCACCGCCCGGCGGCGGGGCGGATCGTGTCCGGCGGGGTCGCCCGCACCTGCTCGGGGTGCGGGTGGGCGGCGAGTGAGGGGAAGCGGTTCTCGAAGACGACCACCTCGTAGTCGGATTCGGGGATCTCGCTCAGCCGTCCGTCCCCGGAGGGGCAGAGCGGGCACGCTTCCGCCGACGGGTGGTAGGTCCGGCCCTGGCGGTGCGCGGCGACCACCACCCACTCGTCGAGCACGGGGTCGTGGCGCAGTTCGGAGAGGGTCTCGGTGGGGGGCAGCGGCCTCAGGTCCTGGGCGCTGCGGACGGCGTCGTCACGGGAGTCGTAGTAGATCAACTCACGGCCGTCGGCCAGTCGCGTGCTGGTCTTCTTCACTACGGGGATCTCCAAGGTCGGCCTCGCTCGCAGACGTTCACGCTCGCTCGGTTCAACATAATCGAACATAAATAAGCAGCAGTCAACAGTCCTGCATGAGCCTCATGGCACAACTGAGCAGCAGGCATCGTCGAGCCTTCGCGAATTGGAGAAAGCTGTGCGGACGTGTTCGGTTTCAGCGTCGGATTCGACGCCGCCGCTCCGCGGCCGCCTCAGTCGGCGGCGCGCCCCACCTGCTCCAGCAGGCCGGTCCGGGCCGCGACGGCCGCGGCCTCCAGGCGCGTGCGCGCCCCGAGTTTCACCAGCACGCGCTGGACATGCGTGCGCGCGGTGCTGGGCGCGATGCGCATGCCCTCGGCGATCTCCTGGGTGTCCTGCCCGTCGGCGATCCGCGCCAGCACCTCGGCCTCGCGCCGGGTCAGCAGTCGCAACAGGCGCAGCGCCTCGTCGTCCGGCTCGGCCGCCGGCCGCAGCAGGTGGTCGAACGAGGCGCGCAGCAGCTCGGGCGAGACCGCCGCCTCTCCCGCGCGGACACGTCCGAGCGCGCGCTCCACGACCTCGATGCGCTCGTCCTGCCGCACGTACCCGGCCGCCCCGGCGGCGAACGCCGCAGCCACCCCCGCGAGGTGGTCCACATTGCCCATCACCACGACCGAGACCTCCGGCCGCTCCCGCCGGATCCGCCGGATCGCGTCGAACGCCGCGCCGTCCTCCGGCCGCGCCACCCCCAGCAGACACGCCTCCGGCCGCCGGCTCACCACGAGATCCGCGGCGACCCCGGTCGGCGTCCCGACCGCGAGCACCCGATGTCCACGCAGCTGCAGGGCGGCCGCCAGCGCCTCCGCGAGTAACCGGTGGTCGTCCACGACCACGAGCCGAACGCCCACAGCGCCCTCCGCCCTCCCCTGGCACGATGCGTGACGAACCATCACAACGCATTCTGCCTGCGGACCGCTACAGCGCAGCCCTCGTTCGGGGGATCATTTGGGGAACTCCCGCGAAAACGCCGAAGGCCCGCGTCCGATGATCGGACACGGGCCTTTCCGGCGAGCCCCCATGCGGAATCGAACCGCAGACCTTCTCCTTACCATGGAGACGCTCTACCGACTGAGCTATAGGGGCGAACGAGGAAGACCATACCTGGTCAGCGACCGGATGGGAAATCCGTGATCTTCTGCGCCCCGCAGCGGGGCCACCGACCCGGGATCGCCGTCCGGGCTGACGGCCCGTCGATCGTCACCGGCCTACACGTTCGATGATCAGCACCCCTCCGACCTGCGACAACGCAGATGTGTACACTTCAATACCCCGACGAACCGGACGAACCGAGGGGGGACGATGGCGACGGGGTTCGAGGTCGACGTCCAGGCCTTGCAGAACCTTGCCCGCGACCTCGGGCAGGCTCTCCACGCAATGGCCGACGCGCGCGGCGAGTTGGGCGCGGCTTCGGCCCACCGTCCGTTTGCTGATCACTCCGAACGTGGAGGCCGAACTGAGCAACCTGGACCCAGGCCGTCGCCCACTCGCTGGACCTGAGGTCGGCCGGCGGCGTCCCGCACAACCCCACTCCGCCGGACCTTTCCGGTGCCGTGCCTGCGCCTCCCCCTGGCTCCCTCCGGTACCCGGGGGAGCAACGGTGAACCTCCAGGACCTCGCCGGGGAGATGCTCGGGCTCCCACCCAGCTTCACCCGCGGGTGAGACGAGAGCGCTGATGCGGACGCGGACGCTCACGCGTCCTCGGCGAGCTCCAGCCACTGCATCTCCAGCTCGTCGCGCTCGTCCTTGACCGCGCGCAGCTGGGCGTCCAGTTCGGCGATCTTGCCGAAGTCCGCGGCGTGCTCGGCCATCTGGGCGTGGAGCTTGGTCTCCTTCTCCTCCAGCTTGGCGAGCTGGCGCTCGATGCGCTGGAGCTCCTTCTTGGCCGCGCGGGTGTCGCCGCCGGTCTTCTTCGGGGCCGGGGCCGGCGTCGTCGCCTCGACGAGCGCCGCGCGGCGCTCGAGGTACTCGTCGATGCCGCGCGGCAGCATGCGCAGGCGGCGGTCGCCGAGCAGCGCCCACACCGTGTCCGTGGTCCGCTCGATGAAGAAGCGGTCGTGGGAGATGACGACGAGGGAGCCCGGCCAACCGTCGAGGAGATCCTCCAGCTGGTTGAGGGTCTCGATGTCGAGGTCGTTGGTGGGCTCGTCCATGAACAGGACGTTGGGCTCGTCCATCAGCAGACGCAGCAGCTGCAGGCGGCGGCGCTCACCGCCGGAGAGGTCGGCGACCGGCGTCCACTGCTTCTCCTTGGTGAACCCGAACGTCTCGCAGAGCTGGCTCGCGGACAGTTCACGGCCCTTGCCGAGGTCGACGCGCCCGCGCACCTGCTCCACGGCCTCCAGCACGCGCAGCGTGCCGGGGAGCTCGGCGACCTCCTGGGAGAGGTAGGCGAGCTTTACGGTCTTGCCGACGACGACCTTGCCGGCGGACGGCTGCTTCTCGCCGTCGCTCGCCCAGGCGGTCTGCATCGCGCGCATCAGGGAGGTCTTGCCGGCGCCGTTGACGCCCACGAGGCCGATGCGGTCGCCGGGGCCGAGCTGCCAGGTGAGATGTTCCAGCAGCAGCTTGTCACCGGCCTGGACGGTCACGTCCTCCAGGTCGAAGACGGTCTTGCCCAGCCGCGAGTTGGCGAACTTCATCAGCTCGACCTTGTCGCGCGGCGGCGGCACGTCCGCGATCAGCTCGTTGGCGGCCTCGACACGGAACCGCGGCTTGGAGGTGCGGGCAGGCGCGCCCCGCCGCAGCCAGGCCAGCTCCTTGCGGACCAGGTTCTGGCGCTTGGTCTCCTCCGTCGCGGCGATGCGGGCCCGCTCGGCGCGCGCGAAGACGTAGTCGGAGTAGCCGCCCTCGTACTCATGGACGTCGCCGGCCTGCACGTCCCACATGCGGGTGCAGACCTGGTCGAGGAACCAGCGGTCGTGGGTGACGACGACGAGCGCGCTGCGGCGCGCCTGCAGGTGACCGGCGAGCCAGGCGATGCCCTCGACGTCGAGGTGGTTGGTGGGCTCGTCCAGGACCAGCAGGTCGTGGTCCTCGATCAGCAGCTTGGCCAGCGCGATGCGACGGCGCTCGCCACCGGAGAGCGGGCCGATGACGGTGTCGAGACCCTGCGGGAAGCCGGAGAGGTCCAGGCCGTCGAAGAGGCCGGTGAGCACGTCGCGGATCCTGGCGTCGCCCGCCCACTCGTGGTCGGCCTTGTCGCCGACGACCTCGTGGCGGATGGTGGCCTTCGGGTCGAGCGCGTCGCCCTGGGCCAGCACGCCGATCGCCAGGCCCGTCACATGGGTGACGCGACCGCCGTCGGGCTCCTCCTGCTTGGCCATGATCTGGGTCAGCGTGGTCTTGCCGTCGCCGTTGCGGCCGACGACGCCGATCCGGTCGCCCTCGCTGACGCCGACGGACACGCCGTCGAGCACGGCTCGGGTGCCGAAGATCTTGCTGACGCCTTCGACGGTGACGAGGTTGACTGCCACGGATGCTGCGCTCCTGCGGGGGCTCGGATGAGGTGCCGACCTACCAGGGTAGTGGGCCGACCGCTCAGCCCCGCCCGCCGTTCCGGCTCTGGAGATCACCGAGCAGCAGCTCGAGCAGTCCCGCGAGCGCCTCCCGCTGCTCCGGACCGAGACCGGCGACCAGTTCGGCCTCCCGGCCGAGCACCGCGTCCACCCACCGCTCGACCAGGGCGTGCCCGGCGTCGGTGAGGGAGACGGTGACCGCACGCGGGCCCAGTTCCGGGGTACCCGTCCGTACGACCAGCCCCTCGCGCTCGGCTACTCGATGCGGAGCCGGAGCGTCGCCCCGTCCGGCAGCTCGTGCACCTGCTGCGCGATCGGACCGCGGATCCGCATCGCGGTCACCGCGTCGTACGCGACGAAGTTGTCGAAGTCGTAGCCGCCGCCGCCGACGAAGAACGTCCGCGGGACCAGGCGCTCCGAGGGGTCGAGCGCGCCCTTCTCCTGCTGGTAGGCGTAGGCGAACGAAGCCGCGCCGTTCACGTCCGGGTCGGCCAGGAGCCAGGCGGCCCAGTCCTCGAGGCTCTCGCCGAGCAGCTCGTCCTGGGCCGTCTCCGGGTCGAAGCGAACCACCTCACGACCCTCGACGATGGCGAACTGGGTGCCGAAGATGTCCTGGGCGAAGCAGAACAGGTCGTCGGCCAGCCCGTCGTAGGTGTCCTTCCAGGTGTTCTCGCCGTTCCACGCCAGCAGGTCGTGGCCGAGGCCCTCCTCACCCGCCCGGAAGACCTGGACACCCGCGTTGAACAGGAAGAATCCGTTGATGCGCGACAGCAGGGCGCCGAGCTCGGCCAGCGGACCGCTCCCGGTGCCGAAGTCGAGTTCGATGGACGGACCCATCGGGCCCCGGGCCCGGCCGAGCAGGGTCTCCAGCGCGTTCGATCCGGTCGTGTCAGTCATCCTCGGGTCCTGTTCTCGTTCGCCTTCAGTCCTGGCGTTGCGCCTCGGGGCCGATCGGACGGTTCAGGTAGTACTCACGCACCCTATCCGTCATCACCGGCCGCAGCGTGGGGAGCAGCACCAGGGCGGCGGGCAGCACGTCCCACTGCATGAGCGGCCAGTACACGGCGTGCGCGGCGAGCAGCACGGCCTCGCCCTCGGGAACCTCGCCGGCCACGGCGAAGGCGCCGGCGAGCCAGATCGCCAGGTTGAGGTCCTGGGGGATCTCGCCGAGAGCCCGATAGGCCTCCCGGGCCCGGGAGAGGTCCCGTGTCTGGTGCAGTGCGGACCAGAAGGTGCGCCGTTGCCGTGCGTCGAGCTCCACCGGATCGCGCCCGAGCAGGTCCGCCCCGATGACCCTGGTGTTCGCGCCGACCGGTGCGCCCCAGTCGTAGTAGGCCTCCAGGTCGTCCCGCACGGTCCTGCCGGAGGCGAGCCGCTCCGCCGCCTGCCGGAAGGTGCGGTTCAGCACCCGGCCCTCGGGGACGGCGGCGGCCGCGGCGAGCAGCCGCGGGGCGGCCGGCGTCCCGTCGTGGAGGTCGGCGCCGTAGAAGGCGTAGAGAAAGGGCATCGTCTGGTCGCACAGGTGGCCACCCGACGGCCCGTCACGGGCGATCAGTTCCTCCGCCAGTCGGCCGGCCTCGCCGAAGCGGTCCGACCACAGCAGGATCAGGATCGCCGCCGCGGCGGCCGTGAGCCTCGCGTCGGGATCGCCGTCCTCCCGGGCGACGTCCAGCAGTTCCGGCAGGACCTCGAGGAACCGGCCCTGCCGCGCCCGGGACGCCAGGACTTCGGCCTCTTCTTTCGTGGCCAACGTGCTCCCTCGTTCCGCCGTCCGTCCGCTATCTGATCGTGATCTTGACTCTGGTGCCGTCCGGCAGGCTGTTCAGTGCGCTGCCCATGGCCGAACCGGAACCGCGGTTGTCGCTGTCCGGAATGTACTTCACGCTGGCGCCGGCCCCGCCCTGTTTGAACATGGCGGGCGGATACTCGTCGCGGTCGTCCGGCGGCCTGGTGGGGATCCCGGCCAGGGACGCGGTCCGGCGGTCGTCCGCGCCCGCCCGGTCGATGTCCAGCACCGAAGGGTGGGGGCTGCCCGTGAGCGGCACGTCGGGGCCGTGATGCGTGATCCCGCTCTGCGCCTCCTGGATGTGCAGGGCGGATTCGGGGTACTTGGAGGCGTCGACGACGAGTTCGACGTCGTAGTCCCGCTGCCCGCCGAGCGCCGCGTCGATCTTCGAACGCGCGGCCGCCTGGGTCCTGATCCGCTTGCGGGCGCCACGGCCGGTCTTGCCATCGTTCTTGGCTATCTTCTCGGCCAGGCTGACCAGTTCGTGAGCGTGTCGGGCATCGGCGTCCGCGATGTTCTTGACGACCTGCTCGGTGCCGTGGCCGACCGAGTGGTACATGTCCGCGACCGCCTCGGCGGCGTCGTGGCTGAGACTGCGGCCGACGCGGGCAGCCGCCTCCTCCAGGGCCTTGGCGATGGGATGCGTCACGAGAACGACACCCCCTGCGCCACGGCGGCGAATCGCGCCCCGTGCCCCTGGACCTCCTCGGCGTGGCCGTGCATCAAGACGGCGTGGCGCATCATCTCGTCCGGCTGGACGTGGAACCCGTCGCCCGCGCCGCCACCGCCCATGTCGCCGGGGTCGGGTGCGCCGAGCGCGGCCTGGAGCCCCTGGAAGACGAGGCCGCTCAGCGCCCGCTCGACCACCTGCTCCAGGGGTCCCACCGCCTGGTTGATGAGGGCGCCGATCAACTCCTGCTCCGCGGTCTGGATCAGCGCGTTGACGATCTTCTTCGTCGCCTCGACCAGCAACGCCTCCGCAGCCTCCGCCGCGCCCAGCGTCACCACGGCCGCCGCTTGGTCCGCGACGAACTCGGCTGCCATGATCCCGAGTTCGGTGATGACCGCGGTCTTCATCGCCACGATCCCGTCGGCCGCCAGCTCCAGCGCGTCGGCGGTCACCGAACACGCCTCCACCAGCTCGGACATGTGACTGTTGGACCGCTGCGCCCAGGCCTCGACCAACGCCTCGTAGGACGAGGCCTGGTAGACATCCCCGAGCCGACCGATCGTCTGACTGGCGGCGTCGTGGGAGGCCTGCAGGTTCTGTCCGAACTCCCGCACATGGCCGCCGAATTCACGGACCTTGTCCTCGTTCACCTGCGGCCAGTTCAGCCCGAGCAGGTTCATCACCCAGACGAGCTCCCCGGGCAGCTCGATCGCCATGCATCCCCCTCGCTGAGCGCTCGGAGGAGATTATATGACCGGCCGTCACCTCACCCAGCGGCCGTCATCTCCCCTGCCGGGCGGGATCTCCCGGCGCGGCGAGGCGGGGCGGCTCAGACCAGGGTCGCGCCCGGCACAGGGCCCTCCGCGCGGCGGACGTCGCGGCAGGTGCCGGACTGGGCGAGGGCGGCGGCGACCGCCGCAGCCGCGGCGGCATCCTTGGCCAGGAACGCGCAGGTCGGGCCGGAGCCGGAGACGAGGGCGCCGATCGCGCCCACCTCGGTGCCCACGCGGAGGGTCTCCGCGAGGGCGGGACGCAGCGAGAGCGCAGCCGGCTGCAGGTCGTTGCTGAGGGCCGCGCCCAGCGCGGCGGCGTCACCCGAGGCGAGGGCGGCCAGCAGCGCGGGGTCGGCGGCGGGCGCGGGGACGCGCGACTCGTCCGCGCCTCCGGGACCGGCCGCCTCCTCGCGAAGGCGGTCGCACTCCCCGTAGACGGCGGGCGTGGACAGGCCGCCGTCGGCGACCGCGAAGACCCAGTGGAACGTGCCGCCGACGGGCACCACCGTCAGCATCTCGCCGCGCCCCTGGCCGAGCGCGACCCCTCCGTGCAGGGAGAACGGCACGTCGCTGCCGAGCTCGGCCGCGAGCGCGAAGAGCGTCGAGCGCTCCGTGCCGAGACCCCACAGCGCGTCACAGGCGAGCAGGGCCGCCGCCGCGTCGGCACTGCCGCCCGCCATGCCCCCGGCGACGGGGATGTCCTTGTCGATGTGCAGGGCGACGTTCGCCTCGACGCCGTGGTGGGCGGCGAGCGCCCGCGCCGCGCGGGCGGCCAGGTTGCTCTCGTCGGTCGGCACGACGTCCGCGTCACGGCCGGCGACGGTCAGGCTGAGGCCCTCGGCCGGGCGCGCCGTGACGGTGTCCCACAGACCCACGGCGAAGAAGACCGTGGCCAGCGCGTGGAACCCGTCGGCGCGCCGACCGCCCACCGCCAGCTGCACGTTGACCTTGGCCGGCACCCGGACGGTAACGCCGTCGGGCGCGGACGCGGACGTCGGTTCGAGCACGGACTCGGACGCGTTCATCGGCGGGGGCTCCTGGGAGACGGGGGCGGTGCACGGGGTGAGGTGCGCTGACGCGCGGGAAGACCGGGCGTGGGACACGAGAGGTGGGACGGACCCGCGGGAGGGTCAGGACTGCGGCGAGGACTCCGGCTTGTTCTCGGCGATCGCGGCGAACTGCTCCACCGTCAGCGCCTCACCGCGCAGGCGGTGGTCGATCCCCGCCGCGGACAGCGCCGTCTCCGCGGCGGCCGGACTACCCGCCCAGCCCGCCAGCGCCGCGCGCAGCGTCTTGCGGCGCTGCGCGAACGCCGCGTCGACGACGGCGAAGACGTCGGTGCGCGCGGCGCTCGTCTTCAGCGGCTCGTCGCGGCGGACCAGCGAGACCAGACCCGAGTCGACGTTCGGCGCGGGCCAGAAGACGTTGCGGCCGATCGCCCCCGCGCGCTTGACGCGCGCGTACCACTGGGCCTTGACCGACGGCACGCCGTAGACCTTGTTGCCCGGCTGCGCGGCCAGCCGGTCGGCGACCTCGGACTGCACCATGACGAGCGTGCGCTCGATGGTGGGGAAGGTCTCCAGCATGTGCAGCAGCACGGGGACCGCGACGTTGTAGGGCAGGTTCGCCACCAGGGCGGTCGGCGCCGGGCCGGGCAGCTCGGTGACGGCCATCGCGTCCGCGTGGACCAGGGCGAACCGGTCCGCCTTCTCCGGCATGCGGGCGGCGACGGTGGTCGGCAGGTGCTCGGCGAGCAGCGGGTCGATCTCGATGGCGGTGACCCGGTCGACCGCCTCCAGCAGCCCCAGCGTCAGCGAGCCGAGGCCGGGCCCCACCTCCACGACCACGTCGTCGGGCCGTACCTCCGCCGCGCGCACGATGCGGCGGACGGTGTTCGCGTCGATGACGAAGTTCTGCCCGCGCTGCTTGGTCGGCCGCACTCCCAGCCGACCGGCCAGTTCACGAACGTCTGCGGGGCTCAGCAGTGCGGAGTCGTTCGACGCGGCGGAAGGCTCGACGGACTCGGGATCGGTGGTGCTCACCCGGCAAGGATACGGGCCGCCTCCGGCGCGACGCGCCGCCGCTCGCCCCTCGCCGGAGGGTTCACACCCGGCGCCTCCGTGCCCGGGCCCACCGAGTCGCCGGAGCTCGCTCGGCGCGTCACTGCTCGGCGTGTCAGTGCTCGGCGTGTCAGTGCTCTGCGTGTCAGTGCTCTGCGCGGGTGCCGCAGACCGGCCAGGGGGAGAGGCCCCGCTCGTGGAAGAGGGCGCGGGCGCGGGTGGTCTGCTCGCCGACCGAGGCGTTCTGGGGCAGGCCGTGCCCGCCGAGGCTGTGCCAGGTGTGGGCGTCGAACTGGTAGAGCCCGCCGTAGCGGCCGCTCGGGTCGGTGATGTGCGGGTTGCCGCCGGACTCGCAGCGCGCCAGCGCCGCCCAGTCGATCTCGCCGGTCCCGAAGTGCACCAGCGGAGAGGCCGCCCGGTGGCGGCCACGGCTCGCCGCGTGACCGTCGAGCTCCGGCGGCCGCACCTCCTCGGCCGCGCGGACGCGCGGTCTCGCGTGCCGGGGCCGGGGCGACGACGGCAGCTGGGGGGCCGCGGGCGCTCCTGGAACGTGCGGCAGGACGAGCGTCTCGACCGTGCGCGGGCCGGTCACCGCGCCGTCGACGCCGGCGAGGGCCTCCCTTGCCACCGCGCTCGTGGACGTCGACGGGTCGCCCGCCGTGGGGGCGTCCGCCACCGCGCCGTCCGGCAGGATGTCGGCGGCTTCGGTGGCGTGATCGCTCTCCGCGCCCTGCGCCTCCTCGACCAGGAACGCGCCGGTGCCGCCCACCAGCAGGGCCAGGATCAGCGCCTGCGGCAGCGTCCGCCTGGAGGTGTCGGAAGAAACGTTCACTCGCGCTCCAACATGGCCGTTCGTCCACGCCCGGTCCCTCGACCGCGGACTGTCCAACGACCTCCCCGCAGGACCGTCACGTCCCCCTGAGAGTGGTTTCCGGTGCGTCCCGCGGGCGCAGCGGGTGTCGAGGGGGCGTCAGTAGTCGAACGCCCGCGCCGTGTTCGCGGCCACCGCAGCCGCGAGCTCGTCCTCGGCCACACCCTTGACCTGCGCCATCGCGCGCAGCGTGACCGGGATCAGATACGGCGCGTTCGGCCGGCCCCGGAAGGGCGCGGGGGTCAGGAACGGCGCGTCGGTCTCCACCAGGATGCGGTCCATCGGGGTGACGGCCAGCGCCGCCCGCAGGTGCTGGTTGGCCGGGAACGTGACGGGCCCCGCGAAGGACAGGTAGTAGCCCGCCTCCGCGCACACGCGGGCCATCTCCTCGTCACCGGAGTAGCAGTGGAAGACCGTGCGCTCGGGCGCGCCCTCCTCGGTCAGGATGCGCAGCACGTCCTCGTGCGCGTCCCGGTCGTGGATGACCAGGGCCTTGCCGTGCTTCTTCGCCAGCGCGATGTGCCGCCGGAAGGACTCCTGCTGGATCCCCGCGCCTTCGGGACCGGTCCGGAAGTAGTCCAGGCCCGTCTCCCCGACGCCGCGCACCTGCGGCAGGGCGGCCAGCGCGTCGATCTCCTCGATCGCCGCCTCCAGCGCGGCCATGCCACCTGGCCCGCGCCGCTGCCCGCTCCACCCGTCCGGGTCGCCGAGCACGATCCGCGGCGCCTCGTTCGGGTGGAGTGCCACGGTTGCGTGCACGTTGTCGTACTTCGCCGCGGTCTCCGCCGCCCAGTGTGAACCCGGGATGTCGCACCCGACCTGGACGACCGTGTCCACACCGACGGACGCCGCCTTGGCCAGGATCTCCTCGGGGGACGCGTCCTGCATGTCCAGGTGCGTGTGCGAGTCCGCAACCGGCACGCGGAGCGGCTCGGGCACGGGCGGCGGGGTGCTGTTGTCACCCTTGGAGCGGGCCACGTCGGGTTCCCTTTCGACGGTGAGTCGGTTGCACGCCCCAGGGGCGCGCGAAA
Organism: Streptacidiphilus neutrinimicus; assembly: GCF_000787815.1. Taxonomy (GTDB): domain Bacteria; phylum Actinomycetota; class Actinomycetes; order Streptomycetales; family Streptomycetaceae; genus Streptacidiphilus; species Streptacidiphilus neutrinimicus. The sequence goes on from NZ_BBPO01000050.1 coordinate 37,298, forward strand.
CCGCGCGAGGACCACCCGGTGCGGATGGCCCCACCCGGTGCGGATGGCCCCACGCGTTCGGCGGCCCGCCACCTCAGTGGCTTGCCGCGCCCCTGGGGACGTGCGGCGCCTAGTCCTTCTTCTCTTCCAGGCGCGGGAAGAGGATCTCGCCCTTGGTCACGGTAACCCCGGCCGGGAGACGGCCCCACTGGCCGGCCTCCGAGATCCGCTGGTCGCCGAGCGCGCCCAGCGCGGCCTCCGCGCCGAGGGAGTCCCACAGAAGCCCGGACACCCGCGGCATGACCGAGTTCAGCAGGATCGCCACGCCGCGCAGCGACTCCGCCGCCGCGTAGAGGATCGTCGCCAGACGGGCCTGGCCCTCGGGGGACTCGTCCTTGGCGACCTTCCACGGCTCCTGCTCAGTGAGGTAGCCGTTGACCTGCTTGACGAAGTCGAAGATCGCGGCGATGCCCCCCGCGAAGTCCAGCCTCTCGCCGATCTTGTCGTCGGACTCGGCCACGGCCCTCGCCAGGCCCTCGGCCAGCGCTGCCTCGGCCGGTCCGGACGCGGTCGCCTCCGGCAGGACCCCGCCGTAGTACTTGCCGACCATCGCCGCCACGCGCGAGGCGAGGTTGCCGAAGTCGTTGGCGAGCTCGGAGGTGTAGCGGGCGGAGAAGTCCTCCCACGAGAACGAGCCGTCCGTGCCGAACGGGATCGCGCGCAGGAAGTAGTAGCGGTAGGCGTCCACGCCGAAGTGCGCGGTCAGGTCCTGCGGCGCGATGCCGGTCAGGTTGGACTTGCTCATCTTCTCGCCGCCGACCATCAGCCAGCCGTTGGCGACCACGCGCTTGGGCAGGGGCAGACCGTTGGCCATCAGCATGGCCGGCCAGATCACCGCGTGGAAGCGGAGGATGTCCTTCCCGACCAGGTGCACGTCCGCCGGGAAGGTGTCCTCGAACTTGGCCTGGTCGGCGCCGTAGCCGACCGCGGTCGCGTAGTTGAGCAGCGCGTCGACCCACACGTAGATGACGTGCTTCGGGTCCCAGGGGATCTGCACGCCCCAGTCGAAGGTGGAGCGGGAGATCGAGAGGTCCTGCAGGCCCTGCTCGACGAAGCGGACGACCTCGTTACGGGCCGACTCCGGCTGGATGAAGCCGGGGTTGGCGGCGTAGAACTCAAGCAGCTTGGGGCCGTACTCGGAGAGCTTGAAGAAGTAGTTCTCCTCCTTCAGCATCTCCACCGGCTTCTTGTGGATCGCGCAGATCTTCTGCCCCGCGAACTCACCCTCGCCGTCCAGCAGCTCGCCGGGGGCCTTGTACTCCTCGCAGCCCACGCAGTACGGGCCCTCGTACCCGCCCTGGTAGATCTCGCCCTTGTCGTAGAGGTCCTGGACGAACTCCTGCACCCGGGCCGTGTGCCGGTCCTCGGTGGTGCGGATGAAGTCGTCGTTGGCGATCTCCAGGTGCTCCCAGAGGGGCTTCCACGCCTCCTCGACGAGCTTGTCGCACCACTCCTGCGGCGAGACACCGTTCGCCTCGGCGGTGCGCATGATCTTCTGGCCGTGCTCGTCCGTCCCGGTCAGGTACCACACCCGCTCGCCGCGCTGGCGGTGCCAGCGGGTCAGCACGTCTCCGGCGACGGTGGTGTACGCGTGACCGAGGTGCGGGCGGTCGTTGACGTAGTAGATCGGCGTCGAGACGTAGTAGCTCTTACCGGGGTTCTGGACGGCGGTCATGCCGCAATGGTATCGGCCGACAGGCGTGGCCCCGTCCGGGTGACCAGTCTTCGGTCAGTCCGCTCGACGCGCGCTCCACCAGTGCCGGCGGTGCGGCTCCGCCGACCCGGCCCCGGGCGCCGCGGGCGCGGACCCCGTCACCGCATGGGCATCGTGAGGAGGGCCGGCCGGAGCGTCGGCCATGTGCTCGGCCAGCAGCTGCGCCTGGCGGGCGCTCTCGTCCTGGTACCGCCCCGCGTTCGCCCTGGCCACGCGCCCGGATGCCATGATCCGCACATGCGGACCGCCACAGCCCGGACAGGCGGGGTGCGTCAACGGCGAGGCGACAGGTACGCCGTTGGCCTTGTAGCGGTAGACCATGTGGCCGCTGTAGTCGACGACGTGCTCGATCTCGTACGCCTGCTCCCAGACGAATCCGCAGTTCAGGCAGGCGAAGGAGTAGGCCTCGTGGGCCGGCTCGAGCTTCTGTCGACGTGTGGGCGCGGAGGTTTCGCTCATGACGTGCTCCCAGTGCCCGGCGGGCGTCCGCCCGGAGCGGGACTTTCTCGTCCCCAATGATTTCCCCGCGACGGAGACGATCCGCTGTGCCGCGAGTTTTCTTTGGGGAGAGTTGGCTCTTCTTGGCGTCCCCGGGACTTCACATGGGGATTGCGAGGGCGCTTCTTTGTCCGCTATTTGCCTATTCCGCCACCGTACGCCCCGTTCGGGGGAATGGTAAGCGGAGGTAAGCGGAGCGGGAATGCACCCGAACGGCGGCGACGCCGCAGGCCGGGGAGCGCGTCAGGAGGCCGACTTCGCCGCCACGACGGCGTCGAAAACCTCCCGCTTGGGCAGCCCGGCCTCGACCGCGACCGCGGCGATCGCCTCCTTGCGGTGCTCACCGGCGTCCACCCGCAGGGCGACGCGGCGGGCCAGCTCGGCGGCGTCCACGGCGGTCGGGGGCGCGGCCGGTGCGCCCGCCACCACGACGGTGATCTCGCCCCGCACCCCGTCCGCGGCCCAGTCGGCGAGCTCGCCGAGCCGTCCGCGCTTGACCTCCTCGTAGGTCTTGGTCAGCTCCCGGCAGACCGCCGCGTCCCGCTCGGCGCCGAAGGCCTCGGCCATCGCCTTGAGCGACTCCTCGATCCGGTGCGGCGACTCGAAGAACACCATGGTCCGCGGCTCCGCGCTGAGATCCCGCAGGCGGGCGGCGCGCTCGCCGCCCTTGCGCGGCAGGAAGCCCTCGAAGCAGAAACGGTCCACCGGCAACCCCGACAGCGCGAGCGCGGTCAGCACCGCGGACGGCCCCGGCACGGCGGTGATCCGCACGCCCGCCTCGACGGCGGCGGCGACAAGGCGGTAGCCCGGATCGGAGACGGACGGCATCCCGGCGTCGGTCACCAGCAACACCCGGGCGCCGCCGAGCAGGGCCTCGACCAGTTCGGGAGTGCGGCCGACCTCGTTGCCCTCGAAGTAGGAGACGATCCGCCCGGTCGGCGCCACGTCCAGCGCCTGCGCCAGCCGCCGCAGCCGCCGTGTGTCCTCCGCCGCGACGACGTCCGCCTCGGCGAGCTCCTTCGCCAGCCTCGGCGGCGCGTCCTCGACGTCACCGATGGGGGTTCCAGCCAGCACGAGTAGACCTGTCACCCGCCCATCCTCCCATCTGCCCGAGCCCCGCCCCCGCAACCGTTCCTCAACCGCCCCGGCACAGCCCGCCCCCTGGAACCCGCCCTCGCAACCCGACCGTCCGGGCTCGGCCGGTGGAGCTCGTCCCCCGAACCCCACCGCGCCGGGCTCGGCCGGGGAACTCGCCCTCAGGACCGCCGCCCCGAGTGGGCGGGAACCGGCGGGGCGGGATGTCTCCGGGTGTCGAAGATCCCGTGGATCCTCTGGTCTGGACAGGATCGGCCCCTACGATGCAGGCGTGCATGAAGACAGGACGGACACGCTGACCGCCGCCACCGCGCAGGGGACGACGCCGCCCTCGCCGTGGGCGCGCAGACTCACCCGGTACGGCTACCGGCCGAGTGAGCGGACGTCGCTGCGGGAGCGGCTGGTGCCTCCGATGCCGGACGGGCCCGGCGTGCCGACAGGCGCGCCCTCGCCGGTGCTGGCGCGGCTCGGCCTGCACGTCCCGCTGGGCCTGTGGCAGTTCGCCTGCCGCTGGGCGGGCTGGATCGGGCCGCTGGTCCTCACCGCGTTCGCCGGCGTGATGACGTTCTGGAAGCTCGGCACCCCGAACGCGATCATCTTCGACGAGACGTACTACGCCAAGGACTCCTGGTCCATCTGGCACTACGGCTACGAGCGCAACTGGGCGGACAACGCCAACACGCTCATCATGCAGACGCCGCAGCACATCCCCACGCCCACCGGCCCGGAGTTCATCGCGCACCCGCCGGCCGGCAAGTGGGTGATCGGGGTCGGCGAGGAGCTCTTCGGCCTGAACCCGTTCGGCTGGCGGTTCATGGTGGCGCTGCTGGGCGTCCTCGCGGTGCTGATCGTCTGCCGGATCGGGCGGCGACTGTTCCGCTCCACTCTGCTCGGCTGCCTCGCGGGGCTGCTGCTGGCCGTGGACGGCATGCACTACGTGATGAGCCGCACCGGGCTGCTCGACCAGATGGTGATGTTCTGGGCGCTGTGCGCCTTCGGCCTGCTGCTGATCGACCGCGACCGCAGCCGCGCACGCCTCGCGGACCTGGTCGGCGCGACCGTCGACAACCCGGACGCACCGCCCAACGACGAGCTGGCGACCTCCGCCCGACTCGGCTGGCGGCCGTACCGGATCCTCGCGGGCGTCTGCCTCGGCCTGGACTGCGCGACCAAGTGGAACGGCCTGTGGTTCCTGGCACTGTTCGGCGTCATGACGGTGGTCTGGGACGCGACGGCCCGCAAGGCCGCCGGCGCGCGCCGCCCGTACCTGACGGCCGCGCTGCACGACGCGCCCTGGGCGGTCGTGTCGATGGTCGTCGTGGCGCTGCTGACCTACGTCGGCTCCTGGTCCGGCTGGCTGGCCACCTCCGGCGGCTACGACCGCAACTGGGCCGCGGGCCGTAAGGGCCTGTCCCCGGACTCCCTCGGGCCGCTGCACCATCTGCCGCAGTTCGACATGACGTGGGTGCCCGCCGCGCTGCGCAGCCTGTGGCACTACCACTCGGAGATCTGGGACTTCAACACCAACCTGCACACCCCGCACACCTACATGTCCAACCCCTGGAGTTGGCTGGTCAACGCGCGGCCGGTGTCGTTCTACTACGAGTCGCCGACGCAGGGGAAGAGCGGCTGCACGGTCGCGCAGTGCTCCAGCGAGGTGCTCGGCATCGGCACGCCGCTGCTGTGGTGGACGGCGACCTTCGCGCTGCTGTACAGCCTCTACCGGTGGTTCTTCCGCCGCGACTGGCGGGCCGCCGCGATCTGCGTCGCCGTCGCCGCCGGGTACCTGCCCTGGTTCCAGTGGCAGCAGCGGACGATCTTCCTCTTCTACACGATCGACTTCGAGCCGTACCTCGCCCTCGCCGTGGCCTTCATGATCGGCGCCATGCTGGGCCACGCCCGCGCCCGGGGCGACCGCCGCCTGCTCGGCGCGATCGGGGCCGGCGTGCTCGTTCTCGCGATCATGGCCAATTTCCTGTATTTCCTCCCGCTCTACGACGCCCAGGTCATTCCGGTCGACGACTGGCGGGCCCGAATGTGGTGGCCCTCCTGGATCTGACGGATCCGACGCCCCCTCTGGATGCCCTTCCCGACGGCCCGCCATGGAAATGGCGGGCCGTCAGCTGAATGCGGACGGATAACGGTTCCTGGATTCGCCTTCCAGGACTGTGAACGCACACGTACCATCCCTGCGACAAGTGGACGGTGCACAGGGGGCACACGCGTCACGGACGCACCGTCACGGAGACAGGGGGAACGGGGCCGTGCACAAGGGAGCGAAGATCGCCGTAGCCACAGTGGTGGCGGCCATGCTGGCGGGCGGAGGATACGCCGCCTTCAACGTCGGGCACGCGGTGCTCGGCTCGCCGGGCGGCCCGGCGACCTTCAACGCCTCGGACCTGTCGACGTCGGCGCCCAGCGGCACGTCCGCGCAGACGCAGGCCACCGCCTTCCTGCAGGCGTGGCAGGCGGGCCCCGACCACTACGCGGACGCGGGCAAGGCCTCCGACTCCCCGCTGACCACCCAGGCGGCGCTGCAGAAGTACCACGACGGCCTCGGCCTGACCGGCATCTCCTTCTCCCACATCGCCGCGACCGGCGCGACCTCGCGGGGCGGCGCGGCCGAGACGGTCGGCTTCGACGTCTCCGCGCAGGTCAAGGGCGGCACCTGGACCTACAAGGGCTCACTCGACGTGGTGCAGAGCAGCAACGGCAAGACGGCGGTGCGCTGGGCCCCGTCGGTGCTGTTCCCGTCCCTCGGCGACGGCCAGTCGCTGCAGGCCGGTCCGGTCACCACGAGCGCCGCGTCCACGACGATCACGGACCAGAACGGCGCCCCGCTCACCGGGGCCCAGTTTCCCTCCCTGCAGGACATCCTCTCCACGATCGCCCAGAACGCCACCGCCTCCGGCGGGGCGAGCGGCACCGGCGTCGAGGTCGTCGACGCCTCGGGGTCCGACGTCGCCGCGGCCAAGGTGTTCTCCCAGCCGAAGGCCGCGACGATCAAGACCACGATCGACGCGAAGCTGCAGGCCGCCGCCGAGCACGCGGTGAAGCTGTCGCAACTGCAGAACAAGAGCACCGGGGTCGTCGTGGTGCGTCCCTCGGACGGCCACATCCTCGCGATCGCCTACAGCGGCAGCGACGGCGACATCGCCATCAACGCCTCCCAGCCGCCCGGCTCCTCGATGAAGATCCTCACCTCGGCCGCGCTCTTCGACCAGGCCGGGATGAGGCCGAGCTCCACCGCGCAGTGCCTCACGCAGCAGCCTGCCGAGTCGGAGACCTTCCACAACGAGTCGGACGTGCCCAACCTCCCGCAGGCGTCGCTGGAGGAGGACTTCGCGCGCTCGTGCAACACCGGCTTCATCTGGGCCGCCTTCGACAAGCTGGTGCAGCACGGGCAGCCGTCGTCCGCCCTCGCCGACGAAGCCACGAACGTCTTCGGCTTCGGCGACTGGCACATCGGCGGCGGCGTCCAGACCAAGGACCCGAGCGTTCCGACGGATGAGCAACTCGGCGACAACCCAGCCCAGTTCATCGGGCAGGGCAGGGTCACGGCGAGCCCGCTGGTCATGGCCTCCGTCGCGGCCACCGTCCAGCACGGCTCGTTCAAGCAACCGATCCTGCTGCCCGACCAGCAGCAGTCGGCCGCGCCCTCGTCCCTCTCCGCCACCACCGACAGGTACCTGCAGGAGATGATGCGGGCCGTGGTCAGGGAGCCCTACGGCACGGCCAATCCGGTCCTGGGCGACCTCTCCGGCACCGTGGGCGCCAAGACCGGCACCGCGGAGACCCCGAACAACGGCACGGACGGCTGGATGACCGCGTACAACGACGACATCGCCGTGTCGTCCGTGGTCATCGGCGGCAGCTCGGGAGCGGGCACCGCGGGCTACGTCGTGCGCGCCCTGCTGCAGGCGTCCGGCTCCTGAGGGAGCCGCCCTGAGCTCTCCTCAGAAGGGCTCTCGGGCGGCTCGGTTCACCCGTAGACGGCCTGGACGTTGTCCTTGGGCGCCGGCCGGTGGTTCGCGGCCGGCCCCAGGGCGAAGGCGTTGAGCAGGTTCTCGGTGACCTTGGTGACGAAGCCGGCGGTGCGGGCGTTCATGCCGTGGTCGCCGCCGTCGTCGCGACCGCCGGCCATCAGGCCCTCGACCCAGCGCATGGTGCCCGAGGCGAACACCCCGGCGCCGCTGCGCGCGGTGTAGTAGGCCGTGTCGGAGTGGCTGTGGTCGCCGTTGCAGACCAGCGGCGAGTGGGCCAGGATCTCGATCGGCCGCGGCGTCGGCGCTCCCGGCGTGACCCGGTCGTACTCGACGCCGACGAGGTGGTGGAAGGAGTCGCCGGCACGGACGCCCGTGCCCTCGAACAGCCAGTGGTCGGGGCTGTGCACGACGTAGGGCGCGTCGGTCGGGTAGCCCTCGTAGAAGACCCCCGTCATGGACGACTCAGGGTCGGCCGCGGGGCCGGAACGGAAGTCGGTCGTGGTCAGCGCGCGGTCCTGCAGGTAGGCGGGATCGTCGCGGTAGTCGGTCTTGTAGCAGACCACCGTCCGCCCGCCGTCCTCGACGCGGATCCGCCGGAAGCAGGTGTTCGCGCCGAGGAAGGCGACGTTGGTGCCCGCGTCCCGGGCCCTGGTGACGGACTGTCGCTGCTGGGGCGTCCAGTATTCGTCGTGCCCGAGGGAGAGCACGGCCGTCGCTCCGCCGAGGATCGACGGGTCGGTGTGGACGTCGATCCCGGTGGTGTAGGCCAGCGGCAGCCCGAGGCGTTCGGCCAGGACGACCAGGGCCCGCTCGTAGACGAGGAACTTCTGCGCGCCCTCGTCCGTGTAGGGCCGGTCGAACGAGACCTTGAGCGCCCGGCTCCCGTAGCTGCCGTCCACACCCTGGTAGAGGCTGGTGCCGCCCCAGGTGTTGTAGGCCTGCCAGGTCGCCGTGCCGTGCATGACCAGGATCCGCCCGTGGGCGTCCTGTGAACGCAGCACCAGCGGCACCCAGCGCTGACTGCCGTTCACGGCGTCGAGCCGCAGCAGATAGGCGCCCTCGGGCCAGCCCCGGGTGTCGAGCGTCAGCGACGGCTTCCAGCCCGCCTTGACGGTCCGGGTGGCGGGCTCGATGACGGGAGCGGCCTGCCGCTCGCCGGGCATCCGCGCCGACCGCCATACCAGGCGGGCCTGCTTGCCCGCGTACCAGCCGACGCGGTAGGCGGACACGGTGAACGCGGACGCGGTCGTCGACACGCTCAGGGCGACGGGCTCTCCTGGCAGGGCCGACGCCTTGTCGGTGTAGCCCTCGATGGCGTCGGGCGCGCCGAGTCTGGCGATCCGCCAGTCGGCTGCCCCGGGTCTGGCGTTCTCGGCGAGCGTGGCGGCGGACTGCACGCCCGTCGGCACGGGCCCCGCCGCGGACGGGGTGTGCCCTTTCCCGTGCACGGACCGGGCGGTCGTGTCGCCCGACCCGCAGCCGCTCAGGCCGGCCACGCCGACGACCGCCCCCGCGACCGCCGCAGCCCCCAGCACTCCGCGACGCGTCAGTCCGCGTCCCGCACGCGCGCCCGCGTCCGCCCCGGCGCCTGCCCCCGGGCGGGCGTCCGCCCCCGCGTCCGTGCCCGTCTCGGCGCCCTCGCCCGCGGTCGCGCCTATGCCCGTGGCGCCCCCTGTACCGGCCTCCGTGCCGTCTTCCACCCGCCCCGCCCTCCTCTCAGCCGACGCTCAGCCTCGGGTCGTCATCGAACGACATTACGCGCCCCGGACGGCACGGCCACTCGAAGCGGTCGAGACGGAGAGGCGCCGGTGGAGGCTCCATCAGAGGAGGTGCGGGGGTGGTCCGATGGTTCCGCGACGGCGGAAGGGTGCTCCGACTACGACCGGGCCGCGGCACTCGCCGCGTGATCGGCCTGGTCTTGGTCCGTCCGGTCCACCTGGGCGGACCGCTCGCCGCGGGGGGCGCCGTCGGTGCGGGAGACGCGGTCGGCTCGGTCGGTGCGCGTCCGCGCTGGGCGCAGCGCGCGATCGGGGTGCGCCGCCGCCCGCGCGTGGACCGCATCCCGGCTGGGAGCCGGGGCATCGGACTCGGCCGTGCCGGGTACCGAAGCGCGCCCGTGAACAGCCAGGCGGGACGCCACGCTGTGAACCTCCCCCGCATCGTCGGCCGGGTCCTCGTTGCTCGCCAGCAGGACCGGCACACTGTCCGGCCGACGCGTCCGCAGGGCCAGCCGCGGCCACAGCACGAGCAGCACCGGCAACTGGAGATAGCCGAACCGTCCGGCCGGGGCCAGCAGGAAGGCGAGCGCGACACCCAGCGCCAGCCGGTCGCACGCCACGCGCGCGTCGCGCGGCGGCCTGGCGACCAGCCAGGCGCAGACGGCCAGACCGCTCAGCCCGAACAGGACCAGCGAGGCCGTCCGCCCGTCGGGGCCCATCTGGGCGAGGATGTGGCCCGGGAGCGGGCTGCCCGCCGGCGTCCGGACCTTCGACAGCCCCAGCGGGAAACGGACCACCTGTTCCAGCATGGCCTGCGGGAAGGCCAGCGCGAACGGCAGCACCAGCACGCCGCCGACCAGCCCCGTCCACAGCAGTCCGCGCAGCGCGGCCCTGCGCCCGCCCATCTGCAGGAGCAGCAGCAGCGCCACGGGAACCGCCGGCCACGCCGTCCACTTGAGGGCGCAGACCAGGCCCAGCACCACCCCGGCGCGCGCGGCGTTCCCGCGCCCGGCGAGGGCCAGTGCCAGGATGCAGCCGCCGATCATCGGCAGGTCCACCCCGCTCACCGCCGCGGGCAGCGCGACCAGCGGCGACGCGACCACCGCCGCAAACGGCACCGCGAGGGGGCCGCCGCGCAGGATCCGCCAGGCCAGGACGAGGCAGAGGAGGAACGCCAGCAGGAACCAGATGCGCGCGTCACCCAGGACGGCGGGGAGCACCAGGTGCGGGAAGCCGAACAACGTCATGCCCGGCAGATACGGCGTGTAGCCCGTCCAGTGGGCGGGGTGCGGCAGGTAGGGGCTGCCCGTGTGCACGAGCCGGGCTGCCGACTGCTGCACCACGAAGACCTCGGACTGTGCCTGCCCGAGCACCAGCAGCAGCACGAGCGGGATCACGATGCCGCCCAGCAGGGCGATCGCCACCGCCACCCGGATCGGCCGGGCCGCGTCGCCCGACCGTCCGCGCGGAAGCAGCGCGGCGACGAGCGCGGCCAGCAGGTAGCCGGCGCCCGCCGACCAACCCCAGGCACGCTGCGACGCGAGGTTCGAGATCAGCGGGAACCCGAAGGCCCACCCGGCGCAGACCACTGCGCCCAGCACCCACGGCGCGCGGCTGTATCCCCCCGCCGCGCCACTCCTCCGAAGCCCTGCACCGAACTGCCGCACACGCTGACGCGGCAGCAGACGCGCGGCGGCTCGCCGTGTCTCCGCGGTCTCCCCGGAACGGGCATGAGTCGTCGTCACGCTGCCACATTAGGAAGACCCGGCCCGGCCTGTCGTCACACCACAGGGTTGTTCACCCATCCTTCCCCGGTAGGGGGCCCACGCATGCGCGGGCACGCTGGGTGACGAGGCGGCCCGCCCGCGCACTACCGCAATCCGGGCGCCACCCGAACGGCGGATCACGTCCTCCTGCGCGTCACTCCCCCGTGTCACTCCCCGCCCGCGAGGCCGTGCTCGTAGGCGAACACGACCGCCTGGGTGCGGTCCCGCAGCTCCAGCTTGGCGAGGATGCGGCCGACGTGCGTCTTGATGGTCTGCTCCGACAGCACGAGCTCGTCGGCGATCTCCGAGTTCGACAGCCCGCGGGCCACCTGCCGCAGCACGTCCAGCTCGCGCGCGGTCAGGCTCGCCACGGCCTCGGGCCGCAGGTTGCCGGCCCGGCGGCGGCGCGCCACGTCCGCGATGAGACGGCGCGTCACCGACGGCGCGAGCAGCGCCTGACCAGCCGCGATGACGCGGACGGCGTTGATGAGGTCGCGCGCCGGTGCGTCCTTGAGCAGAAAGCCGCTGGCCCCCCTCGCCAGCGCCTCGTACACGTACTCGTCGAGGTCGAAGGTGGTCAGGATGAGGACGCGCGGCCCCTGCTCGCCGCCCGCGTCCACGATGGCGCCCGTCGCCGTGAGCCCGTCCATGCCCGGCATCCGGACGTCCATGACGACCACGTCGGGCGTGAGCTCCCGGGCCAGCTGCACGGCCTTGACCCCGTCGCCGGCCTCGCCGACCAGCTCTATGTCGGGCGCGCTGGACAGCAGCGCGCCGAGCCCGTCGCGGACCATCTCCTGGTCGTCGACCAGGAGCACGCGAATCGTCTCCTGTGCGTCCCGCACGTCCCGCTGCACGCTCTGTCGCGCGTCCGGATGCACGTCCGTGTTCACACCCGCGCGCTCGTCCGGATGCGTGTACGGCGCGGGTTCCGCCATGCCCTGGGGCCGCGCCGTGTCCGCGGGCTCCGCCGCCTGTGTCACCCTTCCCCCTGTCCGTTCGGGTGTCCGCCCGGTCGTTCACCGGCGCGCCCGTCCCGCTGTCCGTTCACGTGCCCGTCGCCCATCTCCACGTCGAGGTGACCGCCCAGCGCGTCGAGGCCGCCACCACCGGGGTGTCCGGCTCCGGTGAGGTCGACGACGGCCGGCCCGCCGTTTCCGTTCCTGACTCCGTCCCTGCCGGTCCCGTCCCTGCCGGACCCGCCCGAGCCGGTGCTGTCACCGCCGATGGCCTCGTCACCGACGCCGTCGGCGGTGACGTCCCTGAGGACGATGCCGTTCGTGCTCGATTCTCCACGGCCGTCGCGGGTCCGCACCCGCGGACCGTCCATCGGCAGCCACGCCGTCACCGCGAAGCCGCCGCCGCTGCGACGTCCGGCCCGCAGCGTCCCGCCGAGCAGCGCGGCGCGCTCACGCATGCCCGTCAGCCCGTGACCGCCGTTGCCGCCCGGCGGCAACGGCGCGCGACTGCCGCCCGGGCCGCCGTCGTCGATCACCTCGATCCGGACGCCACCCGAGGAACGCTCCACTTCAATGGCGACGTGCGCGCCGGGCGCGTGGCGGCCGGCGTTACTCAGGGCCTCCTGGACGATCCGGTACACGGACACGTCCACGACCGACGGGACCCCGTCCGGGCCGCCGGTCAGCGTCAGGTCCACCTGCATACCGGCCCCGCGCGCGGCCCGGACCATGTCCGGGATTCCGTCGATGCCGGGCTGCGGCGCGCGCTCCGCCCCCTCGTCCTCCTCGCGCAGCAGCCCGATGACGCGGCGCATCTCCGTCAGCGCGGTGGTGGACGCCTCCCGGATCGCCGTGAACGTGCGCCGGGTCTGGTCGGGCAGGCCCGGTTCCTTGTAGGGGGCCGCCTCGGCCTGGATGGCGATCATGGACATGTGGTGCGCGACGACGTCGTGCAGCTCACGGGCGATCCGGCTGCGCTCCTCCAGCACCGCCTGCCGGGCGAGCCCCGCACGGCGCTGCTGCTCGGCCTGCTCCAGGTGCCGCTCGGCCTCGAGCCGCGAGTGGATCGACTCCCCCAGCACGAGCACCAGCGTCACCGCGACGACCGCGACCCCCAGCACCACCGGCGGCAGATCGACCAGCAGCAGGGCCGGCAACAGCACGGCCCCGGCCGTGAGCAGGTCGACGCCGATGGCGATGTCCCGGCCGTAGCGCTGGGCCGTCACGAACACCAGGACCACGAACGCGATGCAGGAGCTGACCGGCCACGGCCAGAACGGCGTCGGCGCGTGCCCGACCTCGGCGAAGGTCGCCAGCGTCAGTCCGAGCGCGCTGAGCCGCCACGCGGCCAGCGGCCGCGACACGACCAGCAGCAGCGGCAGCGCCTGCAGCGCCGCCAACGCCCAGGCCAGGCTGCTGGGCACGAGCTGCACCAGTTGCTGGTCCGCGCTGGCCGCGAGCACGAGCACCGCGACGAGCCCGGTCACGCCCAGGGCCAGCCGCGCCGTGCGCCCGAGCTGCGGCGCGAACGGCACATGCCGGTCCGGCGCCGCCCACGCGGCATCCCCGAGCAGCCGCGCGACGCGGCGACCCCGCCCCCACGCGCGGCTCACAGCGTTCCGCAGTGCGCTCCCCATGACGGGGCCAGCGTAATCCGCTCCCAGGTCGCGGACATCCGGGGCACAGCCCGAGATCGCGGTCGAGCCCGGTTTTCCGGACTTTCGCACGTCCCCTCGCATCGTCCGCGCACACGCGTCCCGGCGGCCGGGACCGGGCCCCGGCGGCCCGCCCGGCGGGGGCCGTAGAGCCATTGACCCTTCGGCTGACTGGCCTATACCTTCCCTCTCATTGGTCTATGCCAATGCTCCGCCGCTCCGTCTCGCCCTTCCCGCACGTTCCTTGCCGCGCCCTCTTTCAGGCGCTCCTTCTCTTTCACGCGCTCTTTCCTGCTTCGAGGCATCCCGTCGAGGAGAGTCCATGCCAGCGAACCGTCGTGCCGCCGTTCGTTCCGCGGCCGTTCGTCGTGCCGCCGTCGCCGCGGCGACGGCGGCCTGCGCCGCCGCACTGATCGGCACCGCGCCCGCCCACGCCGCCACCCCCGCTTTCGGCGGCGGCGACGACCAGGGCAGCTCCCAGAAGCAGCTCATCGGCTACTTCACCCAGTGGGGCATCTACTCCGGCTCCTTCGAGAAGAACCTGATCAGCAGCGGGGAGATCAGCCACCTCACCGAACTGGACTACGCGTTCAGCGACGTCTCGGCGGACGGCCTGTGCTCGAGCGGCGACAGCTGGGCCGACTACCAGCGCCCGTTCGCCGCCACCGAGTCCGTGAACGGGCAGGCGGACGCCCCGGGCCAGGCGCTGATGGGCAACTTCAACCAGCTGCGCGAGCTCAAGGCGCGCTATCCGCACCTGAAGATCGTGATGTCCATCGGCGGCTGGTCCTGGTCCGGCCAGTTCTCTCAGCTCGCCGCCACCGCGGCGTCTCGGCAGAAGTTCGTCGCCTCCTGCGTCGACCAGTACCTGAACGGCGACATCCCCGGCCTCCCGGCGGGCGCCGCGGCGGGCATCTTCGACGGCTTCGCCGTCGACTGGGAGTACCCGGGCCTGCCCGGCAACGGCAACCCCTACGGACCGCAGGACACACCGAACTTCACCGCGCTCATGCAGGAGTTCCGCCACCAGCTCGACACTGCGGGCCGCGCGAACGGCGAGCGCTACCTGCTGACCGCCAACACCTCCGCCAGCCCCACCGCCGCCGCCAAGCTGCAACTGCCGCAACTCGCCAAGGTCGTGGACTGGTTCAACGTCATGACCTTCGACTACCACGGCAGCTGGGAGGCGACCGGCCCCACCGACTTCGCCTCTGCGCTCCACCAGGACCCGCGCGACCCGAACCCGGCGGACAACCAGTTCAGCATCGACCAGGCCGTGCGGTACTACGAGCAGCACGGCGTGCGGCCCGACAAGATCGGCCTCGCCGTCCCCTACTACGCGCACACCTGGACGGGCGTCGCACCCGGCCCGCGCGGCGACGGGCTCTTCCAACCGGCCACGGCGGGCGGCGGCACGCCGGACTACAACCAGGTGGTCACCGCGCCGGGGCAGACGTACTGGGACCCGATCGCCAAGGAGCCCTACAAGTACGACCAGGCGAGCGGCACCTTCTACACCTACGACAACCCGCTGTCCCTCTGGTACAAGGGCCAGTACATCCGGGAGCAGGGGCTGCGCGGCACCTTCGTCTGGTCGATGGACGGCGACACCGCCGACGGCAGCCTGACCGCCGCCCTCGGCGCCGCGCTCGGCACCGGGCAGCACGGCTGACATCGGCTCAACTCGGCACGTCGGCAGGCATCACGTTCATGCGCGGCGCGGATCGGCCTCGGGCTGTTCCGTGCCGCGCGGACACGAGTGCCGGATGCTGTATCCGAAGGAGAGGATCGCCGCGCCCGTCAGCCAGGCAGCGAAGAATCCGAAGGTCAGCGCGTGCAGGCCGAAGATGACATAGCCGCAGGCGGCGATCGACAGCGCCACGATGATCGCCCGCCGCAGCTGCCGGTGCGGGTCGCGCACCTCCTCCCGGCCGTCGAGACGGCGTCCAGCCCGATGAAGGAGAAGCGGGTGCTGGACGCCGCCGTCCGGTGCTGCCGGTGCTGCGCGTGGGGGCTCACTCCCCGAGCGCGTGGGCGACTTCCGACCGGGTCGGCAGGGAGGGCTGAGCGCCTGCCAGTGTGGTGCTGAGCGCGGCGGCGACATTCGCGCGGCGGACGGCCTCGTGGAGACCGTGGCCGTCGATCAGGCCACAGGCGAGCGCGCCGCAGAAGGCGTCGCCCGCCGCGGTGGTGTCGAGCGGTGTGACGGGATGGGGCGGGACGAAGGCGACGGCTCCGTCCTCGCAGAGCAGTGCGCCCTCCCTGCCCAGGGTGACCACCACCGCCGCGGGGCCGCGCAGCTGACGGGCCGCATCGGCGACGGCGTGCAGGTCGGGGAGGTCGTGGCCGACCAGGCTGGCCAACTCCTCGCGGTTCGGCACCAGGATGTCGACCATGTGCAGCAGATCGAGAGCCAGCTCGCGGGCCGGGGCGGGGTTCAGCAGCACCGTTCCACCCGCGAGCCGCGCTGCGGCGGCGACGGTCTCCGGCGGAACCTCGTGCTGCAGGAGAGTGACGGTCGCGTCGCGGAGCAGCACTCCCTCGGATGCGCAGTGCTCCGGAGAGAGAGCGGTGTTCGCGCCGGGACTCACGATGATCGAGTTCTCGCCGGTGGTGTGATCCACGGCGATCAGCGCCCGGCCCGTCGGAAGTCCCTCGACCGGCAGGACCCGGGTGGTGTCCACGCCCTCCAGATCCAGCACCCGCCGCAGCCTGGCACCC
>NZ_BBPO01000049.1 GCF_000787815.1 Streptacidiphilus neutrinimicus
CACGCCGACGGGGGCTGCGGCTGCCTCCTGCGGCGCGCCTCCCCGCGGTCGAGGCCAGAGAGCGCCCCCCATGCCCCGGGTGTCTGGACCGGGCCGCGCCGAGCGGCCGCCCGTGGCTTCCCGCAGGCCCCGCCCGGCTGCCGCCCGGCACGGGGCTACTGCGAAGCTCGGGCCAACGGCACGGCAAGACCACCTCGCCGCCGCACCGGCCGGGCTCCCCGCTCCGCTCGGCTGCCGCACCGGCCAGGCCCGACCGTCGCGGAGCGTCGCCCGGCCGTGACGCCGGCTCGGTGGGTCGGGCCGTGATCGAATCCGCGGGGGACCGGTCGTGCGGATTTAGCTACTGGTGGGTAATATCCCTCGCATGACGCAAGCCATGCCCTCGATCGCCGAGCTGCTGCCCGCCACCGTGCCGATGGTCCGCACGCTCAACCTCGCCTTCGACGAGTGCACCGCCGACCGCGCGGTGCTGCGGATGCCCGACCAGGCCGAGTTCCACAACCACGTCGGCGGTCCGCACGCCGGTGCGATGTTCACGCTCGCCGAGTCCGCCAGCGGCGCGATCGTGCTCGCCGCCTTCGGCGACCAGCTCTCGCGCGCCGTGCCGCTCGCTGTCGACGCCCGGATCGCCTACAAGAAGCTGGCCATGGGCGAGGTCACCGCCACCGCCGAGCTCGGCCGCCCGGCCGCCGAGGTCGTCGCCGAGCTCGACGCCGGCCGTCGCCCGGAGTTCCCGGTCGAGGTGACGATCCGTCGCCCCGACGGCGAGGTCACCGGCGAGATGACCATCACCTGGACGCTGAAGCCGAACCGTCCCACCGCCTGACGCGGCTCCAGGCCGCGGGCCGGGGGCGTCGGGCTCAGATCCCCTCGACCGGGTTGTACCCGCCCGCCGACCAGGCTCGCAGCCTCTCGCCGTCGACCAGGGTGATGCCGACCTCCCCGGCGAAGGAAGCCGCCGCGGCGGTGAACAAGGAAGCCGCCGCGGCGGTGAACGTCGAGGTGGTGACGAAGGCCGCGAGGTCGGCGCGGTGGACGCCCCGAAGCAGGCGCCCGCGAACCGCTGCACGTCGGGGAAGCCGACGGGGCCGCGGACGTCATAGCGCTCGCACCGGACTTCCCGCAGTTCGGCGACCCGGTCGCGGAACCGCAGGTCCATCGGCTCAGCACGGCGGACGCGTGGGGGGCCGCGGCCAGGAACTCGTTCATCGCGCCGCACTCGTCGGCCTCGATGTGGCCCAAGGCGATCCAGCGCAGCCGCTCGACCGGCATCACGCGGCGCGGGCTCGGGCACGTAGGTCGAGATCGGTAGATCCCCTCGGCGATCTCGTCGACGCGCGTCTCCATGCACCCGTGCTCACACCCGTTCCGGCGGTGCACCGGACCGCCGCGCGCGGGCGTCCGGGGCCGGTCACCGGTTCGGCCGAGCGGCCGGCGACGGTCACCGCGCCCCGGGCGGCATCGGTCGCGGAGGTCTAAAATCCCAACCATGGCAGAGCGCACGGCAGCGCCGCAGCTCCTGCTGGAGATCGACGGCGAAGCGCAGCTCATCAGCCCGGACCACAGCTACCGCCTCGGGCGAGATCCGGACAGCGACGTGGTGCTGGCCGATCCGCGGGTCTCCTGGCACCACGCGGTGCTGCACACCGCACCCGACGGCCACTGGATGCTCGACGACGAGGGAAGCACCAACGGCACCTACGCCGACGGTCACCGCGTCCGGCATCTCGACGTGAGCCCCGGGACGCTGATGCGCTTCGGCGACGCGGTCGACGGCGTATGGGCCAGGGTCGCGGTGGTGCCCGAGCCGACGACGGTGAACCGGCGACCTTCCGCGCTGACGGTCCTCACCGGCTCCTACCGGCAGCCGACCCGGATCGCGCCGCTGCCGCAGCGCGTGCTGCGGATCGGGCGCGCGAGCGACAACGACCTGGTCGTGGACGACCTCGTGGTCTCGCGCCACCACGCCGAGCTGCTCGCCGACCCGACCGCCGGCAGCTACGAGATCGTCGACCTGGGCAGCCACAACGGCACGTTCGTCAACGGGCAGCCCGTGGGCCGCGCGCCGGTCGGGCCGACCGACCTGATCGGGGTCGGGCACTCGCTGTTCTGCCTCGTCGGCGACCAGCTGCAGGAGTACGTCGACACCGGCGCCGTCGGCCTCGACGTCACCGACCTGACCGTCCGCGTCGGCGGCGGCAGGGACGGGCGGACGCTGCTGGACGGCGTCACCTTCCCGGTCGCGGAGAAGTGCCTGCTGGCCGTCGCCGGGCCCAGCGGCGCGGGCAAGTCCACGTTGCTGAACGCCCTCACCGGGCTGCGCCCGGCCGAGGAGGGCAGCGTCCGCTACGACGGCCGCGACCTCTACCGCGACTACGCGGAGCTGCGGCAGCGCATCGGGCTGGTGCCGCAGGACGACATCCTGCACACCCAGCTGACCGTCCGCCGCGCGCTCGGGTACGCCGCCGAACTGCGCTTCCCCGGTGACACCAGCAAGGCCGAGCGCCGCGCCCGGGTCACCGAGGTCATCTCCGAACTCGGCCTGGAGCAGCGCGCCGACCAGGTCATCTCCTCCCTCTCCGGCGGCCAGCGCAAGCGCGTCTCGGTCGCCCTGGAGCTGCTGACCAAGCCGTCGCTGCTCTTCCTCGACGAGCCGACCTCCGGGCTCGACCCCGGCATGGACCGGTCGGTGATGCACATGCTGCGTCGTCTCGCCGACGACGGCCGGACCGTCGTCGTGGTCACGCACAGCGTGCTCAGCCTGGACGTGTGCGACCGGCTGCTGCTGCTCGCCCCCGGCGGCCGGATCGCCTTCTACGGGCCGCCCGACGACGCGCTGCCCTTCTTCGGCTTCCCGGCCTGGCCGGACGCCTTCGAGGCGTTCGAGGAGGACCGGACGCGGGACTGGGCCGGGGAGTACCGCGGCTCGGCGGCCCACAGCCGCTACATCACGCAGGCCATGAGCCGCCCCGTCCTCGCCACGGGCACGACCGGAGCGACCGGCACGACCGGAGCGACGGGTGCCGGCGCGGAGGCCGAGCTCGCGCCCCCGCCCCCGCCCGCGCAGAGCTGGGGCGCCCAACTCGGCACGCTCATCCGCCGTTACAGCGCAGCGCTGGCCGCCGACCGGACCTTCCTGATCATCATGATCGCGCTGCCCTTCGTCATGGGCGCGATGGCCCACGCGCTGGCGGGCAGCAAGCTGGACCAGAACAGCGCCCTGAACGCGCTGCTGATCCTCTGCGTCGGCGGCGTGCTGACCGGCGCCGCCAACTCCGTGCGCGAGCTGGTCAAGGAACGGACGATCTACCAGCGCGAAAGAGCCGTCGGCCTGTCCCGGTCGGCCTATCTGTGCTCGAAGATCGTGGTGCTGGGCACCGTGACCGTGGTGCAGGCGGTGGTGCTCACCCTGGTCGGCCTCTTCGGTGTCCGGCTGCGCCCTAACGGCGGTGGCGGGGTGCTGATGCCACCGCTGCTGGAGATCACGATCACGGTCGCGCTGCTCTCATTCACCGCGATGATGCTGGGCCTGGTCATCTCCGCGTTGGTGCGCAAGGAGGAGGTCACCATGCCGCTGCTGGTGCTCGTCGCGATCGTCCAGGTCGTCTTCTGCGGCGCGCTGCTGAAGCTGAACGGCGTGCCGGTGCTCAACCAGCTCTCCTGGCTCGTCCCCTCGCGCTGGGCGCTCGGAGCCATGGCCGGCACGATCGACCTGCACAGCATCGTGCCCGGCACGCTGACCGCCGATCCGCTGTTCCGGCACCGCACCGGCACCTGGCTGCTGGACGTCGGCATGCTGGTGGTCCTCTCCCTGGTCTTCGCGTTCGTCGTCTCCCGGCTGCTGCGGCGGCACGAGCCCGTGGTGATGCGGGGTTAGGGCGGGGCCCTATGGACGAACTGGCCGACTTCCATCCCACCCACGTGGCGCCGACGGACGGCCTGGCCACCTGGGCGCATCCCGACTTCTCCGAGCCGAGCGCCCGGCTGGACCCGCTGCTGCCGGTCCGCGTCGCCGACGTCCGCGGCGACTGGGCCCGCGTCGTCTGCTCCAATGGCTGGACCGCCTGGGCCGACGGACGGCTGCTGGTCTCCCTCCCGCAGCGCCCGCCGTCGGCGGCCCGGCAGCCCCTGAGCTTCGCGACCGATCCGCGGCCGCTGCTGCAACGGCTGGAGCACGCGCTCACGCAGTACCGCGAGGCGGCCGAGGACCTCGCCGAGGGCACCATAGACCTGGAGACCTTCCGGCACGTCACCCACGGCCTGCGGCTCGGCGCGGTGCTGGACGGCGAGGCGGGCTGGCTGCTCGACCTCGACGAGGGCTGCTGGTACTACTGCGACGGCCTGCGGCTGCGGGCGCTCGCCGCCACCGAGCCGCCGGAGGACTCCGGCCCGCGGCCCTGGGCCGATCCGCGGTCCGGATCCGATCCGCGTTCGGGCCCCGACGCCTCCGCCTCGGATCCGTCGTCCGCTCCGACGACGTTCTCGCCGCGTGAGCGCGTGGCCGAGCCGCCGCGCCGTGGGACGCCGTGATGTCGACCTTTCCCGGCAATCCCCTCCCCGGCACCCCCTCGGGCCTGACCGGTCGCCGCATCGCCGGGTACCTGCTCGAACACGAGCTGGGACGCGGCGGCATGGCCGTCGTCTACCGGGCACGCGACCTGCGCCTCGAACGGACCGTCGCGATCAAGCTGCTCGCCCCGCAACTCGCGACGGACGACACCTTCCGCCGCCGCTTCGAGCACGAGTCGCGGGTCGCGGCCGCGATCGACCATCCGCACATCGTCCCCGTCTTCGAGGCGGGGGAGGCGGACGGGGTGCTCTACATCGCGATGCGCTACGTGCAGGGCCGCGACCTCGCCGCGCTGCTGGACCGGGTCCGGATGCTGCCGCCCGCACAGGCGATCCGGATCACCACCCAGGTCGCCTCGGCGCTCGACGCCGCGCACGCCCACGAGCTGGTCCACCGCGACGTCAAGCCGGGCAACATCCTGCTGGCCGAGGGCACCGACCCCGACCACCCCGAGCACGTCTACCTCACCGACTTCGGTCTGACCAAGAAGTCGCTCTCGCTGAGCGGCTTCACCACCGTGGGGCAGTTCGTCGGCACTCTCGACTACGTGGCGCCCGAGCAGATCACCGGCAAGCCGGTGGACGGACGCTGCGACGTCTACAGCCTGGCCTGCGTCGCCTTCGAGATGCTCACCGGCGCGCCGCCGTTTCGCCGCGACGACGACCTGGCGCTGCTCTGGGCGCATCAGTACGACGAGCCGCCGCTGGCCACCGCGCTGCGCCCGCAACTGCCGGGAGCCGTGGACGCGGTGCTGGCCCGTGCCCTCGCCAAGACGCCGCCGGAGCGCTACGACAGCTGCCTGGACTTCGTCGCCGCGCTGCGCGCCGCCACCACGGGCGCCGCCGCCCGCGCCCCGCAGGAGGGCCACGCGCCCACGCAGGTGGTCACCGCCCCGCGCCGCCATGGTTCGGGCATCAAGGAGCAGATCGAGGAACGGCTCGAGGAACGCGGCGACAGGTCACCGCCCCCGCCGCCGCACTGGGCCCTGCCGGTCTACGCGCCCGACGACCTGCCCCTGTGACACAGCTCCTGACATGGGAATTTGACGAACCGTCGGGTTTGCATCACCATTCCACTAACACATTAGTGAAAGAGTGGTGCCGAGGTGATCGAGTACCGGATCGACCGGCGTTCCGGCGTCGCCACCTACCAGCAGATCGTGCAGCAGACCAAACAGGCGCTGCGGCTCGGCCTCCTGCAGCCGGGGGACAAGCTCCCGACGGCGCGGGAGGTGGTGGAGGCGACCGCCATCAACCCGAACACCGTCCTCAAGGCCTACCGCGAACTTGAACGGGAGGGCCTGGTCGAGCCGCGACCGGGTCTCGGCACCTTCGTTCAGCGCTCGCTCGGCAATGCGGACGCGACGGGCGACGCCGCGCTGCGGGCCGAGCTCTCCACCTGGGTGGACCGTGCCTTCGCCACGGGGCTGGACCGCGAGGACGTGACGGCGCTGGTGAGCGCCGTCCTGGACGCACGCGAACAACGGACGTCCGCCCCGGCCGACCGGGCCGGCGGCGGCAGGGAGGGGACCAGGTGACCGGGCAACCACGCGCGGGGGACGCGCGGACGACGCCGGAGGCGGCCTTCGCCGCGACCGGGCTCAGCAGGCGCTACCGGCGCCGCTGGGCGCTGCGCGACTGCGACTTCGCGATACCCGCCGGAGCCGTCTGCGGCCTGGTCGGGCCGAACGGCTCCGGCAAGAGCACGCTGCTCACGCTCGGCGCGGGCCTGCAGCAGCCGACGGCCGGGGAGGTGCGCGTCCACGGACTGCGCCCCGGGCTGGACGCCGTTCTGCGCGAGCGGATCGCCTTCGTCGCCCAGGACAAGCCGCTCTACCCGCGCCTGACCGTCGCCGAGACGCTGCGTCTCGGTCGCGAGCTCAACCCGCGCTGGGACCAGGACCTGGCCCTGGAGGTCGTGCAGCAGGGAGGGCTCTCGCTCACCGGCCGCGTCGGCGAGCTCTCCGGCGGCCAGCGCTCCCGGGTCGCGCTCGCGCTCGCCCTGGGCAAGCGGCCGGACGTGCTGCTGCTCGACGAGCCGATGTCCGACCTGGACCCGCTCTCCCGCCACCAGCTCATGGGCACCCTGATGGGTCAGGCTGCCGAGCACGGCACGACGGTGGTGATCTCCACGCACATCCTCAGCGAGCTCGACGGCGTGATCGACCACCTGCTCCTCGTCGACGACGGGCAGGTGCGGCTGGCCGGCCCCGTCGAGGAGATCCTCGGCGCGCACCTCCTGCTGGACGGCCCGGAGAGCCTCCCGCTCGAACCGCACACGGTGCTGGAGCTCCGCCGCACAGGGCGCGGCGTCTCCGCGCTCGTCCGCCCGGACGGGCCCGTCGCGGAGGGCTGGCGGGCCGAGCCGCCCGACCTGGAGCAACTGCTCCTCGCCTACCTGCGCTCGCCGGGGGCCGCCTCGCTCAACACCACCGTCCCCTCGTCCCCGATGGAGGTCGCCGCGTGACCACCGCCGCCCTTCCCGCCCGCTCAGGTCCCGCCGTCCGTCGCGGCCTCCGCCCGCGCGGCGTCACCTGGCTGACCTGGCGTCAGACGCGGCTCGCACTGCTGGTCGTGACGCTCGGCTACCTCGCCGCGCTGGCCTACCTGCTGTATCAGCGCCACCAACTCGACGTGATGCAGGCGCGGTACAGCGGCCTCCAGTGCGACTCGACCACGCGCGGTACCGTCAGCGAAATCGTCGGGGAGTGCGGCCGGACCGGGATGGCCCTGGCGGCCACCGCCAACAGCCTGCACGAGTTCGCGAGTTACGCCGCCGTCGTGCCGGGGCTGCTGGGTGCGGCGCTCGCGGCACAGCCGCTCGCCGCGGACTTCGAGCACGGCCGCCATCTACTGCTGTGGAGCCAGTCAGTCTCCCCGCGCCGCTGGTTCACCCAGCGCCTGGTGCTGCCGGCCGCGGTCCTGGTCGTGCTGAGCACGGCGCTGTCGGCCGCGATGCGCTGGGCCGCCTTCTGGTCGCACCCCGCGTCGTCGATGAACGACCTGGCCTTCGCCTTTCCCTCCGACGCGATGGTCCCCGTCTACCCGCTCCTGACGCTGACCGCCATCGCCCTGGGAGCCCTCGTCGGCCTGCTGTGGCGCCGGGTGATCCCGGCGCTCGGGACCACGCTCGCCCTGTACGGCGCCCTGCTGTACGGGATCGAGAAGGTGCGCCCGTACCTGCTCCCGTTCCGCAGGACGGTGTTCGCCCCGGGAGCCATGCCGGGCGACGCCTGGGCGTACGACTTCGGCCCCGTGGTCCACGGAAAGGACCTCCCCTACAGCGCGTGCGACCACCTGGCCTGCGAGAACCTGTCGAACTGGACGGTCTACCACTCGCTCTCCCAGTTCGGGCCGATGCTCTGGGTCGAGACGGGCGTCCTCGCCGTGCTGACAGTCGGGCTGGTCGCTCTCGCGTACCGGCGGCTACTCGCCGTCACCCGCTGAGCATGGGCCCGACGGGGGGTCGGGCCCATGACGTCGGACCGGATGTCGCACGGTCGGTCGCGGGCTATATTGAACGCTGT
The DNA here is from genome assembly GCF_000787815.1 of Streptacidiphilus neutrinimicus. Taxonomy (GTDB): domain Bacteria; phylum Actinomycetota; class Actinomycetes; order Streptomycetales; family Streptomycetaceae; genus Streptacidiphilus; species Streptacidiphilus neutrinimicus. The sequence continues at coordinate 8,097 of NZ_BBPO01000049.1, forward strand.
CCAGATCTGTGAACGCGTAGGACGAGGGATCGCCCGATGGCGCAGCCGCCGAGCACCGCCGCAGCCGCCGGCGGCAACGTCAAGTCGGCCGTGCGGACCGTCGAACTCCTGGAGTTCTTCGCGGGCCGACCGGGGCTGCACAGCCTCGCGGAGGTGCAGGAGGCGCTGGGCTACCCCAAGAGCAGCCTCTACATGCTGCTGCGCACCCTGGTCGAGCTCGGCTGGGTCGAGACGGACGTCACCGGCACCCGCTACGGCATCGGGATGCGGGCGCTGTTGGTCGGCACCGCCTACATCGACGGCGACGAGGTGGTCGCGGCGACGCGCCCCGTCCTCGACCGCCTCGCCGACGAGACCACCGAGACCATCCACCTCGCGCGTCTCGACGGCGCCGACGTCGTCTACCTCGCCACCCGCGCCTCCCAGCACTACCTGCGGCCGTTCACCCGTGTCGGTCGGCGGCTGCCCGCGTACGCGACCTCCCTGGGCAAGGCGCTGCTGGCCACGCACACCGACGAGGAGCTGGAGCAGCTCCTCCCGGAGCGGCTGGAGCCGCTGACCGAGCACACGCTGACGACGCGTGCGGCGCTGCTGGAGGAGCTGCACGCGATCCGTGAGCGCGGTTACGCCACGGACCGGGAGGAGAACACGGTCGGCCTGTGCTGCTTCGCCGTGGACATCCCCTACCGGACGCCCTCCCGGGACGCGGTCAGCTGCAGCGTCCCGGCGGCCCGGCTGACACCGGGCCGCGAGCAGATGATCCGCGACGCGCTCCTCGCCGCCCGGGACCGGCTGGCCCTGGCGACCCGGCACCTGTAGCGATTCAGGACTCAGCCGAGCGCCGCGACCGCCTTCCGCATGGCGTCCAGGTCGGCGGCGGAGGCCAGCCCAGGGTGGTAGAAGCGCAGTTCGGTAGCGCCGGCCGCGACCAGGTCGGTGCACCAGGCGGGCAGATCCGCCGGGTCCGCGCCCAGGCCCTGGACCGCCGTCACCGTCGCGACCACCCTGCGGCCGCGCCCCGCGTACGCGCGGACCGCGTCGAGCGCGGCGCCGCCGCGGACGCCGCAGAGCAGCACCGGGTCGTGGGCGGCGTCCGGGGAGAGGCCGGGGGAGGCGCCGCAGGCCAGGGGGTCGGGGTGGGCGTGCAGCAGGACGGGAAGGTCCGGGCGCTCGGCCCGGACCGCCTCGACGGCGCGCTCGCGCAGGCGGGTCGCGACGCCGGTCCGCATGCGCGCGACCGCCTCGGCCTGCTCGTCGCCGAGCCGTGCGTCGCTCGCCGTGCCGGCGAAGACCGGGTCCAGCGCGGCCCGGACGTCCGCGCGCAGGCGCGCGGGGTCCGTGCCCGCCTCCCGGTAGGCGTCTTGGCAGGCGGGGCAGAAGCAGAGCGAGAACAGCAGCTTCGCGCTCGGCGGCAGCGGGACGCCCGCGGTCTTGTCGTGGGCGTGGAGGTGGTCGAAGCCGTACCAGCCGCACGACTCCAACTCCACACCCGCCAGACAGGGTTGGCTCGCCGCCTCGGCGGCCAGGGTGGCGCAGTGGTGCTGCACCCGCTCCTGGGCGACGCACAGCGCCCACGGGTACCGGTCGCCGTAGGCGTTGACGACGGTCGCCTCGGGGTGGCGCAGGCCGAGGCCGTCGTTGTGCGCGAGGATCGTCCAGGCGTAGACCTCGAGCCCGGCGTCGTTCAGCGCCGCCACGGCCGGACCGAAGGAGCGGGGGGACCAGGCGGCCTCCACGGGGCGGAGCCGGTCCGCACCGGTCCAGCGGGCGGGATCGAGGGGGTAGGTGAGCGCGGAGTGGTCCGCCGTCACGACCCTGCGGTGCGGATGGCGCGGCGTCAGAGCCCGTACGGCGTGGTAGGCCGCCGCGACCGAGGCGCGGCGGACGCCGAGGGAGGCGAGCCGATCGGCCGCCGCCGGGTCCCCGTCCACGTCCCAGGGGTAGACGTACGCGCCGACGGGCGTCGCCCGCGTCACGCCAGTGCCTCGCGTGTGCGCTCCAGCAGCGCGAACAGCGTGGCGACGTGCGCCGGGTCAGGCTCCGACAGCGGCGCGCGAACCTCGCCGACAGGGTGGCCGGCCGCCCGCGTCGCGGCCTTGACCAGCGAGACGGCGTAGCCGGGCCGCAGGCGGCGCAGTTCGACGTAGGGGCGCAGGAAGGTGTCGGTGAGCAGGGCGAGCCTGCCCGTGTCGCCCTCCTCCAGCGCCCGGTGGAAGGCGAGGGCCAGGTCGGGCGCGAAGCAGAAGACGGCGGAGGAGTAGAGCGGGACGCCGATCGCGCGGTAGGCCTGCTGGGTGGACTCGGCGGTGGGCATGCCGTTGAAGAAGAGGAAGTCCTCCGCCGCCACGCCTGACGTGCGCACCGCGCTGACGATGCGCAGCATCAGGTCGAGGTCGCCCCGGCCGTCCTTGAACCCGACGATGTTGGGCGTCTGGGCGAGCCGGGCCACCGTCTCCGGGGTGAAGGCCAACTGGTCGCGCTGGTAGAGGATCAGATCGAGGGAGGTGGACTCGGCCAGCGCCGTGTAGTGCCGCAGCAGCCCTGCCTGGTCGGCGTCGACGCCAGCGGGCGGCAGCACGAGCAGCGCGTCGGCGCCGCAGGACTCGGCGGCGCGGGCGTACTCGCGGGCGAGCGCGGTGCCGTAGCCGGTGCCGCCGACGACGGGGACCCGGCCCGCGACGGTGTCCACGGCGGTGCCGAGGACCGCGGCGTACTCGTCCGGAGCCAGCGCGGGGAACTCGCCGGTGCCGCAGGCCGCGAAGACGGCGCCGGGGCCGTCCGCCAGCCGGGACTCGAGGTGGACCCGGTAGCCGCCCGCGTCGAAGCGGCCCGCCGCGTCGAACGCCGTCACTGGGAAGAAGAGCAGGCCGTCGAGGCGACGGGCGAGCGGCGGGGCGGGGTGCTCGGTCACGGGCGCGATCCCTTTCTCGGCAACCATGCCTCCACCGTGCATCCAGGTACGTGGATCGTGTGCATGGATGTGAACACGGTCGAGCGTAGGTCGCGCCGCAGGGTCGGTCAAGGATGGGCGTTCCTGTATGTGAACGAGAGCCTCTCTTGTGAACGGCCTCGGCTTCTGTGAGCATGAGCCGCACACGAGTCGACATCACGAGCCGACATCACGAGGAGACTCCGTGTCCCGGATTCTGATCACCGGCGCGGCGGGCGGCGTCGGAACTCTGCTGAGGCCCCGGCTGGCCCGCCCCGGGCGGACCCTGCGCCTTCTCGACGTCGCCGCACTGACGCCCCGCGAGGGCGAGGAAGCGGTCCAGGTCTCCGTCACCGATCTGGACGCGATGACGCGGGCCTGCGAGGAGGTGGACGCCGTCGTCCACCTCGGCGGCATCTCGGGCGAGGCGCCCTGGGCGGACATCCTCGACGTCAACATCAACGGCACCTGGACGGTGTTCGAGGCCGCCCGGCGGGCCGGTGTGCCGCGCGTGGTCTTCGCCTCCTCCAACCACGCCGTCGGCTTCCACACCCCGGACGAGTACCCGCTCACCGTCGACGCCCCGCCGTTGCCCGACACCTACTACGGCGTCTCCAAGGTCGCGGGCGAGGCCCTCGGCGCGCTCTACCACCACCGCTACGGGCTCGACGTCGTCTGCGTCCGCATCCTCACCTGCGCCCCGGAGCCGCCCGACGCGCGCGCCCTCGCCACCTGGCTGTCGCCCGACGACTGCGCGCGGCTGATGGAGGCATGCCTGACCGCTCCGAGCCCCGGCTACCGGATCGTGCACGGCGTCTCCGGCAACACCCGCGGCGGCTGGGTCTCCCTCCAGGAGGCCGCGGAACTCGGCTACACCCCCGAGGACGACGCCGAGGATTACGCGGACGCGGTCCTCGCGCGCCAGGGCGAACCGAGCCCGGACGATCCGGTCTTCGCCCACCTCGGCGGCTGCTTCACCTTCCACGCCCTCGACGCCGACCGCCTGGGCGGCACGGTGGACGGCTGAGCGCCGGGGCGTCACGAACCGACGAACCCCCACTCCGGCAGCACGAGTTGACCGGGTCGCCCCCATCCCCACAACCGAGGGAGTCAGATGTCCCCCACCGTCGAACGCCGCCAGGGCCGACACGGCCGTCGCGCGAAGGCGCCGGTCGCGCTCGCGACCGCCGGCGCGCTCATGGCCGCCACTGCCGTCGGCTTAGCGCTGGCCGGCCCGAGCGCCACGGCCGCCGCCGTCCGCGCCCCGCGCGGATCCGCCGCCTGGACCGGCCAGTTCACCGGCTACGGCTCCGGCGCCTGGAAGTCCGCCTGGGGCTGGACCTCCACCGGCTCCTGGGGCGCGGCCGACGTCAGGCAGGTCACCGATCCCACCGCGCCCGGCGACCACAGCGCCCTGGAGGTCACCTACGGCGCCGGCTCCTCCGCCCCCTCCTGCACCGACTGCCCGAACCCCGGCGGCGCGCAGTTCTACACCCGGCTCGCCTCGCTGAGCGGCGGCTCGGCCCTCGCCTCATCCACGACGCTCGATCTCCGGTACGCCGTCAAGTTCCCCATCGGCCACGACTTCGGCAAGGCGGGCAAGCTCCCCGGCCTGTACGGCGGCCAGATCGGCCAGGAGTCCGGCGGCAACCACGGCGACGGCTGGTCCACCCGCTACATGTGGCGCGGCGCGAAGGGCGTGTCGAACAACGGCGAGGTCTACCTCTACACCCCGACCGACTCCGGCCCCACCGGCTACGGCGTGGACCTGGGCGTCGGCGACTGGACCTGGCCCGCCGACGGCAGGTGGCACACCGTCGAGCAGTTGGTGGACCGCGGCACCGGCGACGTCACCGTCTGGTTCGACGCCCGCAAGGTCGCGACCTTCACCGGCGCCGCGTCCGGCATCGGCTCGATCCCCTTCAGCGGCGTGCTCTTCTCCACCTTCTACGGCGGGCACGACACCACGTGGGGTCCGAAGACGACCTCGCACACCTACTTCGCCGACTTCTCGCTCTCCCGGTCCGTGCAGCACTGAGCTGCCGGTCAGGCCGGGGACCGTGCTCGCGATGCCCGATCTGCTCACTTTTTGAGACGCTTCGTCCCGTGGCGTGGATGTCCTGCCATCCTGAGCGCGTGAGCACGGTCCTTGAAACCCCCGTCCCGCGCCCGGCTCGCGTCGCGACCGGGCCGACCCTGATCGCGACCGCCGTCCCCGGCGGCCGTCTGCTCGGCCGCCTCGCGGCGGTGCTGAGCGTCCACCCGGTCCAGGCCCTGGCCGTCCGGACCGACTCGGCCGGTCCGGCGGTCGTCGAGATCACCGTCGCGGAGTCCCACCGGGCCCGGGTCCGCGCCAAGCTGCTGCGCATGGTCGACGTGCTGGACGTCGTCGACGGCGCGGTCGGCTGAGGTCCGCAGGCTTCGGGGCTCCGGGGGGCCCGGGCGTCCCGGAGCCCCTGCGTCCGGAGCCCTGCGTCCGGAGCCCCTGCGTCCGGAGGGCCGCATCGGCGGCGAGGGCGCATCCTGGAAGCATCCGGACCGAGGAGGTGCCGTACGTCATGACGCTCTTCATGGACGTCCACCACGGGATGACCGGGATCACCGCCGACCAGCTGGCGGCGGCGCACCAGGCCGACCTCGCGATCGAGGCTGAGGAACACGTCCACTTCAAGCAGGCCTGGGCCGACCCCGAGTCGGGCACGGTCTACTGCCTGTCCGAGGCGCCCTCCATGGACGCCGTCAAGCGCATCCACGAGCGCGCCGGTCATGCCGCCGACGAGATCCACCCGGTCTCGTTGACCGTCTGACCGCGAGTGACCACGTTCCGCCACGCCCCCGGCCGCGCGCCGGGGGCCTTCCCGTCCGACGTCCCGTCCGACGTCCCGTCCGGCGTCCCGTCCGACGTCCCGTCCGACGTCAGGTCCGGCGCCACGGGCGGCGGAACGGCAGCAGGGCCGGGACGCGTCGGCGGTAGTCGCGGTACTGGTCGCCGAACTCGGCTGCCATCAGGCCGTCTTCGACACGGACGCGGCGCAGCAGCCAGGGCACGGTGACTGCGGTGGCCGCCAGCCAGACGCCGAAGCCCTCGGCGAGGGTCGCGCCGACGACGACCCCGAGGAACCCCGTGTAGATGGGGTGCCGCACACGGGCGTACGGCCCGTTCGTGCGCAGCTCGTGGCCCTCCTGGACCAGCGGGACGCTCGCCCACATCGCGCCGAGCACCAGGCGCGCCCAGACCAGCAGCGCCGTCGACGCGACGGCCAGCGCCGCGCCCGTGATCCCGAGCACCGGGTTCCAGTAGCGCAGGTGGCGCCAGAACGGACTGTGCGCCGGACCGGTCAGCACGATCATCGCGGCGATGCCGAGCACCAGCGCGATCCGCGCCGGCAACGAGGCGCGCAGACCGCGCAGCCAGCCACGCGCCCGCTCCCGGGAACCGTGCGCGAGAAGCCCGAAGTAGAGGGCGCCCAGCAGCCAGGTGACTCCGAAGACCACGATGCAGCCGCTCACGACGCCCTGCACGGCCGTCTGCACTCCGCTCATGGCGTAAGCGTTCCCCCGCGCGCGACGCCGGGGCACCACCCTGGGGTGGAGATCCGGGTGGAGGTGCGGAGGGGGAGGTTGGGGACTTTGGGGATGGTTTGGGTGGATCGTCTTCGAGAGGTTTTCGACGCCGCAGTTGATCCGGTCACGATCCGGCAACTATGGTTCACCTTCGAACCGTTGTGCAGTCGATCGTCCGAGGGACATCCACGACGGTTCCCGTCGAGTCTGTCGAGGACTTCGGACCGATCCGCGCAGGTCGCGCGGGGACGCCCGGAGGACGAGACGGAGCCGGGGACCCACTTCCCCGGGGTGAATCGGCATCAGGGCGGTTGCGGCGCGTGCGTGCACGCGAGGCGACCGTGAGATGTCGTAGGGCAGACTTCCGGCCCGAACCCGTCAGCTCACCCGGTAGACGGCCAGGAAGAAGGAGCCCGTCCAGGTGGCGTCCCACCGCCGTCCCGCCGCGCCCAGTCGCACCCGTACCCGAATATCCGCGCTCACCGTCGTGGCGGCCACGAGTGTCGGCCTGGCCACGCAGACGGCGCAGGCGGCCCCGCAGCCGAGCACCTCCCAGCTGAAGTCCCAGCTCGACCAGCTCAACAGTCAGGCGGACCAGGCGGTCGAGGCGTACAACCAGGCTCAGGCGCAGCAGCAGCAGATCCAGCAGAAGGTCTCGATCCTTCAGGACGAGATCGCGCGGAACCAGGCCAAGGCGAACGACCTGCTGGACAGCGTCGGCGCGATCGCGCAGAGCCAGTACGCCTCCGGCGCGGTGGACCCCACCGTGCAGCTGATGCTCACCAGCGACCCGGGCGAGTTCCTGCAGAAGGCCTCCTCGATGAACCAGCTGACGAGCAACGAGGCCTCCCAGCTGACCCTGCTCCAGGCCGAGGAGAGCACCCTCGCCCGCGAGAAGGCCGAGGCGGAGCAGGAGCTGCAGTCCCTGCAGGCGATCACGCAGAAGGCCCAGGCGCTGAAGAACGCGGCGGCGGCGAAGGTCAAGGCCACCCAGAAGCTGCTCGACTCCGCGACGGCCAGTCAGCGCACCGTCCTGGTCGGCGGCACCGGCTCCAACCTGAACTACGGCGGCGCGGCCGGCGACTCCATCGAGGCCGCGGCCTTCGCCGCCGCGAAGACCAAGATCGGCTCGCCCTACAACTGGGGCTCGACCGGCCCGAACGAGTTCGACTGCTCGGGCTTCATGATGTGGTCCTACGAGCAGGCGGGCTACCAGCTCGGCCGCGACACCTACGCCCAGATGACCGACGGCACCCCGGTCACCTCCGTCGCCGACCTGCGCGTGGGCGACCTGGTCTTCTTCAACGGCGGCGAGCACGTCGGCATGTACGCCGGCAACGGCGTCGTCCTGCACGCCCCGCACACGGGCGCGGTGGTCCGCTTCGAGTCCATCTCGACCATCGGCTCGATCTACGCGATGCGCCACATCTGAGCCGTCGCGCGCCGACACGGCCCCTGGGGCGGCGGATCCTCTGCCGCCCCAGGGGCCTTCGCATACCTGTCTCAGGCTCACCGGAAGATGTGCGGCACCTATCGCACCACGCGGTACGACCTCACGCTCACCGTCGAGGACGGCCGCGCGTTCCTGATCCGTCACTCCCGCACCGCACGCGCGACGTCCTTGTTCGGCAGACCCGGGGACCGCGTCGAGGTGGTCCGCCTGGGCGACAGCGCCGTCATCACCGCCAGACCGGCCTTCGACGGCCATCGCGTGCTGTCCCTGATCGGCTCCGACCAGCACGGTCGTGCCCGCTTCCTGCACAACGGCGCCGCCGCCTACCGCGTCGCCTGACTCCAGTGGACGGCGGAGGCGTCGTCGTGGCGTTTGCCGCGGAAGCTGCCTTCGGGGAGGGCGAGTTCGGACTTGCGGACGGCCCCCACGAGGTGGGAGGGGCCGTCGCCGGCGAGGGAGTCGAGGAGCTCCGTCCAGGTCCAGCCGAAGCGGTCGACGAGCCGGGTGACTCCGTCGGAGAGTGCGGCGGCGTCGCGGACGTGGGTGAGCGGGAACGAGGCCAGGACGGCGTGTTCCGCGGCGTCGGGGCGGGCGGAGGCGACCCAGAAGCCGCCGGGGGTGTTGCGCAGGGCGCTGACTGAGTCGCGGTCGTAGGCCGGGAGATGGTCGATGCGGTCGTCGGAGACGAGGTCCACGTGGCCGTCGAGGGTGCGCACGACCACGGGGGAGTCGGCGAGGACCAGGCAGTCGAGGCGGTCGGCGACGGGGTCCGCGCGCAGCAGCGCGACCGTGCTGGAGGGGCTCTCTGGGCTGCCGTGGTCGCACTGGGGGTGCAGGTCGCGGGTGCGGAGGATCGCCTGCCGCAGCACCTCCTGCAGGGGCTCGTCCGGGTGCGCGAGCAGGAACGCGCCGAGCTGGCCCGCCAGGCGCGTGACGAACCAGGGGACGTCGTGGACGCAGCCGGTGGGCAGGCCGCTCGGGGTCGCGCCGTCGAGCACCAGCGCGAAGTTCGCGCCGGTGAGGACGAAGTCCTCGTTCGCCGCCGTGTCCGGGCTCGGCTCGCAGGTGTAGCGGATCTCCACGGCTCTCCTCGGGCTCGGTCCCGGGCTCGGCCCGGGCGCGGGCATATGCGACCTTCTCCGATCATGCCCCGAGTGGCCCCGGAGACGCATGAGGCTTCTCTACGCTGACTCCCATGGATCCTTCGGACCCCGCGCTCGGACCGCGGCGGCTGGAGCCGCCCGCCGCCGCGGCGCTGCTGCGGCTGGCCGCCCGTGTGGAGCGCGACCTGCTGGCGGCGGGCCTGAACGCCAAGCCCTACGAGGTGACCCCGTCCTCGCTGGCCGGGGTCGAGGTGGAGGCCGACGCCTTCGACGACGCCGTGGGCGGCGTGTGGCTCCACTGGAGAACCCACCCGTCGGTGGGCCCCGACGGTCCGGACTCCCTCTCCGTCCGGGTGGTGATGGCCGAGGCGCTGGTTCGCACGCTCACCGCCCTCGGCTACGCCGCCGAGCACGGTGACGACAGCCTGCGCCCCTTCGCCGTCCGTGTCCTGGCCGGGCCGGACGACTGACCGAGGCGGTGTCCGCCCCCGCGGTGACCCTCACCAACGGAGTCGACCGGGTTTGGCGGGTCATCACTGGGCGGGCGACCAGCCAGACCAGGTCGCAGATCCGGCGCTCGCCGTAGTGCCGGGGCAGCCGGGCGAAGGTCTCCGGACGGACGTGCCGCTCCTCGGCCACCTCGCGCACGTGGTCCAGCGCGGCGCGCTCGGACTCGTCGAACAGCTTGCTGGTGCGGTACCGCGGCAGCGCGTCCAGGCGCTCCGCGCCGACCACGCCCTGCGCGGCGCGTACCAGCGGGTCACGTCCTGGCAGGACAGGCAGCCGTTGGCGCCGCGACCGTCTCGCGCACCAGCACCACGGTCTCCGCCGGGAGCGTGAGCTTGCGGTCCAGCCGGCCGATCTTCGTGGAGAAGCCGAGGAAGGCGAACGGCATTCGCGCGCTGAACACTGTGAGCTGCGTGGGGACTTTGCCGGAACACGTTCGATCCCGTGCGAGACTGGGCGCGATGGACGACGAGAAGTGGTTCGCGGAGCGTTTCGAGGAGCACCGGCCCCGGCTGCGGGCCGTGGCCTACCGGATGCTCGGCTCCTTCGCCGACGCGGAGGACGCGCTGCAGGACGCGTGGCTGCGGATCAGCCGGGCGGAGGTGCGCGCCGCCGAGATCGAGAACCCCGCAGGCTGGCTGACGACGATCGTCGGCCGGGTCTGCCTGAACGCGCTGCGCAGCCGCCGCACCCGGGCCGAGGAGCCGTGGGACGGGCGTCTGCCCGACCCCGTCGTCGCCGAGGACGGGCCGTCCACGCCGGAGGACGCCGTGCTGCTCGCCGACGACCTCGGCCTGGCCCTGCAGATCGTGCTCGACACGCTCTCACCGGACGAGCGCCTGGCCTTCGTGCTGCACGACATGTTCGAGGTGCCGTTCCCGGAGATCGCCGCCGTGCTGGAGCGCGAGGACGCGGCGACGCGGCAACTCGCGAGCCGGGCACGCAAGCGCGTGTCGACGGCCCGGATCCCCGAGCAGCAGCGGGACGTCGCCCGGCAGCGCGAGGTCGTCGACGCCTTCTTCGCCGCCGCGCGCGAGGGGGACCTCGACGCGCTGGTGTCGGTGCTGCACCCGGACGTCGTGGCCCGCGCCGACTTCGGCGCGATCAAGCTGCCGCGGCCCGCGCTGGTGCGCGGCGCGCGGACGGTCGCCCAGAACGCGAAGATCGGCTACGTCCCGGCGGCCGAGCTCCGGCCGGTGCTGGTCAACGGCGCCGCCGCCGCGCTGGTCGTGCGCGACGGACGGCCCACCAACATCATGGCGTTCACCGTCGTGGACGGCCTGATCACGGCCCTCGACATCTACGGGGACCCGGACCGCGTCCGCGAACTCGCCGCGTCCGCGCTGTCCTGACAACGGGTCGGCCGTAGGTCGGTCGTGGGTCAGTTCTGGCGCAGCGGCGGCATCGGCACCGGGACGCCGTAGGTGGCGGACCCGACGCCGACGCCGCCCTGGCAGCTGTTGGGCGGATCAGTGGTGACGCCCTTCATGGAGGGCGTCTCCGCCGCCCAGAACATGTAGCCGAGCATGCCGGGCGTGGTGCCCGCCCCGGCAGGGGCCGCGCTCTGGACCCACGAGCCGGTGGTGTTCTCCACCGAGGTCGAGAAGTTCGTGCACTCCGGCCGGACGGAGGAGCCCTCGGCGATGTAGAGGCTGCCGGTGAACTTCGCCGGGGCCAACGGCGGGATCGGCGGGCTGTAGGTGGGCTTGCCGGAGAGGTGCTCCTGCCAGTTGGACTCGGCCCCCGCCGCGTTCGGCTGTTTGCTGGGCACCATCGCGTTGGCGTAGTCGGGCACCGGGTTGCCGGTGGTCAGCCAGTAAGCGGGTACGTACTGGGTGAGGCCGACCAGCCAGCGGTCGCCCGCGGCGAGGTCGATGGTGAGGCGCGCGGTCGGGTCCGCGCCGGTGGCGTCGTAGGGGTGGACCGCGCGGTAGGCGGAGACGAACGACTGAAGGCCCGTCAGGTTCGGGCTGGAGGAGTTCTCGTAGTCGATCTCGATGCCGACGCCCAGCTGTGTCGCGAGCGCGGCCGCCTTCTGTCCGAGCAGGGTGGGGTTCTGCGCGAGGGCGGTGTCCCAGTCGCCCGCGTAGGTGATGCCGCCGATCGAGAGCATCACGCGGACGCCGTGGCTGGTGAAGTAGTCGACGATCGCCTGGGTCATCCCGTTGGGGACGCCGTTCGTGTCGCCGGCGTCCGTTGTGCCGTCGAGCAGCCGCAGCGGGTTGACGAAGCTCAGCACCACGAGGTTGACGGAGGGGTGGCCGTCGCCCCGGTCGATCAGCCAGTGGTTCTTCTGGTCGAAGTCCGTCATGTCGCGGACGGTCGCCCAGGTGCACGCGTCGTCGGAGCAGTGCCAGGCGCCGTACACCTGGATCGGGCTGGTGGCCGCGGTGGCCTGGGCGGCGGCAGCCTGGGCCGCCGCCGCCGCCGCCGCGGACGGGGCGGCGGCGGCGAGGGCGACGGTTCCGACGGCGAGCAGGGTGGGGGTTCGGCCAACGTGCATGCGCATCCACGCCTCCCGGCGAAGGGGTGTTGGGCCGCGCCACCCACGTGCCCGTGCGGACCGGCGCGCGTACGGGTCCGCGTCCCGCGCGTTTCCCTGCCGGACGCCGACTGTGCAACCGGCGGACCTGTTCCGGCTCACCCACGAGGGTCAGAATCGAGTGCCCGAGCATTGGGCTAGCCCAATAGCAGGTCCCGTCATGCGCACCCCTCCCGCAGAAGGACGCCCGCGATGAGTCGATCCGCCCCGCCGTCGCCCAGCCCCGCACGACGCACTGTCCGGCCCCGCACCGCGACCCTCGCCGCCGCCGCGCTGACCGCACTGGCCGCCGCGGTCGCCCCCGTGCTCGCCGCGCCCGCCCAGTCCGCTTCGGCCGCCACCGAGAGCGCCAACCTGCTGCTGAACGGCAACGCCGAGACCTCGCAGTGCAGTCCGGGCGGGTGGGAGGAGACCACCGTTCCGGGCTGGCAGATCACCTCCGGCGACCCGGTCATCAACTGCTACAACTCCACCAACGGCGCGAGCACCACCACGCCCGGCTCGCCGACCAAGGGCACCGCCTACTTCCAGGGGGGCTCGCGCGGCTCCTCCGAGATGACGCAGGTCACCGACGTCTCCTCGGCCGCCCCCGCGATCGACGCCGGCGGTGTGCACGCGACCCTCTCCGCCTGGCTCGGCGGCGTCAGCGGCTACAACGACGCCGCCGCCGTCACCGTCACCTACCGCAACGCCTCCGGCGCTTCCCTCGGCACCGCCTCGATCGGCCCGGTGCTCGCCGCCGACCGCAGCAGCACCACCGAGTTCCTGCAGCGCAGCACCACCGCGGCCGTGCCCGCCGGCACCCGGTCCATCCTCACCACGGTCGACTTCACCATGACCGGGACCCAGAACGACGGCATGGCCGACGACCTGTCGCTCACCCTGGACACGCCGATCACCGCCCCGACGCTGAGCGTGCCCGCGTCGACGGTGCCCGGATACGACCACGTCTTCGTCGTGATGATGGAGAACAACAACTACTCCGCGTCCTCCAACACCGCCGACGGCGGCGCGGGCATCATCGGCGACTCCAGCGCGCCCTACATCAACAACACGCTGGTGCCGATGGGCTCGCTGCTGACCAACTACCACGCCAACACGCACAGTTCCGACCCGAACTACGAGGCCATCGCGTTCGGCAACTCCTACGGGCGCAGCAACAACAGCAACCCCGGCGCCGACTGCATCACCAACGCGGCCTGCGCCGCCACCAACAACGGCCTGAACGACAACCTCGACGCGGCCGGCAAGAGCTGGAAGCAGTACGTCCAGAGCCAGACCAGCAACTGCCAGACCAGCAACAGCGGCAACTACGAGTCCGACGACGTGCCGTTCTACTACGACCCCAAGATGCAGAGCGACAACGCCTACTGCCAGGCGCACTGGCAGCCGCTGCCGCAGCTGCTGAACACCGACCTGAAGTCGACCGCCACCACCCCGGCGTTCGTCTGGGCCGACGCCGACTCCTGCAACGACATGGAGGGTTGCGGCATCGCGGCCGGTGACACCTGGCTCAGCCAGACGCTGCCGACCCTGTTCGCCTCCCCGGCCTGGACCCAGCAGAAGTCCCTGCTGGTCCTCACCTGGGACGAGGACGGCAGCGGCGGCCCCGGCGGCTTCGGCCCCGGCCAGAGCAACCAGGTCGCCACGATCGTGATCGGCTCGCAGGGCACGGTGAAGGCGGGCTACCAGGACGCCACCCGCTACGACCACTACAGCACCGCCCGCGTCATCGAGGGCGCGCTCGGCCTGCCGAGCATGACCAACAACGACAAGTGGGCCACCCCGTACAACGAGGTGTTCACCGGTGCCCAGTCGGGCGGCGACACGGTGACGGTCACCAACCCCGGCAGCCAGGCCGCGACCGCGGGCACGGCGATCTCCTCGCTCCAGCTCGCCGGGAGCGACTCGGCGTCCGGGCAGACGCTCAGCTGGTCGGCCATCGGCCTGCCCGCCGGACTGTCCGTCAGCGGTTCCGGCGCGATCACCGGCACGCCCACCACGGCCGGCGTCTACCAGGTGACCGCCTCCGCCACGGACGGCACCGGCGCGTCCGGCTCGGCGAATTTCACCTGGACGGTCGGCGCCTCCGGCACCGCGTTCCAGCTGCCGATCGCCAACCCCGGCGCGGAGACCGGCTCCTGCGGCAGCGGGACCGGCGGCTACCCGGCGCAGGGCTGGACCGCCACCTCCAACCTGCCGCAGCAGGTCTGCTACGGCGCGCCCTCCTACCCGACCACGTCCCAGGGCCCGAAGGCGCCGGCCACGCCGGGCAACGCGTTCTTCGACGGCGGTCCGTACGCGTCCTCGCAGATGACGCAGACGGTCGACGTCAGCAGCCGGGCCGCACAGATCGCGACCGGCACGCTGCCCTACAGCCTCTCCGGCTGGATCGGCGGCTACAGCACGCAGGGTGACAAGGCCGGCGTCGTGGCGACGTTCCTGAACGCCTCCGGCGCCTCGCTCGGCACCGCCAGCCTGGCGCCGGTGACGGCCGCGCAGCGCAACAACCAGACGGAGCTGCTCCTGGAGCAGGCCACCGGCACCGTCCCGCAGGGCACCACGTCGGTCAAGCTCACCGTCTCCTTCACCCGGTCGGCCGGAACCGACGACGACGGCTACGTCGACGACCTGGGCATGACGTTCGGCAGCTGATCCTGCTCGTCCGGAAGCGGCGACCGGCCTTCGGGCCGGTCACCGCCCCCTTCCTCATGCGCCCCGCTGTCTCACGTTCCCCCGACCCAGCCCGGCGCGGCAGGCAGCACCTCCTGGGCGATCCGTAGCAGGGACGCGGCGTCCGGCGTCGTGCCGTCCTGGCGCCAGACGGCGAGCTCGAAGCTGCCGCCGCCGTCCTTGGCCGATTTCGCCACGACCAGGTGCCGGGCGATGCCCCCGGCACGAGTGCCGCCTGCCTGGTCGCCGCCGAAGGTGATCTCCATCGTGCGGTCCGCGTAGGTCAGGGCCGCATGGCCGAGCACCGTGGTCGGCTGGACCGAGTCCGTGACGGCCGCCAGCGCCTTGACCGAGATGTTCTGGTTGTCGGTCAGCCGCACGTTGTAGGTCCCGAGCTGCACCTCGGCGGCGGCGTCGCTCTCCGTGGACCCGTTGGGATAGGTGAAGGTGCTCCCCGCGGACTGCGCGAGTATCACGTGCTCGCCCGGCGCGCCGAGCAGCACCGGCAGGTCCGGCTGGTTGAGGGCCGCGCACAGGGCCGGGTACTCGGCCGCGTCGGAGGGCTTGCGCGCCTGGCAGCCCGCCGGCCTCCCCGCCCCCGCCGCGTCCGTCGGCTTGCGGAACACCCCCAGACCCCACATCGCCCCGAGCGCGACCGCGCCCAGACCGAACGCCGCCACCACCTGGAGCGCCACGTTGACGCCCTTGGCGGATCTCTCTCCGCCCTCGATCGATTCGTCGACCATGTCGTTGTTCCCCCCTGGACACAGCTGTCTGCACCGCGTGCAGGCCGCGTGATCTTAGCCCACTCGGGGGAGCGGGCGGGCCGTCGTGCGATGAGAGATCGTCAGAGTACGTACCGTCCGGGGTTCGTGTACGCCCGGCCACGTCCCTCTGATGGCGCAACCGGCCGTGCTTCGCATCTCAGATCTGAGATAGTGTGAGCCGTGTGACTGACGACTACCTCGTACGCATCGGCAAGCTCATCCGTACCGCCCGACAGCACAAGGGCCTGACTCAGGCCGAACTGGCGGAGGCGCTGACCACCAGTCAGAGCGCCGTGAACCGGATGGAGCGCGGTCAGCAGAATCTCAGCCTTGAGATGATCGCCCGAATCGGTGAGGCGCTCGACAGCGAGATCGTCTCCCTCGGGTACGCCGGGCCGATGCACCTGCGGGTCACCGGCGGGCGGCGCCTCACCGGCGCGATCGACGTGCGCAGCAGCAAGAACGCCGGCGTCGCCCTGCTGTGCGCGTCGCTGCTCACCACCGGCCGCACGACGCTGCGCCAGGTCGCGCGGATCGAGGAGATCTACCGCATCCTCGAGGTCCTGACCAGCATCGGCGTCAAGGCACGCTGGATCAACAACGGCAACGACCTCGAGCTCACCCCGCCGGCCAGGCTCGACCTCGACGCCATGGACGCCGACGCCGCGCGTCGCACCCGCAGCGTGCTGATGCTGCTCGGCCCGCTGATGCACCTGGAGCCGCACTTCAAGCTCCCCTACGCGGGCGGCTGCGACCTCGGCACCCGGACCGTCGGCCCGCACCTGGCCGCGCTGCGCCAGTTCGGCCTGCGCGTCAACGCGACCGACGGCCACTACCACGCCGACGTCGAGCCCGGCGTCGCACCCGGCCGCGCCATCGTGCTGACCGAGCGCGGGGACACCGTCACCGAGAACGTGCTGCTCGCGGCCGCCCGCCACCCGGGCGTCACGGTCATCCGCAACGCCAGCCCGAACTACATGGTCCAGGACCTCTGCTTCTACCTGGAGCGGCTCGGCGTCAAGGTCGAGGGCATCGGCACCACGACGCTGACCGTCCACGGCGTGGAGAAGATCGACAGCGACGTCGATTACGCCCCCGCCGAGGACCCGGTCGAGGCGATGAGCCTGCTGGCCGCGGCCGTGGTCACCTCCTCGGAGCTGACGATCCGCCGGGTGCCGATCGAGTTCCTTGAGATCGAGCTCTCCGTGCTGGAGGAGATGGGCCTCGACTACGACCGCAGCGAGGAGTACCTCGCCCGCAACGGCCGCACCCGCCTCACCGACCTGACGATCCGCCCTTCCAAGCTGACCGCGCCCGCGGACAAGATCCACCCGATGCCGTTCCCCGGCATCAACATCGACAACGTGCCCTTCTTCGCCGCGATCGCGGCGGCCGCGCACGGCGACACGCTCATCCACGACTGGGTCTACGACAACCGCGCGATCTACCTCACCGAGCTCAACCGCCTCGGTGCCAACGTCAAGCTCCTCGACCCCCACCGCGTCCTCGTCCAGGGCCCGACGACGCGCTGGCGCGCCTCGGAGATGATGTGCCCGCCCGCCCTGCGCCCCGCCGTGGTCGTCCTCCTCGCGATGCTCGCCTCCGAGGGCACCTCCGTGCTCCGCAACGTCTACGTGATCAACCGCGGCTACGAGGACCTCGCCGAACGCCTCAACTCCATCGGCGCCCGGATCGAGACCTTCCGCGACATCTGACCACCAGCGCGGCCCTTGCAGCAGGAGCGGCCCTCGGCCGACCCGCCGAGGTTCGGCTGGCTCCGCTCTCAGGCCGGCTCGGCCGCCGAGGCGGTTCTGGACGTAGGGGCCGCGGAGTTCGCCGTCCGGGGTGAAGGTTCAGTCGAAGGCCCAGCGGGCGGCCTCGGCGTCGCCGGGCTGGGGGTCGAGCAGCTCGGCAGGCCGGTCTTTGCGCTGGACGGCGACCTCGATCCCGCTCACCCCGGGGAAGACCGGCCCCGGAGCGCAGTCGCGGCCCGGGAGCGTGTAGGCGTCGATGCGCAGTTGCAGGTTCTGCATGCTGCCAGAGACCACTGTCAGCGGCGGCCCGACCAGAGGGGGAGGCGCAAGTCGAGGCCGTCGATGTCGGAGCCCGTGCGTGCGAGCGACTTGGCCACCGGGTCCGGGAACGGCCACGCGCCGAGGAGGGCACCGGTCAGCAGCGTGGTGAGGCGGTGCCAGGTCGGCGCGCGGCGGACCATCGCGTGGTCGCTGCCCGGGATGACGCAGCGAGCCGCCTGCGCGCCGGCCATCCGGGCGCGCGCGGCGAGGTCGAGGGACTCCGCCGGGGACGTCACCCGGTCGTGGTCGGAGTGGATGACCAGCACGCGGCGGTCGGCGAGGTGCTCGACGGGCTCGCCCGGCGGGCACCAGGGCGCGAGCGCGACGACCCCGGCGACGGACGCGTGCCCGCCGACGCGCAGGGCGGCGCGCCCGCCCATGGAGTGGCCCAGCAGGACCACCGGCACACCCGGACCGACCAGCCCGACCAGCTCCGCGAGCGCCTCCTCCGCGTCCATCGCCGCGTCCGCCCGCTGGCCGTTCCAGCCCCGGCAGCGGTACCCGACCTCGGCCACGCCCAGCGCCTCTCCGAGCGGAGACCGCAGCAACGCCCGCTCGAACGGGCGCATCCGCTGGAGAGGCGGGTTCAGCCACGACGGCGGCTCGAGCCCGTGCTCCTCCCCGCCGTGCATCACGAGCACGACCCCGACGGTCGGCGGCACGGGGTGGTGACGCCAGATCAGCGACACGGTGCGGGCTCCCTCGGTTCGGCGGCTGTGCCGGGTGCGGCGGCTGTGCCGTAGAGCCTACGTGGCCCGCGCCGCCCGGCGGACGCCTCAGCCCTCGGTGATCCGGGACAGCAGCGCGGGCCGCAGCGCCGCCGTGTTAACGTCCAGTGCGGTCAGGACCGCCAGAGCGGTCGTGCGCTCCGCGTCGTCCCCGCCGACGGCGAGGATGCCCAGCAGCATGTGCTCGGTGCCGAAGCGCTCGTGCCCGAGTGCCTTCGCCTCGCGCAGCGTCTGCTCCAGCGCGGCCTTGGCATGCGGGGTGTAGGCCGGGCGCGGGAACTGGAACTTCCCCTCGCCGAAGCTCTCGTCCGCGCGGCGCCGGATCTCCGCGACGTCGATGCCGATCGACGCGAGCGCGTCGCTCGCGGGGCGGCCGCCGGTCGCGTCGACGCCGGCCTCGGTGAGGAGACGGACGGTCACCTCGCGGGTGCGGTCGGCGTCGACGCCGTGGGCGGCGAGGACCGAGCCCGCGGCGCTCTCCGGATCGGCGGCGAGGCCGAGCAGCAGGTGCTCGGTCCCCATGAAGTCGTGGCCGAGGGCGATCGCCTCGTCCTGGCCGACGACGATGGCGCGCTTGGCGCGGCCGGTGAAGTACTCGAACACTCTCAGCTCTCCTTGCCCGTGGCCTTGCGCCTGCTCGCATGCTTCTCGTGCACGGACTGCCGGCTCACCTGCAGCGCCGACGCGATGCTCTGCCAGGTCCAGCCCTGGTCGCGCGCGTTGTCGACGTGCAGACGCTCCAGCTCCTCCAGCAGTCGGCGCAGCGCGACGACGGCGCTCAGCCCGACGGCCGGATCCCTGGCCGTGACCTGTCCCAGCAGGTCGGCGGCAGCTCCCGCGCCCTCGGCGGACCGGGCAGCGGACTCCTCAGGAACTCCCATGGCTGTCAGGTTAGCCTGACAGCCATGGCGCGTGTCAAGGAATCCTGACACGCGCCATGCGCGGGGAAGGGAGGTGGTCGGTGTGGTGCGGGGGGCTACTTCGCCAGGCGGCCGAGCAGCAGCGAGGCGGCCGTCACCCCGAGCGCCGCCGAGAAGGCGAGGACGCCGAAGTCCAGGCCCAGATGGGCGTGGATGCCCAGCAGCAGGCCGCGCAGCGCGTCGACCTCGTAGCTGAGCGGATTGGCCTTGCTGATCGCCTGCAGCCAGCCCGGCATCACCGCGACGGGGTAGAGCGCGTTGGAGCCGAAGAAGAGCGGCATGGTGATGGCCTGGCCGATGCCCATCAGCCGGTCGCGGGTCAGCACGATGCCGGCGATCGTCATGGACAGGCAGGAGAAGAACGCGGACCCGAGCACGACGATCACGGCGACGCCGAGCAGCCGGAGCGGGTTCCAGGTGAGCGAGACGCCCAGCACCGCCGCGATGACCACCACGACCAGCGCCTGGATCACCGACTTCACGCCGGCCGCGAAGGCCTTGCCGGTGACGAGCGCGGCCCTGGGTGTCGGGGTGACCAGCAGTTTGGTCAGGACGCCGGAGTCCCGCTCCCAGATGATCATGATGCCGTAGAAGATGGCGATGAACATCGCGGACTGGGCGATGATCCCGGGGGCCAGGTAGTCGAGGTACGGGATCCCGCCCGTGGGTATCGCGTGGATCCGGGTGAAGGTCTCACCGAAGATCAGCAGCCACAGCGCCGGCTGGATGGCCCGGGTGTAGAGCTCGGTCCGGTCGTGGCGCAGCTTCTGCAGCTCGACCGTGCACATCGCCCCGACGCGCGCGAGCACCAGCCGCCAGGCCGTGCGCGCGGGCGGCGGCTTGAGCAGCAGCCGCAGCTGGACCGGTTGCGGACCGGCGGCCAGAGTGGCCGCCGGTCGCGGTCACAGTCGTGGTGCCGGTCGTCGGGCCGGACGCGCCGGTCTCGGCGGGGTCGGCCTCAGCGGAGACGGGCGGCGGAACGGGTGCGGCGGACATCGCGGAAATCCCCTCCCTCGTCGGGTCGGTCGGCACCGGTCAGGCCGGCGCCGGCATGGTGGCGGAAGACGTCCTCCAGGCTGACCCGGTCCGGGTCGACCCCGAGTTGTGCGGCCAGTTCGGCACGGAGCTCACCCGGCGCGCCCATGGCCTGGATCCGGCCGCGGTGCATCAGCGCGAGCCGGTGGCAGTGCTCGTCGGCCTCGTCCATGTAGTGCGTGGTCACCAGGACGGTCATCCCGGTCCCGGCGCGGACCTGGGCGATGCAGTCCCAGACGCTCGCGCGGGCCAGCGGGTCGAGGCCGATGGTCGGCTCGTCGAGGATCAGCAGGCGCGGCGCGCTGACCAGGGCCTGGGCCAGCTCCAGTCGGCGGACCATGCCGCCGGAGTAGGTACCGGCGAGCCGCCCGGCCGCCTCGGTGAGGTCCACGGCCGTCAGCGCCTCGTCCACGCGGTCGCGGCGTTCGGACCGCGGCACGTCGAAGACCCGGGCGAAGAGCTCGACGTTCTCACGGCCGGTCAGGCCGCTGTCGGCGGACAGCTGCTGCGGGACGTAGCCGAGCAGTCGGCGCACCTGCATGCGCTTGCGCGCGCAGTCGAGGCCGAAGACGCTGATCTTCCCGGCGGGGACGGGCAGCAGCGTGGTGATCGCGCGTATCGCCGTGGTCTTGCCTGCGCCGTTCGGGCCGAGCAGCCCGAACACCTCGCCCTGGGCGACCTCCAGGTTCAGGCCGTCGACCGCGCGCGTGTCGCCGAAGGAGTAGGTGAGGTCGGTGCAGTGCAGGGCGGGCTCGGCGGCCGCGTCGGCGGTGGCGGCGTCCGCGGCGGCCGGGCCTGCGGCGGGTGCGTCGGTCATGGCGTGGCCTCCTCGCGCAGTCCTTCGGCCAGGCGGCGCAGCGCGGGGAGCGCGGCGGCGAGCGCCTGGTGGTCGGCGTCGTCCAGTCGTCCCAGCTGGTCGGCGAGGAGCGCGCTGCGTCGCGCGTCCCAGTCGGCGAGGCGGGCGACCGCTTCGGGCTCGGCGTGCAGGCGGGCGGCGCGGCCGTCCTTGGGGTCCGTCTCCCGGCGCAGCAGGCCGGCCTTGGTCAGTTGGTTGACCAGCGTGGAGACGGAGTTGTCGGCGAGGAACAGCTCCTGCGCCGCCTCGGAGACCCGCAGGCCGGGCTGGGCCGCGACCAGACGCAGCAGCTCGATCTGCGCCCCGCGCAGCCGTGGCAGCTCGAGCCCGGAGCGCAGTCGCCGCCGCACCAGCCGCTGGATCGCGGGCAGCAGCTCCGCGAGCTCGGCGGAGGGATCGGGGTTGTCGGTGTTCACCCCTCCATTACCTCTCAATGAGAGGTAATAGTCCAGAGGGCCGGAGCAGGAAGATCGCTACGCGGTGCGCGGTGCGCGCCGTGGCAGTCGGCTCCCGGGGAGCGGGCGGCTAGGCTGCGACGGCCTTGGCGCGGTCGGCGGCGATGTGGACGGCGAGGCCGGCCAGGACGGTGCCCATGGCGTAGCGCTGGACCTTCACCCAGACCGGACGTCGCGAGAAGAACGACGCGATGCTTCCCGCGCCCATCGCGATCAGCGCGTTGCCGGTCAGGGCGATCGCGATCTGCGTCAGGCCGAGCAGCAGCGACTGCTCCGCGACGTGGCCGCGCGACGGGTCCACGAACTGGGGGAGCAGGGAGACGTAGAGGACGGCCAGCTTCGGGTTGAGCAGGCAGGTCAGGAAACCCATGGCGTAGAGGCGGCGGGGGGAGTCGGGCGGCAGCGGCTGCGGCGCGAAGACCGCGGTCCCGCCCGGCTTGACCGCCTTCCACGCCAGCCAGAGCAGATAGGCGGCGCCGGCCAGCTTGATCACGGTGTAGAGCACGGGCACGAGCGTGAAGACGGTGACGATGCCCGCCGTCACGGCCACGAGGTAGACCAGGAAGCCGGTGCCGACGCCCATGAGCGAGATCAGCCCCGCGCGCCGGCCCTGCACGATCGACCGCGAGACCAGGTAGATCATGTTCGGTCCGGGGGTGAGCACCATCCCCAGGGCGACGGCGGCGAGGCCGAGTTCCGCGTGCAGGCTGATCAGATCCATGGCACCGAGGCTAGGGTGGGCGGCAGGTCGGTGCAATACTGGTATTACCCTCGGTGCAATCGCGGGGAGGCGGCTTCGGAATGCGGCCTAGGCATGCAGCCGGGGAGCGCGGCCGGGGAGTTGGGCCGAGGCATGCGGCGCCTGGAACGGAGCGTGGCCCTGGTGGACGACTACCGCCTGTTCGCGGACGAGATCGCGAACGCCATCGCGGCGGGCCGGCTGCAGCCCGGCGAGCGCCTGCCGACCCAGCGCGCCTTCGCGCGCCGACGCGGCATCGCCGCGTCCACGGCCGGGCGCGTCTACGCGGAGCTGGTGCGGCGGGGCCTGGTCGTGGGCGAGGTCGGCCGCGGCACCTTCGTCCGCGCCGCCGCCGGGCTGCCCGGCGCGGGGCTGCCGCTGAGCGAGCCCTCCCGCGCCAGGGTCGATCTGGAGCTCAACTACCCCGTCGTGCCCGGGCAGTCGGCGCTGCTCGCCACCGCCCTGACCCCGATGGTGCGCCCGGACGCGCTCGACGCCGCCCTGCGGCCGAGCCGAGCCGAGGGCACGCCCGCCGCACGCTCGGCCTTCGCCGCCCTGCTCGCTGCGGACGACCCCGGGCTGCCGGAGGGTGGTTGGCTGCCCGAGCCGGAGGCGCTGCGGTTCGCGGGCAGCGGCCGCCAGGCGCTCGCCGCCGTCCTCGCGGCGCTGGTCGCGCCCGGACAGCGGCTGGGCGTCGAGGAGTTGACGTATCCGGTGGTCAAGGCCACCGCTCAGCGCCTCGGCATCGTGCTGGTGCCGATCGCGCTGGACGGCGACGGCCTCGATCCGGACGCGCTCGCCGCCGCCCACCGAGCGGCGCCGCTGCGCGCGGTCTACCTCCAGCCCCGCGTCCACAACCCGCTCGGCGTCACCATGCCGCCGCAGCGCCGGGAGCGGCTGGTCGAGGTGCTGCGGCGGCTCGACCTGACCGCCGTCGAGGACGCCGTCTGGGCGTTCCTCCGGCCGGACGTGCCGCCGCTCGCCGCGCTCGCGCCCGAACGGATCGTGCTGGTCGACAGCCTGTCCAAGCGCGTCGCGCCCGGCCTGAGCACCGGGTGCGCGGTGGTGCCGCGCGCCTTCCGGGAGCAGGTCACCGCGTCGCTGCGGGCGGGGAGTTGGCTGCCGAGCGGCTTCGCCCTGGAGGCGGCGTTCCGCTGGATCGGCGACGGCACGGTGGCGCGCATCGGCGCGGCCAAGCGCGCCGATGCCACGGAGCGGCAACTCGTGGCACGCGAACAGCTTCCTGACGCGCTCCTGCGCGGCGATCCCGGGTCGTACTACTGCTGGTGGGAGCTGCCGCCCGGGTGGCACGCCGAGACCTTCGTCGCGGCCGCGGCCCGCGAGGGCATCGGCCTCACCCCAGCCGCGGCCTACGCCGTCGGCCCGCGCATCCCGCGCGCGGCCGTCAGACTCGGCCTCGCCTCGCCGCCGCTCCCCGTCCTCGCGGAGACCCTCGCGACCCTCGCAACCCTCGCGCGCAGTACACCGGACGTGCACATGGCATGACGCTCCGTGACATGCCCGCCTACGCTGCCCAGGTGACGACCTCCGACAGCGCCCTCGCAGTCGACGCCGCCCTTCGCCGATTGGATGCGGCGGTCACGCACGACAATCCCGAGCAACTGGGGTCCGCATAAACCGAGTTGACCGTGCTGTCTGTGAGCGCGCTGAACGCCCACGCCGCCCGGCTCGGCCCTCACCTCGTCCGGCAGCCGCGGTCCCTGCCCGCGTGGCACGCGGCCGCCTACGCCGAGCTGGTGGGCCAATCGGCGGACGGCGGCGCCGACGCCCTCGTCTGCGCGCCGCCGGTGCTGCGGGGGCTGCGCAGGCTGCGGGAAAGCCTGCTGGGGGCAGAGGAGTTGCTGATCTGATGCTCGGGTCGCGTCGGTTCGGGGAGGAGGAGCCTCCGGAGCCCGCGGCCGTGCCCGACCCCGACCTCCAGGCCCGCCTCGACGAGTCCTGCCCCGACCTCTGGCACTCCTCCTACCTCGGCTGGCTGGCCCTGCACCGCTGGTCGGCCGCCGCCGTGCCGATCCTCGCCGACGCGCGGGGCCTACGGGGACGTGCGGCCGCTCCGTGAGCCGTCCGACGGCGGGTGACGTCGATCTGTCGTCCCTGTGCCCTCAATTCCCGTGCGCCGACGACCCGGTTCTGTTTGGCTGGCCCGCATGGATCACGGCATCGTCGTCTTCAACGGGTGCGGCGTGAGCCCCGTCCGGATCGCGCGGGAGGTCGCCGAACGCGGCTTCGAGTCGCTGTTCTTCCCCGAGCACACGCACGTCCCGGTCGCCAGCCGTCGGCCGGACGGGCGTTCGGCCGAGGGCTACGCCCACTCCTACGACCCGTTCGTCGCGCTCGCGGCGGCCGCGGCGGTGAGCGCGACGCTGACGATCGGCACCGCGGTGTGCCTCGTCACCCAGCGGGACCCGATCACGACGGCCAAGGCCGTCGCCAGCCTGGACCAGCTCGCCGACGGCCGGTTCGTCTTCGGCGTCGGCGCCGGGTGGAACCGGGCTGGAGCTGGCCAACCACGGCACCGACCCGCGCACCCGGATGGCGCTCCTGGCCGACCGGGTCCACGCGATGCGGGTCGCCTGGGCCGAGGACGAGGCCGAGTACCACGGTGAGCACGTCGACTTCGACCCGCTGTGGTCCTGGCCCAAGCCCGTGCGGCGCCCGCACCCGCCGGTGCTCGTCGGCGGCAACGGGCCGGGGGTGGAGGACCGGGTGCTCGCCTTCGGGGACGGGTGGATGCCCCAGTGCGCGCCGCTCGCCTCGGTGGAGGAGCTGGCCGGCCGCGCGACGCGACTGCGCCTGCGGGCGGCGCAGGCCGGACGGGAGCGGCCGTCGGTTACGCTGTTCGGCGTCCCGAACGACCCGGTGCTGGTCAAGCGGTTCGCGGAGGCGGAGGTTGACCGCTGTCTCTTCCCGGTCCGTGCGGACGACGAGGGCGAGCTGCTGAAGCAACTCGACGAGGCGGCGGCGCTGCTCGGGTGAGGCGTGCTCGTGGTGGCCCGTCCGGCTGATGCCGAGATCGCTCAGCCTGGCCCTGGCCGCGCGGTCGCGGCCTGGGCCGACGGCGGGGTCGGTGGCGGTGGGGGAGTCGTGGGCGCGTTGCGGGCGGCGATGGCCCCGGCGGCCGTCGCGGCGGCGACGGAGACGAGGGCGCCGAGCAGCAGCGCCGCCGACTCGCCCGGACGCAGCAGGTGGAGCTGGGTGCCCAGCGTCGCGGCCGCGACCGGAACGCCCAATTGCGCCGAGGCGAGGACGCCGTGGCTGAGCGGCTGGCCGGTCAGGCGCATCGAGGCGTGGGCGAGGATCGTGGCCGCGCCCAGGAGCAGGCCCAGCACGATCGCGGACGGGTGGCTGCCGAGCTGACGCAGGTCCAGGGAGGCGCCGAGCCAGACGAAGAAGAGCGGTCCCAGGAATCCCTCGGTGAGCGCGAACAGCTGCCGGGCGAGCCGGCGCGGCTCGCCGATCGCGGCGACGACCAGCCCGAACGAGAACCCCGCGAGCATGATGGAGACGTGGGTGTGCGTCGCCAGCGCGGCGAGCGCGAACACGATCGCCAGACTGATCCGCAGCTCGATCGCGAACTTGCGCTCTTTCGAGAGCCGGTGGAGGCGTCGATGCCACCCTCGCCGCTCCGCCTCACGCAGCGCCAGGAACAGCAGCACCGCGCAGCCGAGCACCGCCGCCGCGCCGAGCGCGGAACGCGCCGCATGGGCCGGGTCGACGGCCAGGGGCAGCGCGACGATGCACGCGGTGTCCGCGACCGCGATCTGCGGCAGCAGGGCCAGCACGGACGGCCCGCCGAGGTGCAGCGCGTCGATGATCGGCAGGATCAGCGCGGCAGAGGACGACGCGATCAGCACCGCGTACAGGGCGGTGTGCCCGGTGTCGAACCCCCGCGAGAGCGCGAAGGCGGGCACCACGCCGACCGCCGCGACGGCGACCGCTCGCAGCAGGCCCTTGAGCAGTCCGCTCCGCAGCGCCCTGTCCCGGACGGGGACGTGCGCGCCCGCGACGAACATGATCAGCGCGAAGCCCATGTCGGCGAGGAAGGCGAAGGTCTTGTCCCCGGAGTGCAGGTACCCCGCGAAGGTCGGACCGAGCAGTACGCCGGCCGCCAACTCGCCGATGACGACCGGGACCCGCCAGCTCGCGCGCAGCGCGATCAGCGGGCCGAGCATCCCGGCCACCATGATGACCGCCAGGGTCGAGAAGTCCACGCGCCGTCACCCTTCACCGCTGCTCCGCCCGGGGAAGCGTAATGCGCCGCAGGCCCCGCCGGGGTCGGCCCGCGCCGGGGGTCGGGGTCAGACCGAGCGGGGCCAGGGTCGGCCCGCGCCGGGGGTCGGGGGCAGTCCGAGCGGGGCTGCGGTCAGGCGCAGGCGCGGAAGACCGGCAGGTGGGTGTGCGGGGCCGGGGGAGCCAGGCGCACCCGGGTGCCCTCGGGCACGGTGCCCGGCAGCGCGTCGTCGAGGGACGCCTGCACGGTGAAGCCCTCCTCCATCACGACCAGGCAGATCGTCTCACCGTCGGTGTACTGGCGGTGGCGCGGCGTCAGCAGCCGGTGCACGATGCCGGAACCGGCGCTGGCCTGCTCCTGCAGCTCCGACGAACCGCAGATCGGGCAGAGCAGGGTGGCGCGTCCGGTGGCCGAGCCGCACCAGCCGCACCGGTGGTAGCGCAGGACGGGCGCGGACTCCTCGTCGCCCGTGGGGGCGGCGGCGAGGGGCTGCGTCGACAGCAGGGTGAGCGACGAGGACGGAGCAAGGGTGGAAGAGGGCATGAGGGCTCCAGTGAACGGGGTGGTGGGGTCGTTCAGCGGCGCAGTGCCGGTTCGACTGTATGGCACTCAGTGCCCCACGTAAAGGCACTCAGTGCCCTCCCCTTTCGGGCCCTCCCCGCCGGCTCCCCTTCGGGCCCCTCTCCGGCGCCCCTCCGGTCCCGTTCGGGTCCCGGTCCGGTCTACTGCCCGAGTGCGCCCTCGACGTCCTTGACGACCTGCCACAGCGGAGTGCCCTTGCGTGCGAGCAGTACCACGACCTGCTCGTCCTGGTCGCTTCGCCCGTTGTCGCCGTCCGCCCGCGCCGTTGCGGTGGCGGCGCCCGCGCTCCCGTCCGCCGGGACGCCTGTAGACGGACCTGCGGACGGGCCGGCCGGGGAGAAGGCGCGGGCGACGTAGCCGAGCGCCTCGTCCATCGCCGCCTGCACGTCGCCCTCGCCGCCCGCGCGCAGCCAGGTCCGCAGCGCGTGGTTGTGCGCGGCGACCACCGCGGCCGCCACCACGTCCGCGCGCAGCGCCCCGTCGGCCTGTTCCGCGCCGCGCCTGCGCAGGTGCTCCGCGAGGGCGCGCTCGTAGCGCCACACCACCGACAGCTCGTGCGCGCGCAGCCCCGGGACCTCGCGGGTCAGCCGGTAGCGCTGCACGGAGAAGAGCGGATCGGCCGCGTACATCCGCAGCACCAGCCGGGACGCGTCGCAGACCTGGGCGACCGGGTCGCCGTCGAGGGGTGCGGTGCGCAGGAACTCGGTCATGTCGACCAGGCAGCCCTCGTGGTCGGGGAAGACCACGTCCTCCTTGGAGGGGAAGTAGCGGAAGAACGAGCGGCGTCCGACCCCGGCCAGCGAGACGATGTCGTCGATCGTGGTCTGCTCGAAGCCGCGGTCGAGAAAGAGCTGGAACGCGGCGTGGACCAGCGACTCCCGCATGGTCGGCTTGGCGTCGTCCCCGGTGCTCACAGCTGCTGCCATGTGCAGAACGTAACACCAGACAGGGGTCCGGAGCTCCCCCAGGATGGCACTGAGTGTGCATAATCGAGGGTACTGAGTGCCATACGGGTGCCGAGGGGCGCCGACAGATCTCGGGAGCGAACGTGAGCGCAGATTTCGACCTGTTCCAGATCTCCGAGGAGCACCAGATGCTCCGGGAGACGGTCCGGGGCCTGGCCGAGGCGAAGATCGCCCCGTTCGCCACCGAGGTGGACGAGCAGGCTCGCTTCCCCCAGGAGGCGCTCGACGCGCTCGTCGCTTCCGACCTGCACGCCGTCCACGTCCCGGAGGAGTACGGCGGCGCGGGCGCCGACGCGCTCGCCACCGTGATCGTGATCGAGGAGGTCGCGCGCGTCTGCGTCTCCTCCTCGCTGATCCCGGCGGTGAACAAGCTCGGCTCCCTCCCGGTGATCCTCTCCGGCTCCGAGGAGCTCAAGAAGCAGTACCTCGCCCCGCTGGCCAAGGGCGACGCGATGTTCTCCTACTGCCTCTCCGAGCCGGACGCCGGCTCCGACGCGGCCGGCATGAAGACCCGCGCGGTGCGCGACGGCGACGACTACGTCCTCAACGGCGTCAAGCGCTGGATCACCAACGCGGGCGTCTCCGAGTACTACACGGTCATGGCCGTGACCGACCCCGAGAAGCGCTCCAAGGGCATCTCCGCGTTCGTCGTCGAGAAGGGCGACGAGGGCGTCTCCTTCGGCGCGCCGGAGAAGAAGCTCGGCATCAAGGGCTCGCCGACCCGCGAGGTCTACTTCGACAACGTCCGCATCCCGGCGTCCCGCATGATCGGTGCCGAGGGCACCGGCTTCGCCACCGCGATGAAGACCCTCGACCACACCCGCATCACCATCGCCGCCCAGGCCCTCGGCGTCGCCCAGGGCGCGCTCGACTACGCCAAGGGCTACGTCAACGAGCGCAAGCAGTTCGGCAAGGCGATCGCCGAGTTCCAGGGCATCCAGTTCATGCTCGCCGACATGGCCATGAAGCTCGAGGCCGCCCGCCAGCTCACCTACGCCGCCGCGGCCAAGTCCCAGCGCGTCGACTCCGACCTCACCTTCTTCGGCGCCGCGGCCAAGTGCTTCGCCTCCGACGTCGCCATGGAGGTCACCACCGACGCCGTCCAGCTCCTCGGCGGCTACGGCTACACCCGCGACTACCCGCTGGAGCGCATGATGCGCGACGCCAAGATCACCCAGATCTACGAGGGCACCAACCAGGTGCAGCGGATCGTGATGGCGCGCAACCTGCCGTAGGGTGAAAGCGCAGGTCAGCGGCCTTATAGCGCCAGATTGCACCACCAGGACAGGCGCCCTTCCGACCCCGGAAGGGCGCCTGCCTGCGTAGATCCGTGAGATCTACGAGGGCACCAGCCTGGTCCCTTGTTTCATGTGGGTTGGCGTTCTTGTGTCAGTGCAGGTCAGCGGCCTGCCCGACGTGCGGCCAAGGGGGGTTGAGTCGATATCAGGGCACGGCTGAAGCCGTCGTGTTGCGTGTATGTTGCGTGGGAGGTGGAGCACAGGTCGGGGACAACCACCGAAGGTCCTAGGGGCTTGCTGCTGCGGGTCGGATGTCGGGCGGGAAGTGACTACGGAAAGTGACCTTCCTCAAGTCCTCTACAGTGCGGCTCGGGGAGGCCAAGGCTCTCGTCGAGGAGCGTCAGATCGTAATTCCCGACGCCACGGGCGAGGCCATTAAGGACTGGCGGCGCGTGATCGAGTACGCCAAACGGCAAGATGCCCCAGGCTGAATCGAAGGTCCGACGAGGGCCGCTGATGCCGTGTTCCCCGGCGGCGAGCTGAGCGCCCGGCATGTACAGAGAGTGACTGTTGGCCAGCCGGGATCTGGCGGGGGCGGCAGGTATCAGCATGGGTCGTCGACGCCTCCGGGGCGGCTCCAGAGGTCGACAAAGGTTCTGCTGTCTGTGCCGTGCTTCGCTGCCGAAGCTGGGCTGACGGTCGTGTGTTCTAGAGGTCGAGCACGATGTCGGTCAGCGGTCGTGAGCAGCACAGCAGGACGTTTCCGGGGGTCGCCCCCGTGCCCGGCGAGATCACCCTGCCCGTCGCCGTCGACGTTCAGCCGGCGTACCCGGCTGGGACCGGTCACGGGACGTTTCCACACACCTGTGTGCACGGTCTTGCCCTGCCAGCCCACGTCCTGGGGCCTGCTGACGTTCACCGACACCAAGGTGGCCATCCGGCCACCCCCGTTCAGGCGGGAGCAGTAACAGATGCCAGGCTAGCCGCCCCGAGCCGCCGTGCAACTTTCGGGCTCCTGCCGAACCGAAGACACTGGCGAAGTGAGCCATGGTGATCCCGCCCGTCGCACCTGCCGGGCGGACCACTGCAGGCCGACCGACTGGAGGACGTCGGCGAGGTTGACCTGGTCTTCGACATGATCGGCGACGAGATTCAGGAGCGGTCGGTCGAGCTGGTTCGGGCCGGAGGCACGCTGGTGACCATCGCCGCGCCGTCCTCACATCAGCCCCAGGGCGGACGAGTGGTGTTCTTCGTCGTGGAATCCGACCGAGCCCGGCTGATCGAATTGGCACAACGCGTTCGGGATGGACGGCTCAAGCCGATCATCGGCGCCGTCAGACCGCTGAATGAGGCTCCCGCAGCATTCGGTCCCGGCCCACGAACCCGCGGCAAGACCATCATTCAGGTCACCGACGCCCAGTAGCCGAGCGCCGCGGGGGCGATCCGAGGTGGAGTATTCAGAGCGCCACCAGCCACTGGAGGTGGAAGGCCACCGATCCGCGTTCCGATGGGCCGACCGTCGCGCCCGCACAGCGCGACCCCCAATCTTCCCTCGGCGCGGTTGCCGAGACGGCGTGGACCACCGTCACAATGCGTAGACCCGTGCAATGATCCGGCTGCGTGGGACTTGATCCGGTCCAGGGTGGCTCACCGCCACCGTTACACCGCTCGGATCACGGCCCTCGACCCAGACGAACCCGTCGGTCTCGTGGGTGCCGATGTAGGCGTGCCGATCCTTGAGAACCTGCTCGCAACGCTGCAGTTCGGCCTGGCTCGGGGCTGTCCAGAACATGGAATGGATGCCCACTCCGCTGACGTGGGCAGCCTGGCTGCCGAGCGAGCGTAGGAATAGCTGTGAGCCGTCGGCGCCGACCAGCAGGGCGGCGGTGTCGGTGGCTGCGGATACCTCCAGATCCAGGAGTTGGCGGTAGAAACCCACCGCCTCATCCAGATGGAAGACGTTCAGGACGACTGACGCAAGCCGCATGCTGTGCACGTCCGCTTCGTGAACGTCGTCAGGCCCGCGGCGCCGTGGTTGCGCGGCGGAATCAGCCGGAGTCGTCTCGGGCTCCACGAGAACCTCCTGGTTCGCCACCACTGGGCGGCAACGCGCACTATCGGCCGCACACCCGTACCGGCATGCGTGTCCGTCGGACCGTCGTGCGTTCAAGCGGACGGTCACCCCGAACGTCCCGGACGACGAATCACAAGGTCGTCCACAACTAGTGATGAGTGTGGCATATCAGGCATCAGGGACGGTGTATGCGGTAGCGCGGCTGTGGCGTTTCGGGCGATCTGCCTTGGGTCGGCCGTCGCCGGCAGCGTAGGGCCGCGAGCGTCTCGGCGGGCCGCTCTTCGGATTGAGTCGAGGCCCGATCCGGCTGTGTCCCGCGTCGTTGATGGGGAGGCCGACATGGCGAACGGAAACGCAGGCTTCGGCAGTAATACAGCTTGCCATGGGGCAGCTGATCGCCGATACACGCCGATCGCGGGGCGGACCGATCGGCGATCTCCGCACCGCCTCCCGCCCCGAGGACCTCTCCGTCGGGCGCCACCCTGGGCACGGGTGCTGACCTGCCGCATCCGGACGCGTTCCGGCCGGGCGACGCCTCACCTGTCCGGAACGATGTCGGCCGTGGGTGTCGAGCAACAGTGCGTGTCCGCTTCAGCGGGTCAGCGGGTCAGCGGGTCAGCGGGTCAGCGGGTCTGCGGGTCGCGGACGACGACGATGGGGCAGGTGGCATGGTGGGTGAGGTGCTGCCCGACGGAGCCGAGCAGGGCTTCGGAAAATCCGCCGTGCCCACGGTTCCCCACGACCAGCAACCCGGCGCCGTTGGCTTCGTCCAGGAGTACGCCGGCCGGATGGCCCTGAACAACTCGGGTTCGGATCTCGATGACCTGATCAGTCCCGAGAGCCTCATCGATGGTTGCGGCGAGGATGTCGCGGGCGCTGTCCTCCCAGTCGAACGAGGGCTCTCCGGGCGGGGACCAGCCGGTCCAGTTGTGCGGGAAGTCCCAGGCGATCGCGGCCACAAGGGCGTATCCGGTCAGTTCGGCCTGCCAGACGGCCCAGCGCAGGGCAGCCTTCGAGGGTTCGGAACCATCGACGCCGACCACGATGAGTGGGGCTTGTATCGCAGTCGTGTCGCTCATTGCGTACCTCCGTATCCGCTGCCGACGTTCATCACATCAGCCTGTGTGCTTTCCACTGTTTCCGGCAGCCGGCGTGGCTGCCACTCCACCGGTTGACGTCTTCTCAGAAGACGAGCTGTTGCCCTCCGTCGATGTCGTAGGTGGCTCCGGTGAGTGCCGTGTTGGCCATGAGATGGACAGCGAGCGCGGCGACGTCGGCAGGGGTGACGACGCGGCCGATCGGGAGCCTTTCGGCGAGCTCGGCGCGGCGCCCCTCGAGTCGGTCTTCGAGCACCGCCGCCGACAGCGGAGTGTCGACGAATCCAGGCGCGATGGCGTTGACGCGGACGGGTGCGATCTCCAGCGCCAGCGCGGCGACGAACAGGGGCATCACGGCGCTCACGGCGGAGGCGATGCCGATGCCAGGTGCGACGCGGCGCGAGCCGGCGTCACCCATGAAGATCAGCGTGCCCCCGGGCCTCATCTTGCCGACAGCGTTGCGCGTGACCTCGAGCCCCAGTTCCACATGACCGCCGAGGGCGTCGCGCAGGTGCGGCGAGTCCACCTCGAGCAGTGGGCCGTAGTGTGGACCCCCGGCTGTCACCATCACATGGTCGATCGAACCTGGCAATTCCTGGAAGAACCGCTTCAGGGCGGCGACGTCGGTCGCGTCGAAGGCTGCCGTTTGTCGCGCGCCGACTGCGCTGGCCGCCTGCGTGAGTCGGTCGGGATTACGGCCGGTGAGGACGACCTCGGCGCCCTCCGCTCGGGCGCGTCGAGCGGTCTCGAATCCGATTCCCGAGCTTCCGCCGATCAGGACGACGATCTGGCCGAGGAGTTCGGGTCCGTGCCTGGCAGAAGCGCTGTGGGTCGTGCCAGTCATTCGCGCTCCTCATGGATCGCTGCTGTGCGTGAACATGCCTTGGTGATGGGCTCCTCGTCACCGAGCGCGGTCGGCAACGGAAGGTGGCCGGTGCAGGGCTCTCTGAGGTGGGTCGGTGGTCAGCCGGCGCGCGAGCCCGGTGACGTTGGGGTCTCGGCCTGTCGAGCATCAGGACCTCGTGCAGCAGCCGAGGACCCGCATCGTGGTGACACCGCCCCCGGCTTCCCGCAGCTTGGCCGCGTATCGCTCGATCAGTCCCTCGTGATGGTTCTGCCTGGCATCGGCTCCGCGAGTTCCGTTCGCCATTCGGGCGCGCCGAAGGCGTCGGCGAAGTACTGGGTCTCGTGGACAACATGCTCGTGGTCGAATTCCATGATGCTTACCGAATAACTGGGCACACCGTCGTACGTGATCAGGCACTCACTCACCCACAGACTCCCGCCGCCGGTGATTCGCCGAACTGTGAAATGGCGGTTCGCGGGGTGTCCGCCGCGCTGGGCCGAAATCGCCGGACGGCCTCGGAATCGCTCGCCCGACTGCGGGTAGTCGAGGATCGCGTCAGCGGCGTACACAGCATGTTCGGCTTCGGTGTCCCCACGTTCCGATGCTCGCCAGTGTTCTTCGACAGCGGCTCTGGTACGGGCGTCCGGATCCATCAAGGCGCCTCTCTCCTGAACTTCCGAGGTTCCACCGCAACCGCCCAGATTTCATCGTAGGCGTGCGCGCAATCCTGCGCATCGGGACGGTGTCCCGTAGTGGTCGCAGAGCCTTCCGTGGACGAGTTGCCTGATCTGAAGCCCGGTATATCGTGGTCGTCTTCACGGGCGCTCGTCGGTGATCGAGCAAGATCCCGGCCGACGTTCAGGCGGGCGGGAGGCGGATCGGGGGGAGCCTTCTCATCCGACGTCATCGTGTTGTCCCGTCGGCGATCCATGGGCGCCGATCCCGAGGGCACGGAGCCGGTCCATTCCGAGAACCCAGAACTCGAAGCGACGAGATCTTCGTACTTTGGGGACAACTGTTTGTTTCGTACTTCCGCGAGCCAGGCGATAAACGAGGAGGCCGCCGCAACCGACACCCCCGCCAACGGGTCGGGACGGCTGGTCCTGTCGGCCGCCGCGGTCC
Organism: Streptacidiphilus neutrinimicus; assembly: GCF_000787815.1. Taxonomy (GTDB): domain Bacteria; phylum Actinomycetota; class Actinomycetes; order Streptomycetales; family Streptomycetaceae; genus Streptacidiphilus; species Streptacidiphilus neutrinimicus. Next base: position 42,620 of record NZ_BBPO01000049.1, read on the forward strand.
GCCGCAGGCGTCGCGCGCTGCGCCTTCTCGCGCCCGTCACCGTCCCGCGTCCGGCTCGGGATGAGTGCGACTCGGACGTGTTGCTTGTACGCAACGTCCGGTGCGGAGCCTGTTGTGAACTTCGACCGAGGGGAGGCGGCCGGGCTTGAGGACGGGGATCGGACGTCGCCACCGTGCCGACAGGAGCGGACAGCGAGATTGCCCGAACCGGTAGCAGACCGAGACAACCGGGATGCCGGGCGCCGCGCGGTGGTGAGCTGTCAGTGGCCCGCGCTCTGGCCACCGTCCACGTGCAGGATCTCGCCGGTGACGAACGGCGCGTTCTCCAGGAACATCACCGCGTCGACCACATCACGGATCTCGCCCATGCGGCCGAGCGGATGGAGCCGCGCCAGAGCCTCGCGGTCGGCATCGACGTTCGGGAACGTGTCGATCACCCCGAGCGAGACGGCGTTGGCGCGGATGCCTTGCGCCGCGTACTCAATGGCCAGGCCCTTGGTGGCGGCTTGCAGACCGCCCTTGGTGAGCGAGGCCAGCAATGCCGGGGCTGCGGACTGCGCGTGGTCGACGAGGCTTGTTGTGACCTGGACGATGTGGCCGCCGCCCTGGGCGATCATGTGCGGGACCGAGAGCTGGGTGATGTGGAAGAAACCGCCGATGTTGACGGCGGTGACCACCTCGTAGTCGTCCTCGGTGTAGTTGCTGAAGGGCTTCCCGATGAAGCGGCCGGCGTTGTTGACCAGGGTGTCGATCCGGCCGTAGCGGTCGAGTGCGGCCGCGACGACGCGTTCGGCGGCCTTCCGATCGGCGACATCGCCCTGGACCGTCAGCAGATCGGCCTCGTCGGAGGAGGCGATGGTGCGTGAGGCGGCGACGACGGCGTACCCGAGTCGGCGATAGGCCTCGACCAGACCTGCGCCGATGCCCTGCGAGGCACCCGTCACAATGGCGACTTTGGGGAACTCCTCGGCCTTGTCCATGTCCTGAAGCTATCAATGTGCAAGGAAGCCACAACTCGAACACGACCGGCGGACCTTGCGCCGGCGCAGGCGGGAGGCCGGATGTGACCCGACCCCCTTTCTCCCGCACGTTCCACTATGACCGAGCACACCCCCGAAGACACCCGCGCCCTGGACAACGCCGAGCGAATCCTCGGATTCAGTCTCGGGCCGCTTGTCGACCCGCGGCCGTCCGAGCCGGAACCCTGTGGTCGGACGGGACGTCAGCCAGCCTTGGCCCGGTTGGGCGCCGGGCGCGCTGGGCAAGTTCGAGCCGGTTACTGACTGCGACATGCGAGCCGGTCGAGGAGCGGCGAACGATGGCAGGCTGTGCGTACTCCCACCTCCTGACGTTGCGTCAGTGTTGCGTGGGAGGGCCGAAAGCCATGGCAGGCAGTGCGAACTCATGAAGGGAGTTCGCGCAGGTCAGCTAGGCTGCACAGGGCAAAGCCCCAGGTGGCCCGGCTGTACCTCCAAGGCCACCCAGATCTACGAGGGCACCAACCAGGTCCAGCGCATCGTCATGGCGCGCAACCTGCCGTAGGGATTAAAGCGCAGGTCGGAGACCTGATCGTGCTACCAGAGCAGGCGTCCTTCCGAGCCCGGAGGGGCGCCTTCCTGCGTAGATGTACGACATCTACGAGGGCCCGGTAGAGCAACTCCTGACTGCTTCTGCATGATCCTGACACTTGTAGCAGGTCAGCGGCTTGCCGTGATCCGGCTTTCCGGCCCTGCTCCCTTGCTGTGTGGGTCTTGCGAGTACGGCTGTTGCGCATATGTTGCGTCAGAGGAGCGCGGGGCCTTATCCATCTCCCGTCAAATGTCGCTGACGCCGCGTTCGCCAACCTCGAACTGAGAGCCGCAGCATGCACGGAGAGTGAGATCCGACTGGGTCCGGATCTGCTCCGACGCAGTAGAGGGAGGACGCACGACGTGCGTGCGGGCCCATGCCGACGGCCGCTCGGGTTGATCGCCGGATGGCAGGTCTGGGACGCGATCCAGGGGGCGCGGCCGGCGATCGTACCGCCGCCTGCTCAGTGGGGGACCAGGGTCAGCGACAGCTCGGTGCCCATGGCCTGTGCGAGTCGCAGCAACATGTCCACCGTGGGGCTCGCCTCGCCGCGTTCGATGCGGGACACGACGGCCTGTGTGGTTGCTGCGGCTGTCGCGAGCCGGGCCTGGGACCAGCCCAGTTCCATGCGTCGCTCGCGCACGAGCTCGCCCGGGGTCATTGCTCCTCCGGTGCGTACAGGGGCAGCTCGGAGGTGTCGATGGTCCATGCGCCGATGGGGATCTTGTCGCCGAACTTGTAGTGCAGGCGGTTCGCGTACTCCTCGCCGACCGGGTCCCACAGGTGGACGCAGGTGCCGTTGCGGGGGTCGACGATCAGGTAGTGCTCGATGCCCATGGCCGGATAGTCGCGGGTCTTGGCCTCGTAGTCGTTCTCGGGATTGGAGCGGGAGACGACCTCGACGGCGAGCAGGATCTCGCGGGGGTCGACGCGGTCACCCTCGGAGTCGAGGGAGGACTCGGGCAGCACGAGGACGTCCGGGCGGCGCAGTGAGCCCAGGGCCTCGCTTTCAGCGTCCCCGATGTTGGACGCGATGAGAGGCGCGGGGATCTGCCGGTTGAGTTGCCGGGCGATGCGGAACGCGGCCAGGTCGTGTCGCTTGGCCGGGCTCATCATCATGATCACCTGACCGTCGGCGATCTCGAAGCGCCCGGAGAAGCCTGCCGGCGGCTCGAAATGCTCCGCCAGCTCACGCAGGTGCCGGTAGGTCTGCGCCGTCTCCATGGCCATATCTTATCAGGCATAGGAATGCTCGCGGAGTCCTCCGCGGCGTCGCGGACGACTGTCCTGCCAGGAGGATCCTGGCTGTCGTCCTGGCGCCGATGCCCGGCGTGGGCGTCAGGACCAAGCACCTGCGGCGCCGGCACTACGTCAGCGAACCACCATCGTGACCGGCTCGCCGACGGATTCTCGAAGTGCTCGAAGAAGTTCCGGATGGTCGCCGGGTCGCCGGGTCGCGTCGATCGTGATGTGGCCGTCGGCCGGGATCCTGGGTGGCCCGGTCCAGTCTTGTGGCGTGGCGGGCTGCCTGGATGAAGGTGCGGGAGCGGTGGTGGTCGACGCCGACGCGGGGCCACTCCCATCTGGGGATGGCCTGCCACGCCTCGGGTGTCGGGGGATTCGCATGTGCTGGGCACGAACACCATCCCTGCCCTCGCGCGACGGCTGGCGCTAGCGCAAGCCCAAGGGGCGGTCGTGACGGCGCTCCTGTGATCAGGTGGTGTTCGGTGTCGGATTCCGCCGCTCGGCCGCTGTGTTCTCTGTGGGGCGACGGCTTGGGACAAGGCCCTGGGTGGGATCCACTTGTAGAAGGCGTCTCCGCGTAATCGCAGCTCCTCGTAGAGGCGCGTGGTGAGTTCCCCGACGCGCCGCGCGATATTCGGGCTCCTCGTACACGTTGTGCAACGCGTGGGGGTCTGCGACGAGGTCGTAGAGCTCGCTGACGCTCAGCTCCGGCCGTCGCACGGCTCCACCGGCTCCAGCCAGGCGAGATCGCGGACGGTCGCGGTGAAGTCGAGAAGGGTACTGAACCGGTCCGAGACCCTGGGGCTCGGCGCCGGAAACGCTCACCAGCGCGGGGATGCGGTAGATGTCGTACATCGCCGGGCCCTTGTCGTTCAGCTGGTGCGCACCGGTGAACTTCCCGTGGTCGGCGGTGAACACGATCGCCGTCGGTCGGCGTGGCCGGACTCGTCCAGCACGGCCGGGATGCGGCCGATCTGGTCGTCGATCATCGTGACGTAGCCTCAGTACAGCGCGATGAGCCTGCGCCAGCCGCCGTTGCCGAAGTGGTCTGCTGACTTCGAAGACCCCGATTGGGTCATGGGCCGGGGGTGTACGTGCCCGAATGAGTGGCCGAGCGAAGGTCGCGGGAGGGGGTCGCGCTGCCGGGCGTATGAGGCCCGCTGTCAGGCGTCGAGTACTTGGCCGTCGTGCCCGACGACCGGCGGTTCCGTCGACCATGGGAAGTTGATCCAGTCGTCGGTCTTCTTCCATACATACTCGCATTTCACCAGGGAGTGCGACTTCTCGTAGATGACGGCGGACCGCACCTCGGCGACGTGATTGAGGCAGAAGTCGTGGACCAGCTTGAGCGTCTTGCCGGTGTCGGCGACGTCGTCGGTGATCAGGACTTTCTTGCCGGAGAAGTCGATCGCATCGGGGACGGGCGCCAGCATGACGGGCATTTCGAGCGTGGTGCCCACGCCGGTGTAGAACTCGACGTTCACGAGGTGGATGTTCTTGCAGTCCAGTGCGTACGCCAGACCGCCGGCCACGAACACGCCGCCGCGGGCGATGCTCAGGATCAGGTCGGGCTCGTACCCGTCATCGGCGATCGTCTGCGCGAGTTCGCGCACCGCCTGGCCGAATGTCTGGTAGTCCAGCGTCTCGCGCACGTCAGTCACAGCGTCCAGTATCCCTGTTTGGCTGCGTTCACGTGAGTCAGCGGCGACCGGTCAGCAGGACCCGACGAGGTCATGGCTCAGGCTCCCCACACCGCTGCCGCTTCAAGCTATGGGGAAGCCGAGCAGTACGAGTCGCACTTTCAAAGAGCGCCATTACGAACAGCAAGAAGATCCCCGGCCCGGGCGGGAGCTCCGCATCGACACCACGGATCTTCCGCTGTACGACGACGCGGGCCGGTCGTGAACGTCGGCCGCTTGATCCGGAGGCGTCGCGAGGAGCTGAACTGGTCCCAGTCGCAGCTCGCCGAGGCAGCAGCAACGGCGCAGTCCGTCGTATCCAGGATCGAATCCGGGCGACTGAACCCGACCATGGACATGGTGGCGCGTCTTGCGGAGGCGATGGACTCGGAGCTGAGGCTCACCATCGAGTCGCGCTGACCGGTCACGCAGATCGCGGAGACACGAACATGGAGCTGGCTACTGAGTCGGCCCGGTATCTCATCAGGTAGGGACGATCAGCCGAGCTCTGGATCGCCGCCGCTGGGCGGGGAGGTGGGCACGACCTTCTTGATCGCGGGCGTCGCGTGATGCGTCGTCGAAGGTCGCGCCCATCGTCGTTCTCCCGGCTCGCTGGAGCCGTCTGCGGTGGCGTGGCGGGGGTCAGTCCGTGCCGGTTTCGATGGCGGCCTGGTCCAGGGCCTCGGAGCCGGGTGCGGCGGCCTCCGCGTCGTTGCTCTCCGCGATGGCCTCGCCGCCGCCGGGCGGCAGTTCGCCGATGAGGGCGTCCCAGGCCGCCAGGTGGCCCTGGGCCGCGTACTGCTCCAGCTTGGTGCGCGAGTCCGCGATGTCCAGGTTGCGCATCGTCAACTGGCCGATGCGGTCCTCCGGGACGAACGCGGCGTTCTCGCTCCGCTCCATGGAGAGCTTCTCGGGGTGGTAGCTGAGGTGGGGCCCCTGGGTGTCGAGGACGGAGTAGTCCTGTCCACGCCGGAGCCGCACCGTGACCGAGCCCGTGACCGGGAAGCCCACCCAGCGCTGCAGGCCCTCACGGAGCATCAGCGCCTGCGGGTCGAACCAGCGGCCTTCGTAGAGCAGCCGGCCGAGGCGGCGGCCCTCCGTGTGGTACGTGGCGACGGTGTCCTCGTTGTGGACCGCGTTGAGAAGCCGCTCGTAGGTGATGTGGAGCAGCGCCATCCCCGGCGCCTCGTAGATCCCGCGGCTCTTGGCCTCGATGATCCGGTTCTCGATCTGGTCCGACATTCCCAGGCCGTGCCTGCCCCCGATGAGGTTCGCCTCGCGGACCAGATCGACCGGGCCGGCGAACGCCTGACCGTTGATTCGCACCGGTCGGCCCTGCTCGAACTCGACCGTCACGTCCTCGGCGGGGATCTGGACGTCGGGCTCCCAGAAGCGGACGCCCATGATCGGGGAGACGGTCTCCATGGAGGTGTTCAGGTACTCCAGGCTCTTGGCCTCGTGCGTCGCGCCCCAGATGTTCGCATCCGTGGAGTAGGCCTTCTCGGCCGAGTCGCGGTACGGCAGCTTGTGCTCCGACAGCCACGTGGACATCTCCTGCCGGCCGCCGAGCTCGGAGACGAAGGCCTGGTCGAGCCAGGGCTTGTAGATCCGGAGAGCGGGGTTGGCGAGCAGCCCGTAGCGGTAGAACCGCTCGATGTCGTTGCCCTTGTAGGTCGAGCCGTCGCCCCAGATGAGCACGTCGTCCTCGCGCATCGCCCGCACCAGCAGCGTCCCGACCACCGCGCGCCCGAGCGGGGTGGTGTTGAAGTACGTCTGGGCGCCGGAGCGGATATGGAAGGCGCCGCAGGCCAACGCGGCCAGGCCCTCCTCGACGAGGGCTTCCCGGCAGTCGATCAGCCGGGCCTGCTCGGCCCCGTAGTCGAGCCCGCGCTTCGGCACATCGGCCAGGTCGGGCTCGTCGTACTGCCCGACATCCGCTGTATAGGCATAAGGGATCGCACCGCCCTCACGCATCCAGGCAACCGCGACAGAAGTGTCCAAACCACCCGAAAAGGCGATGCCGACGCGCTCGCCGACTGGAAGCTTATTCAATACCTTCGACATGTATGCATCCTAGCCGTGGCCGCCTCCCGCTAGCATCGGAACCGATCGGAGGTACGGGCGTGCGAAAGATCGTCGTGTACGAGTTGCTGTCCCTCGACGGGGTGGCCGAACAGCCGCACCGCTTCTTCCCCGACTGGGACGGGGCGATGGACGCCAACCTCGCCGACGTGATCGGGACGCAGGACGCGGTCGTCCTCGGTCGGCGCAGCTACGCCGAGTGGGCGGGGTACTGGCCGGAGAGCCGGATCGAGCCGTTCGCGACGTTCGTCAACGGGGTCGCGAAGCATGTCGCGACCTCCACGCCGCTCGACCAGGACTGGGCCGGTGCGCGCGCGATCGACGGCGACCTGGTCGCCTTCGCCCGCGACCTCAAGCAGCAGCCCGGTGGCGACATCGGCGTCCACGCGAGCATCTCGGTCGCGCAGGCCCTGCTCGCCGCCGACCTCGTCGACGAGCTCAGGCTCGTGATCGCGCCGAGCATCGTGGGCGCGGGACGGCGACTGCTCGACGGCTTGCCGTCGATCCGGCTCGAACCGCTCCGCAGCCGGATGTCGCCGACCGGCTATCTGCTGGCCGACTACCGGGTGGTCGGCCGCAGCGACGCATGACGGGAAGAGCCGTCGGCAGCGGTCGGCCTCCCAGCGGGTCGGGAGCGTTCACAGCATCGTGGCGAGCCAGACGGTCACGGCGGCCAGGACGGCGAGACCGACGGCCGTCGTACCGCTGACCGACATGCCGCCGAGCCGCGTGGTGGCGGCGTGGAACGCAGGCGACGCCAACCTGTTGATCCGGTCGTTCGTCGAGATCGCCACCGCTGCGTACCGCAGTTGAGGACGGGCGAGGAACGCGGGGATGTCCGCCCCGCTCCTCGGCCCCGGGTTCCCGGACGACGATGACCCGGCCTCCGCGCGGGGGGCCCGCCTGGCTGTCGATGTGCGCCGCAGCGGTCGCGGCGCACGTGTGCGACTGCTCGACCGGAATGTTGATCCTTCCCCGCGCGATGAGGTCGGCGGCGACGGCGAGCGCGTCCGGCGGGGCCGTGGTGCTTCGGGCGGCGGGGGCGCGGACCTCACAGGTCCAGGACGACGTCCTCACCGGGACGGCTGCAGCACACCAGGGCCTCCCCGGGGGCGGCGGGCTCCAGCGGCTCGGTGGTGTAGACGACGGTGCCCGAGAGGACGGGAGTGACGCAGGTGTGGCACACACCGGTGCGGCAGGACCAGCGGGTGGGGATGTCGCACGCCTCGGCCAGGGTGAGCAGGGACGCCTGCTCCGGCTGCCAGCGGGTGGTGATCCCGCTGCGGGCGAAGGTGACCAGCGGACCGGTGCCGGGCGGCCCCGGGGGGCGGTGCGGCCGGGCCGCCGCCGCGGTGGTGATGCCGGGGTTGACCGCGGCGAGGGAGCCGAACTGCTCTGTGCGGATGCGTTCGGGCGCGAGGCCGATGGTCCTCAGGTGGTCGCTCACGTCGTCCATGAACGAGACGGGGCCGCACAGGTAGGCGTCGGCGTCGGCGGGGAGGCCCAGGACGGTCAGGGAGCGTGCGGTGAGCCGGCCGTGGGTGACCTGCGGTTCCGCTGGGGCGTCGGCGCCGGCGGTCGCGTCGGTGGCCCCGCCGTCGGTGGCCTGGTCGTCGTCGGCGGCGGTGTAGAAGACGTGCTCGTGGGCGTCCGGGAGCCGGGCCAGCAGCACGTGCGCCTCGGCGGCGAAGGCGTGCAGGGCCCGGTTGCGCGCCGTGTGGATCCACCAGACCGGTCGCGGGTCGCGCACCTCGGCCAGCTGATGGAGCATCGCCAGGACCGGGGTGGCGCCGATGCCGGCGGAGACCAGCAGGACCGGCCGGACCCCGGCTTCGAGGACGAAGGCGCCGCGCGGGCTCGCGACGTCAAGGACGTCGCCGACCCGCAGGCGCGCGTGCAGGTAGCCGCTGACGGTGCCGTGCGGCTCCCGCTTGACGCTGATGCGGTACTCGTCGGCGCCTGGGGCCGAGGACAGCGAGTAACTGCGCACCGTGGGCTCGCCGTCGGCGGCGACCCGGACCGAGAGGAACTGCCCCGGCAGGGCGGCCGGCAGAGTACTGCCGTCGGTGCTCGCGAGACGGACGGAGGCGATCACCGGGGTCTCCTGGTCGATCCCGGTGACCCGCAACGGCCGGAAGCCCGGCCAGCCGCGCCGTTCGGCCGCGCCGGTGTCGTCGCCCGTGCGGGTGTCGTCGGCCGCGCCGGACGGGCGCGGCGGGTTGGCCAGGTCCAGGAACGACCGCCGCCAACCGGGGCTGAGCGCGGGGATGTTCAGCGCCCTGCGCAGCATGGCCGGGTCACGCCCCGGGAGGTAGAGCAGGGCGTCGGTCTCGGCGACGCTCAACTCCTCGGGACCCCTGCTGATCAGGGAGATCGGGTCGCCCGCCTGCACCTGCCCTTCGGTGAGGACGCGCAGGTAGAAGCCCGGGCGGTGATGCGCGACCAGCAGCGAGGCCATTCGCGGCTCGCCCAGGCGCAGCCCGACCCGGTAGCAGGTGACGCGGGGCTGGGTGACCTCGAACTCGGCGTCGCCGATGCGGTAGCGGTCCCCGATGCACACCTCGTCGTCGGGCAGGCCGTCGACGGTGAAGTTCTCGCCGAACATTCCGAACGTCAGGTCGTCGCGGCGCAGTTCCTCTCGCCAGTAGGCGTAGGACTGGAGCTGGTAGACCAGTACCGCCCTGATCTCGCCCCCGTGGCCGGCGAGATCCCCCTGCCCGTCGCCGTCGACGTTCAGCCGCCGGACCAGCCTGGGGCCCGCAACCGGGGCCTTCCAGGCGCCGGTGCGGACGGTGCGTCCCTGCCACTCGACGTCGGCGGGAAGTCCGACGTTGACGGAGACCAGCGTCGCCGTCACGGCCGTGCCGTCGCATCGGACCTCGTCTCCACGAGCTCGTAGAGGTGGCCGTCCGGCGCGCGGAAGTGCGTGTAGCGCCACCGCTCGTTCGCGGAGATCTCCGGGTCGACGTCGAGCCCGAGCGCCCGCAGCCGCTCGACCGCCTCGTCGAGCCCCTCGACCAGGAAGCCGACGGTGCGTTCGGTGCCCATGCCACCGGCGTCCGCAACGGCGAACGACGTGCCGTCGGGGAGGTCGAACACGTCGGCGTCGACGCCGTCCACGTCCACCGTGTGCAGGCCGAAGGCCGTCCGCAGGAAGTCGCTCATCGGAGCGCGGGCGGCGGTCGAGGTGCCCACGAAGGTCAGTCCGAGGATGCGCATGGCGACAGGCTAGTGGCCGGGGCCGGCGGCCGGTGGGGGGCGCACCGTGCGGTTGCGGGCGGAAGTTCGACACTGTGGCAGGGAATTCGAAATCGTTGCGTCAGAACCAGTCAGTTTCCGACGGGCGCAGCGGCGCGAGGCTGCTGCCGGCCCCCGGACGGTTCCGCAGGAATTCCGCACCGAATCCTGCATTTGTTCGGACGGGCGGCGTCTCGGCTACCTAGACTTGAGGTCAGCCACGCACTTTAAGTGGAGGAGCTGTTGGACGCCGCGTCCTTCGCCGACTACCTGAAGAACCTGCTGCAGGGATCCGGTAAGCCGTCCTATCGGAGACTGGGCCTTCAGATCGGATACGGCAGGACCACGGTGTCCGACGCCTTCCAGGGCCGACGCCTGCCCTCCTGGGACGTGACCGAGCCACTGGTGCGGGCCCTCGGCGGGGACGTCGCCGAGGCACGGCAGCGGTGGGCCGAGGCAAGCGGCGGTGGCACACCGGTCTTCCCGGAGTGGCTGACCGACCCGGTGCTGGCGGTCCCCGCGCTGATCCCCGGCGTCGGGCTGGCGAAGTCGGCCGCGCTGGCCGCGGGAGATCCGGACGCCGCCCTGGCGGACGGCTGGGCGGTCGTGCGCCTGAGCGCGGCCCAGCTCTCGTACGAGGCGGGAGCGTTGCCGCCCGTCTCCGCGTCCGCCGTGGTGGACGCGTTCCGCCGGGCCGAGGGGGAGAACCGGCTTCCGCCAGGCGTGGGCGAGACCGTCTCCCGGATGGAGCGGCTGCACGAGCAGCACCGCGCGGGCGGTGCGGGCGTGGACGCGGCGCTGCAGTTCGTGGTCTTCGCCTACCGGCTGGCGGGGCTGGTCGCGGGCGGGCGCCGGGACGTGCCGGAGCAGGGGGAGGGCCGGGCTCCCGCCGACATCGTCACCCTGCGGCTCCTCGCGGAGGACTTCGGCTGGCCTGCGGACGGTGAGCTGCTGGCCGACTTCAGGGAGTTCCTGGCGATCCTGGTCTCCGGCCTGCAGGCGGTCGCCGAGACGGACCGCGCGGTGCTCGCGGCGCTGGTGCAGCATGGAAAAACGCTTCGCCTGGGGCTCGGCTCACCCACCTACGGCATGACCGGCGCCGAACTGTGCGACGCGACGGGCGTCGCTCCTTTCGACCTGAAAGGGCATCTGTCCGCCCTCAGCGAGCAGGGCCTGGTGGAGTGGCAGCGGGAGGGGCCGAGGGAGGCGCAGACTTCCGCGGAATGGGCGTGGACGAGCAAACGCGACGCCTATGCGCTGGACGGCCTGCGCAGCTTCTGCCGTGGCCGGAATCAGGACTTCAGTGCGATGATCCGCGATATTCGACTGGACTGGCTCGGCTGACGGTCGGGGCACCTTACATGCGGGCGGCCGATTCGAATCCGTCTATCACCAAATCCGACTCTGTGATTATCGAGATGCATAGGGTCATCGTCCATGGCTACCACCACCACCGACCAGTGCCTTGCCCGCCTCCTCCGCATCGAAGGGGCCATCGGCGCCGCGCTCGTCGACTATCACAGCGGACTCGCCCTCGGCGTCGCCGGAGGCGGCCCGCACTTCGATCTGCAGGCCGCCGCCGCGGGCAACACCGACGTCGTGAGAGCGAAGATGCGCACGATGGAGATGCTGCGCCTCGACGGGGAGATCGACGACATCCTGATCACGCTGACCGGCCAGTACCACCTGATCCGCCCGACGACCGCGCCCGGGGCCGACGGGCTCTACTTCTACCTCGCCCTGGACCGCCAGAAGGCCAACCTCGCCATGGCGCGCCGCACCCTCCAGCAGGCGGAGAAGACTCTGCGGGAGGTCTGACCGCCTCCCACGCCGACCGGCCCGACGGCACACGAGGGCCCCGGACGCCGAAGGGGCGTCGGCCGCTACGCCGCCACGTACCAGATCCAGGCAGAGCAGTGCGCCGCCGACCACTCCGCCGCATCCCCGCCCGGGCCCACCCGGACGCCTCCGCGAGCATGTCATGGCCACCCTCTTCAGCTCACTGGGCCAAGGCTCCGGGGGGTTGGGGTGCTGAGG
>NZ_BBPO01000048.1:0-42467 GCF_000787815.1 Streptacidiphilus neutrinimicus
CCGGCCGCCTCCCCGGACATGCCGTGGCAGACCCCGGACCCAGCCGCCCCGACCACCCGCCCCCGCCGCTCCCGCTCCGTCTCCGACGGCAGCGTCAGCCAGGCCCCCGCGCCGGAGGCCGAGCAGGTCCCCGAGCCGCCCGCCGAGCGGGCCCCTGCGCCGGAGGCCGAGCAGCCTGCCGCGACGGAGGCACCTGAGGCGCAGGCCCCCGCGCCTGCCGCGCCGGATGCGCAGAGCGAGGCGGGCCCGGTCGAGTCGGCTCAGCCTCGGCCGCGCCGCTCCCGCTCCGCGTCGGAGGGCAGCGTCAGCCAGGCGGAGCCGTCGACGCCGCAGGCGCAGGCCGCCGAGCCGGATGAGGCTGCCGAACCCGAGACCGCCGAGGGCGGCTCCGCTTCTGAGGAGGGCGAGTGACCACCACGCTCGACGCGCTGGTGCGCTGCATCGCCGTGCTCCTCGTGTTCCTGGTCTTCCCGCTCGTCATCGGGCAGACCGAGCACAAGGTGATGGCCCACATGCAGGGCCGGCTCGGGCCGATGTACGCCGGTGGGTTCCACGGGTGGGCGCAGCTCGTCGCCGACGGGGTGAAGTTCGCGCAGAAGGAGGACGTCGTCCCCGCCGGGGCCGACCGGAAGATCTTCCAGCTCGCGCCCGCCGTGGCCCTGCTGCCGTACCTGCTCGCGCTCGTCGCCATCCCGCTCGGTCCGGGAGACCTCCTCGGCCAGTCGCTCGACGCCGGGTTGTTCTTCGTGCTGGCCGTCATGGGCGTCGGCGTGCTCGGCTCGCTCATGGCGGGGTGGGCGTCGGCGAACAAGTTCTCCCTCCTCGGCGGCATCCGCACCGCTGCCCAGCTGATGGCGTACGAGCTGCCGATGCTTCTCGCCGCGGCCAGCGTGGCGATGGCGGCGGGGACGGTGTCGCTGACCGGCATCCTCGGGGCGTTCCACTGGTGGTGGGTGCCCTGGCAGATCGTCGGCGGGTTCGTCTTCTTCGTGTCCGGACTCGCGGAGCTCCAACGGCCGCCGTTCGACATGCCGGTGGCCGACTCCGAGATCATCTTCGGCGCCTACACCGAGTACACGGGACTGCGCTTCGCGCTGTTCCTGCTCTCCGAGTACGCGGGCATCCTCGTCGTCTCCGCGCTGACCGCCGTCCTCTTCCTGGGCGGCTGGCACGGGCCGATGGCCGACGGCCTCGGCTGGCTGTGGATGCTGCTGAAGACCTTCGCCCTGGCCTTCCTGGTGATCTGGATCCGCGTCACCTACCCGCGTCTGCGCGAGGACCAGCTGATGCGCTTCGCCTGGACCGTGCTCATCCCGCTCTCGCTCGCGCAGCTCGCGCTGACCGGCATCGTCAAGGTGGTGATCTCCTAGATGGCTCCGTTTCCCGGCCGCGGCCTGGCCAAGGGCCTCGCGGTCACCCTGCGCACGATGACGCGGAAGACCGTCACCGCGCAGTACCCCGACGTGCAGCCGGAGCTGCCGCCGCGTTCGCGCGGCGTCATCGCGCTGCTGGAGGAGAACTGCACGGTCTGCATGCTGTGCGCGCGCGAGTGCCCGGACTGGTGCATCTACATCGACTCCCACAAGGAGACGCTGCCCGCCGCCGAGCCGAACGCCCGTGCCCGCACCCGCAACGTGCTGGACCGCTTCGCGATCGACTTCTCGCTCTGCATGTACTGCGGCATCTGCATCGAGGTCTGCCCCTTCGACGCGCTGTTCTGGTCGCCGGAGTTCGAGTACGCGGAGGAGGACATCCACGACCTCACCCACGAGCGCGAGCGTCTGCGCGAGTGGATGTGGACCGTGCCGGCCCCGCCCGCGTTCGACCCGGCCGCCGAGGACCCGAAGGAGATCGCCGCCGCGCGCAAGGCCGCCGAGAAGGCGCAGGCGGCGGCGGAAGCCGCCAAGGAGGCCGAGGCGTGAACCTGGCTGCCGTACCTCTGGACTCCACCCGCGGGTTCCTCTCGCCGTCCGGCGTCGAGATCGTCTTCGTCCTCGTCGGCCTCGGCGTCCTCGGCGCCGCGCTGCTGACCGTGACCACCAAGCAGCTCGTGCACGCCGCGCTCTGGCTGGTCGTCGCGCTCGGCGGGCTGGCGATCGAGTACCTGCTGCTGACGGCGGAGTTCATCGCCTGGGTGCAGGTGCTGATCTACGTCGGCGCGGTCGTCGTGCTCGTGCTGTTCGGGCTGATGCTCACCAGGGCGCCCATCGGCGCCTCGCCCGACGCGGACTCGGGCAACCGGTGGGTCGCGCTGGGCGTCGCTCTCGCCGCCGCCGCGACGCTGGTGACGCTCGTCGTCGACGCGTTCCGCAGCACCTGGATCGACCTCGGCACCGTCGCGGGCAGCACCAAGGCCAACGGCGTCACCCTGTTCCGCTACTGGGTGCTGCCCTTCGAGGCCCTGTCCGTGCTGCTGCTGGCCGCGCTGGTCGGTGCGATCGTCCTGTCCCGGCGCGAGAAGAAGGAGCCCTGAACGGGATGCATCTCGTGTTCCCGGCCGTTCTCGCGGCCCTGCTCTTCTGCGTGGGCCTCTACGGCGTGCTGGCGCGGCGCAACGCCGTGCTGATGCTGATGTCCGTCGAGCTGATGCTCAACGCCGTCAACCTCAACCTCGTCGCTTTCGACGTATGGCTGCGCGACGCCCTGCACTCCGGCCAGGCGCTGACCCTGTTCACCATCACCGTGGCGGCCGCCGAGATCGGGCTCGGGCTGGCCATCGTGCTGCTGATCTTCCGCAACCGGGGCACCGCCGACATCGACCGGGTGGGCCGCCTGACCGACGGCGACGAGCAGGCCGGCGGTGACGAGCAGGCCGGCGGTGACGAGCAGGCCGACGGCGCTGAGACGGTCGGCGACGATGAGATGGAAGGCGTCGGATGACCCTCACCCTCGCGATCCTCGTCCCGCTGCTGCCGTTCCTCGGCGCGCTCGCCGGCCTCGCGTCGGGCCGCCGCGCGCCTGGGCTGGTCCGGCCGCTGGCCGTGCTGCCGACGCTGGCCTCGGCCGTGCTGGCGGTGCTGGTCCTGACCCGGATCGGCGCCAAGGGGCACCTCGACTCGGCCACGCGGCTGACGCCGACCGGAGGCCTGCCGATCTCGCTGTCGCTGCACCTGGACGGCATCGCGGTGCTGCTGGCCGCGCTGGTCGCGGTCGTCGCCACCTGCGTGCAGCTCTACTCGACCGCGTACCTGCGCGAGGATCCCCGCTACCCCTCGTACGCGGCCCTGGTCTCGCTCTTCACCGCGGCGATGCTGCTGGTCGTCTACTCCGGGGACCTGATCGTGCTGCTGGTCGGCTGGGAGGTCATGGGCGTCTGCTCGTACTTCCTGGTGGGGCATCACTGGGAGCGCCCGGACGCGCGGTCCGCGTCGATCAAGGCGTTCCTGGTCACCAAGCTCGGCGACGTCCCGTTCCTGTTCGGCATCTTCGTGCTGGCCACCGACGCCGGGACGTTCCAGATCAACGGCATCCTCGGGGCGGCGGCCGCCGGGCGGCTGCACCACGCGACGCTCGCCGCGCTGCTGCTGCTCTGCGGCGTGGCCGGCAAGTCGGCACAGTTCCCGCTGCACACCTGGCTTCCGGACGCGATGGCCGGCCCGACGCCGGTCTCCGCGCTGATCCACGCCGCCACCATGGTCGCCGCGGGCGTCTACCTGGTGGCCCGGCTGGAGCCGGTCTTCCTGCTCTCCACCGCCGCGCTGGTGGTGCTCGGGATCATGGCCGTGATCACCATGATCGGGTCGGGTCTGTGCGCGCTCGCGCAGGACGACCTCAAGCGGGTGCTGGCCTACTCGACGGTGGGTCAGCTGGGCTACATGGCCGGAGCGCTCGCCGTCGGCGACCGCGACGCCGCGCTGTTCCACCTGCTCACCCACGGCGCGTTCAAGGCGCTGCTGTTCCTCTCCGCCGGCGTCGTCATCCACGCCGCGCACACCAACTCGCTGACGGCGATGAGCCGCATGGACGGCCTGCGCCGCCGCGTGCCGGACGCCTACGCGACGATGGGCATCGGCCTGGCCGCCCTCGCCGGGCTGCCGCCCTTCTCCGGCTTCTTCAGCAAGGACGCGGTCCTCACCGCCGCAGAGCGCGCCGCCGACGGCGACGCGCTGACCGGCGGGCTCGGCCCGGCCGGGAACGTGCCGTGCTGGCTCGGCTGGACGGTGCTGATCGGCGGCCTGCTCGCCGCGCTGCTCACCGCCGCGTACGCCGCCCGGCTGTGGCTGCTGGCCTTCTTCCCCGTGAAGCGGACCGCGACCGCCGCGACCGCCGCGACCGCCGCGACCGAGGGCGTCGCGGGTGACGCGGGTGTCGCGGGTGTCGCGGGTGTCGCGAGGGAGGGCGCGGTCGCCCCGACCGCCGCCGCAGCCGCCGCGCTGGCCTCGGACGAGCCCGCCGGGCCTGTCGGGCCCGCCGCGATGGTCGCCCCCCTGTGGCTGCTGGCCGTGCCCAGCGTGGCCCTCGGCCTTGTCGGGCTGTGGCCGCACGCCCTCCCCGCCTGGCTGGACGGCGTCTCGCTCACCCCCTCCGGGGTGACCTGGCCGATCGCCACCGCCGTCGCGCTGCTCGGCGCGGGCCTGGCCTGGTTCGCCTGGCGCCGCGCCGCCGCCCGGGTACTGGCCGGGGCGGAGGCCGACGCCGCCGCTGCCGCGGACCCGGCGCCGCTGCTGCTCGGCCCGCTGCTCGTGCCCGCGCGCGTCGGCTTCGGCGTCGACACCTTCTACGACCGCGCGTTCGTCCGCCCCGTCCTCGGCGCGGCCCGGCTGGTCTCCTTCCTGGACCGCGAGGTCGTCGAGACCTACGTCAAGGGCGCCGCCGGCACCCCCGGCGTGATCGGCCGCGTCGTGCGCCGCGCCCAGAACGGCAACACCCAGGGCTACCTGAGCGCGCTCGCCGCGGGCGTCGTGGTGCTGGCCGTGATCGTGGCGGTGGCCCAGTGACGCAGCAGGCAGTGACGCAGCAGGCAGTGACCCAGGAGGCAGTGACGATCCACGCGGAGACGATCCACGCCGTGACCTCGATCGTCCGCAGCACGGAGGCGACCGCCCGATGACCGCCCTGCTCCTCGCCCTGCTCGCGCTGCCGCTGGTCGGCGCCGCCGCCACGCTGGTGCCGGCGCTCCGCGGGCGCCGCGCGCTCCGGTTCGGCGTCGCCGTGACCGGCGCGGACCTGGGCGTGGCCATCGCCCTCGCCGCCGGCTTCGACCTGCACCGCCCGGCCGTCATGCAGGGCGTCACGAACGTCGCCTGGATCCCGGCGCTCAACGTCCGCTTCCATCTCGGCGTCGACGGCATCTCGCTGCCGCTGCTGGTGCTGACCGCGCTGCTGACCTTCCTGTGCGCGCTCTACTCGCTGAAGAAGCTGCCGTCCGGCGGCAGCGAGCGGGCCTGGACGGGGCTGCTGCTGCTCCTGGGCACCGGCATGCTGGCCACCTTCGCCGTGCTCGACCTGCTGCTGTTCTTCCTGGCGTTCGAGATCGTGCTGGTGCCCATGTACTTCCTGATCGCCCGCTGGGGCGGGGAGAACCGGGGCCCGGCCGCCTTCCGCTTCATCCTCTACACGCTGCTCGGCTCCGCCGTCATGCTGCTGGGGCTGCTGCTGCTCGGCCTGAAGGCCGGGACCTTCGACATGTCCGCGCTGGCCGCGAACCACGGCGTCGGCCTCTCCCGTGGCACCCAGATCATCGTCGTGCTCGCCATCGGTGTCGGACTGGCCGTCAAGTCGCCGATGTGGCCCTTCCACAGCTGGCTGCCCGACGCCCACACCGCCGCGCCCACGGCCGGGTCGGTGCTGCTGGCCGGCGTGCTGCTGAAGATGGGCACCTACGGCTTCGTCCGGGTGCTGATCCCGAGCACGCCGCTCGGCATGCACACCCTCGCGCCCTACCTCGGCGCGTTCGCCGTCGTCGGCATCCTCTACGGCTCGCTCGCCTGCCTGTCGCTGGTCCGCCCCGGAGCCAAGGGCGACCTGAAGCGCCTGATCGCCTACTCCTCCGTCGGCCACATGGGCTTCGTCCTGCTCGGCATCGCGACGCTGACCGCCACCGGCGTCAACGGCGCGCTCTTCGCCAACATCGGCCACGGGCTCATCACCGGCCTGCTCTTCTTCCTGGTCGGCGCGGTCAAGGACCGCTACGGCACCGCCGACCTCGACGCGCTCGCCGGAGCGGGCGCCGACACGGGGGCGGCCCTGTACGGGCGGCTGCCGCGCCTCGGCGGGCTGCTGGCCTTCGCCGCCGTGGCCAGCCTCGGGCTGCCCGGGCTGGCCGGGTTCTGGGGTGAGCTGCTGGCGATGCTGGGCTCCTTCCAGCCCGCCGCCGGCCTCTCCCGGCCGACATTCGTGACCCTGATGGTGCTGGCCGGACTCGGCACCCTGCTGACCGCCGCCTACCTTCTCTCCGTCGTGCGCCGCGTCTGCATGGGCGACCCGGGCCTGGAGCCCCCGGCCGTCGCCAAGGCCCCGGCTCTCGCCGACGTCCAGGCCTACGAGGCCGCCACCTGGACCCCGCTGGTCGTCCTGACCGTCGTCGCCGGGCTCTGGCCCGCGCTGCTGCTCGGGCTGACCACCCCCGCCGTCAAGGCCCTGCTCGGAGGCAGCTGAGCCATGCTGACCGTCGCCGCTCCTGCCGTGGACCACCTCGCCGGTTCCCTGATCCAGTCCGTCGACTGGGCAGCGGTCGCGCCGGTGCTGGTGCCCGCCGCGCTGGCGCTCGTCGTCCTCGTCGCCGACCTCTTCCTGCCGCCCGCCCGCAAGGCGCTGCTCGGCCGGCTCACCGTGGCCGGGCTGATCGCCTCGCTGGCGCTGCTGCTGCCGCTGCGCGCCGGCCACCACCGCACCTTCTGCCTCCCGGGCCAGGCCCAGGCACCGGTGTCGTGCTCGTACGTGGCCGACCACTTCGCGCTGGCCTTCCAACTGCTGGTGCTGGGCGGGGCTCTCGTCGTCGCGCTGATGTCGATCGTCTCCGTCGACGAAGACCGGCTCCCCGCGGGCGAGTTCTGGTTCCTGTTGCTCGCCTCGACCTGCGGTGCGGCGCTGCTGCCCGCCTGCCGGGACCTGGCCTCGCTCGTCGTCGCGCTCGAGCTCGCCTCGCTGCCCGCCTTCGCGCTCGTCGCGCTGCGCCGCGACGGCCGCGGCGGGGAGGCCGCGCTGAAGTTCTTCCTGTCGTCGGTGACGGCGACGGCCGTCACGCTGCTCGGCGTCAGCTTCGTCTACGCCGCCGCCGGCAGCCTCTACCTGGACCGGATCGCCGCGGCCCTGCCCGGCGTGACCGGCCAGTTGCAGCCGCTGACCGCCGTCGGCACCGTGCTCACCCTCGTCGGCTTCGCCTTCAAGACGGCGGCCGTGCCGTTCCACTTCTGGGTGCCGGACACCTACGCCGGCGCCCCCGTGCCCGTGGCCGGATACCTCTCCGTGGTCGGAAAGGCTGCCGGACTCTCGGGCCTGGCCGCAATCGCCGTGCTCGGTTTTCACTCCTACGGGCGAGACTGGGGCCTGGCCCTCGCCGTGCTGGCCGCGCTCACCATGACCGTCGGCAACGTCGGCGCCCTGCGCCAGCGCGGCGACGCCCCGCGCAGCGCCGTCCGGCTGCTGGCCTGGTCCTCCGTCGCACAGGCGGGCTACCTGCTGGTCCCCATCGCCGCGGCCGGCTACGGCGCGAACGCGCACGCCATCGGCGCGACCGTCGCCTTCGCGCTCGTCTACGGCGTGGTCAACCTCGGCGCGTTCGCGGTCGTCACCTCTGCGGGCGCCCGCCTGACCGACTACCGCGGCCTGTTCTCGCGCCGCCCCGCGGCGGCGCTGGCGATGGCCTTCTTCCTGCTGAACCTGGCGGGCCTGCCGCCGGGCGTGGTGGGCCTGTTCGGCAAGGTCGTCGTCTTCCGCGCGGTGGTCGACGCGGGCATGGGCTGGCTGGCCGTCATCATGGCCGTCAACGTCGTGATCGCGCTCTACTACTACCTCGTCTGGACCGCCCGGCTGTTCCAGCCCGCGCCGGACGCCGTCGCCGCGCCCCGCCGGGTTCCGGCCGCGCTCGTCGGCGCGCTGGCGCTGGCCGCCGCGCTGGGCGTGGTGCTGTCGGCGGACCCGCAGCTCGTGATGCAGCTCGCCTCCGGTTCCCTCTTCGGCTGACCCGCCGGGGCCCCCGCCCCGGGGGGCCACCCAGGTGAGAAGGGAACTAGAGAATCCGTCTCACCCGTTGAAAATCCTGAACGGGCTGTGAAAGACACCCCCCACGCACGTCTCGGAGGGCTTCCGTGCACCGCCAGCACAACGGTCTGAAGACGGCCGTACTCCTCGGCGCGATGTCCGCCCTGATCCTCGTGATCGGCAGCTTCTGGGGTCGGACCGGCCTCGTCATCGGGCTGGTCGTCGCGCTGGCGACCAACGGGTTCGCCTACTGGAACAGCGACAAGCTGGCACTGCGCTCGATGCGCGCCCGCCCGGTCAGCGAGATCGAGGCGCCGGTGATGTACCGGATCGTCCGCGAGCTCTCCACCTCCGCGCGGCAGCCGATGCCGCGGCTGTACATCTCGCCCACGGACGCGCCCAACGCCTTCGCCACTGGCCGCAACCCGCGCAATGCCGCGGTCTGCTGCACCCAGGGGATTCTCAACCTGCTGGACGAGCGGGAGCTGCGCGGCGTGCTCGGGCACGAGCTGTCCCACGTCTACAACCGGGACATCCTCATCTCCTCGGTGGCGGGCGCGCTCGCCTCGGTGGTGATGTTCCTGGTCAACTTCGCCTGGCTGATCCCGATCGGGCGCAGCGACGACGACGAGGGACCCGGCCTGATCGGGATGCTGCTGATCATGATCCTCGGCCCGCTGGCCGCGGGCATCATCCAACTGGCCGTCAGCCGCTCCCGGGAGTACCAGGCGGACGCCTCGGGGGCCCAGCTGACCGGGGATCCGCTGGCCCTGGCGAGCGCGCTGCGCAAGCTGGAGCGCGGTACGCAGATGCTGCCGCTCCCGGCCCGTCCCGAGCTGGAGACAACCAGCCACATGATGATCGCCAACCCGTTCCGGGCGGGCTCCGGCGGCGGGATCGCCACCCGGCTGTTCTCGACCCACCCGCCCATGCCGGACCGCATCGCCCGGCTGGAGCGGATGGCGGGCCACCGCGACTGACCACCCCGAGGGGGCGTCAGGCCGGCGCCGGGCGGGGGCGCCGGGCGGGAGGGTCAGCCCAACCCGAACCAGCCGAGCACGGTGTCCACCAGCAGGATCGTCGACATCAGCGCGACGCCCACCACGACGACGGTGGCGACGATCCGGAAGCGCGGGCCGTTGGCGTGGGCGCCGAGCAGGCTGCGGCGGTTGGTCAGGATCAGCAGGTAGACCAGGATGACCGGGGTGATCAGGCCCTGCAGCACCTGAGTGCCGATCAGCAGCTGGATGACGTCCACCGGGGTCATCGCCACGGCCGCGCCCAGCAGGATCTGCGCGGTGAACAGGCTGAGGAAGAACGGCGCGTCGCGGAACGAGCGGGAGACGGAACGCTCGACGCCGGCCGCCTCGCCAATGGCGTAGCTGGCCGAGAGCGGCACGACCGCGCCCGCCAGCGCGGAGGCGCCGATCAGGCCGACCGCGAAGAGGGCCTCCGCGCTCTGCCCGGCCACCGGCTCCAGCGCCTTGGCCGCGTCCGCCGCCGAGTTCAGCGGACCCGTGCCGCCGATGGCGGAGGCGGTGGCGATGATGATGGTCAGGCTGATGACGCAGGCGAACACGGCGCCGATGATCGCGTCCGCGCGGATCAGCGGGTAGTCGATGGTCCGGGTTCCCCGGTCGACCACGCCCGAGGCGGCGTAGAACTGCATGTAGGGGCTGACCGTGGTGCCGATCAGGGCCACCGCCAGCAGGATGAAGGCCTTGTCGCCGGTCAGGTGGGGGATCACCAGGTTCTTGCCGACGACGCCCCAGTGCGGCTTGCCCAGGATCATCGCGATCGGGTAGGCGAAGAAGACCAGCGACATCACCAGGAAGATCCGCTCGGCGTAGCGGTAGGAGCCGAACAGCACCAGCCCCCACAGCAACAGCGCGGCGGGCGGGATGATCGCCCACTTGGGGATGCCCAGCAGTTCGAATCCCGCGCCGATGCCCGCGAACTCGGAGACCACCAGGCCGGTGTTGGCCAGCAGCAGACAGCCGAGGGCGAGCCCGGTCGCGCGCAGGCTGAACTGCTCGCGGATCAGCGCGCCCAGGCCCTTGCCGGTGAAGGCGCCGAGCCTGACCGCCATCTCCTGCACCAGCACCAGGGCGATGGTGACCAGCACCATGAAGAACAGCGTCCCGTAGGCGTACTGCGATCCCGCGCTGGCGTAGGTCGCGATGCCGGCCGCGTCGTTGCCGGCGTTAGCCGCGACCAGGCCGGGGCCGGCCACGCCGACCAGGGCCACGATCCTGGTCCAGCGGTTCCAACGGGTGACGCGGCCCAGCACGGGGATCCGGGCCAGTCGGCTCGCCGGCGCTGCGCCGGGCTCGGCCGCCGCGGCCTCGCCCTGGGCGCTGTCGGTGTCGACGGTCACTGCAGGAACCTCCGGAAGTGCAGGCGGCCCCGGGCGGGCAGCAGGTGGTCGAGGACGTCGTCGGCCAGGATCCGGCCGAGGGGACGCCGGTCCTCGTCGACGACCAGGAGCGAGGAGGCGCGTGAGGCGACCAGCCGCGCGGCCACGTCCCCGAGCCGGGTGTGCGCGTCCACCGCCTCGTCGCGGGTGAACTGGCTCAGCCAGTCCGCGATCTCGCCGATCGTGGTGCGGTCCTCGGCGACGGTCAGGTCGAACAGCGGGATGTCGGCCAGCAGCCGGCCGTCGTCGGCCACCAGCGCCACCGCGTCGATCTCGGCGCGGTGCTCGGCGGAGGTGGCCAGCTCGGCGCGGATCTCCGCCACGGTCTGCTCGCGCAGGGCGGTGACCAGGCGGGTCGTCATCGAGCCGCCCGCGGTGTCCTCCGGGTAGGCCAGCAGCTCGCGCAGCTGGGCCGCCTCGTCGTCGCCGATCCGGGTGAGCAACTGCTCTCGCTCGTCGTGCTGCAGGTCGCGCAGCGCCTCGGCCGCCTCGTCCGGCTCCATCTCCTCGACCAGGCGGGCGGCGCTCTCCGGCGGGGCCTCGCGCAGCAGGTTCTCCAGCTCGGCGGGCTCCATCTCCTCCAGCGCGTCGGCGGCGTGCCCGGGGTCGAGCATGGCCAGCAGCTGCTGGCGCTCGGAGCGGCCGAGGTCCTCCAGCAGGTCGGCCAGCTCGGAGGGGCGCAGCCGGTGCAGGGCGGAGCGGGACGCGTTGAGTCGCACCTCGGCCGGGCCGTCGGTGGCGTTCTCGGCGAAGGGGGCGACCGTCTGCCAGTCGACCACTCGTTCGGGTGTAGCCCGGGCCTGCCAGCGCTTGGGGCCGAGGCGCCGCAGTAGGGTGGGGAGGCTGACATCGACTCCCACCAGCAGCACCCGTCCGCCGACGGGCGCGAGGTAGAGGTCGGCCGCGCGGTTCACCTGCACGCCGTCCACGTCTACCAGTTGATGGTCCAGCACATCGCGCCCGAGCAGCACCTCGCCCGGGCGCCGGACGAAGTCGGTCAGGTCCATCCGGGCGCTCTTGAGCTGCACCTGGTCGGCCCGGATCTGCCCGATCGCCGAGGCGGCCAGGAACGAGCGGCGGCGTCCGACGCGGACGACCAGCCCGGTGACGGGCGGGTAGGGCTCGTTGCCGTACAGACGCGCGACGACGTCGACGACGCGGCCGACCTCGTCGCCCGCGGGGTTGAGCACCGGCCGGCCGGTCAGACCGGCCAGGGAGACGAGGGCCTCGCGCACGGCGCGCGTGGCGGTGGCCTGGCGGACCAGCTGGACGCGACGGCCGCGCAGCCGGGTGGTCGTACCGGCGGACAGGGCGGACGAGGTCGGGCTCGCCTCGGACGAGGTGGTGGAAGGCATGGCGGTGGCACCCCCAGTTTTCCGCGCAGAGGCGGAGCAGGGCGGCGCGAAGTCGGGCGGCCTCGGGTGCGGGCCCGGCGCGAGGCGGCGGGCACGGTCTGTGGGGAGACGCCTAGCGGCGCGGGGCGGCCGGCTTCGAGCAGCGGGAGAAGGCGGAGGACGAGGTGGTAACTGGATAGGGCCGACTATGGCCCGGACTACTGTCCACGTTTCGCCTCCTTCCGATCGGGGACGCCGCACACCGGTGCGTGGTCGCGTCGCTGCGAGTCGGCGGTCGGGGGTGCCGTTGACACAATGACAGGTCGACACGGTGACAACCGGCCGGATTCTATCCGGGTGGAGCCGTGGGACGCCATTGGTCCAGCTAGCGCCCCGAGTGGCAGCCCCCCGAACGGGGAACCAGACTGTCATGGACGGGCGTGGAACGCGGTGGAACCGGAAGGGTCGACACGGAGGAGAGAAGTGAAGCTGATCAACTTCGTCCTGAACGTCATCTGGCTCGTCTTCTGCGGCCTGTGGATGTCGCTCGCCTACGTGGTGGCCGGGATCATCTGCGCGATCCTGATCATCACGATTCCGTGGGCCATCGCTTCCTTCCGCATCGCCCTGTACGTGCTGTGGCCCTTCGGGCGGGCGACGAGGGTGCGCGACGACGCGGGCGCCGCGTCCTGCGCGGGCAACGTGATCTGGCTGATCTTCGCGGGCTGGTGGCTGGCCATCGGGCACATCGCCACGAGCATCGCGCTGGCCGTCACGATCGTCGGCATCCCGTTCGCCTGGGCGAACCTGAAGATGATCCCGGTCTCGCTGATGCCGCTCGGCCGCGAGATCGTCTCGACCGAGGACCGTTTCGCGGGCTGGTGAGCCGACGAGCCCGCGATCTGGTGAGTCGGCGAGCCCACGAGCCGGTGAGCAAGCCGGTGAGCCGGTGAGCTGGTGAGTCGGCGACGGCGGGCGCCGGGCGCGGCGCGGGGTCAGCCCTCGACGGCCTCGCGCAGACGGCGGAACTCCGCCGCGATGCCGTCCAGGGTGTAGTGCGCGTTGAGCCCGCTCGGGTTGGGCAGCAGCCAGACGCGGGTGCCCTCCGTCGCGCCGCCGAGCCCTGCCTCCTGCGGGCCCACGGCGGCCTTCGGTCGCCCGAACGCCGCCCGGTACGCCCCGATGCCGAGAACGGCGAGCGCCTTCGGCCGCCACCGCTCCACCCTCTCGACCAGCGCCTTGCCGCCCAGCCGGTACTCCTCGGCGCTCAGCTCGTCCGCCTTCGCGGTCGTGCGGGCGACCACGTTGGTGATGCCGAGCCCCAGCCCGAGCAGTTCGCCCTGCTCCTCGGGCCGCAGTTGAAGCGGCGTGAAGCCGCCGCGGTGCAGCGCGGGCCAGAACCGGTTGCCCGGCCGGGCGAAGTGGTGTCCGGTCGCGCCCGACCAGAGTCCGGGGTTGATGCCGCAGAACAGCACCCGCAGATCGGGGCCGATGACGTCGTCGATGATCGCGTCCTGCGCGGCGGCCAGCTGTTCGGCGGTGGGTTTCACGTGCCCCAGTCTGCACCGGCCCGCGTGCGGCTGCGGCCGGGCCCTCGGTTCTGGGCCCTCGGTTCTGGGCCCTCGGTTCTGGGCCCTCGGTTCTGGGACCGCGGTCAGTTCTCGATCGAGGTGTGCGACCAGGCGGTGCCGTCGTAGAAGTAGGCCGGGTCGCCCTGGAGGCCGACGGTGCGGAAGGGCCGGCCCTGGAAGGTGATCGGCAGCTGTCCCTGTCGGTCGCCGCTGCTCCAGGACAGCTCCAGGTACCAGCTGACGTCCTGGGCCGCGGTGCTCGCGTCCACGTCGAGGACCTGCGGGTCGCCGGTCGAGACCTGGTAGGGGAAGTTCGTGACCCTGGTCGTGACGCCGTTGCCGACGTAGCCCGCCACGGGCGTGGTGCGCGGCACCGGCTGGTCGAGATTCACGGCGAACGACGCCGGGTCGAGTCCGCCGCCGCAGCCGGAGCCGGGGGTGAAGGCGTTGCCCTTCGGCGCGGACTTGCTGCTGATCACGTGCACGTAGAGCGCGTGCAGCACGACCGGCTGTCCGGTCGTGCTCTGCACCGTCAGCTGCAGCCGCAGGTGCCCACCTGGGATCCCGCCGAACGCCGAGGCCCACGCGTCGGTCTGGTCCAGCGACGGCGGCTGGGGGACCTTGCCCGGCTGCTGCTGCGTCAGGAACCACTGGCCGCACTGCATGTCCCAGTTGTTGGCGAGCACGTTGACCGAGATGAGCGGCTGCCCGTCCCCGCCGCCACCGCCCGTCGCCGACGCTCCCTGGGAGCCGCCGACGGCGCTCGGCGAACCGGAGCCACCGGAGGCGGACTGCGACGGGGGCGTGGCCGTGGTGGTCGTGCCCACCGCCGGGCCGGTCGGGGCCGCAGCGCCGGACGCACCCTTCGCGCCCTGGGCGCCGGGCGCACCGTGCAACGCGAGGGGTGAGGTGGCCCCGGCGTTGCGGGCCGAGCCGTCGCCCCCGCTGTGCAGCGCGATCGGAAGGGCGGCGACGGCGGCGACCGCGCCGAGCACGAGCGCGGGGCGCCGCGACCGCCGCGACGCCCCGGCTTCCACGGTCTCGACCGGCTGGATCGCCGCTGGGGGCTCAGGCGTCTCGCCGGCCTCGGGCACGGCGGGCGGCCGGAGCTGCGCCTCTTCCTGCACCTTCGCCTGTGCCCGCGCCGCCGCCCCCTCCTCCGGTTCCGCCACCTGCACCGCGTCCGCCGCCGCCTTCACCGACCGGTCGGGCTCGCGGCGTGCGGCGTCCGCCAGCAGCCAGCGGCGGTGCAGCGTCACCAGCTCCTCCGGCGTCGCGCCGCACAGGCGCGCGAGGCGCTCGACCGGCGCGTAGTCCGTGGGGACGGCCGCGCCGTTGCAGTAACGGTGCAGGGTGGAGGTGCTGACATGCAGTCGCATGGCGAGCTGGCCGTAGCTGCGTCCCGAACGCTCCTTCAGTTCGCGCAGCAGCGTGGCGAAATCCTCGATGTGCGTGGCCATTCCACTCTCCCCCGTCCCGCACCGCCGTTCCAGGCAACGCCATCATCGCAGCTCAGAGCGGCGGGAACGTTCCAGCGTCCCCGACTGTCGCGAGACTGTGGCATCCGGGACGGGTTCGGCCCGACGGTGGTGACGCAAGCCAGCCGACGATCACACAGCGACGATCACACAGCGAAGGTCAGCCACCATGTCGATGAAGTCCGCCCTCACGTCCGCCGCCGTCCTCACCCTCGGGGCGCTCGCCCTCACCGCCTGCCAGGCGGGCACGACCGGAACGGCCGGCGGGTCCTCCCCCTCCTCCGTCGCGTCGAGCCCCGCGGCCGGCACCGCCGGCACGAGCGGCGGCACCTCCGGTCAGCCGGTCTCCGACCCGTCCGGGCCCGCCGCGCCGAACGGCAGCTCGGGCGGCTCGGGCGGCTCCGGTGGTGCCGGCGGGGCGAACGGCTCCGGCGGTGACGCGACGAGCGACAGCTACGCCTACAAGCACCCGTGCGCGCCGCAGCAGCTCTCGGTCCACGTGGTCCGCCGCGCGGCGGCGCCGCCCCAGCGGGTGATCGAGGTTCGCAACAACGGGTCGCGCTCCTGCGGCCTGAGCTACTTCCCGCTGGTCTCGCTGGACAACGCGAAGGCGGCGGACGGCAGCCAGGCGGTCAGGCCGCTGATCCCGAGCGGCCTCGGCGGCGCGCCCGCCTACCCGGTCTACGCGGGCCGGACCGCCTACGCCGTCATCGACCTCGACCCGAGCGGCGCGACCACCGGCACCACGGCGGGAGTCGACGAGCTGAACGTGCTCGCCGACGGAAACCACATGCCGAACGCCGCCACGCTGAACTTCCCCCTCGGCGACGGCGCGCTCGTGCTGAAGCCGAAGCTGGGCCTGTACCGCGACAACATCGCGGACGCCGTCAGCTCGATGCAGTCCGCGGACTACCAGTCCTGAACGTCCGGCCCGACGTCGCCCGTCTCGCGGCGCAGGGCCCAGGCGTCCGCCACGGGCCCCAGGTGGCCGAGCTTGTCGGGGTTGACCACCGAGCGGATCGTCTGGATCCGTCCGCCGAGCGTCTCCACGACGAGGGCGCTGAGGATCCGGCCGTCCCGGGCGCGAAGCAGCGCGCCCGGCTCGGTGTGACATCGGCGCGCCGACCTGCGACGACGCAGGCCGACGCGCCGCTTGGGCTTGCGCGTTCCGGTGTCCGGCTTCCGGCTTCGGACTCCCGGCTCCCGGCCCGCAACTGCTGGCTCCCGGCTTCGGACTCCCGGCTCAGCGGTAGTTCACGAACTGGACCGCGAAGTCCAGGTCCTTGCCGCGCAGCAGCGTCTGGACGGCCTGCAGGTCGTCACGGCTCTTCGAGCTGACCCGCAGCTCCTCGCCCTGCACCTGGGCCTTGACGCCCTTGGGACCCTCGTCCCGGATGATCTTCGCGATCTTCTTCGCGTTGTCCTGGGTGATGCCTTCCTGGATGGTCGCGAAGATCTTGTACTCCTTGCCCGAGAGCTGGGGGTCGCCCGCGTCCAGTGCCTTCAGCGAGATCCCGCGCTTGACCAGCTTCGTCTGGAAGACGTCGAGGATGGCCTTGACCCGCTCCTCGCCGTTGGCCTTCATCTCGATCTTCTCGCCGGACCACTCGATGGACGCCCCGACGTTCTTGAAGTCGAAGCGCGTGGCGATCTCGCGGCCGGTCTGGTTGAGCGCGTTGTCGACCTCCTGCCGCTCGACCTTCGAAACGATGTCGAAACTGGAGTCGGCCATGATGCTTGAGTCTCCTTGATTCCTTCGGGTTCCGTGCACCGGCCCGGGCACGGCGGTCGATCCAGCCTAGCCACCCGTCCGGCCTCGTGCCCGCCCCCACACTGATCAACCGAGTGGCGAAGCACCCCCCACCATCAGGTATGGTTTACGACGTCGGAGCGGGAGACCGCGAAGACGCCATCCCTGGCGGGTTGCCCGAGCGGCCAAAGGGAGCAGACTGTAAATCTGTCGCGCAAGCTACGCAGGTTCGAACCCTGCACCCGCCACGTGGAAGTCGAGAGGCCCCGGACCAGCACGAGCGGTCCGGGGCCTTTCGCATGACGTCGTCCGGTAGCTCACCCGCTTGACCCCCTGATTCCCCGCCTCTTCTGGCACACGTACGGCACCCCGCGGCCGGCGCTGCTCCGGGCGCGGCAAGATCTCTCGGGGAGGGGCGGCCATGGATGTCGTGGAATTCATGGCGTGGCTGGCCGAGCATGGATGCTCTGCGGTCTTCAAAGCCGACGGGGAGCGTACGCCGGGCACACGTTGGATGGTGATCGTCTCCGGTGGCGCCTTGGGGGCAGAGTCCTTCTTCCGAGTTGATATGCCCTCGCCAGATGCCTGCCTTCAGGCCCTCCTCGATCGCCTTGAAGCGGTCGGCCTGTCCCCGTTCGCCTGAGCCCGGACATGAGCTTGGCTGATCATGGGGTCCGGGGGGCCTCTTCAGGGCGGCGGTCGTTCGCCACGCGTGCAGCCACCCCGCGAGCTGCCTCTTACTCCCACCGGTTCGGCGGAGCCTCTTGTTCAGCGACCTCGTAGGGGTCGCGGAGTGCCCAACGGCGGCGCCCCACCGAGCTACTGCTGCTCCCACTGCTCCTTGGTGATCTCGAACTGCACTCCCCCGAGCTCGGCGCCCTCGACCATCTGCATGTCATCAGGGGTGGGAAGAGTGTGCGCGAAGGTCATTCCGACCTTCTCCATGACGTGGCGCGAACCGCTGTTCAGGGCCATCGTCGCAGCCCAGACCTTTCGGACGCCGAGCTCGGTGAACCCCTTGTGGAGCAGGGCCCGTGAGACTTCGGTGGCGTATCCCTTGCCCCAGGCATCCTGCCGAAGCCGGTAGCCGAGTTCAGCCTCGTCCCGCGGGCCGTCCGGCTCGGGGCGCAGGCAGAACCAGCCGACGAACGCGTCGCCGACGATCTCGTACGCGGCGAACAGTCCGAGCTCGCCGTGCCACCTCTCGTAACCGGCGAGGATGAACGGCAGGTGGCTCTCGCGGACAGTCTCCGGCGCGGTAGCAGCGCCCCCGGAGAGGTAGCGCATCACCGCCGGGTCGCTGTCCAGCTCGATCAGCAAGTCCGCATCATTGGCGGTGAAGCGTCGCAGAACGAGGCGTTCGGTCTTCAGGTACGTGTCCACGCGGGGATGATTCCTGAACGGGCTCGGGATGCCCAACGAATTTGGGAGCCAGTCGGCCTGGGCATCGCCGAGCCCGACGAGCGGTACAGAAGCGGGCCGCCACCTGAACTTCCTTGTGCGCGACATGGTTTGCCCCTCCCTGTTCATGCCGGGTCACGGGGACAGGCGAAGGCCCGGCCCGGGTGGTGTCGGGCCGGGCCTGGTGTGTGTCCCGGAGGGACGTCCCGCGGGGAGGAGGCGGGAGGTCAGTCCGAGGCGGAGGGGGAGGAGGCGCGGAGCGCGTCGGACTCCTCGAGGATCTCGTCGAGGTCGGCGTCGGAGAGGAAGCCGTCGTCGGAGGAGGGGGCCGGGGACGGGCGGCCGGGGATCTGCGGCATGGTCTGCGCCTCCCAAGGGCGGAGTAGGGGAGTAGGGCAGGACAGAGCGGAACCGGGCAGGACAGGGCGGAACCGGGCGGGACAGGGCAGGACGAACAGGCCCACGCACCGTCGCCGAACGCGCCGGAGAGACGCTCGAAGGCGGGGTGAGCGGAGCGGGGGAGGCCGGTCTCGCGGGGGCCCGGTGGCGCGCTCAAGGTCGACTCGAGGAGCGCGGCGCACAGTGCGGCCCCGAGACGCCCACCGCGGAAACGGCCGAAGGAGCGAGCGACCATGCACACTGCGCCCTGGGACCAGAAGTTCGAGCGGACCGTCCGTGCGGCCCTGCCGTACCTGGAGCCGGACGAGCCGCTCTTGCCCGCCACCTCGCTGACCGACTGCGGGCTCGACTCGATGGGCATGATCCAGCTGACCGAGGTGCTCGAACGCACCTACGGGGTCTCGTTTCCGCCCGGGACGATGCCGACGACGGCGTTCTCGTCCGCCGGGACGCTGTGGGGCGCGGTGCAGACCGCGCGCGTCACGCAGCAGTTGGACGCGGCCGACGGCAGCGGCGGCCGACGCTCGGCGGGCTCCGCGGGCGGCGCCGCGGCTCGAGCAGGGCACCTGGCGCAGCCGTGGCTGCCGTGAGCGAACGGCCATGAGCACGACGGCACCCTTCGAGTACGGATGAGGTAGGTCGCGAGTCGGCCTCTGTCCGGTTCGACATGGTTGCGAGGGGCTCTCGAGAGTCCCGTCCCATCCTCGGCTCCAGCGGATCCAACGGAGGATCCCGCACACGGTCCGAGC
Source organism: Streptacidiphilus neutrinimicus (assembly GCF_000787815.1). Classification (GTDB taxonomy): domain Bacteria; phylum Actinomycetota; class Actinomycetes; order Streptomycetales; family Streptomycetaceae; genus Streptacidiphilus; species Streptacidiphilus neutrinimicus. Next base: position 19,241 of record NZ_BBPO01000048.1, read on the forward strand.
TGAGGGGGAACAGACGTGACGAGTGGGGTCGAGCCGTCGAGCGCACGCACGTTCACCGACGCACGCACGTTCACCGAGCGGTTCCGTGCACACGCGGAGACGCTGGGCAGGCGGAACGCGTTCGTCTTCCTGCACCAGAAGCCCGGCGGGCCCGAGCCGGAGCGGGTCTCCTACCAGGAGCTCGACCGCGCCGCCCGCGGCATCGCCGCGTGGATCCAGGAGACCGGCAAGCCCGGCGACCGGGTGCTGGTGCTGCAGTCCTCCGGGCTGGCCTTCCTCACCAGTTTCCTCGGCTGCCTGTACGCAGGCGCCGTCGCCGTGCCGACGCCCGTGCCGGACGCGTCCAGCGCCAATCTGGAGCGGTTCCTCGGCATCATCAGAGACGCCAACGCGAGTCTGGTGCTGACCGACAGCGCCAACGCGCCGGAGATCTCCCAGCGGTTGGCCGAGGCGGGCCGGCCGCAGGTGCGGTGTCTGGCCACCGAGTTACTGCCCGGGGACAGCGCCGACAGCTGGGTCGAGCCGGCCTTCGCGCCCGACAAGCTCGCCTTCCTCCAGTACACCTCCGGCTCCACCGGCGAGCCCAAGGGCGTGATGGTCTCCCACGGCAACCTCGCCGCCAACCAGGAGACGATCCGTCGGGCCATGCGCACCGGTCCGGACTCGGTCATCGGCGGCTGGCTGCCGTTCCATCACGACATGGGCCTGGTCGGCCACCTGCTGCACCCGCTGTGGCTCGGCGCTTCGGGCGTGCACATGGAGCCGGTGGCGTTCATCCGCCGGCCGGTCTCCTGGCTGCGCATGATCACCGAGTACCGGGTGACCACCGGCGGCGGTCCCGACTTCGGCTACCAGCTCTGCCTGGACCGGATAAGCGACGAGCAGATGGAGGGGCTGGAGCTCTCCAGCTGGCGCAACGCCGTCAACGGCTCCGAGCCGATCAAGGCGAGCACGCTGACCCGGTTCGCGGAGCGCTTCGCGCCCGTCGGGCTGCAGCGCGGCGCGCTCTACCCCTGCTACGGCATGGCCGAGGCGACGCTGCTGGTCGCGGGCGACACCCCCGGCAGGCAGCCGGTGCGGTTCCGCGCCGACGGTGCGGAGCTCGACGGGCGTCGTCTCGTCGGCGCCGGGATCGGCGGCGGGACGCCGCGCACGATCGTCAGCAGCGGCCGTCCGCACGGCTGCGAGCTGCGCGTCGTCGACCCCGACACGCACGCGAGCCTGCCCGACGGCACCGTCGGCGAGATCTGGCTGCGCGGCCCCGGCATCGCGCTCGGGTACTGGAACCGGCCGTTGGAGACCGGCGAGACCTTCCAGGCCGTCACGGCCGAGGGCGACGTCGGCTGGCTGCGCACCGGCGACCTGGGTGTGCTGCACGAGGGCCGGCTGTTCGTCACCGGGCGGATCAAGGAGATCGTGATCCTGGCCGGGCGCAACCTCTACCCCCAGGACATCGAGCGGGCCGTGCAGCGCGCGGACGCCCAGTTCGGCTCCGGAGCCGCGTTCGGGATCGACACCGGCGAGACCGGGCGCGAGCAGGTCGTGCTGATCCAGGAGGTGCGCCGCCCCGGGCAGCCCGACACGGACTTCGCCGCGCTCGCGGCCACCGCGCAGCGCAGCATCCTGCGGGAGTTCGACATCCCGGCGGAGAACGTGCTGCTGGTCCGCCCGGGCACACTGCGCCGCACCACCAGCGGCAAGCCGCGGCGCGGCGAGATGCGGCAGCTGCTGCTCAACGGCTCGCTGCGCCCGATCCACTCGGTGCTGCACCCCTACCTGAGCGAGCTGATCGGCGCCGGGGCGGGCAGCCTGGCAGGCGGCGCGGCAGGCGGCCTCAGGCGGAGCGACCCGCGCGGCGACCTGCGCAGGGACCCGCGCGGCGACCTGCGCAGTGACCCGCGCGGCGACCTGCGCAGGGACCTGCGCAGCGGGCCAGGCACGAGTGGGAGGCAGTCGTGGTGACCACGCCGCGGCGCGTCGTTCCCGCCGAGCTCGACTGGCCGCTGCCGCACCCCTCCTGGGAGCTCGGCGCGCGGCTCGACCGCGAGCTCGGCGACCCGGCCGACGACGCCGGGGTGCACTCCTACCGCGAGTCGCTCCGGCTGGACGAGGGCGAGGAGTTCCCCGCCGAGCAACTCGCCGCGCTCGACCTGTGGGGACTGGCCGAGTACTACGTCCCGGCCCAGTACGGGGGCCGACTGACGGACTACCAGGACCTGTCGCAGCTGATCCGGATGCTGGCCCGGCGCGACCTCACCGTCGCGATCGCGCACGGCAAGACCTTCCTGGGCGCGGCGCCGGTCTTCCTCTCCGGCGACCACGCGGCCGCCCGGCGGCTGGCCCGGCTGGTCCGCCGGGGCGCCCGGGTCTCCCTGGGGCTGACCGAGCGCACCCACGGCAGCGACATCCTGGCCGGTGAGCTCACCGCCGAGAACCACGGGGACGGCCTGCGCCTGAACGGCGAGAAATGGCTGATCAACAACGCCACCCGGGGCCGGCTGCTCTCGCTGCTCACCCGGACCTCGCCCACCGGCGGACCGCGCGGCTTCTCGCTGGTGCTGGTCGACAAGGACGAGCTGCCCGAGGGCACCTACCGGCATCTGCCCAAGCTGCGCACCCTCGGCATCCGCGGCGCGGACATCAGCGGCGTCGTCCTGCAGGACGCGCCCGTCGGCGCGGACGCGGTGGTGGGCGGCCTGGGCGGTGGGGCGGAGCTGGTGCTGCGCACGCTGCAGGTCACCCGGACGCTCTGCCCCGCGCTCTCGCTGGGTGCCGCCGACCACGCGCTGCGGCTGGCCGTCGGCTTCGCCCAGGAGCGGGAGCTCTACGGGCGGACGCTGGCCGAGCTGCCGCTGACCCGGCACACGCTCGCCGGCGCCTACGCCGACCTGCTGCTGTGCGAGGCGCTCAACACCGTCGCGGTGCGCAGCATCCACGCGCTCAGCAGCGAGCTGGGCGTGACCGCCGCCGTGGCCAAGTACCTGGTGCCCTCGGTGGTCGACGACATCGTCGCCGAGCTCGGCGCGCTGCTGGGCGCGCGCAGCTTCCTCGCCGACCACTACGCCCACGGCCGCTACCAGAAGCTGGCGCGCGACCACCGGATCGTCGGGATCTTCGACGGCAACACGATGGTCAACCTGTACTCGCTGGTGGTCCAGTTCCGGGCGCTGGCACGCAGCTTCCTGGCGCCCGCGGACCACCGGCCCCGGCTGGCCTCGCTGTTCGACCTGGAGCGGCGGCTGCCCGAGTTCGACCCGGCGCAGCTGGTGCTGGTCTCCCGTTACGGGAGCAGCATCATGGGCACCCTGCCCGCCGCCGTCCGTGCGCTGCGTGCGGAGGCGGCGGACCGGCCCGCGCTGGCCCGCGCGGCCGCGCTGGCGGAGGAGGTGCACCGTGCCGCCCACGAGCTGCACGAGCGCATCGCAACGTGCACCTCGACCGTCGGCGACGCGGCCCCGTCGAGCTTCGAGGACGCCCGCCGGTACTCCCTGTGCTTCGCGGGCGCGGCGGCGCTCGGATTGTGGCTGCACTCCCACCGCGCCGCCGAAAGCGGCCCGACGGGCGAACTGTGGCGTGACGGCCTGTGGTTGGAGGCCGTACTCGACCGGGTGCTGCGGCGTCAGGCCCTCGGCGGGCCGGCCCGGCGGTCGGCGCCGGCGACGGGCGGCGCCACCGAGGCGGACCTGAGCGAGCGGCTCGAGGCCCGGCTCATCGAGCAGTACCAGCAGGGCAGCCTCTTCTCGCTGCTGCCCTGCCCAGTGGCGGAGGGACCCGTGTCATGTTGAGCAGGCTGAACGACACGCCGTGCAGCGGCGATCCGGCGCAGGGTCCACAGGCGGCAGAGGGTCCACACGCGGCAGAGGGGCCACAGACGGCGCGGGGTCCACAGGCGGCACAGGAGTCACAGGCATACGGCGCCACGCCCGACCCCGGGTGCGCCGACCTGGACGCGGGCGAGCTGCGGATCCGCGAGCGGGTCGCCGCCTTCGAGGGGCTGCTGGGCGACCCGCGCGACGCGGGCAACCCCTTCGGCAACGCGGCGCTGCTGGAGGCCGACGAGCGCGGCGAGCTGCCTGCCGAGGCGGAGCGGGCGCTGGCCGGCTTCCGGCTGAACGACGAGTTCGTCCCGCGCGAGCTGGGCGGCAACCTGGACCGGATCGACGGGCTGGCGCGGGTGCTGCGCCCGCTGTTCCGGCGCGACGCCTCGCTCGGGCTCGGCTACGGCGTCACCTCGTTCCTGGCCGCGATCGCGGTGTGGGCGGCGGGCGACGAGGCGCAGCGGAACTGGACCGCGGAGCTGCTGCGCGACGGCGGCCGCCTCGCGATCGCCTACCACGAGCTGGCGCACGGCAACGACTTCGTCCGCAACGAGTTCTCCGCCCGGCCCGACGGCAGTGGCGGCTACCTGCTCGACGGGCGCAAGGACGTCATCAACAACGCCGGGCGCGCGGAGGGCCTGGTGCTGTTCTGCCTGACCGCCCCGCCCGGACAGCGTGGCCCGCGTAGCCACTCGGTGCTGCTGGTCGACACCGCCGGACTGCCCGAGGACAGGTGGTCGGTGACCGACCGGTACCGGACCGTGGGCGTGCGCGGTTGCCAGGTCGCGGGCTTCTCGTTCGAGCGGTGCCGGGTGCCGGGCAGCGCGCTGGTGGGACGCCAGGGCGGCGGCGTGGAGACGGCGCTGCGGTCCTTCCAGATCACCCGCAGCGTGGTGCCGGGCATGGTGCTGGGCGGCGCGGACACGGCGCTGCGCACGGTGGTGCGCTTCGCCACCAGTCGGGAGCTGTACCGCAGGTCGGTGCTGGACATCCCGCACGCGCAGGCGACGGTGGCCAGCGCCTTCACCGACCTGCTGGTCTGCGACAGCATCTGCCTGGCCGCGACCCGCGCGGTGCACCTGCTGCCCGAGCAGACCAGCGTCTACGCGGCGGCCGTCAAGTACCTGGTGCCCAAGCTCCTCCAGGACGCCTGCTACAACCTCTCCATCGTGCTCGGCGCCAACTTCTACGTGCGCGACGGCGACTACGGCGTCTTCCAGAAGCACGTGCGGGACCTGCCGATGGTGAGTCTCGGGCACGCGGGCAGCGCGGCCTGCCAGGCCACGATCATCCCGCAGCTGCCCCGGCTGGCCCGGCGCTCCTGGGGGCAGGGCACTCCGGCGCCGGAGGCGCTGTTCCGCACCGGCGGCGGGCTGCCGCCCCTCGACACCGACCGGCTGGTGCTGGCCGCGGAGGACGACGCGCTGGTGGCCTCGCTGCTGGCGGCCGTCGACCGGCTGGAGGGGCCGGCGGAGGCGGGCGCCGAGCTCGCCCCCGTCCGGGCGCTGCTCCGGGCGCTGGTGGCCGAGCTGAACCGGGTCCGCGAGGAGTGCCTGGCGCTCGGCCCGCACGACCGCACCGCGATGGCCAGCCCGCACGCCTACGCGCTGGCCGACCGCTACACCCTGCTGCTGGCCGGATCGGCCTGCGTCAACGTGTGGCTGGCGCAGCGACAGGGCGGCGGGGCCGGTGGTGACGGTGCGGGCTTCCTCGCCGACCCGCGCTGGGTGGTCGCCGCGCTCACCCGCGTCTGCCGGCACCTCGGCCTGGCGCTGCCCGAGGAGGCCGACGAGCACAGCGAGTGGATGCTCGCCGAGGTGCTCTGCCGCTACCACGAGGGCCGCAGCTTCGACCTGTACGACACCCCCCTGGCCGGCCCGCTCGTCGTGGACGAGCCCGCCGCCGCACGCCACTGACTCCCCTGGGCCGAATCGAAGGGACCACGCGATGCCTGCTGTCACGCCTCTCGAGGCCGAGTACCGCGAGTGGCTCGTCACCCGGCTCAGCGGCTACCTGCGCCGACCGGAGAACGACATCAACGTCTGCATCCCGTTCAGCGAGTACGGCATGGACTCGGTGGCCGCGCTGAGCCTGTTCGGTGACATCGAGGACGCGTTCGGCCTGTACCTGGAGCCGACGGTCGCTTGGGACTACCCGACCATCGAGGCGCTGGCCCGATTCCTGGTCCGCGCCGGGAAAGACGGGGAGCTGTGATGCCCGGACCGTTCGCCGGTCAGGCCGCCGAGCAGGGCGGCGGGCCGTTCGCCGGTCAGGCCGCCGGACGGATCGCCGTGGTCGGGCTCGACTGCCGGTTTCCCGGCGCGCCCGATCCCGACGCCTTCTGGCGGATGCTGCTGGCGGGCGCGGAGAGCGTCGCGCCACGGCCCGCGAGCCGGGGCGCGACGGGTGAACAGCCGGGCGCGCCCGGCGGCTTCCTCGACGACGCCGACGCCTTCGACCACGCCTTCTTCGGGATCAGCCGGGCCGACGCGACGGCGATGGACCCGCAGCAGCGGCTGCTGCTGCAGACCGCCTGGCGGGCCCTGGAGGACGCCGGACTGAGCCCGCTGCAGCTGGCGGGCAGCAACACCGGCGTCTTCGTCGGTGCCATGTCTGACGACTGGGCCCGGCTCCAGCTCTCCGACACGGCCGAGCCGACGCCCCGGCTCGGCATCGGCGCGGGCCGCTCCATGCTCGCCAACCGCCTCTCGTACCAGCTGGATCTGCGCGGCCCCAGCCTCACCGTCGACTCCGCCTGTTCCTCGGCGCTGCTCGCGGTGCACCTGGCGGTCAACTCGCTGCTGGCCGGGGAGTGCGACACCGCCGTCGTCGGCGGCGTCAACCTGGTGCTGACGGACGCGCTGGACGCGATCTACCGGCAGGCCGGGCTGGCCGCCCCGGACGGGCGGTGCAAGCCGTTCGGCGCTGCGAGCGACGGCATCGGCCGGGCCGAGGGTGTCGGCGCCGTGGTGCTGCGCCGCGCGGCCGACGCGCGACGCGACGGGCAGCCGGTCCACGCGCTGCTGCTGGGCAGCGCTGTCAACCAGGACGGGCGCAGCAACGGCATCATGGCCCCCTCGCGCCGGGCGCAGCGCGAGGTCATGCTCGCCGCGTGTCGCCGCGCCGGGGTCGAGCCCGCCGAGGTCTCCTTCGTCGAGGCGCACGGGACCGGCACCCCGATCGGCGACCTGATCGAGGCGCGGGCGCTGGGCGACGTCTACGGCCCCGGCCGGGCGGAGCCCTGCGGGATCGGCTCGGTCAAGGGCAACATCGGCCACGCCGAGGGGGCGGCCGGGATCGCCGGGTTGATCAAGGCGACCCTGGCGCTGCGCAACGGCGTGATCCCGCCGCTGGCCACGGTCGGCGGCGAGCACCCGAGCCTGGCCCTGCGCGACCACGGGCTGCGGCTGGTCGAGCGGCCCGAGCCGCTGCCCGCCGACGTCACGCGGGTGCTGATCGGGGTGTCCAGCTTCGGCATGGGCGGCAGCAACGCGCACGTGATCCTCGCCGGCGCGCCACGTGAGGCCGACGCCCCGCAGGCCGCCCTGGCCGCGGACCCCGCCCTGGCACCGGACTCCGAGGAGGTCTCCGCCGCCGTCTTCACCCTCACCGCGCCCTCCGGCGAGGGTCTGCGCCGCAACGCGGCCGCGCAGGCGGCGGCGTTGGCCCGGCTCACGCCCGACTGGGCGGGCGAGCCCGCGGCGGTGCCGGTGGGCCGGGTCTGCTGGACCAGCAACCGGGTGCGCACCGGGCAGGCGTACCGGCTCGCGCTGCCCGCCGCCGACCTGCCGGGCCTGGTCGAGGCGCTGCGTGACGCCGCGTCGGGCGAGGAGCGCTGCGGCAACGCGCCGGGCGAGACGCCCGTGCTCGGCTTCCTCTACACCGGCCAGGGCGCGCAGTACCCCGGCATGACCGCGCGGCTGTACCGCGAGAGCGCCCTGTACCGCCACCACCTGGACCGCGCCTCGCGCGCGCTCGACCCCCACCTGCCCGGCTCCGTCGTGGAGTTGCTGCTGAGCGGCGACGAGGCGGTGCACCGCACCGACTGGACCCAGCCCTGCGTCTTCGCCGTCGAGTACGCGCTCGCGGCCACGCTGGCCGAGCTGGGGGTGCGGCCGGACGGCGTCGTCGGGCACAGCATCGGCGAGTTCGCCGCCGCCGTCGCCGCGGAGGCGCTCACCCTGGAGGAGGCGGCGGCCGTGGTGGCCGCCCGCGCCACCGCCATGGGCGCGCTGCCCGAGGGCGGCGGGATGCTCGCGGTGCGCGCGGACGTGGACGCGCTCGCCGAGCTGGTCGAGGCTGAGCCGCTGGTCTCCCTCGCCGCCGTCAACGGCACCGGCGCCACCGTCCTCGCCGGTGACCTGGGCGCGCTGGCCCGGCTGCGCGAGCGCTTCGCCGAGCAGGGCACGGGCGCGACCGCGCTCAAGGTCTCGCACGCCTTCCACTCGACGCTGATGGAGCCGGTGCTGCCCGAGTTCCTGCGTCGCGCCGGGCGGATCCCCACCGGCCGCCCGCGGCTGCCGATGTTCTCCACCGTCACCGGGGGCGTGCTCGACGCCGTCGGCGACGCCCTGGACGCGGACTACTGGTGCCGGCACATCACCGGCACCGTGCGCTTCGCCGACGCGGCGCAGACGATGCTCCGCGCGGGCATCACGCACCTGGTGGAGCTCGGACCCAAGCCGGTGCTGCTGACGCTGGCCCGCCGGGTGCCGGGCGGCGCGCGGGTGCCGGGGCTGAGCGTGCTGAGCGGCCCGCAGTCGGGGGCGCAGGCGCTCGCGGCAGCCGCCGCCGAGCTCTACCGGCAGGGCGCGGAGCTGGACTTCGACCCGCTCTACACCCCCGCCGACCGGCGGCTGACCCGGCTGCTGCCGCAGGTCTTCGACGACTCGGTGCGGCTGTGGCGACGCCCGTCCGCGCCCGGCGCGAAGCCGTCCGCCGCGTCGACCGCCTCGTCCGTCGCGCCCCGCGACCACGCGGAGCGCGCGGGCGAGCGGGCCGCCCGGACGGAGAACCCGGCCGAGGCGGTGCCGGCCAGCGTGGCCGCCGTCCTCGGCGTCGACGCCGCCGAGGTGGGCCGCTACGACCGCTTCTACGACGACCTCGGCTTCGACTCGGTGATGCTGATGGAGCTGAAGACGCTGCTGGAGGAGCGGCTGCCCGCCCTCGGTGAGCTCTCGCTGCCCGAGATGATGGCCGCCCTCGTCAGCGTCGACTCCCTGGTCAGTCATCTGGACGAGCAGCTCGCCGTGAGCAGGGCCGCATGAGCACGGCCATGTGGCTGCGCTCCGCCGCGGCCGCGCTGCCCGGGCCGCCGGTGGACAACGCCGCGCTGGGGGCCAGGATCGGCCTCCCCGCCGAGTGGATCGACCGCTTCGTCGGCACCCGCGCCCGGCACTTCGCCAAGGGCCGCACCGACCTGTCGGGCCTGTGCGAGCGCGCCGCCCGCGACGCCCTCGGCCGAGCCGGTCTCGCGGCACGTGAACTGGACTTCGTGGTGCTGGCCACCGCCACCCCGGACGCGTTGATGCCGACCACGGCCGCCGTGGTCGCGGACCGGCTCGGCGCCGGCGACGTGCCCGTCTACCAGCTGCAGTCCGGCTGCTCCGGGACCGTGCAGGCGCTGGCGCTGGCCCGGGCGCTGCTCGCCGACGGGGCCGGGCGCGGCCTCGTCCTCGGCGGCGACGTGGCGGCCAAACACCTGGACCTGGACCAGGACTTCCGCTCGATGCGCCCCGCCCAGCTGGTCAACTACGTCGTCTTCGGGGACGGCGCGGGCGCGGCGGTCGTCTCCGCCGACCGCGCGCCCGGCGCGGCCCGCTGCGCGGCCGTCGGCCACCGCCCGGTGCTGCCGGGCGTCGCGCCCGGCCAACGGCTGGAGTGGTACGGCGCGGCCGAGCGCGACTCGCAACTGCCGCCCGCGACGGAGGACTACGCCGCCGTGGAGCAGCGCGTCCCGGAGCTGGCCGAGCAGGCGGCCAAGGAACAGCTGGCGGCGCTGGGCTGGACCGGCGAGCAGCTGGACCACCTGCTGCCGCCGCAGCTGGGCGGCCGGATGACGAAGGCGATCACCGCCCGGCTCCGGGCCGCGCTCGGCGCGGAGCGGGCGGCGGAGCTGTCCTGCGTCGCGGACACCGGCAACACCGGGAACGCGCTGCTGCTCCAGCAGTTGGCGCTGCTGCTGCCGCTGCTGCGCGAGGGGGAGCGGACCCTCGCCGTCTGCGTCGAGTCGAGCCGCTGGATCACCGGCACCCTTGCGCTCGGCCCGGAAGGACGGTCGGCATGACCAGCGTGAACGCGCCCGGACCGGGCGCTCCGGCCGACCTCGCCGACCTCGGCGGGCTGATGACGCTGCTCAACGAGGAGCTGGACCTGGAGCTCTCGGCGGACCAGGCGGACCTGCCCCTGGACGCCCTCCCCGGATGGGACTCGATGCTGCTGCTGCGCGTCCTGCTCGCCCTGGAGGCCGCCGCGGGCCGCGCGCAGTCGCTCGCCGACCTGCTCACCGCCGGCACGCTGCGCGAACTGCACCGGGCGGTGCGGCTGTGACCGCCGTGAGGACCGCGAGCCGACAGGACCGCGCCCGGCGTCACACCCGGTACTTCCTCGACTGGACGCGCAGCGCCGCCCCGGTGCACCTGGGCGCCGAGGTCGACATGCGCGGCGTCGAGGCGCACCGGGCCGCCGCCCGTGCCGCGGGCACGCCCGTATCCGTCGTCAGTTACCTGCTGTACACGGCGGGACGGGTGCTGGCCCACCATCCCGAGGCCAACGCCGTCGCCGTCGGCCGGCTCTTTCCGAGGACGGTCCGCTTCGACCGGGTCCACGCCAAGCTCGCCGTCGACACCGGCTCGGGCGCGGAGCGGCGGGTCCACACCGCCGTGCTGCGCCATGTGGACCGGCTCTCGCTGGCCGAGCTGCAGGCGCTGGTGGAGCACCACCGCGACGACCACACGGACGGCAGCGCCGACGCCGCCCGGCTGCTGGCACGCCTGCCCGCCCCCGTGGGCCGGCTCGCCTTCCGGGCCGCCATGGCCCGCACCTCGCGCAGGCCCGAGCTGCTCGGCACGGTCGCCGTCAGCTCGCTGGGCCACCGGCGCGTGGACACCTTCGACGCCTTCGGCGGCACGGCGGTCACCCTCACCGCCGGCCGGATCACGCAGCGCCCCACCCCTGTGCTGCGCCTGGGGCTCACCTTCGACCACCGCGTCCTCGACGGCGCCGCAGCCGCGGATGTCCTCGACGAGCTCGTCCACTTGCTGGAGGCCTGTGATGCCGCTCTTCCCGGGGGGTGGGACGACCCTCGACTCCGTCTCGGTGATGGACCGGCCGATCCGCCTGACCGGTCCGGAGGGGCCCTGGCACCGGTTCGTCAAGGCCTTCCGTGAGCACGGCGTGGCGATGGTGCACGCCCGGCTGGCCGACTGGGTCCCCGAGGACCTGGACGACCCCGGGCTCGTCGTCGCGCTCGGCCGCGACTACGCGCGCTTCCGTGACATGCGCCACCGGCCCGTCCGCGAGCGGTTCGCCGCGTCGCGGTCGCTGCTGCACTGGGTCGCCGGACAGGCCATGGACGCTCCGCCGGAGACCGTGGAGATCGCGTACAAGCCGGGCGGCCGCCCCTACCTGCGCGGCTGCGACCAGATCGACATCAGCCTGAGCCACACCGACGAGCTGCTGCTCGTCGGCATCACCCGGCGCGGTTGGATCGGCGTCGACGCGGAGCTCTCGGACCGGCCGATGCTCAGTCCCGGCATCGAGCGCCAGGTCTGTACCGCGTACGAGCGCACCATGCTGGCCGACGTGGACGAGGACGACCGCAACCACGAGATGGTCCGGCTGTGGACGCTCAAGGAGGCCTACAGCAAGGCCATCGGGCAGGGGCTGCGGTTCCGCTTCAACGAGTTCGGCTTCGGCCCGGCGGGCCGCCCGCTCCAGGTGCTGCGGCCCGACGGCTCACCGGGCACCGGGGACGAGTGGGTCCTGGACAGCTGCACCATCGACGGGAAGTACACCGTCAGTTGGGCGCTGTACGACGCGGGCTTCGGCGACACCGAGGACACCCGGGCCAGCACCATGCTCGATCCCGGACTGCTGGAGGCACTCATGGACGGAGCGGGGGCATGACCGTCACCGGAATCGACGGCGGCGTGGGCGTCGAGGAGCTGTCCGAGCTCGCGCTGCTGCACGCGCTGGCCCAGGGCATCGACGAGGAGGCGGCCAGGGAGCTGCTGGCGCGCGTCCGTCGGCCGTGGGGCGGGAGCCCCGACGCCTGGGGCCCGGTCTGGACGGAGGCCGGCGACCGCCTCGCCGGGCGTGGCCGTCCGCTGGACGCCTGCCGCCATTACGCGGTGGCGCGCTTCCCCTACCCTGGCGACGAGGCGCGCCGCGTCGCGCAGCGGCGCTGCGTCGAGAGCTTCGACCGCTGGCGTCAGGCCCAGCCGACCCGGATCGACCGGCTGACGGTCACCCTGGACGGCGAGCGCTTCGTCGCCTGGACGGCGGGCCTCGACCCGGTGCGACCGCGACCGCTGCTGCTGGTGCTCGGCGGCATCGTCAGCCTGAAGGAGCAGTGGGCGCCGCTGCTGACCCAGGCCGACGCGCTGGGCGTGGCGCTCGCCGTCACCGAACTGCCGGGCGTCGGCGAGAACACCCTGCGCTACGACCCCGCCGCGCCGCGGATGCTCTCCGCCCTGCTCGACGCGCTGCTCGGCCTCGCCGACGTCCGCCGCGTCGCGGCGGTGGCGCTGAGCTTCGGCGGCCACCTGGCGCTGCGCTGCGCCCTCGACGACTCCCGGATCGCCTCGGTCGCGACGGTCGGCGCGCCGGTACGGCGGTTCTTCACCGACGCGCACTGGTGGACGACGCTGCCCGCCACGACGCGGGCGTGCCTCGCGCACACCCTGCGGACGCCCGTCGCCGGGCTTCAGGAGTCTTTGCGGGACTGGGCGTTGACGGACGAGGAGCTGGCGCGGCTGGCCGTGCAGGGGGTACCGGTGCACTACGTGACGAGCCTGCGCGACGAGATCATGCCGCCGGGGGAGGCCGCCCTGCTGCGTCTGGCCGGTGTGCCCGGCACGGACCGCGCCTTCGACGACGTCCACGGCGCGCCGGACCACCTGGACGAGACCCGCCTCCACCTGATCGGCGGCGCGCTCGCGACGTTCAGAGCGGGCCCGGGGGCCGGAGGATGAGACCCGGCTGGACCTACCGCACGCCGACCGGCCGCGCGACGAGCGCGGCGGTCGGCGTCGCCGCGCTCGCGGCGGCGCGGTGCGTGGCCGGGCGACGCAGCAGGACCCTGTGGGTGTGCGCGGTGGCGCCCGACGTGGCCCTGCTGATCGGCGTGGCCGCCGCCCCGACGTGGAAGCAGATGCCATCCTACGCGATCCGGCCGTACAACACCCTGCACTCGCCGGCGGTCCCGGCGGCTCTCCTGCTGACGGCAGCGGTGTCTCGCCATCGCGGTACGACGGTTGCGGGCCTCGCCTGGCTGGCGCACATCGCCATCGACCGCGCCTTCGGCTACGGGCCACGTGACGGGGAGGGGTTCGTTGCCCTTCGCTAGGGGCGCGGGCTGTGCCGATATGCGGCTCCTCCCCGCCCCCGGCGGCTACCACTCGACCGGTAGCTCGACCAATCGGTTCACCAACAACCCGCTGTGCATCCGCAGTTCGTCGACCGGGACGGCCGGGCGCAGGTCGGGGAGGCGGCGGCCCAGGACGCGGAGCGCGGTGCGGAGTTCCGCGCGGGCCAGGGATGCGCCGAGGCAGTAATGGGGGCCCTGGCCGAAGGCGAGGTGGGGGCGGCCGTCGCGGGAGGCGTCGAAGCGGTCGGGGTCGGGGAAGACGGACTCGTCGCGGTCCGCGGAGCAGATGGACGCGATCACCGCGCTGTTGCGCGGGATGCGGGTGCCGGCGATCTCGACGTCGCGCAGGGTGACCCGGAGCGGGCCGCCGTCGCCGACGGGGTTGTAGCGCAGGAGCTCCTCGACCAGCGCGTCGAGGGCTTCGCCGTCGTCGGGGACGGCCCGCAGGCCCTCGGGGCGCAGCAGCAGCGTCAGCACGGAGGTGCCGATGACGCCGGCGGTGGTCTCGTGGCCGGCCAGCAGCAGGGTCACCGCCATCGTCAGCAGTTCCCGCTCGTCGAGGCCGCCGAGGGCCAGCGCGCTGAGGAGGTCGTCGCCGGGGCTGCGGCGCTTCGCGGCGACCAGGCCGCCGAGGTAGGCGAGCAGCGCGGCGCGGGCCTCGGGGCTGGGGGCGGTGAGCGAGAGGACCTGGTCGGACCAGGCCTGGAAGGTGTCCCGGTCGGCGAAGGGGACGCCGAGCAGCTCGCAGATCACGAACGCGGGCAGCGGGAAGGCGTAGTGGCCGATCAGGTCGGCCCCGGGACCGGCGGCGACGAGGCCGTCGACGAGACGGTCCGCGGCCTCGTCCAGCAGCGGCTGGAGCGCCGCCGTGCGGCGCGGGTTGAACTCCTGGGCGACCAGGGCGCGCAGACGGGTGTGCTCGGGGCCGTCGAGGGTGAACAGGCCGCCGGGGTCGAACGGGAGCCGGGTCAGCTTGGGGGCGTCCGGCAGGACCGTCGCGGCCCGGCTGAAGTCGGGGTCGCCGAGGATCCGGCGCACGTCCTCGTAGCGGCTGACCAGGTAGCCGTGGTCGCCGCTGGGGAAGCGCACGTGGGCGACGGGGCAGGAGCCACGCAGGTCGCGGTAGGCGGCGGGCACCTCGGTGGCGTTCGCGCGGGCGGGCGGGTAGTCGAGGCTCATGCGGGGAGTGTCGGCGCGGTCGCTCGGGTTCCGGTCGAGGTCGTGAACCACACCGACCATGACTCGACCTGGAGTGGCTCTCGAGCGGACGGCGCGACCATGTAGGGCATCCCCTTTTGTGCCAAGGAGGTGCCCTCGTGGGCAGGTTGGGGCGAAATCTCGCCAAGTACTGCTTCTATCCGGTGTTGCGGGCCCTGGCCGTCTACGGGCAGTGCCAGGTAGGGGTCTTCCATCCTGACGTCAACCCGACGGAGCTGGCCCGCCAGCTGCGCCCGGCGGACGACCGGATGCCGTTCGTGCCCGCCACGTTCCTGGGGTTCTCCGGACCGCCGCTGGGGCACCCGGAGCGGCTCACCGCCGGGATCGGGCTCTCCTCCTACGAGCGCGAGGTGCTGCGGCAGCTGGACCTCAGCGGCTGATCAGCGGTCCGGTGCGATTGAGGAAGTCCCCCGCAAGACGTGAAGATCTCACTGTTCCCGGCAGCCGCGCCTTTGGCACTCTGGTGCCTGGCTCTCTCCGCAGCGACCTCGAAAGGAGAAGGCCGCGGCGCCTACCGTGGAGGGGACGGTGAGGGCATGGAGATCAAGGTACTTGGCCCGCTCGAGGCGGTCGAAGCGGAAGTCTCGATCGTTCCCACGGCCGGCAAGCCGCGCCAACTGCTGGCACTGCTGGCGCTGAACGCGCGTCAGATGGTGCCGGTCGTAGCGATGATGGACGAGTTGTGGGGTCCGCGTCCGCCGCGCAGCGCGGCCACGACCCTGCAGACGTACATCTTCCAACTGCGTCGTTCGCTCTCGGCCGCGATGGTCGGCACGGGACGCGACGCCAAGGAGGTGCTGATCACCCGCAGTGCGGGATACCTGCTCGAGACGCCGATGGGCGATGTCGACGCCTGCCGGTTCGACGAGTTGACCGTCAGAGGCTACGCGGCCTTCGAGGCGGGAGACCCGGAGGCCGCGTCGCGCCAGCTCGGTCAGGCGCTGGGCCTCTGGCGAGGCCCGGCGCTGATCGATCTTCCGCGCGGCAGCAGGCTGGAGATCGAGGCGACCCGGCTGGACGAGAGCCGGGTCGCGGCGTTGGAACGACGCCTCGACGCGGACCTCCAGCTGGGGCGTCACCACGAGATCCTCGGGGAGCTGGCCGGGCTGACCGCCCAGTACCCGTTGCACGAGAACCTGCACGCCCAGTTCATGCTGGCGCTCTACCGCTGCGGCATGTCCGCGCGGGCGTTGGAGGTCTTCCGGCGGCTGCGCGCCTCGCTCATCGACGAGTTGGGCCTGGAGCCCTCCGCGCCGGTGCAGCGGCTGCAGCGGGCCGTGCTGTCCTCCGATCCGATGCTCGACCCGGTCCACCCGCTGCGCCCGCGGACGCCGGGCCTGGGCGCGGACCGCAGGCAGGCCCTGGAGGGCCCGGGCCGGGCCATGGCCCCGAGGGCGGGGAGCCGCGGCTGATCCGCCCGTACATCATCGCTCCGACCCGGCCCGCGCCGTCGGCCTCGCTGCCGCGCGCGGGCTCAAGAGCATGTCAAGCGTTCCTGCAGGCCCTCTGAGGACGATCGTTCGCACCTGAGGGTTGTTCAGGGTGTGCGCGACGTGACGAGGGGGTGCGGTCATGGGCGGCTGGTTCGCGGTGGACCCGGGGCCTTCCGGGTCGATGATGCGTCTGTTCTGCTTCCACCACGCCGGCGCGGGCGCGCTCTCCTTCGCCCGTTGGCAGAATCGTTTCCTCGCGGCGCTCCCCGCGGAGGCGCCGGTGCGCGTGGTGCCCGTGCGGCTTCCCGGGCGGGAGAGCCGGCTGCGCGAGGAGCGGATCACCTCGCCCGAGCGGCTGCTCGACGAGTTGGAGGCCGTGCTCCTGCCGTACTGCGCCGAGCCTTACGCGCTCTACGGGCACAGCCTCGGCTCGCTGGTCGCCTACTCGGTCGCCGACCGGCTCCGCGGCCGCGGCCTGCGGCCGCCCGAGCTGCTCGCCGTCGGCGCCTGCTCCGCGCCCCACCTCGGCATGCCGCTGCTCGACGGCGCCGAGCTCGACGACCGCGCGCTGCACGGCCTGCTCGAGCGCACCGGCGGCGAGATGCCGCAGAGCTCCCTCAACCTGAGCTGGTCGCGGACCATGCTCGACATCCTCAGGGACGACCTGCTGTTGGCCCGAGGTCTTCGAGCCGCCGCAGGCAGGACGTTGGACGTTCCCGTGCTCGCCCTGGCCGGCCAGGCCGACCACGTCGCGCCGGTGGCCCAGGTCGCCGAGTGGAGCGCCTACACGGTCGGGGGCTTCACTCTGCGGAGCCTTCCCGGCGACCACTTCTTCGTCCGTGACGAACCGGTCGTGGCGCTGCTCGCGGAACGGCTTCGAGACTGCCTGACCACCGCGACCGCCGCCCCCCTGGGCTGACTCAAGAAGGAGCTCGACGATGGACATTGGTGTGCTCGGGCCCTGCCAGGTCACGCTGGCGGGGGCCTCCGTGGTACCGACAGCGATCAAGCCGCGGAAGGTGCTGGCGCTGCTGGCGATGTACCCCGACCAGGTGGTGGCCGTCTCCCGGCTGATCGAGGAGCTGTGGGGCGCCAACCCGCCCCGGAGCGTGCAGACCACGCTGCAGACCTACATCCTGCAGGTGCGCAACCTGATCGGCGCCGCCCTCGCGGCCGACCCCGGGGGCAACCCGGGCTGCGGCCCCAAGGACATCCTGGTCACCTCCGCCAACGGCTACATGCTGGACACCCAGGGCGGCCTGGTCGACGCCGTCGAGGCCGAGCGGCTGGCCGCCATCGGCCACCGGGCCCTCTCGGTCGGCGACCACCAGACCGCCGCCACCCGCTTCCGCCAGGCGCTGGCCCTGTGGCGCGGCCCCGTCCTCGTCGACGTGCAGGTCGGCCCGCTGCTGGAGGCCGACGTGATCCGGCTGGAGGAGTGCCGTCTGAGCATCCTGAGCCAGCGGATCGAGTCGGACCTGGCCCTCGGCATGCACCACGAGATCCTCGGCGAGCTGGCCGGACTGGCCGCCCGCCACACCACCCATGAGCGGCTCCAGGCGCAGTTGATGCTGGCCCTGTACCGGGCTGGACGACGTGGCAGCGCCCTGGAGACCTACCAGCGGCTCCGGATCACCCTCGGCCGCGAGCTCGGCCTCGACCCGTCCCCGACCCTGCAGGGCCTGCAGCGGGCGATGCTCTCCGACGATCCCGAGTTGGAGTACGCGGGCGCGGGCACCGGGCCGGGCGCGCTGGCGGTGGGCCGGTCGGGCTGAGACCTGGTCAGCCCCTCGGCGCCGCAAGGCACCACTCACCTCACCGAAAGGACCGCACGCGATGGCCATCTATACCGTGCAGGAGCTGACCGCTGCGCTGCGCGAGTGCGCCGGCGACTCCGACACCTACGACCTGTCCACGGCCGACGACTCCGTCCTCGACGTCACGTTCTTCGAGCTCGGTTACGACTCCCTCGCGGTGCTCCAGGTCACCGGTGTGATCGGGCGCCAGCTCGGCATCCAGATCGACGACGACGCGGTCGCGCAGGCGGAGACGCCGCGACTGCTGCTGAAGATCATCAACGCCGCCCCGTCGCGCGCCGCCTGACTCGAAAGGTCGAACGTCCATGCCGTACGCAGCCATCACCTACCGGGTCAAGCCCGGCTTCGAGGACGAGATCGCCGCGATCTTCGCCGGGTTCCAGCGGGTGGACACGCCCGACCTCCCGTCCCTCCAGGGCGCCGAGGCGCCGGCCGGGCGCCTGCTCGGGACGGGCGTCTTCATCAAGGACGACGTCCTGGTCCGCGTCATCCACTACGAGGGCGAGTTCGCCGCGGTCGGCCGTCACATGGCCGCGCAGAAGGGCGTCCACACGCTGGAGGAGGAACTGCTCCCCTACCTGGCCGAGGAGCGCGACACCCGCAGCGACGCGGACTTCGCCGCCTACTTCAGAAACGCGACCATGCGCACCATCGCCCAGCTCACCGTGGACACCCACCCGAACGGCTGACCGGTACGGCCGAGAGAGGAGAGGGCCGTGGTCGAGACTCTCAGCGTGCTCGCCGCCGTGGGCACCGGAGTCACCGCGGGCGTGCTGTTCGCCGTCGCGCTCAGCGTGCTGCCGGCGCTGTTCGCGATGGAGCCGCGCACCTACGTGGAGGCGCACCGGCTGCTGGGGCGCAACTGGGATCCGGTGATGCCCCTGACCGTGCTCACCAGCACCGGCCTCAACGTGGCGCTCGCGGTGCTGCGGACCGGGACGGCGCGGGAGCTGTACATCGTGACCGCAGTGCTGCTGCTGGGCGTCTCGACGGTCTCGCACCTGTGCAACGTGCCCATCAACCGCAGAGTCAAGGCGGTCGCGACCGACGGGGCGTTACCTTCGGACTGGGAGGATCCGCGCCCGCTGTGGCGACGATGGCACATGCTGCGGACCGGCCTGGCGCTGGCCGCCCTCGTGGCGGGCAGCGGCGCGACAGCCCTGCACTGACCCTACTGACAGTCCCCGGGCGGGGCTCCCCTCGGAGTCCCGCCCTTCTCCGCCTCCGGGCGGACAGCTTCAGTCAGCTAAGGAGACGACCCATGCGATTACGACCACGCCTGCTCACCGCGGCGCTGGTGCTGGGCCTGGCCCTGCCCGGGCTCGCGGCCTGTGCCGACGCCAAGGGGTCCTGCGACAAGGGCCAGTGCCGTCTCGACCTGCACGAGGGTTCGCAACTCTCGCTCGACGGAGCCGACTTCGTGGTCAAGCGGGTCGATGCCGCCTCGATCGTGATCAGTTCGCACGGCTTCAGCTACACCCTGCAGAAGGGCTTCGACCTCAAGCTGGGCCGGTTCCACCTGAAGCTGGCGGACGTCAGCGACGGCTCGGCCGGCGTGGACGTCGCCAGCTGAACGCACCGGAAGAGGCCGGACCCGTCCAGGGTCCGGCCTCGCAGCGTTCCGGCGGCGTCAGCCGCGCACCGAGATCTGGGTCAGGCAGGGCAGCAGGCTGCGGTTGAAGGTGGCCACGAAGCCCTCCGGCGTCCCGGTGTCGCGGGGCTTGCTGAGGTAGGGCTTGAGCTTGGCCTCGACCTCCTGGACACCCGGCTGGGCGGCCATGTGCCAGGCGACCTCCTGCAGGTCGCCCTCGTACTCGATGAAGCGGACCATCGTCGCGTCGCGCAGGAAGACGGCCGTGGACAGGATGCGCGTCGTCGGCGCGGGCGCGTCGGCGCCCGGCGCGGCGTCCGGCCGGCCCTGCACCGAGGACGAGCCGACCCGCTTGAAGCTGCCGAAGATCTCCGCCAGCTCCTTCTCGAAGCCGGGCTTGATGTCGTACTGGATCGCCGCGAAGGGCATGCCGTCTCCTCTCCTCGTGGTCGCGGGCGGGCCGGGCCGTCGGCGGGGGGAAGGCCGACGGCCGCGCGGCCCGCCCGGCGGTCTCCATGCTGGCCCACGCCTTCGCGCCGGACTCGAGCCCGACTGGTCCGCCCGGTGTGCAGCCCATGTCGAGCGCCACTCGAGGGAGGCGGAGGAGTGTTCGGGCTGCTGCTGTGAAGCACGTCATCGACCCGCAGAGGAGGCGGCGGTGCACCGGACACTGATCGTGGCACGGATGGACCCGAAGAACGCGGATTCGGTCGCGAAGCTGTTCGAGGAGTCGGACGGGACGGATCTGCCGCACCTGATCGGCGTGTCCCGCCGCACCCTGTTCAACTTCCACAACCTGTACTTCCACCTGGTCGAGGCCGACCAGGACATCTCGCCGAACCTCTACAAGGCGCGCAGCCACCCGCTGTACGAGCGGATCAACACCGGTCTGACCGACTGGATCTCGCCGTACGACCCGAACTGGCAGGAGCCCAAGGACGCCATGGCGACCCCGTTCTACGTGTGGACCAGCGAGCAGGGGAGGATCCAGTGACCACGCCCGTCTCCGACCCGAGCGTCCTGCGTGTCAACGCCGCCGACGCCACGCCCAACCGCAAGCGCGGCGGTGACATCCGGGTCACCCTGAGCCCCGTGACCGTCGGCTGCGGCTCCGGCTTCGGCGGTGTGCTGCACCTGGAGGCCGGCGAGTACATCACCCGGCACTACCACCCGTACTCCGAGGAGTTCCTGCACGTCATCCAGGGCCAGCTGGAGCTGACCCTGGACGGCAAGCCGCTCGAACTCGGCCCGGAGGACTCGGTGCTGATCCCGATCGGCGTCGACCACCGACTGGTCAACGTCGGCAAGGTGCGGGCCACCGCCGTCTTCCACCTCTCGCCGCTGGCGCCCCGGCCCGAGCTGGGCCACGTGGACACCGAGGACGTCGTCGACGCGGGCGCGCCGCAGCCGCAGGTGGGCGATGCCCCATGACCCGTCGTGCCGTCATCACCGGCATAGGGGTGGTCGCTCCCGGCGGACCCGACCGGAAGGCCTTCTGGGACCTGCTGTCCGCCGGGCGCACCGCGACCCGGCGTATCTCCCTCTTCGACCCGGCCCCGTTCCGCTCCCAGGTGGCCGCCGAGGTCGACTTCGACCCGGCGGCCCGGGGGCTGACGGACGCCCAGATCCTGCGGATGGACCGGGCCGCGCAGTTCGCCGTCGTCGGCGCCCGTGAGGCCGTCGAGGACAGCGGCATCGAGCTCGGCGCCGTCGAACCCGAGCGGATCGCGGTCAGCATCGGCAGCGCCGTCGGCTGCACCATGGGCCTGGAGCAGGAGTACGTCACCCTGAGCGACGGCGGCCGCAACTGGCTCGTCGACCACACCAAGGGCGTGCCGCACCTGTACGGCTACATGGTGCCGAGCACCCTGGCCGTCGAGGTGGCCAGGGACGCGGGCGCGGAGGGCCCGGTCGCGCTGATCTCGACCGGCTGCACCTCCGGGCTCGACTCCATCGGGCACGCCATGCAGCTGATCGAGGAGGGGTCGGCCGACATCGTGCTCGCGGGCGCGACCGACGCGCCCCTCTCGCCGATCACCTCGGCCTGTTTCGACGCGATCAAGGCCACCACCCCGGACAACCACCGTCCCGAGTCGGCGTCCCGGCCCTTCGACCGGGACCGCTCCGGCTTCGTCCTGGCCGAGGGCTCGGCGGTGCTGGTGCTGGAGGAGAAGAGCGCGGCCGAGGCGCGCGGCGCGCACATCTACGCCGAGCTGGTCGGCTTCGCCGGCCGCAGCAACGCCTTCCACATGACGGGCCTGAAGGCCGACGGCCGGGAGATGGCCGAGGCGATCACCCGGGCGCTGGCCCAGGCGAAGCTGGACCCGACCGCCGTCGGCTACATCAACGCGCACGGCTCCGGCACCAAGCAGAACGACCGGCACGAGACGGCCGCGTTCAAGCGCAGCCTGGGCGACCACGCTTACCGGACGCCGGTCAGCTCGATCAAGTCGATGGTCGGCCACTCGCTCGGCGCGATCGGCTCGATCGAGGTCGCCGCCAGCGCGCTGGCCCTGGAACACCAGGTCGTGCCGCCCACCGCCAACCTGGAGGTCCCCGACGTCGAGTGCGATCTGGACTACGTGCCCAAGACCGCGCGCGAGCACCGCATGGACGTGGTGCTGAGCGTCGGCAGCGGGTTCGGCGGATTCCAGAGCGCGATGCTGCTCGCCCGTCCGGGCGTCGTCGCCTACGAGAGGAGCTGAGCGTGTCCGCCGCAGCAGACGACGCCCCGCTGATCACCGGTATCGGCGTGGTCGCGCCGACCGGTCTGGGCACCGCCGACCACTGGGCCGCGGTCCTCGCGGGCAAGTCCGGCATCGGCCCGATCAGCCGCTTCGACCCGGCGACCTATCCGGTCCGCTACGCGGGCGAGGTCCCCGGCTTCGACACCGCCGCCCAGGTGCCCAGCCGCCTGGTCACCCAGACCGACCGGTGGACCCACCTGGCGCTGGCGGCCACCGCGGACGCGCTGGAGGACGGGCACGTCGACCCGAAGCAGCTGCCCGAGTTCGAGATGGCCGTGGTCACCTCGTCCTCCTCCGGCGGCACCGAGTTCGGCCAGCACGAGATGGAGAACCTGTACCAGCACGACCCGTCCTGGGTGGGCGCCTACCAGTCGATCGCCTGGTTCTACGCGGCCACCACCGGTCAGGTCTCCATCCGCCACGGCATGCGCGGCCCCTGCGGCGTGCTCTGCTGCGAGCAGGCCGGAGGCCTGGACGCGATCGGGCAGAGCAGACGACTGCTGCGCCGCGACGCTCGTCTGGTCGTGACCGGGGGCACCGACTCCTCGCTCTGTCCCTACGGGGTGACCGCGCAGCTCAGCTCCGAGGGCCTGTCCACGGTGGACGACCCGCTCCGGGCCTACCTGCCCTTCTCCGCGGAGGCCTCCGGCTTCCTGCCGGGGGAGGGCGGCGCGATCCTGATCACGGAGCGCCCGGACGCCTTCGCGGAGCGCGGCGGCGGCCGCGCCTACGCCCGGGTGCTCGGCTACGCGGCCGGCTTCGACCCGGCGCCGGGCGGCGACCGCCCGCCGGTGCTGCGCCGCACCATCGAACGGGCCCTGGCGGACGCGGGGTTGCGGCCGGAGGAGATCGACGTGGTCTTCGCCGACGCCTCCGGCGTCCCGCAGGCCGACGCGGAGGAGGCGGCGGCGCTGCGTGCGCTGTTCGGCCCCGGCGGCGTCCCGGTCACCGCGCCGAAGACGCTCACCGGCCGCCTCTACGGCGGCGGCGCGCCCCTGGAGGGGCCACCGCCCC
>NZ_BBPO01000048.1:42690-54646 GCF_000787815.1 Streptacidiphilus neutrinimicus
CGGCGGCGCGCCGCTGGACGTGGCCACCGCCGCACTGGCGCTGCACCACCAGGTGATCCCGCACACCCCGGGCGTGCCGGCGGCACGGCCCGAGTACGGGCTCGACCTGGTGCTGGACGGGCCCCGCCCGGCCGCGCTGCGCACCGCCCTGATCGTCGCCCGCGGCTACGGCGGCTTCAACGCGGCCCTCGTCCTCGGCGCGGTCGCGCACTGATCCCCCGACGTATCGAAGGAGTCCCGTCCATGGCCGGACACACCGACAACGAGATCACCATCGAGGCGCCGATGGAGCTGGTCTGGGAGCGCACCAACGATCTCGCCTCCTGGCCGCAGCTGTTCAGCGAGTACGCCTCCGTCGACATCCTGGAGCGGGACGGCGCCACCGTCCGGTTCCGGCTGACGATGCACCCCGACGAGGACGGCACCGTCTGGAGCTGGGTCTCCGAGCGCACGCCCGACCCGGAGACCCGCACCGTCTCCGCGCACCGCGTGGAGACCGGCCCGTTCGAGTTCATGGACATCCGCTGGGAGTACCGCGAGGCCGAGGACGGCGCCGGCGTGGTCATGCGCTGGATCCAGGACTTCCACATGAAGCCCGCCGCGCCGGTGGACGACGCGGGCATGACCGCGCACCTGAACCGCAACACGGCCGTCCAGATGAAGCTCATCAAGGAGAAGGTCGAGGCGGCGGCGGTCGCCGCGCGCTGAGGCGTTTCCCCGACGACCAGGAAGGGAGCCGTTGTGCTCGCCCTGCTCGCACCCGCGGTGCTGCTGCTCAACGGCCTCGCCGCCGGCGTCATGCTCGGCACCCTGCTGGGCGGCTGGCCGCTGCTGGCCGCACTGCCCGCGGACCGCTACGTCGAGGCGTACGCGTTCCTCGCCACCCGCTACGACCCGGCCATGCCGATCTGCCTGCTCGGCACCCTGGCCGGGGACGTCACCCTGGCGTCGCTCTCCTCGGTGGGCAGCCACCCCGTCGCCCGGGCGTTGTTCCTGGTCGCGGCGGCGCTCGCGGTGACCACGATCACCATCTCGGTGAGCAAGAACGTGCCCACCAACCGGTGGATCCAGTCCGTCGATCCGGACGCCCCACCGGCGGACCTGCCCGCGAAGAAGGCCGCCTGGGGCGTCTGGAACCGGCGCCGCAGCCTGGTCGCCATCGCCGCCCTGTTCGTCAACTGCGCCGCCCTGTCAGCCCTGCTGTAAACCGATCACTCAAGGAACGAGGAGTCATGGATCTCGGCCTCACCGGTAAGAAGGCACTGGTCACCGGCGGGACCCGGGGCGTCGGGCGCGGCATCGTGCTGGCGCTCGCCCGGGCCGGAGTGGACGTCGTCACCTGCTACCAGCAGCCCGGTGAGGCCGTCACCGCGCTGGAGCGGGACCTCAAGGAGATCGGCGGCGACCACCTGGTGGTCCAGGCCGACGTCTCGGACCCGGCCCAGGTGGCCGCGCTGGTCGAGCACGCGCGGGTGAAGTTCGGCCGCCTCGACCTGGTCGTCAACAACGCCGGCGCGATCAGCCACATCCCCTACGCCGAACTGCCGGTGGAGGAGTTCCAGCGGGTCTTCGCCGTCAACGTCACCGGCGCCCACCTGGTCATCCAGAACGCGCTGCCGCTGCTGGACGCCGGCTCCTCGGTGGTCAGCATCGGCTCGAAGGCGGTCGACGCGGGCATCCCGCTGCGCTCCCACTACACCGCCACCAAGGCCGCGCTGGCGGGCCTGAACCGCTCGCTGGCCAAGGAGTTCGGCGCCAAGGGCATCCGGTTCAACGTGGTGGCGCTCGGCGTCGTGGAGACGGAGAACCTCTACAAGATGCCCGAGGAGCAGCGCGCGCTGATGGTCGAGCGCTACTCGGCCAAGACCGCGCTGGGCCGCCTCGGCCTGCCCGAGGAGGTCGCCGGGGCGATCATGTGGCTGGCGAGCGACCTCTCCCGCTACGTCACCGGCTCCACCGTCTCGGTCGACGGGGGCATCTCCTGATGGCGGCCCGGAACGCCGAGACCTTCCGGGTCCTGCTCTCGATGAAGATCAAGGAGGGCCAGGCCGCCGCGTTCGAGCAGGAGTGGCTCTCCGGCACGGACGCGGTCACCGGCCACCCGGCCAACCTGGGCCAGTGGCTGGGCCGCAGCAGCACCGACCCGGACACCTACTTCATCGTCAGCGACTGGGTCGACGAGGCCGGGTTCAAGGACTTCGAGGACAGCGGCGCGCACGTCGAGCACCGGGAGCGCCTGCACGCGTACCGGGCCGGGGCCACCTTCGCCACGATGCGGGTGGTCCATCGGATCGAGGGAGCGGCGACCCGTGTCGGGTGAGGTCCGCGTGATGGTCCACCAGCGGGCCAGGGACGCCGCCGAGCTGGCCGCCGTCGAGGAGGCCTACCAGCTGGTCTCCGCGCGGATGGCGGGCGTCCCCGGGCTGCTCGGCAACGAACTGCTGCGCTCCTCGACCGATCCGACCAGCCTGGTCGTCGCCAGCAGCTGGGTCGACCGGGCCGCGTTCGAGGCGTGGGAGCGCGGCGCCGAGCACCGCCAGGACACCGCGCCGCTGCGCCCCTACCGCGACGACCGGCTCGCGGTGCCGTTCGGCGTCTACGAGGTCGCCTCCGCGTGGGACGCCCAGGGTCCCGTCCCGCAGACCACTCCCTGAAAGGATGGAGAGATCCATGCGCGAACACACCCAGATCCTCGTCGTGGGAGGCGGCCCGGCCGGCTCCACCGCCGCGGGGCTGCTGGCCAAGCAGGGCTTCGAGGTCACCCTGCTGGAACGGGACCGCTTCCCGCGCTATCACATCGGTGAGTCGATCCTTCCCTCCTGCCGCCCCATCTTCGAGCTGCTCGGCGTCTGGGAGAAGATCGAGGCCCACGGCTTCCAGCCCAAGGGCGGCGCCTTCTTCTTCTGGGGCGAGGAGGAGTGGGAGGTCCGCTTCAGCGACATGGGCGACGCGACCAACGCCTGGCAGGTCCGCCGCGCCGAGTTCGACAAGATCCTCCTCGACCACGCCCGGGAGCTGGGCGTCGAGGTGCTCGAGGAGACCGGCGTCAGCGAGATCGAGTTCGCCGGCGGCCGCCCGGTGGCGGCGCGTTGGCAGGACGCCAAGGACGAGGCCGCCAAGGGCCGGATCACCTTCGACTACGTGATCGACGCCTCCGGCCGCAACGGCGTGCTGGCGGCCCGTCAGTTCAACAGCCGCAAGTTCCACGACATCTTCAAGAACATGGCGGCCTGGACCTACTGGAAGAACGCCAAGCCGCTGCCCAAGGGCCCCGAGGGCGCGATCGGCGTGGCCTCGATGCCCAACGGCTGGTTCTGGATCATCCCGATGGGCAACGACATCACCAGCGTCGGCCTGGTCACCGGCCGCGACCACTTCCTGGCCCGCAAGGCCGAGCTGGGCGGCGTCGAGCAGGTGTACTCGGCGGCCGTCGCCGACCAGGCCGTCGTCAAGGACATCCTCGACGGCGCCGAGCAGACCGCGGACTTCAAGGTCGAGGCGGACTACTCCTACGCGGCCGAGTCCTTCTGCGGCCCCGGCTTCATGCTCGCCGGCGACGCGGCCTGCTTCCTGGACCCGCTGCTGTCCACCGGCGTCCACCTGGCCACCTACAGCGGCATGCTGGCCGCCGCCTCGCTCGGCTCGACGCTGCGCGGCGAGGCCACCGAGGAGGAGGCCTGGGCCTTCTACCAGAAGGTCTACCGGCACGCCTACGAACGGCTGCTGGTCCTGGTCTCGGTCTTCTACGAGAGCTACCGCGGCAAGGACTACCACTTCTACAACGCTCAGAAGCTGAGCTCGGAGCAGCGCGACGAGCTCGACCTGCAGGCCGCGTTCGACCGCATCATCACCGGCATCGAGGACCTCAACGACGCGCAGGACGTCTACGCGGCCGTCCACGGGCACCTCAACGGCGCGGAGAGCGGCGACCCGATCCCGCTCAACAACCTGAACCGGGTGCACGAGGCGAAGCAGGCCCCGCTGAACGAGGAGCAGGCCGTGGCCGGCCTGTACCTCTCCTTCTTCCCGCAGCTGGGCCTCAAGCGCGCGGGCGAGAACGGCGCCGCGCAGAAGGGGGCCCAGGCATGAGCCTCAGCGGCAAGCGCGTGCTGGTGACCGGCGGCACCCGCGGCATCGGCCGGGCCACCGCCCTGGCCTTCGCCCGCGCCGGCGCCCGGGTCGCCGTGGTCTCCCGCGGCGGCGGGGAGGAGGTGACCTCGCTCGCCAAGGAGCTCGACGAGATCGGCCCCGGCCACGTCCTGCTCCAGGCGGACGTGACCGACTCCACGCAGGTCGCGGCCCTGGCCGAGCGCGTCGGCGAGGTCTTCGGCGAGCTGGACGCCCTGGTCAACAACGTCGGCGTGGACAGCCAGTTCTGGTTCGGGGACCTGCGCGAGGACGAGTGGCACCGCGTCATGGACGCCAACGTCACCTCGGTCTTCCTGGTCACCCAGGCGCTGCTGCCCAAGACCGTCGACGGCGGCTCGGTCGTCATCATCGGCTCCTCCGCGGGGCTGCGCGGCCGGGCCCGCGGGGTGCACTACACGGCCTCGAAGGCGGCCCTGATCGGCTTCACCCGGGCGCTGTGCAAGGAAGCCGGCGAGCGCCGGATCCGCGTCAACACCGTCGCGCCGGGCCTGACCGAGACGGAGCCCGGCGGCGGCCTGCCGCCGGAGGCGGTGGCCCGCATCGTCGGGATGACCGCGCTCGGCCGGATCTGCACCCCGGAGGACGTGGCCGGGGCGGTGCTCTTCCTCGCCGGCGACGACTCCCGTTACATCACGGGCCAGACCCTCAACGTCGACGGCGGCGTCTGAGGCCCCGAGCCCGTTCCGGCGGCCCCGGTCTCCCTCCCGGGAGCCCGGGGCCGCTGTCCGTTCTCCCAACCCCCAGCTACGGAGCTGCCATGGACATCGGCGTCGGTCTGCCCACCACCGTTCCCGACCGTGACATCACGCGCCTGCCGGCCTGGGCCGCGCACGCGGAGTCGCTCGGGTTCAGCACCCTGTCCACCCTGGACCGGCTCGTCTACGACAACGACGAGTCGCTGATCGCCCTCGCCGCCGCCGCGGCCGCGACCTCACGCATCCGCCTGGCCACGACCATCCTCATCGCCCCCTACCGCCGCGACACCGCCGTGCTGGCCAAGCAGGCGGCCACCCTGGACGCCCTCTCCGGCGGGCGGCTGCGCCTCGGCCTGGCGGCGGGCGGCCGGGAGGACGACTACGCCGCGACCGGCGCCAGCTACGGGGACCGGGGCCGTCGCCTGGACGCCATCATCGAGGAGCTGCAGGGCCACTGGGCGGAGGCCTCGCCCATCGGCCCGCGGCCCGCCACCCCCGGGGGCCCGCGGCTGATCGTGGGCGGCCACTCGCCGGCGGCGATGCGCCGCGCGGCCCGGCACGCCGAGGGCTGGATCGCGGGCGGCTCCTCCGTCGCGGGCTTCGCCGCCCTCGCCGAACAGGCCCGCACCGTCTGGGCGGAGGCGGGCCGCACCGACCGGCCGCGGACCCTGTCGCTCGCCTACGTCTCCCTCGGCCCCGACGGGCAGCAGCGGGCCGAGAACTACCTGCGCCGCTACTACGCCTTCATCGGCCCCAAGGCGGAACGGGCCGCGGCCGGTGTGCTCACCACCCCGGAGGCGGTGCGCGCCACCGTCGCGGACTACGGCGCGGCCGGCTGCGACGAACTGCTCTTCTTCCCGTGCACCGGCGACGCCAAGCACCTCGACCTGCTGGCGGAAGCCGCGTTCTGAGCGCGGGCACGAAGGAGGGCCGGGGCTTTCGCCCCGGCCCTCCCCTCCTTGCGGGTCCGGTCAGCCGACGGGTTCGACGACCGGTTCCGCAGCGCTGAAGACCAGCTCCGGCTGCGGCTCGCTGCCGCGGAGCAGCCGGATCAGCGGACCCGTCATGAAGGTCGTGACCAGGGCCATGACCACCATGAGGGAGTACAACCCGGGGTCCAGGACGCCGAGTTGGAGTCCGACGGTGAGGATCACCAGCTCGGTCAGGCCGCGGGTGTTCATCAGCGTGGCCATCACCGCCGAGTCGCGGCCGCCCAGGCCCAGCAGTCGGGCTCCGGAGAAGGCACCGACGAACTTGCCACCGACGGCGACGAGCAGGATCAGTCCGAGCTCGCCCAGATCGTCGCCGTTCAGCTTGGACAGGTCCACCTTCAGCCCGGCGATCACGAAGAACACCGGCAGCAGGAAGACCGTCCCCACCGTGCCGAGGCTGTCGCGCAGCCCCTCGCGGAGCCGGACCGGGCCGACCCGCGGCATCGCGAGGCCGAAGACGAAGGCGCCGAAGATGAAGTCCACGTGCATCCACTCCACGGCGGCGCACGAGAGCATCAGTCCGGTGGCCACGGCGGCCAGCAGCGCGGGCGTGAGACCCGCCTGGTTCTCACGGGCGGTGAAGAGCCGCTGGAACAGCGGCCGGACGACCCAGGCCATGAGCGCCAGATAGACCGGCGCGAGCATGACCCGCCACTGGAGGCCGCCGCCGGCGACCGTGGTCACCACCGCCAGCATGCCCCAGGCCAGCAGGTCGCCGACCCCGGCCGCCGCCAGCGCCAGCCCTCCGAGTTCGGTGTGCTGCATCCGCCGGTCGGCCAGGATCCGCGCCAGCACGGGGAACGCCGTCACGGACATGGCCGCGCCGATGAACAGCACGAAGCCGGTGTGCGAGTGCCCGATCTGGTGCCGGTGGGCCAACTGGAAGGCGAGCACCGCGCCGAGGCCGAAGGGCAGCAGCATGGAGCCCAGGGACACCCCGGCTGCCACCTTGGCGCGACCGCGTACCAGCGCCGCGTCCAGGTCGTAGCCGATGACGAACATGAAGAGCACGAGCCCCAGATCGGCCAGCGAGGTGAGGAACGGGCGCACGTCCACGGGGAAGAGCGCCCGGGTCACCGCGCCGCCGAACAGCGTGGGGCCGAGCAGGACGCCGGCCAGGATCTCGCCGAGCACCGGGGGCTGGCCAATGGCCCGCGCCCCGGCGCCCAGCAACCGAGCCAGCACCAGGATCACCGCGATGCCCAGGAAGAGCATCGCTGCCTGATGGTCGGTCATGTCAGCTGTGCTCCTTGCCGTTACGCCTGCGTCGTCACGGGCTCGAGGCCCGCCGCGGCGGCCAGGACCTTGCCCAGGACGTCCTTCGGCTCGCCCTCGTCGGTGGCGCCGCGCCAGGCGATGAAGGCGTCCGGACGGACCAGCGCCGCGCCGCCCTCCGGGATCCCCCAGACGTCGGCCCAGCCGCGGTCCTGCTCGGCGGGGACCAGGTCGGTGCCGACCAGGTACGTCCTGAGCGGCACGCCCAGCTCGTCCGCCGCCTTGACCGCGGCGTCCGCCCAGGCCTGGCCGGCCTCGCCGGCCGGGGCCAGCAGCACGTAGTGGTCCCAGAACAGGTCGACGGTGGAGATCCGCTCCCCGTCCCGGTCCAGCCAGTAGTGCGGGGCGCGGGTGCCCGGCTCGCCGGTCAGGGCCAGCTCCTGGGTCAGCGTGGGCGTGTCCATCGGCGCCGCGATGCCGGTGGAGCGGTAGCGGTAGCCGAGGGTGATGATGATGTCGTCCACCATCGCCTTCTTGTCCTCGTCCGTCGCGTAGCCGTGCCGGATCCGGTTGCGGACCAGCGCCTGCGCGGCCATGGCCGAACCGACGCGGTGGCGCTCGGCGTGGTAGGTGTCCAGCAGCTGGTCACCCGCCCAGCCGCTGATCACGCCCGCCAGCTTCCACGCCAGGTTGTGCGCGTCGTGGATGCCGGTGTTGGCGCCGAAGCCGCCCGCCGGCGGGTGGACGTGGGCGGCGTCGCCCGCGAGGAAGACCCGGCCGGTGCGGAAACGCTCCGCGACGAGCTGCGCGCCCTCCCACGGGATCTTGGCGACGATCTCCACGTCGATGTCCTTGCCGGCGGCGCGCTGCACGATGCCGACGCAGCGCTCGTCGGTGAAGTCCTCCGGCTTCTCACCCTGGTCCGGGTGGTAGATGGGCGCGGCCAGCCACGGGTTGATCCCGTGCAGCCGGGACAGGCCCATCAGGGTGCCGCCCGCGGAGGCGTAGCAGAGGATGAACTTACGGCCCTTGAGCAGCACTTCGAGCTCGGGGGCCTGGAAGTAGATGCTGAGCGCGTGGAAGACGGTGCCCCGCCCCTCGCGCTCGACACCGAGCGTGCGGCGCACCTGGCTGCCCGCGCCGTCGGCGCCGACCAGGTAGTCGGCGCGGATGGTGAGCTTCTCGCCGGTGTCCAGGACCTCGGCGGTCGCCGTGACGCCGTCCTCGTCCTGGACGAAGTCCAGCAGCTTGGTGCGGAAGCGCACGTCCGCACCGTTCTCGCGGGCCTTCTCGGCCAGCACCTTCTCGTAGCGGTCCTGGCCGCAGCCCATCACCCGCTCGGGGCTCACCTGCGGCCCGTCGAGCGACGGACGCTCGAGCAGCACCGCGTCGTCGATACCGGCGAAGGTCTCGACCTGGATGATGCCGCCCTCGAAGTAGGCGTGCGTGTCGCCCTTCTCCAGTGCGCGGATGTCCTTGCCCAGACCCGCCGCGCGGAACAGCTCCATGGTGCGGGCCTGCAGGCCCGGGGCGCGGGGAAGCAGGGAGGTGCCGTCCCGCTTTTCCAGCACCATCGTGGGCACGCCGTGGCGTCCCAGGAAGAGTGAAGTCGCCAGCCCCACCGGGCCGGCACCGATGACAAGAACCGGGACTCGAACGTCTACCATGCCGTTCCCCTCGTCGACGTGCTGTCGCTGAGCAGGAGTACAGACGGCGGCTCGAGAATGCCTTACGAACCTCTCGGTTCCCCTGCTGCGCGAGGGGCTCCAGCGGAAATCGACGCGCCTTCCATCCGGGGCTGGGAACGTCCCCGCGACCAGCCACATTGCAGAAGGAGCCTTCCGATGACGAGCACTCCCCTGGACGTCGGCACCGCCGCGGGCATCCTCCGCCTCGGCAACGCCTTCTGCGACGCCAAGGCGTTGCTGACCGCTGTCGAGTTGGACCTGTTCTCGCTGCTGCACAGCACGGGGGGTTCCACCGAGGAGGAGATCCGCACCCAGCTCGGCCTGCACGGTCGCGGCCTGCGCGACTTCCTCGACCTGCTGACCGCCCTGAAGCTGCTCACCCGCACGGACGGCCGCTACGCCAACGCGGCCGGCGCCGACGCGTACCTGGTCCGCGACAAGGAGCAGTTCGTCGGCGGCTTCCTGCTGCGCTCCAGCCGCAACCTCTACCCGGCCTGGGGCCGGCTCCAGGAGGCGCTCCGCACCGGCGAGGCGCAGTCCGGCAGCCACTTCGACGAGGTCGTGAAGAACCCGGCCATCCTGCGCCAGTTCGTGGGCAGCATGGACGCCTTCACCAACGTGCTGGGCCCGCACGTGGTCGAGGCCTTCGACTGGTCCGGCCACAACTCCGTGCTGGACGTCGGCGGCTGCCGCGGCAACCTGTGCGCCCAGATCGTCAAGGCGCAGCCGCACCTGGCCGGCCACGTCTTCGACCTGCCGCAGATGGCGCCGCTCAACGCCGAGCTGCTGGACGACCTGGGCCTGACCGGCAAGGTCGAGTTCCACGGCGGCAGCTTCTTCACCGACCCGCTGCCCGTCACCGCGGACGTGGTCATCCTCGGTCACGTGCTGCACGACTGGAACCCGGAGCAGCGCGAGGCGCTGGTCCACAAGGCGTTCAAGGCGGTCAACCCCGGCGGCGCGCTGGTCATGTACGACCGGATGCTCGACGACGAGGAGAAGCACGTCGAGAACCTGGTGATCAGCCTGGACATGCTGCTGGTCACCGACGGCGGCTCGGAGTACCCCGCCACGGAGGTCGTCGCCTACGCGGAGGCGGCCGGGGCAGCCTCCGTCGAGGTCTCCGAGCTGCACGACTACGACACGATCGTGGTCGCCCGCAAGGCCGCGTGATGACCGCGGCCGACGGCACCACCGAGATCGTGCGGGTGCTGCTGCGGATGGAGGTCCGTCCGGGGACGGAGGCCGAGTTCGAGCAGACCTGGCTCGAGATCGGCCACCGGATCGCCGAGCAGCCGGCCAACCTCGGCCAGCAGCTGGTCCGCAGCACCACCGACCCGCACGTCTACTTCGTCGTCACGGACTGGGCGGACGAGACCTCGTTCCGGACCTTCGAGCTCAGCGCCCCGCACCAGGACAACCGTCGGGCGCTGAACCGGTTCCGCGTCGCGGGCGAGATGACCGTCACCCGGCTCGTGCACCGGCTGGAGGTGGCCTCGTGAGCGGCGGGCTGGCGTTCGTAGGGCTGGGCAACATGGGCGGCGGCATGGCCGCCCGGCTGCTCGCCCGGGGCTTCGAGCTGACGGTGCACAACCGCACCGCCGAGAAGGCGGCCCCGCTGGCCGCCGCGGGGGCGGTCGTCGCCGACTCGCCCGAGTCGGCGGTGGCGGGCGTCACCACGGTCCTGATCAGCCTCGCCGACGAGCACGCGGTCGAGGAGGTGCTGTTCGGCCGGATCGTCCCGGCGCTCGCGCCGGGCAGCGTGGTCGTCGACACCTCCACCGTCTCGCCCGGCTACGCGGTCGAGGCCGCGCGCCGCCTGGCCGAGGCGGGCCTGCGGCGCGTCGAGGCCTGCGTCGTCGGCAACCCGCTGCAGGCCCGCGAGGGCCAGCTGCGGGTCTACGTCAGCGGCCCCGAGGACGACGTCGCCGCGGTCCGGCCGATCCTGGACGCGATCGGCTCCGAGGTGGTCCCGACGGGCCCGTTCGGGACGGCGACGACGGTCAAGCTCATCTTCAACCTGCTGCTGGGCGCGCAGGTCGCCTCTCTGGCGGAGGCGGTCGGCTACGGCGTCACGGCCGGGCTGGACCGCGACACGCTGTTGCAGGCCGTCGCGGCGAGCGGCTTCAGCTCGGTGGTGATGCGGTTCCGCGCGGAGCTGATGCGCGCGGGGCGCTACCAGCCGGCCTTCTTCCGCTCGGTGCTGATGGAGAAGGACCTCCGCCTGGCCGTCGCGGCGGCCCGCGACAACGGCGTGGACCTCCCGGTCCTGGAGTCCGTCCGCGCCGCGTTCGCCTCCGTGGTGGACGCGGGCGACGGCGACCTCGACGCGGCGGTCGTGATCGAGCACACCAAGCGATAGTTGCAACTCCCCAAGGGGCGCGAGGAACTGCGCGAGCAACCACCGGCATCCGGATGGCCCTGCTCGTTCGGCGAGTCACCGCACAGGGTGGCTTGTCGTGCAGTTCCTCGCGCCCCTTGGGTAGGTGCAACGTCCCCTTTGACCCGGTCTTGAGCCGTTCTGGCGACCGTTCTCGCACGATGGTTCAACAGTCACCCAAGACTTGGAGGACCCGTGTCCCGACGACTGTTCACCTCGGAGTCCGTGACCGAAGGTCACCCGGACAAGATCGCCGACCGGATCAGCGACGCGATCCTGGACGCGATCCTCCGCCAGGACCCGTCCTCGCGCGTCGCCGTGGAGACGCTGATCACCACCGGTCAGGTCCACGTCGCGGGCGAGGTCACCACGACCGCGTACGCGGACATCCCGGCGATCGTGCGTGAGGCCGTGCTCGACATCGGTTACGACTCCTCCGCCAAGGGCTTCGACGGCGCGTCCTGCGGGGTCTCGGTGTCCATCGGCTCGCAGAGCCCCGACATCGCGCAGGGCGTCGACAGCGCCTACGAGGCGCGGGTCGAGGGCGACGTCGACGAGCTGGACAAGCAGGGCGCCGGCGACCAGGGCCTGATGTTCGGCTACGCGTGCGACGACACGCCCGAGCTGATGCCGCTGCCGATCTACCTGGCCCACCGGCTCTCCCGCCGGCTGACGGAGGTCCGCAAGAACGGGACCGTCCCGTACCTGCGTCCGGACGGCAAGACCCAGGTCACCATCGAGTACGACGGCGACAAGGCGCTCCGCCTGGACACCGTCGTGGTGTCCTCGCAGCACGCGCCCGACATCGACCTGGACTCCCTCCTCGCGCCCGACGTG
>NZ_BBPO01000048.1:55285-57367 GCF_000787815.1 Streptacidiphilus neutrinimicus
CGCGGACTTCACCTGGGAGAACACCGACCGCGCCGAGAAGCTGCGCGCCGCCGCCGTCCAGAAGGGTTGATCCACTGTGCGGATTCTCGTCACCGGCTCCATCGCGACCGACCACCTCATGGTCTTCCAGGGCAGCTTCAGCGAGCAGCTGATACCCGAGAGCCTTGAGAACGTCTCCCTGTCGTTCCTCGCCGACCGGCTCGAGATCCGCCGTGGCGGCGCGGCCGCGAACATCGCCTTCGGGCTGGGGCGGCTCGGCCTGCGCCCGGTCCTGGTCGGCGCGGCGGGGGAGGACTTCGCCGGCTACGCCGACTGGCTGAACGCGCACGGCGTCGACACCGACTCCGTCCGGATCAGCCGCACCCTGCACACCGCCCGGTTCGTCTGCACGACGGACCGGGCGCAGAACCAGATCGCCACGTTCTACCCGGGCGCGATGAGCGAGGCCCGGGAGATCGAGCTCGCCCCGATCGGCCGTCGGGTCGGCGGCATCGACCTGGTCGTGGTCTCGCCGAACGACCCGGAGGCGATGCTGCGGCACACCGACGAGTGCCGCGCGCTCGGCCTGCCCTTCGCCGCCGACCCGTCGCAGCAACTCGCGCTGATGGACGGCGAGTCCGTGCGGCGGCTGGTGGACGGGGCGCGTTACCTGTTCACCAACGAGTACGAGGCCGAGCTGCTGCTCTCCAAGACGGGCTGGTCCGAGCCCGAGGTGCTGGCCCGGGTCGGCACCTG
Organism: Streptacidiphilus neutrinimicus; assembly: GCF_000787815.1. Taxonomy (GTDB): domain Bacteria; phylum Actinomycetota; class Actinomycetes; order Streptomycetales; family Streptomycetaceae; genus Streptacidiphilus; species Streptacidiphilus neutrinimicus. The sequence continues at coordinate 56,021 of NZ_BBPO01000048.1, forward strand.
GATCACCACCCTGGCCGAGAAGGGGGCGCGGATCAGCCAGGAGAGCGCCGCGCCCGTCCTCGTCCCGGCCGTGCCGACCGAGAACGTCGTCGACCCGACCGGCGCGGGCGACGCCTTCCGCTCCGGCTACCTGGCCGGCGTGGTCCGCCGCTGGACGCCGGAGCGCTCGGCGCAGCTGGGCTGCGCGCTGGCCTCCGCCGTACTGGAGTCGGCCGGCGGCCAGGAGTACGGCCTGAGCGCCGAGCTGCTCCAGACGAAGATCGACGTGGCCCACGGCGGCTCGGTCGCCCGGGACATGGCGCCGCTGTTCGCGGGGGTCCGATGAGCACGGGGACGTCGACGTCGCTGAGAGAGGCGCTGGCCACCCGCGTCGTGGTCGCGGACGGGGCCATGGGCACGATGCTCCAGGCCCAGGACCCGACCTTGGAGGACTTCCAGGGGTACGAGGGCTGCAACGAGGTCCTGAACGTCTCCCGCCCCGACATCGTGCGCTCGGTGCACGAGGCGTACTTCGCGGTGGGCGTGGACTGCGTCGAGACCAACACCTTCGGCTGCAACGCCGCGGCGCTGGGCGAGTACGAGATCGAGGACCGGAACGAGGAGCTGGCCGAGGCCGGGGCCCGGCTCGCGCGTGAGGTGGCCGCCGGGTTCACCGCGAAGGACGGCCGGCCGCGCTGGGTGCTGGGGTCGATGGGCCCCGGCACCAAGCTGCCCTCGCTCGGCCACCGTCCCTTCGCCGAGCTGCGTGAGGGTTACCGCGCCTGCGCGGCCGGGCTGATCGCCGGGGGCGCGGACGCGCTGCTGATCGAGACGACGCAGGACCTGCTGCAGACCAAGTCCGCAGTCCTCGGGGCCAAGGACGCCCTGGAGCGGGCGGGCCTGGACCTGCCGGTGATCGCGCAGGTCACCATGGAGACGACCGGCACGATGCTGCTCGGCTCGGAGATCGGCGCGGCGCTGACGGCGCTGGAGCCGCTCGGGATCGACCTGATCGGGATGAACTGCGCCACGGGTCCGGCCGAGATGAGCGAGCACCTGCGCTATCTCGCCCGGCACGCGAGGGTCGGCCTGTCCTGCATGCCGAACGCGGGGCTGCCGGTGCTCACCAAGGACGGAGCCCATTTCGACCTGACGCCGGAGCAGCTCGCTGACGCGCACGAGACCTTCGTGCGCGAGTACGGGCTCGCCCTGGTCGGCGGCTGCTGCGGCACCACGCCGGAGCACCTGAGGGCCGTGGTGGACCGCGTGCGGGGGCTGCCGCTCACGCCGCGGACCCCGCAGCCCGAGGCGGCGGCGTCCTCGCTCTACCAGGCGGTCCCGTTCCGGCAGGACCTCGCCTACCTGGCG
>NZ_BBPO01000047.1 GCF_000787815.1 Streptacidiphilus neutrinimicus
AGGACGACCACGGCTTGCAGGTGCTGGCTGCTCTTCAGCGAAGCGCCACGGAGGCGCGGCGCCTGATCGACGACTGCCCCGACCCGGAGTGGCGCGGCTCCGCGGCGGGTATGAAGGCCGAACTGCCGGTGCTCATGGGGGAAGGCCGCTACCGCGAGGCGGCGACGGTCGCAGAGAGCTTGGCCCAGGCGCCTGGGGTCTCCGCGGCGGAACGCATGGGCGCCTGGCTCCAGCTTGCGCGGGCGCTCGCCTACGCGATGGAGTCGACGCCGGCTGGGCCGGGCGAGCGCGAGCGGTTCCTCGAACTGTGCCGGGAACTACGCGACGCCCCGCCTCAGTTGACCTCCGGCAGTGATCTGCGAAGCCTGTACTACCAGATCACGGGTGATGCGGAGTTGGCCGTGGACGAGGCCAGGACCGCCGCCCGCGTCGGAAGCGCGCCTCTCCGGCGTTCCATGGCTTACTGCACCCTGGCTATGGCCCTCATGGGCGCTGGACGCAGAGAGCAGGCCCAGAAGGCGCTTCGCCTTGCGATGAGCCAAGGCTCCGACAATGCGCGCATCGCCTTCGTTGCCGCAGTTGTGGTGCCCGATGGGCGGTCCACACCGGTCTCCGCTGTCGGCAGCTGAGTTTTCGACCACGCAACGCAACTGGGATTGGTGTCAGCTCCATCGTGTCGGCAAGCCGGTTTAGCAAGGAAGGACAGCTGCGCGTGTTGCGGCCGGCACCGTGATCTTCCCAGGCGCGGCGAGCGCAGCGCCTCATCAACGGAGCCAGGAGTTGTGCGATGCCCAGGGAATGGGACTTACCCCCATGAATCCAGTGAGACGCTTGGTCCGCCGGTGAGGTAGCTGAGCAAGGCAGCATCAGTCGTGGACACAAAATTGCGAGGGATGCGATCGGTGTTGACCCACGCTACCTCGGAGTGCTTGTCCGGTTCCCCGTTGGTCAGTTCACCCGACCAGCGGTGCGCCGCGAACACGATGGTGAGAAAGCCGTTGGGAGCTTCGACGCCCCGGGCTCCGTGGATCACGTGGACGAGTCGGAGATCCTCAGGGGAGACGACGAGACCGGTCTCTTCCTTCAGTTCGCGGACTGCGGTCTCCGTGATCGGCTCTCCCGGCTCGCTCTTGCCGACGGGGAGGTCCCACATGCCCTGGGCGAACGCCCCGACCGGCGACGGCTCCTCGGTGTGGCTGTTCAGCACGACCGAACGCGCCTGGGCCTGCGCCGAGTTCCCTGACGATGGAGAAACGGTCGTCTACCAGGACGGTCCTAGACGGTTGTGGGACGAGGTGGAACGCGCGCTCGGCTGGTGGGCCGACCAGCAGCGCCCGCCGTTGGATTGCTTCGGGCTCTCGGTGTCGTCCGAGGGCGAGTTGCGGCCCTGGCTGGCCGACCGGAGCAACCCTGTGCCGTCCTTCGCCTGATGCTTGGCTTCCTGATCGCCTAGCCCCATTGCCCCGCGCCGAACTGGTGTCGGGGCGCTGGGCATTTGCGGCGGTCGACTCGCCCATTGGCAAGACCCCGCGGTGCTACACGAACAGGAGATCCGTGGCTAGTCGGCTTCTACTTGGTCCGTGGCTGGTCCGGATCTCGGTCCGTCTGGGCCGTCCGTAGCCGCTTCCCGCGCCTCAAGATCTCGGCCGTGGACAGGCCGAGGGTGCCGCCGATCGCCCATGCCGCTGTGGTGTCCGCAAGACTGCCGGCGCTGGCGCCGTGGACCACGCTGAGGAAAACGAGAACGGTGAGGCCGACGAACGCCCCGAAGGCCCGCTCTGCCTGCGGCTGCGCTGGGCGCGCGGGTTCGTGACGGCGCCGGAGGTGCTCGGCGAGGGCGGGGACGAGGCCGGGACGTGGATCCCCCGACGCAGAGCGGATCGGCTACTACCGCCTGCTCTGGGATCTGGGCTAGCCGAGGGCTGGCCGCCCGCCTACGCGGTGGTGGGCAGCGGCGGCAGCGGGAGCGGGAGGCCGGGCAGGCCGTCGATGCTGTGCTCGATGTGCTCCTTCTTGTGGAAGTACGTGTCCAGGCTCTCGTCCGTCTCGCGTTCGAAGCGGGACCGGTGCAGCGGCCGGTCCTCGTCGTAGGTCATGAACGGCACGGCGTACCCGCAGGTGTCGCGGACCAGCTCCGCGGTCACCACGATGATCGCGCGCGGGCCGTGCGGGGCGGGGTCGATCGCGGGGAAGTGGGAGACCAGCTCCGGCCAGCGCGGGTCGTCACGGAAGACGGGCTCGCCACGCCCGTGCACGCGCACGATGTTCGGCGGGCCGTCGAAGGCGCACCACATGAGCGTGATGCGGCCGTTCTCCCGCAGGTGGGCGATGGTCTCGGCATTGCTGCCCGCGAAGTCGAGATAGGCCACGGTCCGCTCGTCGAGCACGGCGAACGAGCCGGTGAGGCCCTTGGGGGAGAGGTTCACGGTACCGTCGCCCGAGAGCGGCGCGGTGGCGGTGAAGAACATGTGCTGCGCCTCGATGAAGTCCCGCAGCCGGCCGTCGATGCGTTCATACGTCTTTCCCATGGGGTCATGATGCGCAGGACAGGGATCTTCCGTCCGGGTTTTTCGACCGCGGAACCGGGACGCGCCCGCCGGCATCCAAGGGACATGCGACGTGAGCGGACGACGTGTGTGGCGGGGGCCGTTCTCGCGGGCCTGCTACTGGCCTCCTGCGGTTCCGGACCCTCCGACTCGCCGACGCGGACGCCGACGCCGCCCACGCCGAGCACGCCCGTGCCGGGCGCGCCGACGGCGAGCGCGCCTGCGGCGGTGCATGTCCCGATCGACGCCGTCGCTGTGACGGACGGCGGCCTCGGGCTCGCCGTCCAGGCCCTCGGCGGCGGCTGCCGCCGACTCGCTCTCCAGGCTCAGGAGTCCTCCGCGGAGGTCCGGTTGACCCTGACGGTGACCCGTCCGCCCGGGATCTGCCCGCCCTACGTCACGCTCGTCGAGGTGACCACGACCCTCCATGCGCCCCTCGGCGACCGCCGTCTCGTCGACACCGCCACCGGCCGGACGATCCTTCCCCAGACGCCATCCGGTGTGCCGTCGCACATGGGCTGAGCTCTCTTCGGGTGGCAGCATGTGCGATGACGCCCCGGCACATGCGAAAGAGGGAAAGCACGATGAAGTTTCTGATGCGCGAGCGGGTCTTCGGTATCGGCGACGACCACTGGATCACCACCGAGCACGGCGACAAGGCGTTCCTCGTCGACGGCAAGGCCCTGCGCATCCGGGAGACGTTCGAGCTGAAGGACCACCACACCGGCGAGATCGTCGCCGTGATCAAGAAGAAGATGATCGCGGTCCGCGACACGATGATGGTCGAGCGGGACGACGAGCGCATCGCCACCGTCAAGAAGAAGCTGATCACCGTCTTCCGCGACAAGTACCTCGCGGAGCTGGGGGGCGCCGTCGGCGGCGGCGAGATCGAGATCCACGGCAACTTCACCGACCACGAGTTCACCATGGAGCAGGACGGGCGCCGGATCGCCCAGGTCAGCAAGAAGTGGTTCTCGGTCCGCGACACCTACGCGATCGACGTGGCCGACGACCAGGACGTGCCGCTGCTGCTCTCGATCGCCGTCTGCGTCGACCACCTGCACGCGGAGGAACACCCGCACGAGGTGTGACACGAGGTGTGACACGAGCTGTGACACGAGGTGTGAGCCGATTCGCACCGACGGCTGCGCGGAAGGTTGAGTGGAATAGACTCAACTTATGTCATGCTTGACAGAGCAGACATAGCGCAGGCACAGGCGAGCCCGGGCGCGACCGGAGGAGGACCGAACACACGTGGATGCCAGCAAGCTCACCACCAAGGCCCAGGAGGCCCTGTCCGCGGCGATCCGGCAGGCGTCGGGCGCGGGCAACCCGGACGTGACGCCCGTGCACGTCCTCCTTGCTCTGCTGGAGCAGCCCGAGGGCATCGCCCGGCCGCTGCTGGAGGCCGTCGGCGCCGACCCGTCGCGCCTGCGCGGTGCGGCCGAGCGGCTCGCCCTCGCGCTGCCCAGCGCCCAGGGCTCGACGGTCGCCGCGCCGCAGCTGGCGCGGCAGACCGTCGCCGTCCTCAACGAGGCCGCCGCCCGCGCGGCCGAGCTGGACGACCAGTACGTCTCCACCGAGCACCTGATGGTCGGCCTCGCCGCGGAGGGCGGCCCGGCCGCAGAGGCGCTCAAGGCCGAGGGCGCCACGGCCAAGGCGCTGCTCGACGCCTTCAAGGAGGTGCGCGGCAGTGCCCGGGTCACCTCCCCGGACCCCGAGGGCAGCTACAAGGCGCTGGAGAAGTACGGCACCGATCTGACCCAGGCCGCCCGCGACGGCAAGCTCGACCCGGTCATCGGCCGCGACCACGAGATCCGCCGCGTCGTGCAGGTGCTCTCCCGCCGCACCAAGAACAACCCCGTCCTGATCGGCGAGCCCGGCGTCGGCAAGACCGCCGTCGTCGAGGGCCTCGCCCAGCGCATCGTCGCCGGCGACGTGCCGGAGTCGCTGCGCGGCAAGCGCCTGGTCGCGCTCGACCTCGGCGCGATGGTCGCGGGCGCGAAGTACCGCGGCGAGTTCGAGGAGCGCCTCAAGGCCGTCCTGAACGACATCAAGTCCAGCGAGGGCCAGGTCATCACCTTCATCGACGAGCTGCACACGCTCGTCGGCGCGGGCGCCGGCGGCGACTCGGCGATGGACGCGGGCAACATGCTCAAGCCCATGCTGGCCCGCGGCGAGCTGCGCATGGTCGGCGCGACCACCCTCGACGAGTACCGCGAGCGGATCGAGAAGGACGCGGCGCTGGAGCGCCGCTTCCAGCAGGTGCTGGTCGGCGAGCCCAGCGTCGAGGACACCATCGCGATCCTGCGCGGCCTCAAGGGCCGCTACGAGGCCCACCACAAGGTGCAGATCGCGGACGCGGCGCTGGTCGCGGCCGCCACCCTGTCCAACCGCTACATCACCTCCCGCTTCCTGCCGGACAAGGCGATCGACCTGGTCGACGAGGCCGCGTCCCGGCTGCGCATGGAGATCGACTCCTCCCCGGTCGAGATCGACGAGCTGCAGCGCTCCGTCGACCGGCTGCGGATGGAGGAGATGGCGCTGTCGAAGGAGTCCGACGCGGCCAGCGTCGAGCGCCTGTCCCGGCTGCGCCGCGATCTCGCGGACAAGCAGGAGCAGTTGGGCGCGCTGACGGCGCGCTGGCAGCAGGAGAAGAGCAGCCTCAACAAGGTCGGCGAGCTCAAGGAGCGCCTCGACGGCCTGCGCGGCCAGGCCGAACGCGCCCAGCGCGACGGCGACTTCGCCTCCGCCTCCCGGCTGATGTACGCGGACATCCCGGCCGCCGAACAGGAGCTCGCCGAGGCCCAGGACGCGGCGCGGACCGAGTCCACCACCTCGTCCATGGTCAAGGAGGAGGTCGGCCCGGACGATGTCGCGGACGTCGTGGCAGCCTGGACCGGCATCCCGGCCGGGCGGCTGCTGGAGGGGGAGACGGCGAAGCTGCTGCGGATGGAGGACGAGCTCGGGCGCCGTCTGGTCGGTCAGCTCGCCGCCGTCCAGGCCGTCTCCGACGCGGTGCGGCGCGCCCGCTCCGGCATCGCCGACCCGGACCGTCCGACCGGCTCGTTCCTCTTCCTCGGCCCGACCGGCGTCGGCAAGACCGAGCTGGCCAAGGCGCTCGCGGACTTCCTCTTCGACGACGAGCGGGCCATGGTCCGCATCGACATGAGCGAGTACAGCGAGAAGCACAGCGTGGCGCGGCTGGTGGGCGCGCCTCCCGGCTACGTCGGCTACGAGGAGGGCGGCCAGCTCACCGAGGCCGTCCGCCGCCGCCCGTACACGGTGGTGCTGCTGGACGAGGTCGAGAAGGCGCACCCGGAGGTCTTCGACGTCCTGCTCCAGGTGCTGGACGACGGCCGGCTGACGGACGGCCAGGGCCGGACGGTGGACTTCCGCAACACCATCCTCATCCTCACCTCCAACCTCGGTTCGCAGTTCCTCGTCGACCCGACGATCGAGGACTCGGCCAAGAAGGGGCGCGTGCTGGAGGTCGTCCGGGCCTCGTTCAAGCCGGAGTTCCTCAACCGCCTCGACGACATCGTGGTCTTCGACCCGCTGTCCACGGCCGAGCTGGGCCGCATCGTGGACCTCCAGGTCGCCGCGCTGGACCGCCGCCTCGCGGACCGCCGGATCACCCTGGACGTCACCGAGGCCGCCCGCGACTGGCTCGCGATCACCGGCTACGACCCGGCCTACGGCGCGCGGCCGCTGCGCCGCCTGGTCCAGTCGGCCATCGGCGACCAGCTCGCCCGCGCGATCCTCGCGGGCGACGTCCGCGACGGCGACCAGGTCCTCGTCGACGCCGACGAGGGCGCCGACCAGCTCACCGTCGCCCGCAAGGGCGCCTGACGCCACCGGCGTCCATCCGAGGGCCCCGCACGCTCCGGCGCGCGGGGCCCTTCGCGTCGTCGCCACCGCCGCAGCCCGCTCAGACTCGCTCAGGCCCGCTCGCGCCCACCCCCCCTCGCTCCGGCCGGGCGAAGTATGCCGCTGCCGGGCCGGTGACGCGTGGTCATCTCCCTTTCCCTTGTGGCCCATGGGGTCCTCAGGGATCCTGGTGCCCGGCGGCGTCGCGGGGGGAACGAGGGCCCGTCGGCGCCCGGAGCATGCCGCACCGCCGAGGTCCCAGGGCTCCGACCGGTGCCCGCCGCGGCGGGCGCGCCGAGGGGGGAGTCCTCTTCATGTCCTCGTCGTATCCCTTGCTGCCGCCCTCCGGCTCCGCCGCGCGGGCGTTATCCGGTCAGCGGCCGCTCCGGAGGAGGAGCAGCGCCGCCGGAGCCGTGCCGTCGGGCCGGCGGACGACGGGCGTGCTGTCGGCGGTCGTCGGCCTCGCGTTGGCCGGAGCGCTCGGCGGCAACGTGCCCGCCGCGCAGGCCGCCGCCGCGTCCCCTTCCGGCCCGGGCGGTGTGACCACCGCCTACGTCGCCGACGCCGGGAGCAACTCCGTCTCCGTGGTCGACGTGGCCACGGGCGCGCTCAAGGCCACCGTCGCGAACGTGGGCTACGGCCCGCAGGGCGCGGCCGCGGCCCCCGACGGCGGGCACGTCTACGTGCCGAACATCGGCTCCAACAACGTCGCCGTCGTCGACACCCGCAGCAACTCCCTGGTCGCGGACGTCGCCGTGGGCGCGAGCCCCACCGCCGCCGTGGTCGCTCCGGACGGCACCCGCGTCTACGTGGCGAACCAGGGGACCGACACGGTCTCCGTGATCGACACCGCGCGCGACTCGGTGGTGGGCACGGTGACGGTCGGCGCAGGTCCGGACGCCCTCGCGGTCAGCCCTGACGGCAGCCGGGTCTTCGTCGCGGACAGCGGCGCGGGCGGCGCGCTGTCGGTGATCGACACGGCCACGGACGCGGTGACCACGACGCTGCCGACCGGCGGCGTGCCGGTGGCCCTCGCGCTGACGCCGGACGGCTCCCGCCTCTACGTCGCGGACCACGGCTCGGCCGCGCTCGACATGGTGGACGCCGTGGGCGACGCGGTCGTCGGCACGGTCGCCGTGCCCGCCGCCCCCTACGCCCTCGCGCTCTCCCCGGACGGGTCGCGGCTCTACCTGGCGGACGGGCCCGCGAACAGTGTGGCCGTGCTGGACACCGCGTCCGGGACGACCACGACGATCCCGGTGGGCGGCGACCCGCAGGGTGTGGCGGTGACGCCGGACGGCTCCCGGTTGCTGGTCACCGACCTCGGTGCGGCCTCGGTCTCCACCGTCGACACCGGCGACGACCAGGTGGTGGGCGCCACCTCGGTCGGGGCGGACCCGGCCGGAGTGGCCGTCGCCCTGACCGCGCCCGCGCCCGTGGTGACGGGAGTCAGCCCGGCCTCGGGGCCGCCCGGAGGCGGCACGGCCGTCACCGTCTCCGGCAGCCACCTCTCCGGCGCGACCGGGGTCGACTTCGGTCCGGGCAAGCCCGCCACCTCCTTCAGCTGCGGCGACCAGAGCTGCACCGCCGTCTCCCCGCCCGGCGTGGTGGGGACGGTGGACGTCCAGGTCACCACCCCCGGCGGGACCAGCGCCTCGAGTCCGGCGGACCAGTTCGCCTACGCCGCAGCCGATGTGGGCGTCACCCTCGTGGCCACGCCCCGCCCGGCGCTCCTCGGCGGCTCGATCGTCTACACGGTGAAGGTCACCGACCACGGCCCCTCCGCGCTGACCTCGGCCACGGTCGACGCGCTGCTGCCCAGCCCGATGGCGGCCGCGTCCGGGAACTGCACGGTCAGCGGGCGGTCCGTCACCTGTTCCGTCGGCGCGTTGGCCGTCGGCGCGAGCGCGACCCGGCAGTTCACCGTCCCGGTAGGCCTGCTCACCCTGGGGCTGCCCTACACGGTGACGGTCGGCCGCTCGGCCAGCAGCCCCGTGGACCTGAACCCGGCGAACGACACGGCGAGCCGGGCCTGCACCGTGGTCACCTCGCTGCTGGTCGACTGCCCGTAGGCGAGCGGCTCCCGGGGGGCTTCCCCGATGGCCTTCTCGGTGGCTTCCCGGGCGCCTTTCGGATGGGTTCCCGGGCGGCTTCCGGAGCGGCTTCCGGGCGGCGTGCGGCCGTCCCGGGAGCCCGTCCGTCGCCCCGGCCCCGGCCCGTGCGCCAGGCGGCCTGTGAGTGCACGCCCGAGGCGGCGACACTGGGCGCGGCGCCCCCGGGTGAGGCAGGATGAGTGATGGCAAGCCGTAATCCCCGAAGGGAACCCCTGTCGTGAGCATCGACCCGTCCGCCATCCCCAACTTCGGCGGGCAGTCCCCGCAGCCTCCGCAGCCGCAGGGGCCGCCGCCGGTGATCATCCCGGACGCGGAGCTCGTCAAGCAGCTGCTGGACCAGATGCAGCTGAAGCACGGTGAGGACGCCGAGGGCGACGTCGTCGCACCGTGGGAGGAGTTCCAGGTCTACTTCATGTTCCGCGGTGAGCAGAAGGAGCTCTTCGCGGTGCGTGCCTTCTACGCGCACGCGCACGAGCTCGCCGCCAAGACCGCGCTGCTCGAGGCGCTGGACGAGTGGAACCGCGAGACCCTGTGGCCGAAGGTCTACACGCAGACCACCGACGAGGGCGAGCTCCGCATCGTCGGTGAGACGCAGATGATCGTCGGCATGGGCGTGAACATCAACTACTTCGCGGCCATGGTCGTGAACTGGGTTCAGGCCGCCGTGACCTTCAACCAGTGGATCAACGAGCGACTTGGCCTGGTCAAGGACGTCGACGACAAGCAGGCCGACGACGAGACCGACGGCGGCGCCGAGGGCGGCGACTCCGCCGAGTCCTAATCTTGACCTTGGCTTTACATGACGCCTGCAACCGCTTGCGTAGGGTTCCGACTCTCTGGACTTGTTGAAATCGTCCAGTGATGACGAAGTGACGCGAGCGGAGCAGGTGGCGTGGGGCGCGTGGGGCGGATCAGGAACGGAATCGGGATAGCACTGCTGGCGGGTGCGGTGGCCTTCGGGGCGAGCGGCTGCGGGGGCACGGCCTCGGCGACCTCGGCCAAGGCGTCGGACTCACCGGTCGCGACCGGCGGCAGCTCGTCAGCGAGCGCAAGCCCTTCGGCGAGCCCCTCGCCTACGCATCCGGCAGGCCCCCCGGTCCAGCTGGACTCGATCTATCCCCTCAGCGGCGAGACCGTGGGCGTGGCGCAGCCCATATCCATCGTCTTCACCCACTCCGTCGCCGGCTCGGCGCGCAAGGCCGTCGAGCAGGCCCTGAAGGTGACCACCTCCGTGCCGATGACCGGCGCGTGGCACTGGTTCGGGGACCGCCGCGTCGACTGGCGTCCGCAGAACTACTGGGCGTCCGGGACCAAGGTCTCCGTCGACGCCGACCTGAACAACGTCACCGACGGCAACGGCCGCTGGGGCACGCACGACTATCACCACAGCTTCACCATCGGCGCCGACATCGAGTCCAAGGTCAGCGTTCCCGGCCACTGGATGAAGGTCTACAAGAACGGCTCGCTGATCAAGACGATGTCGATCGACGCCGGCAGCCCGACCTTCCCGTCCTGGAACGGCACCATGGCCGTGATGGACAAGCAGGCCGAGGTCCGCATGACCTCCTGCAGCGTCGGCATCAGCTGCGACAAGAGCAGCCCCAACTACTACGACATCACCCTGCCCTGGGACGTCCACCTGACCCAGTCGGGCACCTACGTGCACTACTCCACCGGCGACCCGTACCCGGGCCACAGCTACGGCTCGCACGGCTGCGTGCACCTGTCGCTGGACGACTCGAAGTGGTTCTACAACCTCACGCAGCCCGGCGACCCGGTCACCATCACCGGCTCCTCGCGGGCCACCGTCTCCGGCGACAACGGCTACGCCGCCTTCACGCTGAGCTGGTCCGACTGGCTGTCGGGCAGCGCGGCGGGCGCGCTGCCGACGAACGTCGGCTGAGCGGTCGCATCAGCGGCAGGATTCGGCAGCATTCAGGACGGCCGGTGCGGAGTCGCACCGGCCGTTCCGTGTGCCTGGGCGTGCGGCTGGAGTGCCGCGTACTGGCGGCGCAGCGCGGCGGCGACGGGGGAGTCGACGCCGTGCCGCGCCTCGGCCGTGCGCAGAGCGCTGCCGAGCAGCCCCAGGGCCTGGCTGATCCGCCCGACGGCGAGCAGACGGCGGGCCTCGTCGACGGTCGCGGCGAGCAGGTCGGCCTCGGGACCGGGCAGGGGAGTCCCGCTCACGGGCGCGGGCGGAGGCGGCGGCCCGGGAGCGAACACCGCCGCCGGCGCCGGCACGACCGGGGGTGCGGGCGCGGTGGCCCGGTCCGGCCAGGGCGCGAAGGGCAGCCGGAAGGGACGCGTCGGATCGCACAGGCCCGGCCCGGCCGGGGAGTACGCGGGCGGCAGCGGAAGCAGCGGCGCCAGCGCCTGGTGGACGGCGTGGGCGTCCGCGGGCCGCTGTGCCGGATCCTTCGCCAGCAGCCGCAGCACCAGAGCCTCCAGCGCGGGCGGCAGTTCCGGCCGCAGCCGCCGCAGCGGGGTCGGCGGCTCGTGCAGGTGCCTGTGGAGCGTGCCCAGCGCCGAGGATCCCTCGAACGGGATGGCGCCGCTGAGCAGTTCGTGCAGCACGACGCCGAGCGAGTAGAGGTCGCTCGCCCGACCGACCGGGCTGCCCATCGCCTGTTCCGGCGACATGTAGGCCGGGCTGCCGACGGGGGAGCCGGTCGCGGTGACCCGGGTCGTGTCCGTGCCCAGCACCGCCGCGACGCCGAGGTCCAGCACGACCAGGGTGCCGTCGTGACGCAGCATCAGGTTGCGCGGCTTCAGGTCCCGGTGGACGACGCCCGCCTCGTGCACGGCGGCGAGGACGGCGCACAGCTGCGCCGCCACGGCCACCGCCCACGGCCACGGGTACGGGTCGTTCTCGGCGAGGTGGTCGGCCAGGTCGGTGCCGCGCACGTACTGCATGACCAGGTAGAGCTCGTCCCCGTCGGTCCCGGCGTCGTGCACGGTGACCAGCCCGGGGTGGTCGACCCGCGCGGTGACCCGTGACTCGCGTTCGAAGCGGCGGCGCAGCTCGTCGGTGTGCGTGCCGCCCGGCGCGGCGGCGCGCAGCAGCTTGACCGCGACCTCGCGGCCGAGCAGCAGGTCGCGCGCCGTCCAGACCTGGCCCATGCCGCCCTGGCCGACGAGCGCGGCCAGCTCGTAGCGGCCGCCGACGGTGCGGCGGCCGGCGCTGCCGCCGGTGCCTGCGTTCGTGGCGCGGGCCGGGGCGGTCACGGGGCGGGCCGCTCGTGCTGGTGCAGCAGCGCGCTCAGCTCGTCGAGCTCCGCCTGCAGTTGGCCGAGCGGGACGAGCGGCGTCGGCTGCGCCGCGGGTCCTGACGGCGGCACGGACCAGTACGGGTGGGCCATCGGGTACGGCGCGGGCGGCGAGAACGGCTTCCGTACCTCCCCGACGACGTAGTAGACGGTGGACGTCGCCATCATGAGGAGCAGGAACAACCCTCCGATGTCGGACGCGTCGGTGTCCCTGTCGTCCGGAGCCGAGCCGACCAGGAAGAAGCCCAGGGTGCACAGCACCACGGTCGCCGCGAGCACGATCCAGTCGGCCGTACGGCGTCGGACGAGCGCGGTGCGCACCAGCGGGACCCAGGCGAGGACCCCGATCGAGACGATCGGGATGCAGGTGAGCAGGACCCGGAGGAGGAAGAGTCCGGCGCGGGCGGCGGTGTACCCCTGCCGCTGCGGCGCGACGGGGTGACCGTAGCCGAACCAGTCGTCCGGCCGGGACGGGAAGGGCGCGGCGGCCGGCCCGGCGGTGGCGTAGAAGCCCGGATCCATGTGCGGGTACGCGTACGGATCCGGCTGCGGGGCGGCGGGCGGCGTGTACGGCGGCGTCGGTCCGGTGGCGGGGCCGTACATGCGCAGCTCCTGGGATCGGGCTCGGGTCGTCGGTAGCGTACCGTCGCCCGGGCCACGCCCGGCAGGTCCCTTCGGCGGCTCTCTTCGGCCAGGTCAAACGGCCAGGTCAAACGGCCCGATCCGAGCCGTCGGCGGTACCCCTCACACCCCGCCCGGTCCGCCCTCCGCCAGGCCGTCGTAGAGGCCCTGCGCGAACTGCTCGCCCAGCCGGGCGGCTTGGCGCAGCGCCTGCTCGAACTCGGCCACCGCGCGGAAGCGTGCGCCGTAGCGCTGCTGCTCGGCCAGGGGCAGCCGCGGAAGGTGAAGGCGACGAGCGTCGAGGCGGGTGGAGGTGCCGGTGAACGTGGACGCCTGGCGGCTGTTGGCGGTGGAGCGCAGGAAGCCGGCGAGGAACCACGGGTCGACCGCATCGGGCGACGGGCGCAGCAGCTGGTGGCCGCGCTCCAGCGGCACTCCGGCGTCCGCCGCGCCCACGACGTGGACGGCGGCGCCCTCCTGGCCGTGCACCGGCACGATCACGTCGCCGGCGCGGGTCAGTGGCGCGTCCCCTGACGTGGCGGTGCCCGAGGCGGCGACGGTGAGCAGGGTGAGTGCGCCCGCGCGGGTGAGCTCTCCGACGCTGGTGACGGGCCATCCGCCGGGCCGGGGGGCGCCGACGGCGGCTTCGACGGTCTCGCCGGTCGCGGGCAGCCGCGACGCCCGCCCGAGCGCGTCGACGAGCTGTTCGCGCAGGTCGTCCAGCCCGACGGCGCCGCCGTCCACGGCGGTCGGCGGCAGGTGGCGCGCCGGGGTGAGGTCCACCTCGTCGTCCAGCAGCTCGACGACGGGCACGATCCGGCTCAGCCCCGGCCGCTCGACGCTCTCCTGCGCCGCGGTCCCGAGCGCGGCGCCCGCCGCCTCGTCCCGTGTCGCCTGCCACGCCGTGAGAGCGGCGTCGCGGGCCTCGGGCCAGGGCAGGGCGCCCGTCTCGACGAGGAGCAGGCCCTGCCCGGTCGGGGCGCTCGCGGTGAGCGGGCGGCGCAGGATCCAGATGTGCAACGGGATCCCGTACGGCGGGGCGACTCCCGCGGGGAGGGCGACGACGGCGCGCAGCGCGCCGCGACGCAGCAGGTCGGCGCGGACGCGGCGGCCGGAACGCCGGGACGCCGTGGCCGGGGGCATCAGCACCACGACCGTGCCGCCCTCGCGGGCGTGGGCCAGCGCGTGCTGCACCCACGCGAGTTCGGACTCGGTGCGCGGCGGCAGGCCGTACTCCCACCGGGAGTCGTAGGCGAGTTCCTCGTGGCCCCAGTTCCGTTCGTTGAACGGCGGATGGCACAGCACCAGGTCGGCGCCGGGGGCGTGCGGCGGGCGGTCGAACGCGTCCGCCCGCAGGCTGTCGCCCGTTCGGACGTCCACCGAGCCGCGCGGAACGGCCGTGCCTCCGGAGCCCCGCCGGGAGCGCCCCTCGGGGCCCCGCCCGGAGCCCTCTGCGGCGAGCGTCAGACGGAGTTCGGCGAGGGCGGCCAGCTCCGCTTCCGCGTCCTGGCCGCACAGGCGCGCGTCGGGGTTCTGCGCGCGGGCGGCTTCGAGGAGACCGCCGAAGCCGCACGCCGGGTCGAGCACCTCGGCCGCCGGTCCGCCGAGCTCGGCCATCAGCGCCGCCAACTCGGGCGGGGTGGAGGCGTACTGGCGCGACACGGAGTCGAGTTGACGGCCGAGCAGGAAGGCGAACGCCTCGGCGGGGCCGAGCTCCTCCGCCAGCTCCAGGCCGGTCGTCAGCAGCGGGTTGTCCGCCGCGGCCGGGTCGGGGCCGAGGGTGAGCGCGGAGCCGAGGCGGATCAGGGCGGCGGAGGGGCCGATCGGGTACTGCTCGACCTCCTGCCAGGCCCGTTCGCGCAGGGGGACCTCGGTGAGCTTGCCCTGCGCGCGCAGCCATCCCTCCACCTCGACCAGGGCGAAGGTCGGGCTGCTGGGCGTGCCGCCGACGGGCTTGGGAAAGTCGGCGTGGCGGCGGCGCCAGTTGCTGACCGCGGCCGGGCCCACGCCCGCGAGGCGGGCGATCGCCGTCGCGGTCACCTCGGCCTGTCGCGGCGTCTCGTGTGCGGGCAGACGGGCCTTGCGCTGTCGGGCCATCCTCGCGCCTCCTTCGGGATCCCCCCGTGGATCCGCGGCGATCATACACAGCGCACCTTGAGTTTGGGCTTCACACACGCAAGACATGTTGACTGACTTAACAGGCCATGCTGTGATTCTCCCGCTGCACAGCCGAGGCCGCGCGAAGTGGTGTCCACGGCGTGTGTTCTGCGTCCTCGTCTGCCATCCCCCAGCTCGGAAGAGGCGTCCCACCATGACCCCCCACCTCCGTCGCGCGTTCGCCGCCGCCCTCTGCGCCGGAGCGGCCCTGGCCCTGACGGCCTGCTCCTCCGCCGACGGCAGCCCGACGACCGCCGCAGCGGCCGGATCGGCCGTCGCCACGCCTTCCCCCGCCGACCCCAACGCGGGGCTGCCCAACGGCACGAAGATGACCGGCTGGCTGCTGCCGGCGGGCGTGGTCCCGAAGCTCAAGGCCGACAGCCAGGCCGTGGACAACTCCGGCGACGTCTACCTGCAGCCGGCCGACAAGACGATCCCCAAGGCGCAGGCCTGCGATCAGCTGGGCCAGACCGACTGGATGGACGCGGGCGGCATCGGCCCCTCCGCCGCGGCGGGCGACGACTTCGCCGACGCCTACGGCAACGAGTACTACCAGCAGGTCAACGCCTACCAGACCACTCGCGCCGCCCAGGAGTTCGCCGCCCTGGAGAAGGTGTTCGCCGAGTGCAAGGCCTACCCGACCAAGATCAGCGGTGCGACCTACACGATGCACGTCAAGGCCAAGCCCGTCGCCGGCCTGGGCGATGAGGCCGTGGCCGCGACCCTGTCCTCGCCCGACATCCGCGGCGGCGAAACGCTGGTGATGATCCGCTCAGGCCGGATCCTGGTCACGACCATGTACGACGACCAGAGCGGCTCCGGCGCCCAGGCCCTGACGCTCGCACGCCGTCTGCTGAAGAACGTCCCGGCGGCACCGGCCGAGGCCGGCTGACGGGCCGGGCAGCCGTCCTGAGCGCGCGGGGGTTGCGCTCAGGACGGCGGGTCCGCGGAGCCGCCCGCACGGGGTCTGCCCAGCGACCAGGCTTCCGAGCGACGCGCGGTCCGCGCCCGCCCCGACCGCCGTCACCACATCGGTCACCGTCCGGCTCGTCGCCCCCTGTTCCGGGCCGTCCCGCCTGCCGGTCCGTCCCGCCTGCCGTTCCGGCCCGTTCCGTTCCGGCCCGGCCCGGCCCGGCCCGGCCCGGCCCGGCCCGCGTCCGTGCCCGGGTCCGCGTCAGCCGAAACCGATCACCGGCGCGAACCGACCGCCTATGCTGCGGTCATGAGCGACAGGCCGCTGTTGAACCGCCGACTGGCGGGCATGGGGACGACGATCTTCGCGGAGATGTCCGCGCTCGCCACCGCGACGGGCTCGATCAACCTGGGCCAGGGCTTCCCGGACACCGACGGTCCGCGGGAGATCGCCCAGGCCGCCGCGGACGCGGTGCTGTCGGGGCGGGGCAACCAGTACCCGCCGGGGCCCGGCATCCCGGAGCTGCGCGCCGCCGTCGCCGAGCACCAGCAGCGCTTCCACGGCCTCGGCTACGACCCCGACACCGAGGTGCTGGTCACCGCCGGCGCGACCGAGGCCCTCGCCGCCGCGCTGCTGGCCCTGCTGGAGCCGGGCGACGAGGTGATCGCCTTCGAGCCCTTCTACGACTCGTACGCCGCCTGCATCGCCATGGCCGGCGCCACCCGCGTCCCCTTGACGCTGCGCGCGCCGTCCTTCCGTCCGGACCTGGACCGGCTCCGCGCGCTGATCACCCCGCGCACCCGGCTGCTGCTGCTCAACTCCCCGCACAACCCGACCGGCATGGTGCTGACCGGCGAGGAACTCGCCGTCATCGCCGAACTCGCCGTCGAGCACGACCTGCTGGTCGTCACGGACGAGGTCTACGAGCACCTGGTGTTCGCCCCGTCCACGCACCGGCCGCTTGCCTCGTTCCCCGGCATGCGCGAGCGCACGGTGTGCGTCTCCTCGGCCGGCAAGACCTTCTCGTTCACCGGCTGGAAGGTCGGCTGGGTCACCGGGACCCCCGAACTGGTAACCGCGGTCCGCGCGGCCAAGCAGTACCTCACCTACGTCAGCGCCGGTCCCTTCCAGTACGCCGTCGCGGACGCGCTCCGCCTGCCGGACTCCTACTTCGCCGACTTCCGCGCCGACCTCCAGCGCAAGCGCGACCTCCTCGCGAGCGGCCTGCGCGCCGCCGGCTTCGAGGTGTACGAGCCGCAGGGCACGTACTTCATCACCACCGACATCGCCCCCTTCGGCGAAACGGACGCCTACGCGTTCTGTCGCGAGCTCCCGGCACGCTGCGGCGTGGTGGCCATCCCCAACTCCGTCTTCTACGACGACAAGGAGGCGGGCGCGACGCAGGTCCGCTTCACTTTCTGCAAGCGGGACTCCGTCCTTCAAGAGGCCGTCAGCCGTCTGCAGAGCCTCACGCCCTGACGCGCCGACGGCCAGCAGAAAGCTGCGGATGCACGTGCTGAAGCGCGACGCCTTCCGGTGCGTGATCTGTGGCCGCAAGGCCAGTGACCACACGGAAATCGAACTGCACGTCCACCACCCGGCGGCGGGTCTGGACCGAGGCAACGCGGAATTCGACGAGGAGATCACTCGCTGTCGCGAGCTTGTGGCACATCATCTGACCTGCGTGCCGGATTCTGGAATCCGCCGGCAGTAGGCGCGTCGTGGCTGGCGACGCGAGTCCGGGCCCCGGGGCCCCGGGCCCCGGCCGCGTCAGCGGGCGATGTTGTCCGCCTGGCCCGCGGGCGCGCCGGCCGCCGAGGAGGTCGCCACCGGGTGGGCCAGGGCGGTGGTGTGGGGGCGACGCACCGCGGTGAGGACCAGGACGCCCGCGACGAGGCCGGTGACGCCCGCCGTCAGGAAGACCGGGTGGAGCCCGGCGGCGAAGGCCGCGCGCGCGGAGTGGCCGTGGGCGTGCTGCTGGAAGATCGTGCCGAGAACCGCGATGCCGAGGGCGTAGCCGAGCTGCCGGGAGGTGTTGAGAGCGCCGGAGGCCATGCCCGCGCGCTGCGGCGCGACGGAGCCCAGGGCGGTCGCCATCAGCGTCGGCGTGGACAGGCCGACGCCGACCCCGGTGACGAGCATGCCGGGCAGCAGCGCGGACCAGCCGGACGTCGCGGAGACGGCGGTGAGCAGCAGCGTGCCGGTGCCGATGAACAGCAGGCCCACGCCGATGGGGAGTTGCGGCGGGAACCGGTGCAGGGAGCGGCCGGTGCCCAGGGCGACGACGAAGGCTGTCGCGGCCATCGGCGAGACGGCCAGGCCCGCGTCCAACGGCGAGAGGCCCAGGGCCTGCTGGAGCCAGAGCGAGGTGTAGGTGAGCTCGGCGAACGCCGCCGCGTTCATCAGCAGACCGCCGACCAGCAGGCCCGTGAAGCTGCGGTTGCGCAGCAGCGAGAGGTCCAGCAGCGGGCGGCGGACCCGCAGTTCGACCACGGCGAAGACGATCAGCGCCGCGGCGGCGCCGCTCAGCGGGACCTGGACCACGGTGCTGCCCCAGCCGTGCGAGCCGCTCTCGATCAGCCCGTAGGTCAGCGCGGCGGCGAAGACGGTGAAGGCGAGCGCGCCGGCGGCGTCCACGCGGCCCTCGACGGCGTGCGGTCGCGGCAGCCGCAGGCCCTTGCCCAGCGTCATGGCGAGCGCGACGGCCGCGATCGGCAGGTTGACCAGGAAGATGGAACGCCAGCCGAACTGGTCGGTGAGCAGCCCGCCGAGAACCGGGCCGATCGCGGCCGCCGCACCGTTGACGGCGCCCCAGACGCCGAACGCGGCGCCCCGGTCGCGGCCCTGGTAGGCGCCGGCGATCAGCGCGGTGGTGGACGTCATCATGGTTGCGCCGCCGACACCCTGGGCGGCGCGGGCGGTGATCAGCGTGGCTGCGTCCGGGGCGAGCGCGCACACCAGCGAGGCGGCCGCGAAGAGCACCAGACCGCAGAGGTAGAGCCGGCGGTGGCCGAGCCGGTCGCCGAACGAGCCGCAGACCATCAGCAGCGCAGCCAGGGTCAGGGCGTAGATGTCCACCACCCACTGCAGGGAGGTGAACGACGAGTTCAGGTCGGCGGACATCTTGGGCAGCGCGACGTTCACGATGCTGACGTCGACGAGCAGCATGAAGGCGCCGAGGCAGATGGCCGCGAGTGGTATCCACTTACGCACGTTGGGCTCCGGTTGACGGACTGGGGCTGGCGGGACTGGGCTGGGGATCGGTCACGAGGATCTGGTCGGACCCGTCTGGTCCGTACGACCGGCCCCGGGTCTCAGCGTGCGCCCGGCCGGGGCTGCCGGCCTCGTCATCGCCCACTACTGCGGTGGATCTCGACATTGTCTAGGCTGGAAAGGGTGGAATCCGACAACGCGACGACGGTACGCCCGGGCGCCTTCGACCCGCTCGACCGCCAGTTGATCCAGGCGCTGCAGCTCGACGCGCGGGCGCCCTTCAGCCGTCTCGCCGAGCTGCTCGGCGTCTCCGACCAGACCGTCGCCCGGCGCTACGCCCGGCTGCGGGCCACCGGGCTGCGGGTGCTGGGCCTCAGCTCTCCTGAGGCCCTCGGCGAGGTGCGCTGGATGGTGCGGGTGCAGTGCGCGCCTGCGGCGGCCATGGACCTGGCGGAGGCGCTGGCCCGGCGCCCGGACACGGCCTGGGTCAACGTCTGCTCCGGGGGCGCGGAGATCAACTGCTCCACCCGCGCGCACCCGGACCGGCAGGACGACCTGCTGCTGCAGCGGCTGCCGCGGACGTCGGCCGTGGTGGGCATCGTGGCGCACTGCGTCCTGCACACCTACTTCGGCGGGGCGCAGAGTCTCGCGCTCAAGTCCGGCGCCCTGGGCGCCGAGCAGGTCGCCTGGCTGCGTGCGCGGTCCGACGTGCCGGATGTCGTGCCGGCCCCGTCCGCCCTCGGGCCGCGCGTGACGCTGGACGCCGGTGACCGCCGGTTGTTCGCCGCTCTGGCCGCCGACGGCCGTGCGGGCTTCCCCGAGCTCGCGGCCGCCACGGGCTGGTCGGCCAGCACGGTGCGCCGCCGGATGGACGAGCTGTACCGCTGCGGCGCGCTCTACTTCGACCTGGACCTCGACTGGCGGCGCTTCGGCGTGCAGGCGGTGACGGAGCTCTGGCTCGACGTCGCCCCGGCCGAACTGGCCGCCACGGGTGAGGCTTTGGCAGCCCACCCCGAGATCGGCTACGTCGCGGCGGTCACCGGGCCGAGCAACCTCAACGCAGTCGTGCTCGGCGCGGACGTGCAGGCCCTCTACACCTATCTGACCACCAGGATCGCCGCGTTGCCGGCCGTGCGGCGGATCGAGTCGGCGCCGGTGATGCGCACCGTGAAGGGCCCGGGGCCGATCGTCACGCCGACGCGGCCGAGCCGTCCGCGAACGGTGCGCCCCCGCGCGGCACACCCGTCACGGCGAGCCGAAAGCTGACGGACCCGAAGCTGACCCGGTCGCCCGCTCGGACCGGGACGGTGCCGATCACCCGCCAGCCGTTGACCTGCGTGCCGTTGGTCGAGCCGAGGTCGCGCAGCAGCCAGACGCCGCCCTCCAGCCGCAGTTCGGCGTGGACGCGGGAGACCGACTCGTCGCCGAGCTTGAGGTCGCACCCGGGCAGCCGTCCGATCTTCACCGGCCCGGACGGGTTGCGCGGCAGCGGAAGCGCGGGCAACTGCGGTGTGCGCCACGCGTTGTCGAGCCGCACTTTGAGGGTGGCGACGGCCGCGACGGCCTTCGTCAGCGCGCGCACGACCCGCCCGTCGGTGGGCAGGTCGGCGGTGAGGGCGTCGAGTTCGTGCCTGGCGCGGGCGGCGAAGGCCAGCTCCATCCGCCGCAGGAAGGTGTCCTGGGAGAGCCGACCCTGCACCGCGTGCTCGCGCAGGCGCTCGACCACCCGCTCCCGGTCCGCGTCGGAGAGGCGCTCGCCGGGAAGGTGCTCCTCCGGCAGGCTCTCCGAGAGGAGTTCGTCCATGCGGAGTACGGCGGTGCGCTGTTCCGGTTGCGGTCGCGCGGCGGGGTCGCTCATGAAGCAGATTGTCATCTCTGCCGCCGGGGCCGTCCAGATCCGTCGAAGGAGCGAGCGGCCGTGGTCCGGCTGACGACGCGTGGCCCCGTTCGGGTGGCACACGGACGGGTGATCCTCAGGAGCCGGAATATGCCGGATATGCCCACCGAATGATCGCCCGGCACATGTCACCGAGACCGCGGGTGAGTTCACCGGGAATCGCGGCACGTCAAAGCCGTCTTCACCAGGATGCCAGGAAACTCGTTCCATTTGCGCGCCGGATGGGGGACCGGTGGCGAAAATGGGTAAATCCCCTACGGACACGGAGCATTCGTGCTTCGCTGCTTCCTGAGTCCCCGAATGTCTCTCCGCCGCGGTGCCCTTCGGTCCGTTCATGCCATTCATGCCGTTGACATGTCACTTCTTTGCCGTGTCGCGCCGTGACACGGCATGCCGGGGCCGCGCCCCGGCGTTGTCGAGTGACCCGAGTACGCGGAGCCGAGAATGCTCACCACTCTCAACACGACCTACACCGACACCCGTGCCGGCGATCTGGCTTGGTGCCTCGGGAGCGGCCTGCTCCCGGCCCTCGCCGTGCTGGACCTCGAACTCGGCCCGGGCAGCCTCCAACTGCGCCTTCTCGGCGCCTCCCACCAGGTCGTCCTGGACCACAGCGAGGAGGGGCAGGACGCCTGCGTGGAGACGGTCGCCTGCATGCCGGGCCGCCGCACCCCGCTTCCGGCCCGCGCCGCGGAGCGCGTACGCGGGTGGGAGTACGAATTCGCTGCACGCATCGAAAAACTGACGAAACATGATTTCGACTGTCGGGCCCAGGAGTTGCTGGCCTTGGTCGAGAACCACCCGCACGGGCTGGCCGGAGTCTTCCCCGGTGACCCGAATGCGTTCACCGCGCTGCTCGCCGGCGGTGACGAGGAAGGCATCTTGTGGCGTACCTGGCACGCCTATCCGCAGGAGGGCAGATTGGTCTGCACGCGATCGACTCTGCGCCGCCGTGACTGGTAGTCCGCTGGTAGTCCGGACGGCTCGTCGGATGATTGGGTCAGTTGTCCGCCACGTCAATGTGACGATCTGCGGATCACCCGTCCGGGCGCAGAACCCGGACGGGTCCTTCGCCTAGCGTTTCTGCGTGATCAACCCCACCCCTCGGGCCGCCCGCTTACTGGTGCTGCTCGCGGCCTTCGTCTGCGCCGCCTGCGGGTTGGTCTACGAGTTGGAACTGGTCGCCCTGGGCAGCTACCTGCTGGGCGACTCCGTCACCGAGGCCTCCGTCGTCCTCTCCGTGATGGTGTGCGCCATGGGCGTCGGCTCCCTGTTGGCCAAGCGGTTCACCCTGCGACCGGCCGCCTCCTTCGCCCTGGTGGAGAGCCTGCTCGCGCTCGTCGGCGGCCTCTCCGTGATCGCCCTCTACGGCTGCTTCGTCTGGCTCGGCCACTACCAGGCCGCCCTCGCCGGCTTCGCCTCCCTGATCGGTCTGCTGATCGGCGCCGAGATCCCGCTGCTGATGACGCTGATGCAGCGCATCCGACGGCAGGAGGCGGGCTGCGCCGTCGCCGACCTGTTCGCCGCGGATTACGTCGGCGCGCTGGTCGGCGGGCTCGCCTTCCCGTTCCTGCTGCTGCCGACCCTCGGTCAGCTGACCGGAGCGCTGCTGACCGGCGTCGTCAACACCGTCGCCGGCGGGCTGATCGCCTTCTGGCTCTTCCGCGCCGAGCCCGCGCCGCGGGAACGGCTGCTGCTCGGCTTGTGCAGCGGCGCCGTGGTGCTGGTGCTCGGCGCCGCCTGGGCCGGCAGCGGCGCGTTCGAGCGCGCCGCGCAGCGACGGCTGTACGGGGCGCCGGTCCGGGTCAGCGCGCAGAGCAGGTTCCAGCAGATCGTCCTCACCGGTGGGCCGCCGGGCGGGCCTGGCGGCCCCGGCGGTGGCGAGGGCACGGCGCGGCTCTACCTCGGCGGACGCCTCGCCGTCTGCGGCCGCGACCAGGCCGCGTACCACGCGGCCCTCACCGACCCCGCGCTGCACGGGGGAGGCCGCGCCCGGGTGCTCGTCCTCGGCGGCGGCGACGGCCTGGCCGCTCGTCACATCCTCAAGACGCCCGGCGTCCGGCGCGTCACCGTCGTGGAACAGGACCCGGTGCTGCTCCACCTCGCCACCGAGGACCCGGTGCTGCGGGCCCTGAACGGCGACGCGCTGCACGACCCGCGCGTCCGGACCGTCACCTCGGACGCCTTCGGCTGGCTCCGCACCGCGCCTCTTCAGGAGCACCCCTACGACGTGATCGTCGCCGACCTGCCCGCCGCCGGGCTCGACGCCGCCGACAAGCTGTACACCCGCGAGTTCTACGGCCTCGTCCGCCGGATGCTGGCGCCCGGCGGACGCCTGGCCGTTCACGCCGGGGACCGCCTCTGGTCCGTCGCGGACACCCTGCGCGCCGCGGGCCTCACCCCGTACGGCTACGCGGCGACCGGCCGGGACGCCGCGGGGTGCGGCGAACCGGCGACGGGGGACGCGTCGTGGCACTTCGTCCTGGCCTCGGCGGCACCCCTGGCCCCGGGCTCCTTCGGCGGCATGCAGCGCCTGCGGGAGCCCGTGGGCGCTCCGGCGCGCGTCGCGACCCTGCTGGGGCCGCTCTGAGGCCGGCCCGCCCGGCAACCGCGCGCACCACGGGTGCGAATCCCCGCGTGCGAATCGGCTCCTACGGCCCGAGGGCTCGGTAGGCTCACCAGGCATGGAGCATGAGGTTCTGGTACCACTCTCGCCGCAGGCATTCCGGCGGTCCATGGACCGGCCCGAGCTGCTGGGTGTGTGCCTGCCCGGCTTCACGGCCGACGAGGGCGGGGAGAGCCCCCTCGCAGGGCGGCTGAAGCTGCGGATCGGCAGCACCTCCATCACCTACCGCGGCGAGCTGCACCGGCTCGACGCGGGCGACGACCCGGAGGAGTTCCTCTTCGCGCTGGACGGCCGCCAGGCCGTCGGCACCGGGAGCGTCGCGGGGACGGTGCGCCTGCGCCTGGACGCCGACACCGACGAGCCGGGGCTGGAGACGCGGGTGACGTTCCTGACGTCCCTGCAGGGGACCGGCAGGATCGAGGAACTGTCCGCCGGGGCCGTGCACACCGCGATCCGCCGTCTGCTGGACCGCTTCTGCCTCGAACTCGCCGAGCGCGGGGACGACGAGGTCACCCTGGACGGCGCGCGGGAGGGGACCGAGGGCCTCACAGACACCTCCGAGTTCTTCCTGGTCGAGGGCCTGGGCGACCTCAACGACCTCGGCCCGCTCGAGGACGAGCTGCAGGACCTCGCGGGGCTGCCCGAGTTCTCCGAGCTGGACGACCTCGCCGCGCCCGCGGGGGCGACCGCGGACGCGTCCACGGGAGCGACGGCCGATCCGGCCCGGCGCCACATCGTGGGCCGCTCCGCCGAGGAGGTGGACCACGCCCCGCCCCGCGGCCGCTACGCGCCGGCCCTGCCCGCGCGTAGCGCGCGCTCCCGCGCGTCGGCGCGCTGGGGCGGCCCGGAGCCGCGGATGGGGGAGCCGCCCCACGTCGCGCCGGAGCGCATCCCCACGCCGTGGCTGGTCGGCGGCGGGGTGGTGCTGCTCGGCGGGGCCGTCGTGCTGGTCCGTGCCCTGCGCCGCTCCCGCTGACGCGGCACCGCCCCTCGCGCACCTGAACGCGTGGGCACGCCACGCGCGTGAACGCGCTCCGAGCGCACCTGAAGGCGCGTGCACGCGTCCGAACGCCCGAACCTCCGGAAGGAAGAACCACCCGTGCTCGACCTCGCCCCCGTCCTGCTCTCCGCGGGCGACGCCGCCGTGACCGTCCTGCCCGAGGCGGGCTGCCGCCTCGGCAGTCTGCGCGTCGGGGCGGTGGAACTGCTGCGCACCGCGCAGGACATCGCGGACCCGGCTGGCGACGTGTTCGGGTACGGCTCCTTCCCGATGACGCCGTGGGCGGGCCGGGTGGACCGGGGGCGGT
This sequence comes from Streptacidiphilus neutrinimicus, assembly GCF_000787815.1. Classification (GTDB taxonomy): domain Bacteria; phylum Actinomycetota; class Actinomycetes; order Streptomycetales; family Streptomycetaceae; genus Streptacidiphilus; species Streptacidiphilus neutrinimicus. The sequence continues at coordinate 24,531 of NZ_BBPO01000047.1, forward strand.
TCAACAACGGCCCGGTCCGGCACCAGCTGCCCCTGGACCTCGTCCCGCACGCCGCGCACGGCACCTCGCTGCGCAGCCGCTGGCGCGTCGCCGCCGCGCCGGCCGTCACCGACACGGGGATGACCGCGGCCTTCGTCCACGAGCTCGCCGAGCCGTGGCCCTATCCGGGCCGGGTCTCCCAGCTGTTCGAGCTCTCCCCGGACCGGCTGCGGATGACCCTCGTGGTGGAGGCGACGCGGGACTCGTTCCCGGCGCAGGCCGGCTGGCATCCGTGGTTCCGCAAGCGGCTGCGCGAGGACGGGCCGCACGCCGTGCTGGACTTCGAGCCCGCCTGGCAGGAGGAGCGCGGCGCGGACCATCTGCCCACCGGGCGGCGCATCGAGCCGACGCCCGGCCCCTGGGACGACTGCTTCGGCTTCCCCGACGGCGTGGAGGCGACCCTCCGCTGGGGCGACGAGCTGGCGCTGCGCATCTCCAGCGACTGCGGCTGGGCTGTCGTCTTCGACGAGCAGGCCGACGCGCTGTGCGTCGAGCCCCAGTCCGGCCCGCCCAACGGACTGAACACCGCCCCGCACCTGGTCACCCCGATCGAGCCGCTCGAGGTCACGACCACCTGGAGCTGGGCTCACACCGGTTAGGCTGGAGCCTCATGAGCACCTCACGTGACGCGCTTCTCGAAGAGATCAAGACCAAGGCCGTCGTGCACGGCAAAGTGACCCTCTCCTCCGGCCTGGAGTCGGACTACTACATCGACCTTCGGCGCGTGACGCTGGACGGCGTGGCCGCGCCGCTCGTCGGCCAGGTGATGCTCGACCTCGCCAAGGACCTGGACTTCGACGCCGTCGGCGGGCTCACCCTCGGGGCCGACCCGGTCGCCACCGCGATGCTGCACGCCTCCGCCGCGCGTGGTCAGCGGCTGGACGCCTTCGTCGTACGCAAGGCACAGAAGGCCCACGGCATGCAGCGCCGGATCGAGGGTGCGGACGTCAAGGGCCGTCGCGTCCTGGTGGTCGAGGACACCTCGACCACCGGTGGCTCCCCGCTGACCGCGGTCGAGGCCGTGCGCGAGGCCGGCGGAGAGGTCGTGGCCGTGGCCACCATCGTCGAGCGCAGCGCCGCCCAGGCGATCGCGGACGCGGGCCTGCCCTACCTCTTCGCCTACCAGCTGAGCGACCTGGGGCTCTGACGCGCCGACGCGCGGGGCGTCACCGCCTGCGGTGACGCCCACCGCGGCCCGAGCCCTGCCCGGCCGTGACCGCGGACGGGCCCTCCGCGAGCGCCGCCGCGCCCTCGCGGCGACCGCGCACCATCTCGATGACGATCGGGATCACCGAAAGCAGCACGATCAGCAGCACCGCCGGGATCAGGTACTTGTCGATCACGGGGGCCATCGAGTCACCGAACTTGTAGCCGATCAGCAGCATGATCTCGGTCCAGACCAGGCCTCCGACCGCGTTCCACAGCAGGAAGGTGCGGGCGGGCATCTCCAGCGTCCCGGCCACCGGGTTCAGGAACGTGCGCACCACCGGCACGAAGCGCGCCATCACCACGGCCTTGGCGGGGCCGAAGCGGTTGAAGTACTGCTCGGCCTTGACCACGTGGTCCCGCTTGAACAGCTTCGAATTCGGCCGGTCGAACATCCGCGAGCCGACCTTCGCGCCCAGCAGGTGACCCAGCTGCGCGCCCGCGATCGCGCAGATCGGCGCGCCGACCAGCAGCGTCCCGATCGGCATCTGCGTGCCGAGCAGCGCCTTGCCCGCTCCGGAGGCGGCCACGCCGCCCAGGATCAGCAGCGAGTCGCCGGGCAGGAAGAAGCCGATCAACAGGCCCGTCTCGGCGAAGACGATCGCCAGCAACCCGTAGACGCCGACCTGCGCGATCAGCGCCTTGGCGTCCAGCAGGGTGCTCAGGTTGAGCGCGAGATTCTGGGTCACCCGCGCAGAGTAGCGGGCGCAGGTGTACGGCCGCTGTGCCGCCCGCCGCCCCGCGAGGACCTCCCGATCCCGCCCGGCCTGCCCCGTGACCTGCCGCCCGGCGGGATGAGGGGCTTGCGCCGCAGTGCGAGAATGGCGCACGGTGCCCGGTCGACGACGTCCGGCGTCAGCACCTTTTCCCATGCGTAGACGCCCACGACAGGAGCGGATTCGAATGCCTATCGCAACGCCCGAGGTCTACAACGAGATGCTGGACCGGGCCAAGGCAGGCAAGTTCGCCTACCCCGCCATCAACGTCACCTCCTCGCAGACCCTGCACGCGGCCCTGCGCGGCTTCGCGGAGGCCGAGAGCGACGGCATCATCCAGATCTCGACCGGCGGCGCCGAGTTCCTGGGCGGCCAGTACAGCAAGGACATGGTGACGGGCGCGGTGGCCCTCGCCGAGTTCGCCTACATCGTCGCGACGAAGTACGACGTCAACATCGCGCTGCACACCGACCACTGCCCCAAGGACAAGCTGGACGGCTACGTCCGCCCGTTGCTGGCGATCTCCGCCGAGCGCGTGGCCCGCGGCGAGAACCCGCTCTTCCAGTCGCACATGTGGGACGGCTCGGCCGAGACCCTGAACGACAACCTCGCCATCGCCGAGGAGCTGCTGGCCCAGGCCCGCGCCGCCAAGATCATCCTCGAGGTCGAGATCACCCCGACCGGCGGCGAGGAGGACGGCGTCTCCCACGAGATCAACGACTCCCTTTACACCACGGTCAACGACGCCGTCCGCACCGCCGAGGCCCTGGGCCTGGGCGAGAAGGGCCGCTACCTGCTGGCCGCCTCGTTCGGCAACGTCCACGGCGTCTACAAGCCGGGCAACGTCGTGCTCAAGCCGGAGCTGCTGCGCGAGCTGCAGGACGCGATCGGCAAGCAGTACGGCAAGACCGATCCGTTCGACTTCGTCTTCCACGGCGGCTCCGGCTCGACCGTCGAGGAGATCGAGACGGCGCTGGAGAACGGCGTGGTCAAGATGAACCTGGACACCGACACCCAGTACGCCTTCACCCGCCCCGTGGTGGACCACATGTTCCGCAACTACGACGGCGTCCTGAAGGTCGACGGCGAGGTCGGCAAGAAGTCCACCTACGACCCGCGCACCTGGGGCAAGCTGGCCGAGGCCGGCATGGCCGCCCGCGTGCTCGAGGCCGCGAAGCAGCTGCGCTCGGCGGGCAACAAGCTGAAGTAGGCCCGGCAGCGCGCACCCCGCGTGCACGACGAGGGCCCACGGAACCGCCAGTCGGTTCCGGGGCCCTCGTCCTTGCTGTCGGCCGGCTATCGCTGTCGGCTACTGCTTGAGCTCGGTGTAGGCCTCGGGGCTGCTGTCCTTCAGGAACTGCCAGCAGCGCGCCGCCTCGTCGGTCTCGCCGATGGAGTCCGCCGCGCGGGCCAGCGCGGCCAGGCAGCGCAGGAAGCCGCGGTTGCCGCGGTGCTCCCACGGGACCGGCCCATGGCCCTTCCACCCGGCGCGACGCAGCTGGTCGAGGCCGCGGTGGTAGCCGGTGCGGGCGTAGGCGTAGGACTCGACCACCCGGCCCGCGGCGAAGGACTCGTCCGCGAGCTGCGCCCAGGCCAGGGAGAAGGTCGGGTGCGCCGCCGCGATCTGCGCGGGGGAGGCGGACTGCTCTGCCATCTGCTGGTACGGCTGCTCGTCCTCGGGCAGCAAGGTCGGCTCCGGCCCGCCGAGCAGGTTCTCGTGAATGGACATGGCTGCCAGTCTGCCACTTCGGCGCTGGGCGGATCGATGTCACGGCTCAACGACGGTTCGCATGCGATGGGAACACGTCGGTCCGGGGCGGCATCCTCCGTTCCGCCGCCACGTCACCGCACGTCTTGAGGGACGACCGTGGGCGGGAGGACCGCGCTGGCCGGCGGCGTTCGTCGTCGCGTTCTGCGCGTTCGTGGGCGGGGACTGGGCCGTCGCGACGACGACGTGGTCGAGTGCCGCGGCCGATGCCGCGGCTCCTGTCGCCGCGCCAACGACCAGGACGCCCGCGCCGACGCCCTCGTCCACGCTGCCGCGGCACGCGGTGACGCAGTCGGGAGGCGTGCTGAAGGTGGCGGCGAAACCCGAGCAGCACGGGCCGATGGCCGGCCCGAGGACCGTGTCCGTGGCCCGGCCCGGCCCGGCCCGGCCTGAGGACCGTGTCCGGGGAGCGGCCGGGCTGCTACCCCGGCACCCGCAGGGACCAGGCGGACGGCTCCACCGTCCAGGTGCGCTCGCGCACGGGCGCGCTCAGCGCGTGGTCCGCCTCGTAGGTGAAGACGGAGCCGCCGACGGTGACGCGGCGGGCCTGGACCGGGACGGCGGCGTCGATGCGCAGTTCGGCCGCGCCGTCGTGGCTGGAGAGGGCCAGTGCCCGGATGGGGTGCGTGAGATCGGCCAGAATCTGGCCGTCCGCCTCGACCCGGAGTGGCTGCGGTTCGGGGAGCGCCCGGGTCGTAAGGGCCATGGCGACCCGTCCGGCGAGATCTGTCCACCAGGTGGACTGAGTCCTGTTCGCCCTGGGCGAACGCTGCCCGGGGATCCGGACGCCGCCGATCACGACCCCTCCGCCGTCGTCGACGAGCAGGTCGAGCAGCCGGTCCGCGCCGCTGACAACGGCGCGTGCCGCCTGCACCGGACGGACGTCCGCTCCGAGCGCTCGGGCCAGCTCGGTGCGCGGTCCGCGGCCGACGGGGATGACGGCGACGGGGGCTGCGGCCAGCGTGGCCTGCTGATGGAGAAGTTGAACGACGAGTTGCAGATATCTGTCATCGCCGATCACGACAGGCCGCCTGCGGCCGCGGCGCGCCAGCAGCCGATCGAGATCAGACAGGCTCTCCGGGACGGCCGTCTTCACCGTCAGAGCGGCGCCGAGCACGTCCTTGGCGACCCGCACCGACTCGCCGTCCAGGGCCAGCGCCGCAGGGGAGACCAGGACCAACACGGGCTCGCCCCCCGAACGCTCTGCCGACACCGTGGTCCTTCCTCGGGTAATCTCTCGGTGTAAGAGCCCCTTGCGCTTTTGCGCCAGGGGCTTGGTCTATCCGGGGCCAGTGCGGCGGCCTTCCGCCGTGAGTTTTGCCCCGCCCGAAAGGGGTGTACGCCTGTGCCCGCACTCGTGCTGGTCGGCGCTCAGTGGGGAGACGAGGGCAAGGGGAAGGCGACCGACCTTCTCGGCGGCTCGGTCGACTACGTGGTCCGCTATCAGGGCGGCAACAACGCCGGTCACACGGTGGTCGTAGGCGACCAGAAGTACGCGCTTCACCTGCTCCCCTCCGGCATTCTCAGCCCGAACTGCGTTCCGGTGATCGGCAACGGCGTGGTCATCGACCCGGCCGTGCTCCTCTCCGAGCTGGCCGGTCTGCAGGACCGGGGCGTCGACACGTCCAAGCTGCTGATCTCGGGCAACGCGCACCTGATCACCCCCTACCACCGGACCATGGACAAGGTCTCCGAGCGGTTCCTGGGCAAGCGCAAGATCGGCACCACGGGCCGCGGCATCGGCCCCTCCTACGCCGACAAGATCAACCGCATCGGCATCCGGGTGCAGGACCTCTTCGACGAGAGCATCCTGCGGCAGAAGGTCGAGGCGGCGCTCAACGACAAGAACCAGATTCTGGTCAAGCTCTACAACCGCCGGGCCATGCCGGCCGAGCTGGTCGTCGAGGAGTACCTGGGCTACGCCGACAAGCTGCGCCCGTTCGTCGCCGACACCGCGCTGCTCCTCAACCAGGCGCTGGAGGACGGCAAGGTCGTGTTGATGGAGGGCGGCCAGGGCACCCTGCTCGACGTCGACCACGGCACCTATCCGTTCGTCACCTCGTCCAACCCGACCTCGGGCGGCGCCTGCACCGGCACCGGCATCGGTCCCACCAAGATCGACCGCGTGATCGGCATCCTCAAGGCCTACACCACCCGCGTCGGCTCGGGCCCGTTCCCGACCGAGCTGTTCGACGAGGACGGCGAGGCGCTGCGGCGCATCGGCGGCGAGCGCGGTGTGACCACCGGCCGCGACCGCCGCTGCGGCTGGTTCGACGCCCCGATCGCCCGCTATGCGACCCGGATCAACGGCCTGACCGACATCTTCCTCACCAAGCTGGACGTGCTGACCGGCTGGGAGCAGATCCCGGTCTGCGTCGCCTACGACGTCGACGGCACCCGCGTCGACGAGGTGCCGCACTCGCAGAGCGACTTCCACCACGCGAAGCCGATCTACGAGATGCTCCCCGGCTGGTCCGAGGACATCACCAAGGCCCAGACCTTCGAGGACCTGCCGAAGAACGCGCAGGACTACGTGAAGGCGCTGGAGGAGCTCTCCCGCTGCCGCATCTCCGCCATCGGCGTCGGCCCGGGCCGCACCGAGACGATCCAGGTGCACTCGCTGCTGTAGTAGTGACTTCTGATCAGGCCCTCGCCCCATTCGGGCGGGGGCTTTTTCATGCTCGCGCAACCTTCCCTCCCGGTTTGTACTAAGACAAATATTGATTGCTTCTAGTGCAAAGCGCGGCTATGTTTCGAGCATGACCGCGAAGACCCCTCTCCCCGTCGTGCTCACCGGACACCACGTCCGTCTGGAGCCGCTCACCCTCGACCACGTGCCGGCCCTGTGGGAGGCGCTGGAGCCGGCCGCCGACGAGGTCTTCCGCTGGATCCGGCCGACGCCGCGCAGCGCCGGGGACCTGGCCGGGCTCGCCGACGACCTGCTGCACGGGCCGACGCGCTACCTCGCCTTCGCCGTCGTCGACCTGGCGTCCGGCCGGCCCTTCGGCTGGACCACCTACCTGGACATCCAGGAGGAGCACGAGCGCCTGGAGATCGGGTGGACCTGGTATGCCCGCTCCCACTGGCGCACCGCCGCCAACACCGAGGCCAAGCTGCTGCTGCTCACGCACGCCTTCGAGGAGCTCGGCTACGGCCGGGTCCAGTGGAAGACGGACGTCAACAACGAGCGCTCGCAGACCGCCATCGCCCGCCTGGGCGCCCAGCGGGAGGGTGTGCTCCGCCGCCAGGTGCGGCGCGGCGACGGGAGCTGGCGCGACAGCGTCTACTTCGGCATGAACATCGAGGAGTGGCCGGCGGCGAAGGCGCGGCTCACCGAGCGACTCAGGAAGGGCTGAAGGTCATCACCATGGCTGACATCACCATCTCCGCCCCGACGGAAGCCGACTACCCCCGCTGGCGGGAGCTGTTCACCGGCTATGCCGAGTTCTACCACGTGGAACTGACGGAGGAGCGCTTCGCGGAGTCCTGGGCCTGGATCCACGACGCAAACCACCCTGTGGAGTGCCTTCTCGCGCGCGACGTTGACGGAACGCCCATCGGGCTGGCCCACTTCAGCCCGGACCACTCGCCGCTGCGCGGCACCCGCGGCTTCCTGCACGACCTCTTCGTCGACCCCGCTCGTCGCGGCGGCGGCACCGTCGACGCGATCCTCGCCGAGCTGCGCCGGCTCGGCCGGGAGCGCGGCTGGTACCAGATCCGCTGGAACACGGCCGACGACAACTACCGCGCCCGCGCCGTCTACGACCGCAACGGCGAGAAGACACCGTTCCTGCTCTACGCCATGCCCTGCTGAGGGGCGACTGACAGGCTGTCGCCCCACCCCCGGATCGCCAGACAGGCTGTCGGTTCCGGGGGTGCCGCGTCCGAAAATACGCTGGCGGGCATGACGATCTCCCCAGACCCCGTTGCCGGCCAGGCGGTCAAGGCTGCCGACCGAGCCCACGTCTTCCACTCGTGGTCCGCGCAGTCCCTGATCGATCCCCTCGCCGTCGCCGGGGCCGAGGGCTCGTACTTCTGGGACTACGAGGGCAAGCGCTACCTCGACTTCTCCTCCCAGCTGGTCAACACCAACATCGGGCACCAGCACCCCAAGGTCGTCGCCGCGATCCAGGAGCAGGCCGCCAAGCTCTGCACCTTCGCGCCGGCCTTCGCCATCGAGGCCCGCTCCGAGGCCGCGCGCCTGATCGCCGAGCGCACTCCTGGCGACCTCGACAAGATCTTCTTCACCAACGGCGGTGCCGAGGCCAACGAGAACGCCATCCGCATGGCGCGTCTGCACACCGGCCGCCAGAAGGTGCTCTCCACCTACCGCTCGTACCACGGCGCCACCGCCAACGCGATCGCCCTGACCGGCGACCCGCGCCGCTGGCCGAACGAGACCGGGGTCTCCGGCATCGTGCACTTCTGGGGCCCGTACCCCTACCGCTCCAACTTCCACGCCGAGAACGAGGCGCAGGAGTGCGAGCGCGCGCTGGCGCACCTCGAGGCCACCCTCGCGTTCGAGGGTCCGCAGACCGTCGCCGCGATCATCCTGGAGACCGTCGTCGGCACCGCCGGCATCCTGATCCCGCCGGCCGGTTACCTCGCGGGTGTCCGCGAGATCTGTGACCGCCACGGGATCGTCTTCATCCTGGACGAGGTCATGGCCGGCTTCGGCCGCACCGGCGAGTGGTTCGCCGCCGACCACTGGGGCGTCACCCCGGACCTGCTGACCTTCGCCAAGGGCGTCAACTCCGGCTACGTGCCGCTGGGCGGCGTCGCGATCAGCGGCGAGATCGCCGCGACCTTCGCCGAGCGCCCCTTCCCCGGCGGCCTGACCTACTCGGGCCACCCGCTGGCCTGCGCCTCCGCCGTGGCGACGATCAACGCCATGGCCGAGGAGGGCATCGTCGAGAACGCCAAGCACATCGGCGAGACGCTGATCGGCCCCGAGCTGCGCGCCATGGCCGAGCGCCACCCGTCCATCGGCGAGGTCCGCGGGCTCGGTGTCTTCTGGGCCGTCGAGCTGGTCAGGAACCGCGAGACGCGCGAGCCGCTCACCCCCTACAACGCGGTCGGCGCCGCCAACGCGCCGATGGCCGAGCTGGCGGCGGAGTGCAAGAAGCGCGGTCTGTGGCCGTTCACCAACATGAACCGGTTCCACGTCGTGCCGCCGTGCACGGTCTCGGAGGCCGAGGTCAAGGAAGGCCTCGCCATCCTCGACGAGGTGCTGACCCTCACCGACCAGCACACCGTCTGAGAGCGCGTCGGACGGCCCGCGTTATCGGCCCGTCACCTGGTCTATACCTTTTCGGCCCCGCGCCCCCTCCGATCGGGGGGTGCGGGGCCGTACCATTGGGGGGCTCGGACCGGCAGTATGCGGATGAAATCCCGACAGTCGGGACGTCATTGATCAATCCCGACGAATCCGGAGTGGAGGAGCCGCCATGCCGTTCGGGGCCGCCGCCTCCGGCCGTCACCTCACCGGTCCCCCGGTCGTCCAGCGCAGCTCTCTGCGCGAGCAGGTCGCGGCGGCGCTGCGCGACGAGCTGATGGCCGGCCGCCTGGGCGCGGGCCGTCACTTCACCGTCAAGGAGATCGCCGAGCTGTACGGCGTCTCCGCGACGCCGGTGCGCGAGGCCCTGGTGGACCTGGCTGCGCAGGGCATGCTCGTCGTCGAACCTGGCCGGGGCTTCTCCGTGCCCCAGTTCACCTGGGACGACTTCGTCGACATCGTCGAGGCCCGCTCGCTCGTCATCGACGGCATCTTCCGCCGTCTCACCGGACGCCCCGCCGCGCTCGCCCCCGCGGTCGCCGCCTCCCTGCGGCTCCGCGCCGACGCCGCCGTCCGTGCCGCCCGCGCGGGCCGGCTCGACGTGCTGGTCGGCTGCGACCGCCGCTTCTGGGCGGAACTCGGCGCGTTCGCGGGCAACCACCGCATCAGCGACTACCTGGACTGGCTCCGGGTCCAGTACTGGATCTTCGCCGCCGGCTATCTGCGCGGCCGCGACGACGTGGCGAGGTTCTGCTGGTCCCGTCACCTGGAGCTGGTCGAGCTGATCGAGGCCCGCGACCAGTCCGGCGTGCACGCCATGCTGCTCGCCTACAACCAAGAGTCCCTGGAACAGATGTCCGCCCTGTGCGGGCGCCCCCTGCCGGAGCCGCCGACCGGCGCGGACAAGGCGTCCCGGCAGCAGCCCGGCCAGGTCCCGCCCCCGCGGGAAGCCGACCCGCGGCCTGCGGCGACGCAGTAGGGTGGATCACCCGGAACACCACCGCGCACCGCCGCCGCGCGTCCTGCCGCGCACACCACTGGTCTGGAGAGTGTCTTGGCTTGTGACATCTGGCTCGTCCCCTTGGTCGACCTGCTGGTGCTCAGCCCGGACAACCCCTTCGCCGAGGACCTGGCGATCTACAACGCCTCCCTGCACGCCGCCGGTCTGCCGCAGCTCCCGGTCTTTCCGTACATGCCCGGCCTGAGCGGGGACGTCGAGCCGGTCGCGGCCTTCGACTACGACTCGCTGCACTTCCTGCGCCGCGCCTACCTGCTGCAGCTGACCGGCCTGGACGTCACGCCCGTCGACGAACTGGGCGGCGACTACGAGCAGTTGCTGGAGATGTTCGAGGCCACGGCGGAGCAGAGCCACCTGGTGTGGCACTTCGACCACGCCGGCGCGTACGTCCCCCTGGACTTCGAGACCCCCGTCGTCGACGACGCCCTGTTGGCGACCGGCGGCCCGCTGGGCTCGGTGCAGCGGCTCCTCAAGGAACTGGAGGCCGTCGCGCCGCACATCGGCATCGACTACCAGCTGCCCCCGGTCCCGGTCCGCCCGGTCGCCCCGACGACTCTGGAGGGCCCGGCGTACCCGCCTCCCGGCCAGGACGGACCGTACGCCCGCGAGCGCCACGCCTGGGTCGGCCTCTACGCGGCGGCAACGAGGGCCCTGGCCCAGGGATCGATGATCGTCTTCGCCTGAGCCGTCGTACGACGAGGGGGTGCGGGGCTCGGCCCCGCACCCCCTCGTGCCTGCTCGGTCAGTACAGCGCCCAGTAGATGTTCCACGGTTCCGCCCGCGCTCAGCGCAGCGGGGACTCCGGCGGCCGCTGGCGGGGCATGGTGGGGCGGCTGCCGACAGAGGGGAGCACGCGGACCTGCGCGCCGGTGCCCTCGGCCCGGCCGCCCCAGGTACCCGCCGCCTGGGTGGGGAGCTGGGTCATGGACGCGCGGAAGGCGAGCATCCACTCCGAGGTCTCGGTGCGGACCATGTCCGAGACGTCCTCGCAGAAGCGGCGCAGGACGCCGAGGCAGCGCTCGGCGGCCTCGCTCGCGGTGCCCTCCGTGGGGCCCAGCACCTCGCGCACGCACTCCGAGGCCCAGTCGAACTGGAACGCCTCGAGCCGGCGCTGCAGGGCCTGGGCGGTGGAGACGTCCCGCATCCAGCCGCTGGTGAGGCCGAAGACCCGGTCGGCCAGCAGGCAGCACCCGGAGAGCACCAGCAGCACGTAGCCCCAGTCCTGGCCGGCCTTCCAGGTGCCGGTCAGGGCGACCAGCGGCAGCACCGCGCCGCCCATGCCGAGCAGGGTGGCCAGCACGCGCAGGAACCGCGCACCGCGGCGCTTCCAGCGGCGGTCGCGGTGGTACCAGTCGATGGCCTCGACGGCGCGCTCCTCGGACCAGCGGTAGAGCTCCTCCAGCCGCTCGGCCGGCTCGCCCCAGTCGCCCAGCGGGAACTGCCGCACACTCAGGTCGCGCCCCGGGCGCGACTCGCGGGGCGCGGGCACCGCCGGAGCGGCCGGGGCTGACGTGTCCTCAGCCCCGGGCTCCTTGCCCCAGGGTGTCTCCTCGGGCTGCATCTCCGGCTGGCTCACCGTGGAACTCCCTGTCCTTCGGCCGGTCCTTCGGCCTCGCTGGCTTCCAAGAGCTACTTCTTACCGCCAAATGGCTGACCGTGGTGGCGGTTCGAGCCGGATTGTTGTGCGAAACGGTGAGGGTTTCGCAAGTGGGCAGCTGTTTCCGGCCCTCCGTCACCGATTCAAATCTCACTCCTACGAGTGGGTGCTTCCGGGGAGCCGATCTGACCCGTGGTCGAATTGTTGCCAAATATGCCATTCGTCGTTACTGATCCGGTTCGGGAGCCCTGCCCGTCCCGCCGTCCGTCCCGGGGGCCGCCCTGTGGTCCGTCCCGCGGTCCGTCCCGGGGCGCGCCCAGTGGTCCGTCCTGTGGTCCGCGGAAGCCCTCTCCCGGGGCAGGCACTAGGCTCTAGAACCGTGAAGGTCCTTGTCATCGGCGGCGGCGCCCGCGAACACGCCCTGTGCCGAGCGCTCTCGCTCGATCCCGAAGTCACCTCTCTGCACTGCGCGCCCGGCAACGCCGGCATCGCGTCGGTCGCCCAACTCCACCCCGTCGATCAGCTCGACGGCCGGGCCGTGGCCGACCTGGCGGTCGAGCTCGGCGCGGAGTTCGTCGTCGTCGGCCCGGAGGCCCCCCTCGTCGCCGGCGTCGCGGACGCCGTGCGCGAGCGCGGCATCCCCGTCTTCGGCCCGAGCGCGGAGGCCGCGCAACTGGAGGGCAGCAAGGCGTTCGCCAAGGACGTCATGGCGGCCGCCGGCGTCCCGACCGCGCGCTCCTACGTCTGCACGACCGCCGAGGAGGTCGCCGAGGCCCTGGACGCCTTCGGCGCGCCCTACGTCGTCAAGGACGACGGCCTCGCGGCCGGCAAGGGCGTCGTCGTGACCGACGACCTCCAGGCCGCCGTCGACCACGCCGCGGCCTGCGACCGCGTGGTCATCGAGGAGTACCTCGACGGACCCGAGGTCTCCCTCTTCGCGGTCACCGACGGCACGACGGTCGTGCCGCTGCAGCCCGCGCAGGACTTCAAGCGCGTCGGCGACGACGACGCCGGCCCGAACACCGGCGGCATGGGCGCGTACTCGCCGCTGCCCTGGGCCGACCCCAAGCTGGTCGAGGAGGTCCTCGACTCCGTCCTCCAGCCCACCGTCGACGAGCTGCGGCGCCGCGGCACGCCGTTCTCGGGCCTGCTCTACGCCGGCCTGGCGATCACCTCGCGCGGCGTGCGGGTGATCGAGTTCAACGCGCGGTTCGGCGACCCGGAGACGCAGGTCGTGCTTGCCCGCCTGCGGACCCCTCTCTGCGGCCTGCTCCACGCCGCGGCCACGGGCCACCTGGCGGACTTCCCCGAGCTGAGGTGGCACGACGGCGCGGCCGTCACCGTCGTGGTCGCCTCCGAGGGCTACCCGGCCGCGCCGGTCTCCGGCGACCCGATCCTGGGCCTCGCCGAGGCCGAGGCCGAGGACGGCACGGCCTACGTGCTCCACGCGGGCACCCGTCTCGCGGACGACGGCGAGACCGTGCTCAGTGCGGGCGGCCGCGTCCTGTCCGTCACGGCCACCGGCAATGACCTCACGCAGGCCCGGAACCGCGCGTACGCGGCCGTCGACAAGATCACCCTTCGCGGCAGCCACCACCGGGGCGACATCGCCCTGAAGGCGGCCGACGCGGAGTAGCGCGCGCACCGACCCGGGGCGCGCAGAACCGTTGCAGCGCCGTTCGAGGGGCGCGGGACCGGGCGACCGGCCATCACCAGGTGGCCGCTCGCCCGGCGCCCGCGCCCCTCGGCGTTCGGTCGAAGCCCGGTCGAAGTTCGGCCGGCGCGGAGCTGGCAGGGAGCCGGCGTGGGGGCCAGCACGGAGCCGGCATGGGGGCCAGCACGGAGCCGGCATGGGCCCGGCTTTCGGTCGCCTGCCGTTGGGCAATTGCAACCGTCCCCCGTGCGGAGGGGCCCGGCCCCGCACGGCTCAATCGCCACGACCCAAGCAGATTCGCCGCTGTTCCGCAGCGTTTGCCGTACCCGCACATTCCTTCGGGTGATGGCGGGGGCATCCGCCTGACGTATCCCGGCCTCCGGCCGTATCGTGCCCAGGACCGGCGCACTCGTCCCGGGAGCGCGCAGACGCTGCGCAGGTGCGGCCACCTGCCAAGGGGGAAGCTGCGGTCCACGGGGAATCACCGATCCGAGTGGTTCCGGACCTCGGCAGGAACACCGGACGGGGCTCGTGCGTCGGACCGGACAGGGGCTGAAGAAGTGCGGAAGTGCGACAGCGGTCGGTTTCGGTAGGCGACAGGGGGTGAACCGATCCATGCGAGGAGACTCGGCGAACAACGCGATCGCGGACGCCGCCGGCACCCGCGCCGGAGCGATCCTGCGGCTGCGCGGGTTCGCGCTCGCCGTGGCCGCCGTGCCGGCGGCCGTCGGGGCCGTGCTGTGGGCGGGCCGGTTCACCGGTCGCCTGGGCGCGTCCGGAGCGCCGGACGCGGGGGTCTGGGACGCGGCCCGCTGGGCCGTCACCGCCGTCGCGCTGCTGACGCTCGCCTGGGCCGCCGCCTTCGCCGTCGCGCTGCGCCGCGCGCGCCCGTACCGGACGCCCAACGTCCCGCTCGCCGAGCGGGACGCCCCCGAGCTGTACCGGCTGGTGCGGGATCTCGCGGGGCGGATGGAGGTGCCGCCGCCCGGCGCCATCGCGCTGACGCCGGACTGCGACAGCTGGCTCGAGGACGAGAGCACGACCTCCGGGCGCGAGCCCGCGCCGCCGACGCTGGTGGTCGGCTCCCCGTTCCTGTGGTGGATGCGCGTGGCCGAGCTGCGGGCCCTGCTCGCCCCCGTCGCGGCTGGGGCGGCCTGCGCGATGGATCCGGAGATCTCCGCGGCCCGGCGTTTCACGCACGGCCTCGACGCCGTCATCGCCGCGCACCCCGGTCGGGGCGGCGCCTGGGCCTCCATACCCGCGGGTTCGCTGCTGCGCCGCTCGCGCGGCCACGCGGCGGAGATGGAGCGCGCCGTCGCCGCGTGGGCGTCCGAGCGCGCACGACAGGTCGACTACGGGCAGCGGATCGTCGCGCAGGAGCAGGTCGGCCTCGCCTACGCGGGGTGGGACCGGCTGCTGACCAGGGTCGCCCTGCCCGCCTGGCGGCTCGGCCGGACGCCGACGAGGCTCAACGCGGGCGTGGTCTCCGCGCTCACCGAGCTCTCCCGGCGCGACCGGCTCGCCGCCGAGGGCTTCGAGACCCGTCTCGGTGAGCGCCCGGCCTGCGACCTGCTGGAGGAGCCGGGCCGGATTGACGAGGCCGCCTCGCGGCTGGCCGCCCGTCTCTTCTACGCCGGGCCGCCCGTCGCGCCCCAGTCGGCCGGCGGCGACACGGCGCTGGACTGGTCCGCCTACCCGGACGAGGTCGTGGTGGGCCAGTGGCGTCACCAGTCCTCGGCGCTGCTCGCCGTGCTGCGGCTCTCGCTGGAGACGGCGCCGCTCGCCGCCCTGGGGGTGGCCCTGCGGACGCTGCGCGAGCCCGGCGCCCGGCTCGGTGCCGAGACGCTGGCGGCCCGGCTGGAGGCTCAGGCCCAGGCGCAGCGCGGGGTTCCCGCCCTGCGCACGGGCAAGGACGCGCTCAGCGACGGCCTCCACGCGCTGGCCTGCCGCGCCGCGGTCGCCTCGGGGCACGCCGAGCCGGGGCTGGACTGGCTGGACGGCCCGGTGCTGCTTGTCGACGGGGTCCGCCGCACGGACCTCGGGGCGCCGATCGCGCTCGCGGTCGAGCACGGCGACGAGAAGCCGCTGCGCGCCTGGCTGGAGGAGCTGGGCATCCCTGTGGACCGCCTTGACCGACCGGCCCGCCTGCGGTGACGGCCCGACGACGGCGACGGATCGGCGCGGTCGCCGATCCACGACGGCGCGGCGCCGATCCGCGGCGGCGAGTGCGACGGCGAGTGCGACGAGAACGAGCATGACGGAGCGTCAACAGCAGGGCCGACCCCTGATGCGATGACGTGCCAGTGCCTACGATGGTGATGCACGTCCGGTGAGATCCTGGACGCGTACCGTGACGGAACACGGGACGGCAGTTCGGTCGCCGAGCCGCCCGCCCGCACCGTGACGGTTCGTCAGCAGGCAGGTCCCAGGAGGGGGTCGGGGGCATTGGGTGCAGAGCAGACCCGCCGTTGGGAGTCCGGCGCGCTCGCACACGGGGTGACCGATCCGTTCGGGCTCGGCCCGCTGCCGTGGCTGCGCGGCACCGACCAGTACTTCGACGACACTGGTCTGATGGTGCCCTGGTACGTCGACCCGGCACTGCTGCCCGGCGCCCGGCGGCCACCGGAACAGGACCCCAGGCCCGCACTCGGGCGGCCGCGCACCTCCGAGGACGTGGGCGGCCAGATCAAGGGCTTCGCGGCGGGCGCCACCGACCTCGGCGGCTCGCTGGACCTGCGGGTCAGCGTCAATCCGCCGCAGGAGTTCACCGTCGACGTCTACCGCATCGGCCACTACGGCGGGGCCGGCGCTCGGCACGTCGCGGCGAGCCCGCGCGTCTCCGGGCTGGTTCAGCAGTCCCCGCTCGTCGCCGGGCGGACGGTCTCCTGCCACCACTGGTGGATGTCCTGGCGGCTGCAGATCCCCGCGCACTGGACGCCCGGCGCGCACGTCGCCGTGCTGACCACGGCCGACCACCGCTACCGCAGCCACATCCCGTTCACCGTCCGCGCCGGGCGCACCGCCGACCTGCTGCTGCTCCTGCCGGACGTGACCTGGCAGGCCTACAACCTCTACCCCGAGGACGGCCGCACCGGCGCCAGCCTCTACCACGCCTGGAACGAGAAGGGCGAGCTGCTCGGCGAGGAGGCGGCGGCCACCACCGTCTCCTTCGACCGCCCTTACGCCGGCGCCGGGCTGCCCCTGCACATCGGCCACGCCTACGACTTCATCCGCTGGGCCGAGCGCTACGGCTACGACATCGCCTACGCCAACGCCACCGACCTGCACGCGGGCCGGATCGACCCGACCCGCTACCGGGGCATCGTCTTCCCCGGCCACGACGAGTACTGGTCCGTGCCCATGCGCCGGGCCGTCGAGCGGGCCCGCGACGGCGGCACCTCCCTGGTCTTCCTCTCCGCCAACACCATGTACTGGCAGGTCCAGCTCTACCCCGGCCCCGACGGCCAGCCCGACCGGCTCCTCACCTGCGCCAAGCGCCAGGCCGACACCCCGCCCAGCGTGCTCTGGCGCGAGCTCGGCGAACCCGAGCAGCAGTTGCTGGGCATCCAGTACGCGGGCCGGGTCCCCGAGCCGGTGCCGATGGTCGTCCACAACACCGACCACTGGCTGTGGGAGGGCACCGGCCTGCGCGACGGCGATCCGGTGCCGGGCCTGGTGGCGGGGGAGTCGGACCGCTACTACCCGCGCGTCCCGCTGCCGGAGTCGACGGAGCGCGTCCTCCTCGCCCACTCGCCCTACCGGGACGCGAAGGGCGCGCCGCGGCACCAGGAGACCTCGCTCTACCGGGCGGCCAGCGGCGCCTACGTTTTCGCCAGCGGCACCTTCGCGTGGTCCCCGGCGCTGGACCGTCCGGGCCATACCGACGAGCGCATTCAACGCGCCACGGCCAACCTGCTGGATCGTATCTGCAAGGTGCACTGAATCCGTCGGGACGACGACATGAAAGACTCGGTGCGGTCATCCAACTTCCCCCAGCCTTCGGCCGGGGGCGCCCCCATGACGGCCACGTCGCGAAGTCCGAGGGAACCATCTTGAGCGGATTTGTCGAGAAGCCCCAGCCGGTGCAGGTGCCCGGCCTGATCCACCTGCACACCGGAAAGGTGCGCGACCTTTATCGGGACGAGGCCGGTCGGCTGGTGATGGTCGCCAGTGACCGCACGTCCGCCTTCGACTGGGTGCTGCCGACGGACATCCCCGGCAAGGGCAAGATCCTCACCCAGCTCTCGCTGTGGTGGTTCGAGCGTCTGGCCGACCTGGTGCCCAACCACGTCGTCTCCACCGAGGTCCCGGCCGGCGCCCCCGCCGACTGGGAGGGCCGCACGCTCATCTGCCGTAACCTGCGGATGCTGCCCGTCGAGTGCGTCGCCCGCGGCTACCTGACCGGGTCCGGCCTGGTGGAGTACGACCAGCAGCGCACGGTCTGCGGCATCACCCTCCCCGAGGGCCTGGTCGACGGCTCCGAGCTGCCCGCACCGATCTTCACGCCCGCCCTGAAGGCCGAGGTCGGCGAGCACGACGAGAACGTCCCCTACGAGGAGGTCGCCCGCCGCGTCGGCGCGGAGACCGCCGCCCAGCTGCGGCAGACGACGCTGGCCGTCTACGGCCGCGCCCGTGACATCGCGCGCGAGCGCGGGATCATCCTCGCGGACACCAAGTTCGAGTTCGGTCTGGACGAGGACGGCGAGACCCTGGTCATCGGCGACGAGGTGCTGACCCCGGACTCCTCCCGCTTCTGGCCCGCCGACGAGTGGGAGCCGGGCCGGGCGCAGGCCTCGTTCGACAAGCAGTTCATCCGGGACTGGCTGAAGTCCCCGGAATCCGGCTGGGACCCGAAGTCCGAGACTCCGCCGCCGGCGCTGCCCGAGGCGATCATCGAGCAGAGCCGCGCCCGCTACGTCGAGGCCTACGAGCGCCTCGCCGGTCTGGCCTGGGGCTAGGCCTGGCGGGAGCCGTCGGCCCGGAACCGGCGCAGCCGCCCGGGGGTGCGGGATTCCGCGCCCCCGGAGGACTCGGCGGCGCGGCGCTGCCCGGAAACGCCGAAGGGCACCTCCGAAGAGGCGCCCTTCTCGCAAGAGCGGACGACGAGATTCGAACTCGCGACCCTCACCTTGGCAAGGTGATGCTCTACCAACTGAGCCACGTCCGCACGCTTGGTGATCGGAAACAGCAAAAGAGATGCTCCGACTGGAGCGGACGACGAGATTCGAACTCGCGACCCTCACCTTGGCAAGGTGATGCTCTACCAACTGAGCCACGTCCGCAGGTACTCCGGGACCCTTGGGCCTCGGCGTGCAATCCACTCTACCTCATCGCCAGGAGTGCTTTCGCAACCCTCGGCAAGGCCGGGTGAACAGAGCAGGTGACAGGGATCGCACACTGTGCCTTCCCTCTGGAAGAGGGACGCTCTACTACTGAGCTACACCTGCGAGAGCCGCCCCGCTGACCTGGCCTTTCGGCTTCTGTCTGCGGTGCGTTCCGCTGAGAAGAACATTAGCCCATCTCGCGGGCCGTGATCACCACGGCGGGGCGGTATGTCCGTATTGTCCGGAAAGTCGCCGAGGAAGCGCCTCAGCTCGCCTGTGCGAAGGCCTCGTAGACGTGCTTGGGCAGGCGCCCGCGGGCCGGCAGGTCGATTCCGCGCGACTGGGCCCAGGCGCGGACCGTCGCGGGGTCTGGCGCGATCTCGGTCCGGCGCGGGTGGGCCTTCAGGGCCGCCGCGGCGCGGGCCTGCTTCCGGCCCGCCTGTACATACGGAGCGAGCGCGGCGCGGAGTTTTTCCGCGTTCTCGGCGGACAGGTCGATCTCGTACGACTTTCCGTCCAGACCGAACTGGACCGTTTCCTCGGCGACGCCTCCGTCCAGATCGTCGGAGAGCGTGACCACAACGCGCTGAGCCATGGAAGCCAATCCTCTCGGGCTTTGCCGTGCGACCGCAGGTGCTGGCCGCGACCGGCGTTGCCATTCTGCCCTCCGGGAGCCCCGGAATCGAAGAGGCAGGTTTTTAGGTCTCTATTTCCGTGTCGTTTCGGTACCGCGCCGATACCGGTGCGAAACCTCAGAATCGTGCATTTTCGGCAGGCGTGTCGCCGCAGTTCGGGGGCTCCGGGGAGGCCGGTCGGTCGTGGGCGGATGCCGGGC
Organism: Streptacidiphilus neutrinimicus; assembly: GCF_000787815.1. Classification (GTDB taxonomy): domain Bacteria; phylum Actinomycetota; class Actinomycetes; order Streptomycetales; family Streptomycetaceae; genus Streptacidiphilus; species Streptacidiphilus neutrinimicus. The sequence goes on from NZ_BBPO01000047.1 coordinate 43,963, forward strand.
CGGGGGCGGGGTGTTTGTGTGAACCTCCGCACGATGCCTGGATCTACGCGCGTCACGCTGGATGAGTCTCCAAGATCGCATTTTCGCCCCGGTAGGCTGGGAACTCCCCGCACCACTTATCACCGGGAGTACCCGTGGCACGCGTCGTGGTCGACGTCATGCTCAAGCCCGAGATCCTCGACCCGCAGGGCCAGGCGGTGCAGCGCGCACTGCCGCGCCTGGGCTTCGAGGGCATCGCCGATGTTCGGCAGGGCAAGCGTTTCGAGCTCGAGGTGGAGGGTCCGGTCGACGACGCCGCGCTCGCCCGCATTCACCAGGCAGCCGAGACCTTCCTCGCCAACACCGTGATCGAGGACTTCGTGGTCCGCGTCGAGGAGGGCCAGTGACCGCCCGCGTCGGCGTCGTCACCTTCCCCGGCAGTCTCGACGACCGTGACGCACTGCGCGCGGTGAAGCTGGCCGGCGCGGAGCCGGTCGCGCTCTGGCACCGCGACAAGGACCTGCACCAGGTCGACGCCGTGGTTCTGCCGGGCGGCTTCTCCTACGGTGACTACCTGCGGGCCGGCGCCATCTCCCGCTTCTCGCCGGTGATGGAGACGATCATCGAGCAGGCCAAGGCCGGCATGCCGGTCCTCGGCATCTGCAACGGCTTCCAGGTGCTGACCGAGTCGCACCTGCTGCCGGGCGCGATGCTCCGCAACAACCACCTGCACTTCGTCTGCAAGGACCAGAAGCTGCGGGTCGAGAACAACACGACCGCCTGGACCAGCGACTACGCGCAGGGCCAGGAGATCATGATCCCGCTCAAGAACATGGACGGCCGGTTCACCGCGGACCGCCGCACCATCGACGAGCTGGAGGCCGAGGGCCGGGTCGTCTTCCGTTACCTGGACGGCAACCCCAACGGCTCGATCGACGACATCGCCGGCATCACCAACGCCGCCGGCAACGTCGTCGGCCTGATGCCGCACCCGGAGCACGCGGTCGAGCCGATGATCGGCACCGGCGGCACGGACGGCACCGGCTTCTTCACCTCGATCATCAAGCGGCTGGTGAATGCGTAATGACGCTGGACACGGTTAAGAACGCCTCGGAGACCCCCGACGTCGAGCTCCCCTGGGCCGCGCTCGGTCTCAAGGAGGACGAGTACCTCAAGATCCGCGAGATCCTGGGCCGCCGTCCCACCGGCGCCGAGCTGGCCATGTACTCGGTGATGTGGTCCGAGCACTGCTCCTACAAGTCGAGCAAGGTGCACCTGCGCCAGTTCGGCGAGAAGGCCCCGCAGTCCGACGCCATGCTCGTCGGCATCGGCGAGAACGCCGGCGTCGTCGACGTGGGCCAGGGCTACGCGGTCACCTTCAAGATCGAGTCCCACAACCACCCGTCGTACGTCGAGCCCTACCAGGGCGCGGCCACCGGTGTCGGCGGCATCGTGCGCGACATCATCTCCATGGGCGCCCGCCCGGTCGCCGTGATGGACCCGCTGCGCTTCGGCGCGCCGGACCACCCGGACACCAAGCGCGTCCTGCCCGGCGTCGTCGCCGGCATCGGCGGCTACGGCAACTGCCTGGGCCTGCCGAACATCGGCGGCGAGGTCGTCTTCGACTCCTGCTACCAGGGCAACCCGCTGGTGAACGCCCTCGCCGTGGGCGTCATGAAGCACGAGGACATCCACCTGGCCAAGGCGTCCGGCGCCGGCAACAAGGTCGTCCTCTACGGCGCCCGCACCGGCGGCGACGGCATCGGCGGCGCCTCCATCCTGGCCTCGGAGACCTTCGAGGGCGGCACGCCCACCAAGCGTCCCGCGGTCCAGGTCGGAGACCCGTTCCAGGAGAAGCTGCTGATCGAGTGCACCCTGGAGGCCTTCCGGGCGCAGCTCGTCGTCGGCATCCAGGACCTCGGCGCGGCCGGGCTCTCCTGCGCCACCAGCGAGCTGGCCTCCAACGGCTCCGGCGGCATGCGCTGCGACCTGGACGACGTGCCGCTGCGCGACGCGACGCTCACTCCTGAGGAGATCCTCATGAGCGAGTCGCAGGAGCGCATGTGCGCGGTCGTCGAGCCCGAGAAGATCGACGCCTTCCTCGCGATCTGCGAGAAGTGGGACGTCACCGCGACCGTCATCGGCGAGGTCACCGACGGGGACCGTCTGGAGATCTTCTGGCACGGCGAGAAGATCGTCGACGTGGACCCGCGCACCGTCGCCCACGACGGCCCGGTCTACGAGCGCCCGTACCACCGCCCGAGCTGGCAGGACGCCCTGCAGGCCGACGCCCCGACCGCGGAGCGCCTGGCGCGCCCGGCCGACGGGGACGCGCTGCGCGCGGCCGTGCTCCAGCTGGTCGGCTCGGTCAACCAGGCCGACAAGAGCTGGATCACCTCGCAGTACGACCGCTTCGTGCTCGGCAACACGGTGCTGGCCATGCCGGAGGACTCCGGCATGATCCGCGTCGACGAGTCCACGAACCTGGGCGTCGCCATCGCCACGGACGGCAACGGCCGCTACACCAAGCTCGACCCGTACACCGGTTCGCAGCTGGCGCTGGCCGAGGCCTACCGCAACGTCGCCGCGACCGGCGCCAAGCCGCTGGCCGTCTCCGACTGCCTCAACTTCGGCTCCCCGGAGGACCCGGAGGTCATGTGGCAGTTCGCCGAGGCCACCCGTGGTCTCGCGGACGGCTGCCTCGAGCTCGGCACCCCGGTCACCGGCGGCAACGTCTCGCTCTACAACCAGACCGGCTCCGAGGCGATCCACCCGACGCCCGTCGTCGCCGTGCTCGGCGTGATCGACGACGTCACCCGCCGCACCCCGATGGCGTTCACGGAGGAGGGCCAGCTGGTCTACCTCCTCGGCGACACCCGGGACGAGCTCGGCGGCTCGGCGTGGGCGCAGGTGGCCCACGACCACCTCGGCGGTCTGCCGCCGAAGCTGGACCTCGAGCGCGAGAAGCTGCTCGCCGAGATCCTGATCGCCGCCTCGCGCGACGGCATGATCGACGCGGCGCACGACCTCTCCGACGGCGGCCTGATCCAGGCCGCGGTGGAGAGCGCCCTCAAGGGCGGCCAGGGCCTGCGCCTGATCGTCCCGGACGGTCTGGACCCCTTCGTGTTCCTGTTCTCCGAGTCGGCCGGCCGCGCGATCGTCTCCGTGCCGCGCAGCGAGGAGCTCCGCTTCACCGAGATGTGCGGCGTCCGGGGTCTCCCGGCCACCCGCATCGGCGTCGTCGACGGCGACGTCATCGAGCTCCAGGGCCAGTTCACCCTGCCGCTCGCCGAGCTCCGCGAGGCGAACACCGGCGTGATCGAGGCGCTGCTCGCGTAGTCGAGAGCCTTTGCTGCGGCCCTTGGTGACACCTTGTCGCCAAGGGCCGCAGTCGTTGCCCGAGGGGGTGACTTTTCGTCACGCCAGCATGTTGAACGGGTGTGACGCACCGGCGGATGCGGTCTGGCTGTATCGGTCTAAGACGCGTCCGGGATGCGGCCTGAGCTGAGGGCCCGAGAGGCCTGCATGCGAGCCGTCTTCGCATCGGTGGTGGACTCCAGGGCTCTGCGTCTCGTCGTGGAGGTCATGTGTCGCGCTACGACCTGATGCGGGCCCGCGAAGAGAATCTGCCGGCGATCCCGGACGTCTTCGCTTGGCGCTGGGCGAAGGGCGGCGACTGGCGGGCGAGAATCCAGCTCGGGACCGAGGAGGTGTGGAAGCTCCCACAAAGCGTGAAACCCGGCTCGCCAACCGTCCGGATGGCTGCCGGGCCCACTGCGCGAGGCGACGGCCTCGCGCTCGTTCGGGTTGGCGCGCGGCGCCCGATGCCAACCGAGTGTGGCAGTTCGATTGCGGAGCGTATTGATGTCACGTTCTCGGCGGACCGGCTGTCTCCTCTCTGGAAGCCGAAAACCGGCTCGCAGGAAGGCGGAAACGACCATGGCCCGCATCTCGCTCACCCCGCCCCGGACGATCGTCTACCGGATCGCGGAATGGTACTCCAAGCGCGTTTACGGTGACGTGCTCGACCCCGGGAAGGTGTACGGGCACAACACCAGGGTGTTGCTGGCCTACGCCGGGTTCGAGCGGAAGGTCGCGAAGTGGAGGGCGCTCGACCCGCAGCTCAAGGAGCTGGCCGTGATGGCGGCCGCCGCGCGGATCGGGTGCTCGTGGTGCATGGACTTCGGTTACTGGGAGGCGCACAAGCTGGGCCTCCCGCAGGAGAAGCTGCGGGCCGTGCCGGTGTGGCGGGAGCGGCGGGAGGTGTTCACGCCGCTGGAGCTGTCCGTGCTGGAGTACGCGGAGGCGATGACCGAGACCGAGCCGACCGTCACCGACGAGATGGCCGCGGCGCTGCTCAAGCTGCTGGGGGAGGCGGCGTTCGTCGAGCTGACCGCGATGGTGGCCGTGGAGAACCTCCGATCCCGCGTCAATTCCGCTGTCGGGCTCGTGGGGCAGGGGTTCAAGGACCGATGCGCGGTACCGTCGAAGGCGTGACCGACAGCGCGGTTCTCACGACCTTCGAGGAGCACCGTCCCACGCTCTTCGGCATCGCCTACCGCATGCTCAGCAGCGTGGCGGACGCCGAGGACATCGTGCAGGACGCGTGGCTGAAGTGGAGCGCCGTCGATGTTGAGAAGATCGCCCAGCCGCGCGCCTATCTGGCGCGGACCGTCACCAACCTCTCCCTCAACCGGCTGCAGTCCGCGGCCGTGCAGCGCGAGTCCTACGTCGGTCCGTGGCTGCCGGAGCCCCTGGTGACCGCGCCCGACGCAGGCGGCGGCGTCGAGCAGGAGGAGACCGTCTCGCTGGCCATGCTCGTCGTGCTGGAGACGCTCTCGCCGCTGGAGCGGGCGGTCTTCCTGCTCAAGGAGGTCTTCGGCTTCTCCTACGCCGAGATCGGGGAGATGACGGACCGCTCCGAGACCGCGGTCCGACAGGTCGGCAGCCGCGCCCGCTCCCATGTGCGGGCGAGGCGGCCTCGTTACGACGCCCCGGCGGAGACGCGGCGGAAGGCGACGGAGGAGTTCCTCGCCGCCTGCCTCGGCGGGGACCTGAACCGGATGATGGAGCTGCTCGCCCCCGACGTCACGGTCTGGTCCGACGGCGGCGGCAAGATCCGTGCGGCGCTGCGTCCGCTGCACGGCGCGGACAAGGTCTCCCGCTGGATCCTGGGCATCATCGAGCGCCACCTGCCGGAGGACCTCGGCGTCCACCCGGTGGACGTCAACGGCAGGTTCGGCCTGTTGCTCACCACCGCGGGCGTCCCCGACGACGTGTTCACCGTCGAGTTGGACGAGAACGGCCTGATCGCGGAGGTCCGCCTGGTCCGCAACCCGGACAAGCTCCGGCACGTCACCGTGCCGGAGGAGAGCCACTCGGACCACGCGGAGCCGGGCGCCGGGTGAGGTGCAGCGCCGGGTGAGCTCAGCGCCGCGTGAAGCGGGCCACCGCCACGCCGCCGAGGCACAGCGCACCGCCGCCGACGGCGACCCACGTCGGCGCCTCGCCGAGGATCAGCCAGCCGAGCAGGATCGAGATCGGGGGCACCAGGTAGGTCGTCACGCCGAGCTTGCCCGCCTTGGTGCGGGCCAGCGCGTAGGCCCAGGTGGTGAAGGCGATCGCGGTCGGCGCGGCGCCGAGGTAGACCGCCCAGGCGATCGCCGAGGCGTGCGCCTTCGGCATCTCGTGCGCCAGCTGCGGCGCGAAGGGCAGGCACGCGATCATGCCGACGGCGCAGGCGAGAAACGTCATCTGCAGCGCGGACACCCGGCTCAGCACCGGCTTCTGGATGATCGTCGCGGTGGCGTAGGCCACGGCTGAGGCGAAGCAGAGCAGCGCGCCGAGGAAGTCCGCTCGGCCGTGGTGCGAGGACCCGAACCCGATGACCAGGACGCCGGTGAACGAGACCAGCATCCCGAGCAGCAGCGACCTGGGCAGGCCCTCCTTCAGCACCAGGCCGGCGATCACCGCGATCAGGATCGGGCTCACATTCACCAGCATCGAGGCGGTGCCCGCGTCGACGCGCTGCTCGGCGGCGTTGAGCATCACGTTGTACGCGCCGAACCACAGCACGCCGACGATCACGATCCGCGGCAGGTCGCGTCGCGCGGGCCACGCCTCGCGGCGGGCCAGCACCATCGCGCCGAGCAGGACCGTCCCGACAGCGAGCCGCAGCAGGGCCAGGGGCCCGGCGGAAAGGTCGTGACCGGCGGACCGGATCCCGACGAAGGCGGAGGCCCATAGCACGACGGTCACGCCGGCCGCGGCGGCGGCGAGGCGCGCCGGCTGGGCGGAGGCTGCGGACGCTGCGGCGGATTCGGCGACTGGGGAATCGGCGACAGCGGATTCGGCGACGGCGGATGCGGCGACGGCGGGTGATGGGGCGGTGCTTTCGGTGCTCACGCCTCAAGGGTTCCGGCGGGGGCCGGGATGCGGCAAGCGGTAAACCGCCATGACACTACTGACATCCCGCCAACCGGCTCCGGTGTCGGTGCGGGTCACTAGAGTGCCGACCATGCCGCCATCCTCGCGTTCCCGTGCCCGGACCTACGACCGGCTCAAGTCCCGCGCCGCGCTGCGCGCGCAGGCGGGGGCGATCGCTTCCGTCGTGGCGGGCCTGGACGACGCGCAGTTGGATCTGCCGACCCGCCTCGGAGGCTGGCGGGTGCGGGAGCTCGTGGTGCACCTGGCCGGCGCGCTGGACGCGCTGCCGCGGTTCCTCGCCGCGCCCGACGACGGGGGGCCCGCGTCCACGGTCGCGGACTGGGCCGCGGGCACCCGCGCGGGGGCCGCCGCGATCGAGGCGGACGCGTTCGAACGGGCCGCCGCCTCGGGGGACCCGCGGGAGGGGTTCGCGGGGGCCGTCGACGCCGCGCTGGCCGTCGTGGACGCCGAGCACGCGCCGGAGCGGCGGATCGTCCACCGCCGCGGCGCCATGCTGCTCGACGACTACCTGGTCACCCGCCTCGTCGAGACGGTCGTCCACGCCGACGACCTCGCCGACGCGCTCGCGCTGGCCGCCTTCCCGCACGACCGGCACGCCCTCGCGTCCGCCTGCCGGGTCCTCGCCGACGCCCTCGCGACGAAGGCGCCCGGCGGGGCTGTGGAGCTGCGGGTGCCGCCCTTCGCGGTCGTGCAGTGCGTCGAGGGCCCGCGTCACACCAGGGGCACGCCGCCCAATGTCGTGGAGACCGCGCCGCTGCCCTGGATCCGGCTCGCGACCGGGCGTCTGACCTGGGCGGACGCGTTGGACGTGGCGGAACTCACGGCCAGTGGTGAGCGCAGCGATCTGTCCTCGCTACTGCCTGTGATGACCTGAGGCCGGTCTACGCGCGTCCGCGGGGGCTCCGGGTTCGCGGCGATCACCGCCCGGCGGCCCGGCGTGTCGACCTGCCCTAGACTCGGTGTCGTGCCACGCGGTGACGGACGACTCAGCCATGACCTCCTCCCCGGCGAGAAGGGCCCGCAGGACGCCTGCGGAGTCTTCGGAGTCTGGGCCCCCGGTGAAGAGGTAGCCAAGCTCTCTTACTTCGCCCTTTACGCTCTGCAGCACCGCGGACAGGAGTCCGCGGGCATCGCGGTGAGCAACGGCTCGCAGATCCTGGTCTACAAGGACATGGGCCTCGTCTCCCAGGTGTTCGACGAGACCTCGCTCAACTCCCTCCAGGGCCACATCGCGGTCGGCCACTGCCGCTACTCCACGACCGGCTCCTCGGTCTGGGAGAACGCCCAGCCGACCTTCCGCGCGACCGCCCACGGCAGCCTCGCGCTCGGCCACAACGGCAACCTGGTCAACACCGCCGAGCTGGCGAAGCTGGTCGCCGAGCTGCCCGGCGAGGAGCACGTCTCCCGCTCCGGCCGCCCGGTCGTCACCAACGACACGGACCTGCTCACCGCGCTCGTCGCGGGGCAGCCGGACCTCTCCGTCGAGGAGACCGCGCGCGAGGTCCTGCCGAAGGTCAAGGGCGCCTTCTCGCTCGTCTTCATGGACGAGCAGACCCTCTACGCGGCCCGCGACCCGCAGGGCATCCGTCCGCTCGTCCTCGGCCGCCTCGAGCGCGGCTGGGTCGTGGCCTCGGAGACGGCCGCCCTCGACATCGTCGGCGCCTCCTTCATCCGTGAGGTCGAGCCCGGCGAGCTCATCGCCATCGACGAGAACGGCCTGCGCACCTCGCACTTCGCCGAGGCCGCGCCCAAGGGCTGTGTCTTCGAGTACGTCTACCTGGCCCGGCCGGACACCACCATCGCCGGCCGCAACGTGCACCTCTCCCGCGTGGAGATGGGCCGCACGCTGGCCAAGGAGGCCCCGGTCGAGGCCGACCTGGTGATAGCGACCCCGGAGTCCGGCACCCCGGCCGCCATCGGCTACGCCGAGGCCAGCGGCATCCCGTTCGGCTCCGGCCTGGTCAAGAACGCCTACGTGGGCCGGACCTTCATCCAGCCCAACCAGACCATCCGTCAGCTCGGCATCCGGCTCAAGCTGAACCCGCTCAAGGACGTCATCCGGGGCAAGCGCCTCGTGGTCGTGGACGACTCGATCGTCCGCGGCAACACCCAGCGCGCCCTGGTCCGGATGCTGCGCGAGGCGGGCGCGGCCGAGGTCCACATCCGGATCTCCTCGCCGCCGGTCAAGTGGCCCTGCTTCTACGGCATCGACTTCGCCACCCGCGCGGAGCTGATCGCCAACGGCCTGTCGGTCGACGAGATCGCCGCCTCGCTGGGCGCGGACTCGCTCGCCTACATCTCCATCGACGGCATGATCGCCGCCACCGACCAGCCCAAGGACCGGCTCTGCCGGGCCTGCTTCGACGGGGCGTACCCCGTCGAGCTGCCCGACCCCGAGCTGCTGGGCAAGCACCTGCTGGAGGCGGAGATCTCCGCCGCGAAGCAGCCCCCGGCCACCCGCGGCGGCAACCGCTCGGACGTCGACGGCGTGCAGACGCTGATCGGCGGCCCCGGCGCGGCGGACGCCCTGCGGCGGCCGTGAGCACCGCGAGTTTCGTGCCCGCCCTCCCCCAGCCTCCGGCCGGGGGGACCCCCGTCCACCGCCACCCTTGTTCGAGGCGCTTCGCGCCGCACCTCCCGTGACCCGAAAGGGCCGTCCCGTGTCTGACCAGTCCACCGGTGCCACCTACGCCGCCGCCGGCGTCTCCATCGAGGCCGGGGACCTGGCCGTCGAGTTGATGAAGAAGTGGGTCGGCAAGACCAAGCGCCCCGAGGTCGTCGGCGGCCTCGGCGGTTTCGCCGGCCTCTTCGACGCCAGCGCCTTCAAGCGCTACGAGCGCCCGCTGCTCGCGACGGCCACGGACGGCGTCGGCACCAAGGTCGCGCTGGCCGCGGCGATGGACAAGCACGACACCATCGGCCACGACCTGGTCGGCATGGTCGTCGACGACCTGGTGGTCTGCGGCGCCGAGCCGCTGTTCATGACGGACTACATCTGCGTCGGCAAGGTCCACCCGGAGCGGGTCGCGCAGATCGTCAAGGGCATCGCCGAGGGCTGCGTCCTGGCCGGCTGCGCGCTGGTCGGCGGCGAGACCGCGGAGCACCCGGGCCTGCTCGGCCCGGACGAGTACGACGTGGCGGGCGCCGGCACCGGCGTCGTCGAGGCCGACCAGTTGCTCGGCCCGGACCGGGTCCGCGCGGGCGACGTGGTCATCGCGATGGCCGCCTCCGGTCTGCACTCCAACGGCTACTCGCTGGTCCGGCACGTCCTGCTGAACCAGGCCGGCTGGCAGCTGGACCGGGAGGTCCCGGAGTTCGGCCGCACGCTGGGCGAGGAGCTGCTGGAGCCCACCCGCATCTACTCGCTCGACTGCCTGGCGCTGACGCGGGCCACCGAGATCCACGCCTTCTCCCACGTCACCGGCGGCGGTCTGGCGGCCAACCTGGCCCGGGTCATCCCGGACACCCTCCACGCCCGCCTGGACCGCGGCACGTGGACCCCGCTGCCGGTCTTCCAGACGGTGGCCGAGGTCGGCCGGATGGAGACGCTGGAGATCGAGAAGACGCTCAACATGGGCGTCGGCATGGTCGCCGTGGTGCCGCAGGAGTCCGTCGACGCCGTCCTCGCCGTCCTGGAGGACCGCGACGTGGAGGCCTGGATCCTCGGTGACATCGTCGAGCGCACCGGCGACTACGCGAAGGCGGGCGGCGCCGCCCTGTACGGCGCGTACGCCTAGGAACCAACCCCTCCGGGGCGCGGACCACTCCGTGCCCCGGAACGGGCGGCACAACCCGACGTGGTGACGACGAAGGGCCGACCCGGTCAGACCGGATCGGCTTCGTCGTTTTCAGGGTGTGGTGACGTCAGGCCCGTTTGCGCGAGGGACTCTCGTCCACGTCCTCGTCGTCGTCCACGTCGTTGTATAGCTGTGCGTACGAGGCGTACGGATCGTCGTCCTCGTCCTCGTCGTCGAACGGCTCCGGATTGACCGTGTCGTTCGTATCCGACACGCCCAGCTCATTAGCCAGGCGTGACGCGTCGAAGCCGCCGCTGTTGTACTTCAGCTGGCGGGCGACCTTTGTCTGCTTGGCCTTGGCCCGGCCGCGCCCCATGGCTCGACCCCCTCAACGACGGAGCCTCTGGCTCCGAGTCTTGTCACGCGTTCATGATTCGGAACGGCTCCTCGCCGAAGATGAGAGAGCCGGTCCTTAGAGCAACAACGGTACCTGCTTACAGCGCCGTACGGTACGCCGCCTGTGCGACGTGGCGCACGCCACCCCGGGTTGTGACCATATTGATGCAGGTCAGAGCCGTAAAAAGGGCGATGAGCGGCGGTGTGGACCGCGTGCCCCAAGTGACCGTTCCGACACGATTGTCCCCCGTACGGGCAAGGGGTATCCCCCGGACGGGGGCTTCAGGTGAGAACGCCGTTCCCGTCCGGGGGTATCCCTTCACCGGGATTCGTGACGCCGTGAGTCAGCGCGAACGCGGCAGCAGGATCGTCCGGAGGCGGCCGACCTCGGCCATCCGGCGCTCGGCGAGCCGGTCCGCGGCGACGGCCGGCGGGACGCCGTCCGAGTCGGCGAGGGCGAAGATCTCCAGAGTGGTGTCGAAGATCTTCGACGCCTTGGCCTTGGCCCGGTCGAAGTTGAAGCCCTCGATCTCGTCCGCCACCTGAATCACGCCACCGGCGTTGATCACGTAGTCGGGCGCGTAGAGGATGCCGCGGTCGGCGAGGTCCTTCTCGACGCCGGGGTGCGCCAGCTGGTTGTTCGCGGCGCCGGCGACGATCTTCGCGGTCAGGGCCGGGACCGTCACGTCGTTCAGCGCGCCGCCGAGCGCGCAGGGGGCGTAGACGTCCAGGTCGGCGCGGATCAGGGCGTCGGTGTCGGCGGCGACCTCGACGCCCGGGTGCGCGGCGCGCACGCGGTTGACCGCGTCCTCGCGCACGTCGGTCACGACGACCTGCGCGCCGTCCTCGATCAGGTGCTCGACCAGGTAGTGGCCGACCTTGCCGATGCCGGCCACGCCGACGCGACGGCCCTCGAGGGAGGGGGAGCCCCACTTGTGCTGCGCGGCGGCGCGCATGCCCTGGAAGACGCCGAAGGAGGTGAGGACGGAGGAGTCGCCCGCGCCGCCGTACTCGGGGGAGCGGCCGGTCACGAAGTCGCACTCGCGGGCGATGACGTCCATGTCGGCGACGAAGGTGCCCACGTCGCAGGCGGTGACGTAGCGGCCGCCGAGGGACTGCACGAAGCGGCCGTAGGCGCGCAGCAGCGCCTCGGTCTTGATCTTGTTCGGGTCGCCGATGATGACGGCCTTGCCGCCGCCGAGGTCGAGCCCGGCCATGGCGTTCTTGTAGGACATGCCGCGGGAGAGGTTGAGGGCGTCCTGGACGGCCTCTTCCTCGGTCGCGTAGGGGTGGAACCTGGTGCCGCCGAGGGCGGGGCCCAGGGCGGTGGAGTGGATCGCGATGACGGCCTTCAGGCCGGTGTCGCGGTCGTGGCACAGGACGACCTGCTCATGGCTGTCGCCGGGCGCCGCATCGGGGTCGTTCGCGAAGATCCGGCGCAGTACGCCGGAACGCTCACTGACATCAGTCACGGTGGTGACTCCATTGTCGACTGGCGTCCGCTTGCTGTGGTGCGGACGTTCTGTCTGAAGCGTAGGACGGCCGCCCGGCAGTGCGGTACGGGGTCCGGCTGGCGGACAGTCGTGCCGTGGTCGCGACCCGGTCGCCGCGCTGCTCGCGGGCCGGTTCGTGCGGTCGGCGGGTGGTCGGCGGGTGGTCGGCGCGGGCTCGACCGCGCCGCCGGGGCGGTCCCGGCGAGGCAGCGGTCGGCCTCGGGGACGGGCCCGGGAACGGACCCCGTGCTTCCGGGGCGCCGGAGGGGCAGGGCGTGCGACGATGCCAAGGTGCCTACCTTGCGGACCTCGGTGCATCCCCCCTACGCCGCCTACTTGCGCGTCTACGAGCCGCTGGCCGCGTTCGCGGAGCCGGAGCGCTCGTACTGGCAGAGCTACGCCGCGGAGGGCCCGAGGCTGACCGCGGTCGACGAGCACCGGGGGCGGCTGGCCGACCTGACCGCCGTACCGCCGCTGGCCGTCCCGGAGCAGGAGAGCCGCGACGCGTTCGTGCACGAGGCCGACGGCGTCCTCTATCTCTGTCCCTGGCGCACCCGGCTGCGCAGCTGGCTCGCGCTGGCGGAGCTGCGCGAGGAGCTGCCCGCGCCGTTGCTGGACGCTGCGGTGCCGCCGGTGGTGCGGGCCCAGGCCGAGGCGGACTGGGACAGCTGGCGCACCCGGCACCCTGACGGCCGCCCGTGGATCCTGACCAGCACCTGGAGCATCCCGGTGCGCTGGTTCCTGCTCTTCGGCGACGAGGAGCGCGAGTACATCCCCTCCCGCTCCGAGCTTGCCGTCGAGGGCACGGACGGCCACCCCGACGGCCTCCGTGACAGCCGCGGAGAGGGCCAGGACGGCCCTGGGGAGGACGCCTCGGCGGACGGACGGGAGGAGGCGGATGCTCGGCAGCAGAACGACGGCGCGAAGCGGCGCCCCGCGCCGGTGCTGCGCTACCGCACGCCGATGGCCCAGGCCCGCCGCCGGGTGGCTCGCGGCTTCCGGGTGCTGCGCGAGACGCTCGACGCGGGTCCGCTGGTCGACGGCGTCGAGGAGGTCGGGCGCTGGCTGGAGGAGTTCCACCCGCGCTCGCTGGTCGAGCTGGACTACGGCGGCCTGGTCCACGCGATCCCCGAGCAGGGGCTGGCGGGGGACCGCTCGGCCGAGGAGGTGGCGGAGGGCGTCGCCGCTCTGCGCGCCGGCGATCCGGTCCGGGCCGGGCGCTGCTACCGCGCGCTGACCGAGCGGTGGCGTCGGGTGCAGGAGCTGCAGTACGCGAACTGACCCGGCTGAGCTGCGAGAGCCCTCTCCGGAGCCGGTCCTGAGGAGCTGTCACCACTCCCAATGGTCACAACAACAGCACAGCTCAGAGGCGGGTCGGCCACGGCCGATCGGTCTACGCGCGTCCGGCCTTGGCGGAGTTCCGCCACGACGGATCACGCCATGGACGGCCCCCGGACCAGTCGGACATGCGTGGCACCATCTCCTCAGACGTCACAGGGGTGCTTATCCCGTCTCCACATGGGACCTAGGTCCCAGATCGGGTCAATCCCCCATCAACGTGATGTGACTCACCGTTGACGCGAAGGTCGCACTGGGTGTCAAAATAGGACAACCAGCCTCACTCAGCACCACTCTGCCCACGCAAGAGTGGTTCTGCGGACATCGGGGGCCTTCGCGGGGGAAGCGGGGGCTCTTGATGACGTGACGGGGGGTCGCTTTGCGGTGACTGTCCGTTATGACATGGTCCATCGTCATCCGTCGACCTTGGCCCCTCAGGGGTCAATTCCGCCGGTTTGGCTGATTGGACTGGACGGATGGTGTAGTTGTAGTGCCAAGGACAAGCCGTTCGTCCTATTACCGACTTGGTAGGCGGTGGCCATTTCGGACATCGCACACCAAGGTGCAGAATTTCTAGGAAAGAACCGTGTTGGTTCGGTTCTCCCGAGGAGGCCGCTCATGACCGCTCGTACCCCTGATGCCGAACCCCTGCTGACGCCGGCCGAGGTCGCCACCATGTTCCGCGTTGACCCGAAGACGGTCACTCGCTGGGCCAAGGCTGGCAAGCTCACCTCGATCCGGACGTTGGGGGGTCACCGCCGCTACCGCGAGGCGGAGGTGCGCGCCCTGCTTGCGGGTATTCCGCAGCAGCGCACGGAGGCCTGAGAGGGCTTCGAGTAACAGCTTGGAACTGCACTGGACTCCGCCGGGTCCGGTGCAGTTCTTTTTTGTTCTTGGAATCCCTTTTCGGGATGTGCAATTTTACATATAAAATGAGCGAGTGCCCCGACGTGCCGAACGTGAGCAGTCGTCAAGAAAAGTTAAGTGACTCGCGTCACATGCGTCACATCCCCCACGCGGAACCCACACATCGTGCGGACAAACAGATCAGCCCGGATCCGATTGGATCCGGGCTGATCGTGCAAGCGACCCCGACGGGACTTGAACCCGCGACCTCCACCTTGACAGGGTGGCGAGCTAACCAACTGCTCCACGGGGCCTTGTGCGAGTGAGACTCTACTGCATGCCGACCGCCCTGGTCGAATCGCCCTTCGAGTGCCGTTCGGGCCGAGGACCCCAGGTGAGCTGGGTGGTCGTCAGGA
>NZ_BBPO01000046.1:0-12444 GCF_000787815.1 Streptacidiphilus neutrinimicus
GCCTCCCACAGCAGGGTGAGGCGGTGCCGCGCCGCGACGGCGATCTGCCCGACGCCGCCCAACGCCCCGGTGAGCCCGGACGCGAGGCCGGTGAGGGCCGCGCCCCCCGCGCAGGGCGCGGAGGGGCGCGACTGTGTGCCCCCACCGCCGAGCGCGTCCCCGAGCACCTGCTCCTCGGCTTGGCGGCCGCCACCCACGCGCCGGTTGACCGCCCCCTCCCGGCCTGATCCCCCGCCGCCGACCGAGCCCACCGCCCGCGCGGCGACCTCGTCCGCCGCCCCGCCCGGCAAGCGGCCCTCCATCGACCGGCCCTCCCTGTCATGCGGGGAAGGCGCGGCCGTCGACGGCGGCTCGGGGCGCGGCCTCATCGAGGACGCCTCCCGGCCGGACGGTGCCTCGGGGAGCAGTGCCCCGGGGTCTGCCGCCACGGGGTCTGGCACCACGGGGTCTGGCACCCCGTGAGGCAGCGCCCCCAGAGGCGGGATCGCCGGAACCGGACGGGCGGGGTGGCTCGTCGTCAGGGCGCGGAGCGGGAGGGCGGGCTCACCGAGGGCGCCGCGTCCGCGGGTCGGCCCGCGTCCCGCGGACCCGCGGCGGGGCGCGGTACGCAGCGCCCGGTCGTAGTGGGCGCGTTCGCGGAGCGTGTACTGCTCCAGCAGGCGGTGTTCGACCGCCGTCGAGGCCTCGCGGGCGAGCGCGGCCATGAGCGGGTGCGCGTCCCGGCGCCAGCTCGTCAGATCGACGACGCCGCGGATCGCGCCCGTCAGCGGGTCGCGGATCGGTGCGCCCGCGCAGGCGAAGGCACGGTGGGCCTCGGAGAAGTGCTCGCTCCCGAGGACGACGCCGGGGTGGCCCTCGACCAGCGCCGTGCCGATGCCGTTCGTCCCCGCGTCGTGCTCCGCCCAGCCGAACCCCGGCGCGAGCTGCACCGCGTCCAGGTGCCGGTCGAGGGCGGCCTCGCCCGCCCGGCGGTCCATCACCCGGGCCTGGGCGTCGGTCAGCAGCACGCTGACCCGCGTTCCGAGCAACTGCTCGTGCAGCCGCTCCAGGACGGGGAGCGAGGCCAGCAGCAGACGCTCCTCCCCGTCGAGATCCGAATCGTAGGGGAGCTGCGTGCGCTCCGCCGACAACCCGGTGGCACGGCACCGCTCCCAGGACGCCAGCACCCCGGCCCGGACGACGCCCCGCACCTCGTCGCCGCCCAGGAACCGCTCGCGCGCCCGCGCCGACCCCCGATCACCCCGCCAGGCGCCCACCCACGGTGTCCGCGGCGCCTCCGCCGCGGCCGGACCGTCCGTGCGGGCCCACGCGCCGGCCGAACTCCCCATGACGGCAACCTCCCCGCCCGGTCCCGCCCGGGCCGGGCCCCTCCTGCCCTGCTGGTGAGCCGTGCCCGACTCCGTTGCCGACGCTAGTCCCATAGCCCCGGAGTGGAAGGTTTTCCTCGGCCGACCACCCGAAGGAGTGAGAACCGATCGATTGGTCGCGCCGGACCGTTCGGAGGCGAATACTGGCAACCGTCTCGTCGGGCCTCGCTGCGGGGGCTCTTGTCGGCGGCGGCTGGGGCGAGGTAAATGGGAGACGTGAGGACGGACACGGGAGCCCAGCCGGCCGCAGCGGAACCCGGTGGATCGGGCGGGCTGCCCGACGGGTCGCAATTGCGTCGGCTCCGACAGGAGTTGGAGCGGGCTTGGGTGCGCTGGGGCGAGGCCACCGCCGCGGGTGGCGCTGCGGGCGACGGCGGCCTGAGTGCCCGTACCAGTGCCCCAACCGGTGCCGCGCACGGTTCCGGGGCGGGCGACGCGGTCGGGGAATCCTCGGCTGACGGCGCCCGGGGCGTCGGGGCGCGTGGGGGCGGTGGCAGGCGAGGGCGGTCCGGCCCGTGGCGCCCGAAGACGGGCGGCGGGGCGCTGCGCTCGGAAGTCGTCGAGTCGTGGGCGCGCAGCGGCGCGAGCGTGGACCGGGCCTGCGTCGAGGCTCCGGTCACCGATGCGGACGCGGCCCGCTCCCGCTGGGCCGACTCCCAACTGCGTCGCCCGGTGGGCGCGGTGGCGGAGGAGCTGCGCCGCATCACAGAGGACGCGGGTTTCGTCGCGGCCGTCACGGACGAGACCGGCACGATTCTGTGGACCTGCGGCGGGCGGCACATGCGTCGTGCGGCCGAGCGGATCAACTTCGCCCCGGGCGGGCGATGGGACGAGCAGGCGATGGGGACGAACGCCCTCTCGCTGGCCCTGCTGCGCGGGCAGGCGGCGACGGTGTTCTCGGCCGAGCACTACGTCTCGGCACTGCACGGCTGGGTCTGCTACTGCGCGCCGATCCGCCACCCCGACGGGCGGGTGCTCGGCGTGCTGGACCTGTCGACCACCTGGGACCGGTCGCACCCGCTCGCGCTCTCCACGGTGCGCCTGCTCGCGGCCGGCATGGAGGAGCGGCTCCGGGAGCAGGCGGCGTCCGCCGCGTCCCCGGGGGACACCGAGTTGTGTCTCACCGTGCTCGGCGAGAGCCCGCGCCTGGAGCGCCGGGGGAGTGAGATCCCGCTGCGGCCCCGACAGTTGGAGATCCTGGCGCTTCTGGCGCTGGAACCTGAGGGGTTCACCCCGGAGCGCCTCCACGACGCGCTCTACGGCGAGCGCCCGGTCTCGGCCTCCACCTTCAAGGCTGAGGTCTCCCATCTGCGCAGCGCGCTGGGCGGCGGCATCGCCACCCGCCGCTATGCCCTGAATCGTCCGTTGGCCTGCGACGCGGCCCTGGTCGCCACGGCCGTCGAACGCGGGGACACGCGGACGGCGCTCGCCGCCTACGCGGGGCCGCTGCTCGCCCGCTCGGAGGCGCCGGGCGTCGTCGAGTGGCGTGAACACCTCCATGTCGCCCTGCGCGAGGCCGTGCTGGCGTCCGTCGACCCCTCCCTGGCGCTCGCTTTCGGTCACCACGCCCGCTACGACATCGCCCTTCACCGCCACGCCCTCTCCCTCCTCGCCCCCGACGACGCACGCCGCGGCCTCGCGGCGGCGCGCCTGCGCGGGGCCCTGGCGTGAGCGGCGGCGGAGGCCGGCCGCGGGCGCGCGTCGTCAGGAGCGAGCGGGTGAGCCCTTCTTGATCACCTGCCGGTAGTGTGCGCTGTCATGGTGGACGACTGGCGGGACGACAGGATCGGCAGCGCGCTGAAGGGCGCGAACCCGACGGTGCTCCGACGGCTCGACGCCGGCTTCGCGGTGATCGGTGACGTGCAGTTCCTCCCGGGCTATTCGGTCCTGCTGGTGGACGAGCCCGAGGTGGAGCGTCTCTCCGACCTGTCGCGGAGCAGGCGGTCGGCCTTCCTGGCCGACATGGACCGGCTGGGGGAGGCCGTGGAACGAGCCTGCCGACGTCTGGACCCGGCGTTTCGGCGCGTCAACCTGGAGATCCTCGGCAATACCGACGCCTTCCTGCACGCCCACGTGTGGCCGCGCTACGAGTGGGAGCATCAGGATCTCGTGCGCCGCCCGGTGTGGCTCTATCCCGCCGAGAACTGGCGCGATCCGGCGTGCGCGCTCGGACCGGAGCACGAGGTCCTCCGTGCGGCGATCGGCCAGGAGCTCGACGCATTGTCCTAGTCGCCCTCCTCGGCTGCCCCCGGCTGTTTCCCGGCTGCCTCGTCGGCCTTCTACCCGGCGGCCTTCAGGGCCTCCGCCCATTCGCTCGTGGAGACGACCTCCCCACGCCGGGCCAGGACCTTGTTGAGCAGGGTGTGGTGGAGCTCGGGGCTGGGGTCGGCGCAGGCGTCGGAGAGGACCGTGAGCCGGTAGTCGAGGTCGGCCGCCTGCAGGGCGGTGGACAGGACGATGCCTCCGGTGGCGATACCGGCCAGGACGAGATGGTCGATGTCCTGCGCGGCGAGGATCTGGCGGAGGTTGTTGCCCGCGAAGGCGCTGACCCGGTTCTTGTGGAGGACTATCTCGTCGCCGCGCGGCGCGACGTCCGGGTGGATGGCGGCGCCGGGGTCCTCGGCCGTGTACAGGTGGTGCGGCAGCGAGCCGAAGGTCTTGTTGCGCGGGTGGGCGTCGATGTGCCCCGATCGCAGGTGCAGGATCACGTGGATGACGGGGATCCCGGCGGCACGGGCCGTCTCCAGGGCCCGGACTGCGTTCGGTAGGTAGTCGTCGGGGACCCGGTCGAGGTGGTTGAGCTGCAGGTCCATGGAGAGCAGAGCGGTGCCGGGCACGGTCGGGCCTTTCGGATCGAGCGGAACGGAGTCGGGGGAGCGGTTGAGCGAGCGCGAGCTGAGCACGGGCATGAGCAGAGATGAGCGAGAGCTGAGCGGAAGTCAGGTCTGGGCGGGCTCCTTGGACCGGTCCGTCGACAGGCGGCGCAGGCTGCGGTCGAGGACGGTGCTCAGCAGGAAGAGGGCTCCGGCGCCCAGCATGATCCAGGCGAGGTGGTGCATGCCCGCGGTGCCGGCGTGCTGCCCGAAGGACGCGGCGGTGGCCGAGGAGGCGACCATCGAACCGAGGTAGGCAAAGGTGCGCAGCAGGCCCGCGGACGACCCGGTGCGCTGGGGATCGGCCTGGAAGTAGACGGAGTTCTGCAGGGCCAGACTGTTCGCGCCCTGTGGCACGCCGAAGATCACCGCCACGAGCACCAGCATCCAGACCGGGCTGGCCGTGCCGAGAGTCAGCATCAGCGCGCAGGCCGCGATCTGGCCGACGCCGCCGAGTAGCAGCTTGCCGAGCACGCCGGAGTTCCGCCCGACGGTGAGCGAGACCCCGATCCCGACGAGGAACATCGGTATCTGCACGAGGCCGGCGTGGAAGGGCGAGAGCCCGTAGCCCTCCTCCGTCCACTGGGTGAAGCCGTAGAGGAAGGCGTAGGAGACGACGTAGGCGACCAGCGCTCTGCCGTAGGTCGCGAGCAGGGGCGGGTTGCCGCGCAGCACGCGCAGGTCGATGAACGGGGTCGTCGCGCGCAGTTCCCGGCGGGTGAACGCGGCGCCGGCGGCGAGTGTGATCACCGGCAGGTACCAGGTGTCGGCCCGCAGGTTCATCAGGAACAGCAGCAGGGAGACCAGCATCGCAGCGAACAGGGCCATGCCCGGCAGGTCGATCAGCGCCGCGAGGCGACCGCGCGGCGCGCCGTCGGTACGCGGCTGTCTGGGCAGCCGTAGCGCGCCCAGGGTGACGGCGACCGCGGCCAGGGGGATGTTGAGCGCGCAGGTGGAGCGCCATCCGCCCAGGCCGATCATGAGGCCGCCGAGCAGCGGGCCGATCACGGCGATGGTCTGGTTGGCCACTGCCAGGGCGGTCAGCACTCCCGCCGGGCTGTCCTTGCCGGTGCGCTGGGCCTCGCTGCGCAGCAGGGCCATGGCGGCGGGGTAGCCCGCACAGGTGCCGAAGCCGAGCAGCACGCGCGCGGCGACGAGGACCCCGAGGCCGGGCGCGAGGGTGCCGAGGACGCCGGCGACGCCGACGAGGCTGGTGCTGAAGAGGAACAGGCGGCGCGGGCCGAAGATGTCGATCAGCCGTCCGACGACGGGCTGCCCGAGGGCGGTGGCCAGATACAGGGCCGAGACCAGCCAGGCCGTCTGCGAGGGCGGCGCGCCGAACGCCGCGCCGATGGGGATGAGGGCGACGGCGATGATGGTCGAGTTGATCGGGTTGAGGACCGAGCCGAGCATCATCGGGGGGATGAGCCGCCGGTCGAATCCGTCCTTCCTGGTGTCCCCGCGCGGGGCGGTGGTCCGGTCATTCATGGACGAGTCGCTCCAGTACCGACATGGCCGCGATCACGGTCTGCCGTTCGTCTTCGGTGCACTTGCTCTGCAGTTGGGCGGCGAGCCACTCGCCCCGCGCCTGGCGGCTCTCCTCGGCCTGTCGGCGTCCCTCGACGGTGAGGGCGATCACCCGACGTCGGCCGTCGGCCGGGTCCGGGCGCCGTTCGACGAGTCCCGCGTCGGCCAGGGAGGAGACCGTGGCTGCCATGGACTGGTGCCGCATGCCCTCGGCTGCGGCGAGGTCGCTGGTCGTCTGACCCTCACCGCCCGTGAGGCGGGCCAGCACCGAGGCCTGGGCGTAGCTGAGGTCCCCGTCGCCTCCGGCGGCGCGGATGCGTCGGCGCAGGCGCCCGATGACCGAGCGCACCTCCTGCGCGGCCCGCACCGCCGAGGGGGACAACGCGTGTGCTTCGCTCATGGGTCCGCCTTGGGAGTATCGGCTCAGATTATGCAGTCTATCTGTACAGTTTACCTGAAGGATGAAGCGACGGGAGGCCACCGTCACCTCTCGGTGAGGGTGGCCTCCAGGCCGGAAACGCGGTTCGGACGGCCGGACGCTCAGGTGGGCGTCGCTCGGCTGTGGGTCGCCGCCTCGCGGGTCGGTGCCTGCGCGTCGGAGCGGTCCAAGGCCCGGAGCGCGAGCAGGCCGCCGACGCCCTGGATGACAGTGCACACCGCCGCGCGGGTGCTGCGGCGCGGATCGCGCCAGGTGGCGAGGACGCCGAAGCCGACGTTTCCGTGAGCAGACGGGCACGACACCGCTCCAGTGGCTGCTGCGCGCACGGGTCCGGCACGCCCAGTACCTGCTGGAGAACAGCGACCACCCCGTCGAACGCATCGCCGTCCAGGCCGGGTTCGGATCCGCGACCGCCTTCCGCGAACGGTTCGAGCGCGTCGCCGGCACCACCCCGCATGCCTACCGGGCCTCCTTCCGCAGCCACAGCCCGATAGACCCGACCAGCGCGATGTGTTCGGGGGTGGAAAGGCGGGCGATCAGGGCGAAAAGGCCGGTGATCGAGACAGAGAAGAGGCCCTGCCACCGGGGGATGGCAGGGCCTCAGTCCGGTCGGGTCAGGCGGTGTGCAGGGCCTCACCGAGGTAGGAGACGGCCTGGGCGATGGCCGCCTCGGCGGCGTGGGTGCCGCGCAGGGCGTTGAGCATCACGAAGTCGTGGATGATCCCCTGGTAGCGCACGGCGGTGACCGGGACGCCGGCCTGGCGGAGCTTGGCCGCGTAGGCCTCGCCCTCGTCACGCAGCACGTCGGCCTCGCCGGTGATGACCAGCGCTGGCGGCAGGTCCGTGAGCTGCTCGGTCGTGGCGCGCAGCGGCGAGGCGGTGATCTCGGCGCGCTGGGCCGGGTCGGTGGTGTACTGGTCCCAGAACCACTGCATGGCGTCGCGGCGCAGGAAGTAGCCCTCGGCGAACTGGTGGTAGGAGCCGGTGTCGAAGCTCGCGTCGGTGACGGGGTAGAAGAGCACCTGCGCGGCGAGCGGGACGCCGCCGCGCTCCTTGGCCATGAGGGTGAGTGCGGCGCTCATGTTGCCGCCGACGCTGTCGCCCGCAACCGCGATGCGGGACGCGTCCAGGCCCTTGGTCGCGCCGTCGGTGACGACCCAGCGGGCGACGGTGAAGTTCTGCTCGATGGCGACCGGGTACCGGGCCTCGGGGGAGAGGTCGTACTCGGGGAAGACGACGGCGGCGTTCGCGCCGACGGCGAGCTCGCGCACGAGCCGGTCGTGGGTGTGGGCGTTGCCGAACACCCAGCCGGCGCCGTGGATGTAGACGATGACGGGCAGGACCCCGGTGGCACCGGCCGGCTTGACGATGCGCGCCCTGACGCTGCCGGTGGGGCCGCCGGTGACGGTGATCCACTCCTCGTCGACGGCCGGCTTGTCGATCTCGCCGGACTGGACCTCGTCGACCGCCTTGCGGCCTTCGGCGGGGCCCAGGTCGAACAGGAAGGGCGGCTTCGCGGTCGCTGCGGCGAAATCGGCCGCGGCCTGCTCGAGGATGGGGGTGGAGACGTGCTCGGTCATGGCGGACTCCTTGGAGGGGGAGCCGGAGGGCTCCGTCTGCCGCAAAACCTAGTACACGTTTAC
The DNA here is from genome assembly GCF_000787815.1 of Streptacidiphilus neutrinimicus. Lineage (GTDB taxonomy): Bacteria > Actinomycetota > Actinomycetes > Streptomycetales > Streptomycetaceae > Streptacidiphilus > Streptacidiphilus neutrinimicus. The sequence goes on from NZ_BBPO01000046.1 coordinate 7,850, forward strand.
CTCGTGCGCAAGGTAAGTGCTGGCAATGTAAACATCAGCGAGGCAAACATGGACGAGGCAAATGTGGGCGAGTCAAACGTTGGCGAGGCAAACGTGGGCGTTGTCATCGTCCCGTTGGTAACCTGGTGGGGCCTGCCCGATCGGAGAAGCCTGATGACCGCCGCCGACCACTCCCGCGCCCAGTCGGGCGGCTTCTCGCCGCTGCTCGACGACCAGCTCTGCTTCGCCCTGTACGCGGCCTCACGCGCGGTGACGCAGCGGTACCGGCCGCTGCTGGAGGAGCTCGGGCTGACCTACCCGCAGTACCTGGTCCTGCTCGTGCTGTGGGAGCACGACAGCGTCCCGGTCAAGGAGATCGGCGCGGCGCTGCAGCTCGACTACGGCACTCTGACCCCGCTGATCAAGCGGCTCGAGACCAGCGGCCTCGTCCGGCGTGAGCGCTCCCCGCAGGACGAGCGCACCGTCCAGGTCAGCCTCACCCAGCAGGGGGAGGAGCTGCGGGTGCGCGCCCGGACGGTGCCCCAGGCCATCGGCGAGGCGATGGCTCTGCCCCCGCAGGACTTCGACGACGTCCGGCGGATCCTGCGGCAGCTGACGGAGAACGTCTCCCGCTAGGGGCCTGATCACCGAAGCCGGGCCCGTCATCAGCGCGGGAGCGGGAAGGGACGCCGCCGTGTTCGCCGTGTTCGCCGCGCTCGCCGTGCTCGCCGCGGGCGAAGCGCGGTGCGCGTCACAGCGGGATGATGCGTCGCCGGGTGCGGTCCGCGGCCAGGTGGGCGGCTGACGCGCGGGCCGCCGCGACCAGGTGGCGTGAACCCCAGGCCTGCGCGGTCCGTTCGGCCAGCGCGTAGTTCTCCGCCGCCGCGCCCTCCTCGCCCAGGAGCCGTTGCAGGTCGGCCAGCGCGTGGGCCAGCGGGCGGGTCGCGTAGGCCGCACCGGCCGCTCCGGCGAGCTGCTCCCGGATCGGCAGCAGGTGCTCCACCAGCGTGGCGGCGCTGCTCGTGTCCTGCTGCAGGACGGCGAGCTGGGATCGGAAGTCGAGCTCCACGCCGTACAGATGGTCGGTCACCGGCTCGGCCGGGTAGTGCACCGCCCGTGCTTCCTCGAGTCGGCCCCGGCGTGCCAGGACCAGCGCCAGGGCGACGCCGGTCGGCTCGCCGGACGCCTCGTAGACCGCGCGCACCATGGGCTCCAGCTCGTTCAGCCGACCCTGGGCGAACTGGATCACGATCAACCCCAGCGTGCGCAGGCCGGGCGCATGGCGGGCGCCCACCCGTTGCAGCAGCTCGCCCGCCTCGGCGTAGGCGGCCTCGGCTGCCTCGAAGCGGCCCGCGACGGTCTCCAGCATGGCCCTGGTCGTGCAGTTGACGCCCTGCGCCCACACCATGCGGTAGCGGCGGGCGAGTTCCAGCCCCTCGTCGGTGTGCCGTCGCAGCGCGGCCGGGTCGTTGCGGGACGCGGCCGTCATGGCCGCGCTGTGCTCGCACACCCACCGGTAGGCGGGCAGGTCGTGCGTCTGCGCCAACTCGCGCAGCTCGCTCAGGAACGGCGTGCGCAGTGCCGCCTGCGTCTCGTGCGGCAACAGCTTGGCCGAGGTCATCAACGCTGCTGCCAGCAGCCGGGGTTCGCCGCAGGAGCGGGCCAGGTCGAGCTGCTCGCGGGCGGCGACGAGCGCTCTGGGCGCGTCAACGGCCGCCGCCTCGTCGGTGAGCACCTGCAGCACGCGCGCCCGCGTCGAGACGTCGAGGCCGGGACGGGAGGCCAGTCGTTCGAGACGGACCAGGGACGCCCGGTCGGTGAAGCCCTCCAGGCGGCTGCGCCACGGCGAAGGCTCGGTCCAGGCCGCGTAGACGACCGCCACCAGGTCGTCGCGGTCGGCCCGTTCGGCCAGATCGACCGCGTGCTGCCGGGTGCGGCGGGCGGCGTCCGTCGAACCGGCGCGGATCTGCGCGCCCAGGAGCCGCACCAGCAGGCCGATCACGGAGTCCGGGCGAGCGGCCAGGTCGCCCGACGTGGCCGTGTGCACCTCGATCGCCTGCTGGATCAACCCCACCGCGATGTCGTGGGCGTAGCGGCGCTCGGCCAACTCCGCCGCCCGCAGCGCGTAGTCGACCGCCAGGGGAGCGTTCGCCGGGGTGCCCGAGTGGGCGAAGTGGTGCGCGAGCGCCGCCAGGTCGTCGGGGCGGTGGCGGCGCAGTGCCTGGGCGAGGCGGGCGTGCAGGCGGGCCCGGCGCACCCCGGCCAGGTCCGTGTAGACGGTGTCGCGGACCAGGGCGTGGACGAAGCGGACCCGCCCGGGCGCGGGCTCGGTGAGCAGGTCGGCCGCGACCGCGTCCTCCAGCGCGTCGAGCACCTCCTCCTCGGACTCCTCGGCCGCGTCGACCAGGACGGCGGTGGCGGCCTCCAGGCCCGCGGCGGCGGTGAGCCCGAGCACGGTCCTGGTTCCGGCCGACAGCAGGGCCAGCCGTCGGCGCAGCACGTCGCGCACGCCCTGGGGGACGTCGCTGACGGCGACCAGGGCGCCCTCGCTCGCCAGCAGGCGTGCGCTCTCCAGCACGTAGAAGGGGTTGCCGCCGGTACGTTCCGCGAGCGCCGCGAGGGTGGCCCCGTCCAACGGCCTGCCGCAGACCGCGTTGACGACGGTGGCGACGTCCTGCGGCGGCAGGCCGCCGAGGACGATCCGGTGCGGGGAGCGGGCGGCGAGCACGGCGAGCGTCTTGCCCAACTGCTCGCCGGTCTCGGTGGGCCGGTAGCTCGCGACGGTGAACACCGGCGCGTCCGAGACGGCGGCGGCGGCCTCCAGCAGCGCCAGCGTCTCGCTGTCGGCGCGGTGCAGGTCCTCCAGGACGACGGCCAGGGGCGCGTCGGCGGCGGCCTCGCGCAACCACGAGGTGAAGGCCCGGTGCATCCGGAAGCGGCCGGCGGTCGCGTCGTCACGGGCTGCGGCGGGGCCGCGCTCCGCCTCGCGCAGCAGCACGGCGAGTTCTTGCGGGTGCCGCGGCGGGACGTCGCGGGCCAGCGTGCCGAGCGCCTCCACCCAGGGCCAGGCCGGCGGCGCGCCGTCGGCCTCGGAGCAGTGCCCGACCACCACCCGCCAGCCGGCCGCGCGCAGTCGTCCGGCCAGCCGGTCCAGCAGCGCCGACTTGCCCGCGCCGGCCTCGCCGGTGACCAGCGCGACGCCGCCCGCGTCCCGTCGGGCGAGCGCCGCGTCCTCCAGCGCGCGAATCTCGCGGTCGCGGCCGACGAAGAGGCCGCCCGGCCGGTGCGCGGGCGCGACGGGCGGCGGCGTGCGCGTCATGGCGGCTCCGGCGTCGGCTCGCGCGGGAGCGGCCTCGTCCGACGGGCCGGGCTGGTGGTCACGGCCGACCGGGAGGCCACTCGGGAGGCCATTCGGGAGGCCACGTGGAAGGCCACGCACCGTGATGAGCGCGGGCGTGGCGGCGCCGTCGGCGTCGCGTCGCTCGGGCGCGAACTCCCCCGACGGGCCGGGCTGGTGGTCGCGGTCGGCCAGCAGGCCGTCGTGGGCGCCGAGCGCGGAAGCGCCGGGCATCGGCGCCGATGCCGGTACAACTGCCGCTCGCGGTAGGGGGATCGCCGCGCGGAGCACGTCCAGCCGCTGGCCGAGCACGGCCTGTTCGAGGTCCACGAGGGCCGGGCCCGGATCACAGCCGAGCTCCTCGCGCAGGACGGCCGAGGCACGGCGCAGCGACGCCAGGGCGTCGCCCTGCCGCCCGCAGGCCCACTGGGCCAGCGCGAGCAGGCGCCAGCCCTCCTCGCGCAAGGGGCTCTCCGTCACCAGCGCCTCAGCGGCCAGCGCGGCCTGGGGCGCGCGGCCCAGGCGCAGGTCCGCCGCGGTGGCGAGTTCGCGCGCCTCGGCCCGCAAGCCGTTCAGGCGCGCCACCTCAGGCGCCGCCCATTCCTCGTCGGCGTTCTCCGCGTACGCCGGGCCCTCCCACCAACCGAGGGCCTCCGTCAGCAGACGGCCGGCCCGCTCGGGCGGCGCGCAGCGGGCCAGTCCCACCCAGGTCTCGAACCGCCAGGCGTCGACGGCGTCCTCGGGCAACCGCAGGGCGTACCCGGGCGGCGCGCTGACCAGCAGGGACGCGGGCGCCCGAGGCGGCCGCTCCGGTTCGAGCGAGCGGCGCAGGTTCGAGACGTACGTCTGCAGCGACACGTCGGCCTTGGGCGGCGGTTGACCGCGCCACAGCCGGTCCGAAATCCGCTCGCGCGGGACCATGCTGCCCCGGGCCGCGACGAGCAGCGACAGCAGCGCCCGCTGCCGCGGCGCGCCGAGGTCGACCGGTGTTCCTTCCCGGTCGGCGCTCAGAGACCCCAGGATTCGAATGCGCAGCACGCCGTGCAAATCTACCCGAACTGTCGAGCGATCAGATCGGACCGACGACCGCTCCCGCCGCGGGGCGGGCGCCCCCGGAGAAGCCTCCGGGGCCGACACCTCCCGGAGCAGCCCGGGGCCGACACCTCCCGGAGCTGCCCGGGTCGACGCACCCCGAAGCGGCTCCGCCATGTCGGCGCCAAGTGGACGGCAAGCAGATGCCAAGGACGTGCACCGAGGATCGGGGTCGGCATACGAGATC
>NZ_BBPO01000046.1:12846-64930 GCF_000787815.1 Streptacidiphilus neutrinimicus
CCGAGCCCGGGCAGGCCGCCTGGGCCCGACCCATGGAGCAAGCCCGCGTGACCCCGAGTAACACGACTGGTCAGACCCCCGTCCCGGGACGTCCCTTCACCCACGAGATGGTGATCGTCCACCGGGTCTTCCGCCGGGAGTCGGCCCTGCTGCCGCGGCTGGTCCGCGCCGTGCCCGAGGGCGACGCCGCCCGCGCGGGACGTCTGGCGGCGTACGTGCGCGAGTACCTGGACGGCCTGCACGTCCACCACCGGACCGAGGACGAGCTCATCTGGCCCCTGTTGCGCGCCCGGGCCGACCGCGACGATCTGGTCGCGCGGATGGAGGAGCAGCACGAGCGCATCGACGCCGGGCTGGACGCGGTCACCGGCCGGCTGCCGGTGTGGGAGCGCGCGGCGGACCGTCCCGCCCGGGACAGCCTCGCCGACGCCCTGGACGAGCACCGGGCCGCGCTGCTCGACCATCTCGCCGACGAGGAGCACCTGGTGCTCCCCCTGGTGGAGGAGCACCTGACCGTCGCGGAATGGGCGCTGGTCGGCCGACGGGGCATGGAGCACATCCCGCGCAACAAGCGCATGCTCGCCCTCGGCGCGATCCTGGAGGAGGCCACCGAGACCGAGGCCGCCTTCTTCCTCGGCCAGGTCCCGGCCGTCGGGCGCCTGCTGTGGCGGGCTGTCGGCCGCCGTCAGTACGCCGCCCGCTGTCGCGCGCTGCGCGGGGCGCTGGACCCGGCGGGCGCGGCGGACGGGGAGCACACGCCGTGACCGCCCTCGACTCCCTGTCCGCCGACGTCCTGGACGTCCTGGACGCCTACCGCACCTGCGAGTTCGCGACTCTCGGCCGTGACGGAACCCCGATCGCGTGGCCGACGGCGGCGCGACGACGCGAGGACGGCACGCTGCTGGTGACCACCTCGGTCGCGTTCGCGCAGAAAGCGCTCAACGTCCGTCGCGACGGGCGGGTGGCCCTGCTGTTCTCCGAGCCGACCGGCAGCGGTCACGACGCCCCGCCGCAGATCGTCGTGACCGGCCGGGCCGTCTGCTCCGACGACGTCACCGGCAGCCCCCGGGGCGCAGAGGAGTACTGGCGCACGCTGTTCGAGCGGCAGCCGCACAGCCGCGCCTACGTCCGCCGACCGGTTCGGTCGCTGATGGACTGGTACTACCTGCGTCTGCTCATCACGGTGACGCCCGAGCAGGCCGCCGTGCGGTCGCCCCTGCCGCCGACGTTCAAGCCGCCCCGAGGGACCGCGGCGGCCGGGCTGGTGGGAGCGGAACAGCTCGCCCAGTATCCGACGGCCGTGCTCGCCGCCCGCGACTCCACCGGCGCTCCGGTGCTCGCGCGCACCCGCCCCGCACCGGCCCCCGCGGGCGACGGCTTCACGCTGCGGCTCCCCGACGACTGCCCGGCGGTGCCCGGCCCGGCGTCGCTGCTGGTCCACCGGCACGACGAGCGACTGAACGGCATGCACAACGCGGTGGTCCGCGGCGTGCTGCGCGCCACCGGCGACGGCTGGGCGCTCGCACCCCAGCGCGTCGTCGAGCCCATAGGCACCGGCAGCCCCGGCGACGCCCTGCGCGTCCTGCGTCAGGTACGCGGCGCGACCCGGCGCTACTTCGACCGGCGCGGCCTTGAGCGCCCCCGCGTGCACTGGGATGAGTTCCGGTCCCTCGCTGCGCCCTCGCGGCGTCCGGGCGGCGCCCCCGGATCCGGCGACATCACCACCTCGCGACCCGAGCTCTGACGCGCCCCGTCCCACGTTTCGTTCCACGAGGGCATTCCGCTCTTCCCACGTCGTCGCAGGTCAGATGGGGTGGAACGTTCCACCGTTCCGTCAGGGGCGGTGAACGCGCCGCGGGCGACGAGATCGGCGGCAAGGTGGTGCACCGCAGCCCTGGACCACGACCACGTCCGGGCTGCGGGAAACCGAGCGGGTCGAACTGATGGTGTGGGAGCGGGCACGTGGGGCGGATCAAGGGCTGCATCGGCATAGCGCTGCTGACGAGCGCGGTGGTGGCCGGGGCGAGCGGCTGCGGGAGGAGCGCGTCCCCCGGGGCGGGCGCGGCGTCGGGCCCGCAGGCCGGAGCGAGTGCGAGTGCCGGCACGGCTACGGTCGGGAGCGCGGCTCCCTCACCGACGCACCCGTCCGGGCCGCCGTTGCAGCTGAACACCGTCACTCCGGCCGACGGCAGCACGGTCGGCGTCGCCATGCCGATCTCGATCGAGTTCACCAAGCCGGTCGCGGCCTCCGCGCGCAGGACGGTCGAGCAGCACCTCAAGGTCACCACCTCGGCGCCGGTCACCGGAGCCTGGCACTGGTTCGGGGGCGGCCGCGTCGACTGGCGTCCGCAGGCGTACTGGACACCCGGCACCAAGGTCACCGTCCACGCGGACCTGGAGGGCGTCAGCGACGGCAACGGCCGGTACGGCACCCGCGCCTACACGCACAGCTTCACCATCGGTCCCGACATCGAGACCACCGTCAGCGCCCCCGGACACACCATGGTGGTCAAGCGCGACGGCACGGTCGTCAAGACCCTGCCCATCGACGCGGGCAGCCCCTCGTTCCCGTCCTGGGACGGCACGATGGCCGTGATGGACAAGCAGCCCGAGGTGCACATGACCTCCTGCAGCGTCCACATCACCTGCGACCCGGGAAACCCCGACTTCTACGACGTGACCCTGCCCTGGGACGTCCACCTGACCGGGTCCGGCACCTACGTCCACTACTCCGACGGTGACAAGCACCCGGGCCACAGCGTCGGATCGCACGGCTGCGTCCATTTGTCGCTTGCCGACGCGACCTGGTTCTACAACTACGTCCACGTCGGGGACCCGGTCACCATCACCGGATCCCCGCGCGGCGCCGCGCGGGCGGACAACGGCTACGCGTCCTTCGACCTCACATGGCAGCAGTGGCTCGCGGGCAGCGCGAACGGCCCGGAGACCACCACGGCCGGCGCCTCCGACTGACGCGCGTTCACGGCTCCTGGTCGGCTCCGGTCGGTGGCGGTGGTTCGGCGTCGGCCGTTTTCGACCGGGTAGCGGCGGCTGCCGACGGTGCAAGCCGGGTCAAGCGGCCGGTACCTGCTCGTGGGCGGTGTGGGCGCGGGCGGCGAGGCTGAGGGTGCGGGTGAGCATCATGGACAGGGCCATCAGCAGCAGGGCGTCGGTCAGTGCGTCGGAGGTGACCTGGTGTGTGGTCATCCAGGCGGCCAGCTGCGGGCCGAACCAGTGCGCGGAGCCGTAGGAGAAGAGGGCACGGGCGCCGGTGACGACGGTCCACAGCGCGGCGTAGCCGAAACCGGCGCGGCTGACGGGCCGACCTGTACGGGGGCTGCGGTATACGCGGGTCAGGCTCGCGGCGGCCGCACCGCACAGAAGACCGACGGCGGTCAGCGCGATCTCCAGGGCCAGGCCGGTGCCCCGGGTGGTGAGGTCCTTGATGAACAGCGGCACCAGGACTCCGGCGGTCAGCAGCGGTCGCAGGATACGGAAGGCGCCGATCTTGCGGTGCGGGCCGAGGTCGGCCTCCAGGACTGCCAGCAGCACCGCGCCATTGATGATCATTGCCTGGGCCAGGGGGGACATCGTGTTCACGCCTTCCGGTCGGTCGCTTCGAGGACACCCTCAGACTCCGGCCCGACCTGGGGTCAAAGCGTCGCCGCACGAGGTGACTTGACGGGTGACCCGGTGCCGCGCGGCGGTGGTCCCCGGTACTACGCGCGCGGGCCGGTTTCACCCCGGGCGTCACCCTACGGGTGACGCCGTGGCCGCACCGCGGTTCCTAGCGTGGTGGTCGAGCGCGGCGGGGGAGCGGCCCCCGCTTCTGGCCCTGCGAGGGTGGTGCCCGGTGAACGGAATACTGGAAGTGCTTCTGGCACTGGCGATCGTGATGTACGTGATAGTGCGCCAGGTTCGTGGGGAAGCGTTGCGGGGCAAGCGGGTGGTGGTGTTGCCGCTGGTGGTGGCGGTGGTCGGATTCTGGCCGTTGGGCACGCGCCCTGGCCGCCTGGGCGCGGCGGACCTCGGCTGCCTGGCGGTGGGCGCGGTGCTCGCGCTGGGGGTGGGGGTTGGGCAGGGCGCGTCGATGCGGCTCGAATCGCGCGGCGGGGCCCTGTGGGGGCGGATGCCCGTGCGCGGCCTGTGGTGGTGGGCGGCGCTGATCGCCTCGCGGCTGGCGATGACGGTGGTGGCCCACTCGGTGCACGCGCAGGTGGCGGCGTCGACCGCGCCGGTGCTGGCGCTGCTGGGACTCAACCGCGTCGGGCAGGCGGTGGTGATCGCCCCGCGCGCGCTCAGGGGCTCGGTTCCCTTCGCCCCTGAGCGCGACGGCTCGGTCTTCGGCCGTGGCGGCATGTCCGGGTCGCGCTTGGCGTCCCGTCTCCTGCCCGCCCGGCCTCCGTTGGACGACCGGAGCGGATCTGGGTTCGACGGCTCCGTGACGCCCCGGGCCCAGCAGGACGCCCCCGGGATACCGCAGCCGCGGCCTGCATCGCCGGCCCCGGAGCAGGACTCACGCGGCCGGAATGCACGCAGGGCTGGCCGCGGTCGCGACCGCTCCGGCCGGGACCGCTCCGGCCGGGCGCGGCGTCGGTGAACGACCGGACCGGGGCCATGACGAGGCGTCATTCTCCGCTTCCGCAAACGGTCCCGTGGCAGGTCCCGAAGCGCCGCTCCACTGGCCTCCCCTTCCCGCAGCGGACCCGCTATCTTGGGGGCGTGCTGGGCACAGTCCTGTGGGCGCTGCGAGTCGGTGCACTCCTCTTCGCCGGCTTCGAGACCTTCGGGCGCACCGCCTCCCTGGGCGGCGGCGAACGGGCCGTCGTCATCACCGCTGTCACTCTCAGCGCGCTGGGCATGGTCTGGTGGTGGCGCCAGGAAGCCCGCCATGGCCTCGCCGACCCGGCCCGCCTGCCGGCCGCGTCCACGCGATTGGTCGTGGTGCTGGCAGTGATGGGTGCAGCCGGAGGGTTCGCCAGTTCCTTCCCGCAGGCCGGAGCCCTGCTGGCGATCCCGATGATGACCGTGTCGCGCGCCGGCAGCGAGCCGCGCCTGGCCGCCGGACCGGCGGTCACCTGCAGCGCGGTAGCCGCCATCGAGGCGGGGGCGCTGGTCACCGGTGCGGGGACCGGAATCGTGCTGGGTTTTCCGCTCGGACTGCTGGTCGCCCTGCTGATCGGCGGCAGCCGCCGGGCCTACCGCCTGGTCGCCGCGCAGAACGCCGAACGCCTCGCCCAGGCAGAGGAGTTGCGTGTGCAGCAGCAGCGCAATGCTGTCCTCGACGAGCGCGCCCGCATCGCCCGCGAGATCCACGACGTCCTGGCCCACTCGCTGGGCGCGCTGAGCATTCAGATCCAGACCGCGCGCACCCTGCTGGAGCACGAGCAGACGCAGCGCGCGGCCGGTCTCCTCGACACAGCGCAGCGTCTGAGCGCCGAGGGCCTGGTGGAGACCCGCCGCGCCGTCCAGGCCCTGCGGACCGACACCCCGCCGCTGCCCCAGACGCTGGAGCGCCTTGCCGAGGAGCACTGGGACCGCCACCGCTCACCGGCCACGGTAACGGTGGCGGGCACGCCGTCCGCACCCAGTCCGGAGACCACGCTGTGCCTGGTGCGCACGGCCCAGGAGTGCCTGACCAACGCCGCCAAACACGCCGCCGGCCAGCCCGTGCGGCTGGCCCTGGACTACGAGGACGACCACGTGACCCTGACCGTCACCAACCCGCTCGGCAGCGCCGCCGGCACCGACGGTACCGGTGCCCCCAGGCCGCGCCTGGCGACCGTCAACGGGGGCTACGGTCTGACCGGGATGCGCGAGCGCCTGCTGCTCATCGGCGGCACCCTGACCGCCGAAGCCACCGCGGGCACCTGGACCGTGACGGCGCGGACCGCCCCGTGAACCCCCCAGAGACGACACCGATGAGGATCGTGGTCGCCGACGACCAGGCCGGCATCCGCGAAGCGCTCGCGGTCATGCTCGACCTGGTCGAGGGGATCGAGGTCGTGGCCACGGCCGCGAACGGCAGCCAGGCGCTCGACCAGGTCGCCGCACACCTGCCCGACGCGATCCTGCTCGACCTCCACATGCCGGTGCTGGACGGAACCGAGGCCACCCGTCGGCTGACCGAACGCTTCCCCCAGGTGGCCGTCGTCGTGCTGACCACCTACGCCGACGACGACCTGGTCCTCGAGACGCTGCGGGCCGGCGCCCGTGCCTACCTGACCAAGGACGCCGACAAGGCCCACATCGTGCGCACCCTGCACAGCGCCGTCACCGGCCTGACCGTCCTGGACCCGAGGGTCCAGGCCACGCTCCTGGCCGCCGCGCAGCGGCCGGTCGTCGTCACCGGTGACGGGCAGCAGCCGTCGCCGGAGCCGCCGCAGGAGCGGCCGGACGCCCTCACACCGCGCGAGGCCGAGATCCTCACCCTGCTGGCCCGCGGGCTGAGCAACCAGGAGATCGCCGCCGCTCTGTTCCTCAGCCACAACACCGTCAAGACCCACGTCAACCGGATCTTCACCAAGACCGGCTCCCGCGACCGCGTCGCCGCCGCCCACTACGCCCGCCGCCACCACCTGGACTGACCCGCATCCGGCACAGGCTCGGCAATCGGCAGCTCCGCCGGGCCGTGCGAAGACCGGCAGCGCATCGCCGGCATCCGTCACCGATGGGAGCGGTGCCGTTCTGCCGAGAGCGTCAGAGCTCGGAAGACGGGCCGCGACAACACTACGGTCATCGCCCTGTGGGGCGAAGACCGGCTTCAGAGCTGCGGGCGGGTGGCTGCGTCGCGGTGCTCCCGGATCTCGCCGTGGTGGTCGGCGGCCCAGGAGATCAGCTGCCTCACGATCTCGTGCAGACCGCGGCAGAGGGGGCGAGGGCGTACTCCACGCGCAGGGGGAGCCCGGCGTAGGCGGCCCGGGTGAGCAGGCCGTCCCGCTGCAACTGCTTGGGCCTCTGCGTCAGCATCCGCTGCGTGCCGGAGTGCGCTGATGGCGAGGTTGCGCAGGACGGCCATCGCCCGGGGTGCGGTCCCGGTGCGCACGCGGGACGCGTCCGGAGGGCCGACGGCGTGATCGTCGGTACCGAGTACGGCGGCTACCCGTGCGGCTGGGACACCCACGCCCAGGCCGGGAAGCAAGTCGAGCTGCGGGCGTCGGGCTTACCGGGGCTGGCCTGGTGCGTCCGGTGAGTCCGTACTTCAACGCTGGTACGAGATCCGGTTCAAGGTCACGGTGGGCAGGAACGTGCACGTGGGCACCTGGCACCTGAGTGCGAACGTGGAAGCCATCACTGGACCGAACGCGACGCAGGCACCGCCCTTCGAGTGGCTGCACAGCCCAGACCACCTTATGAGCGTCCACCGCTGACCTAGCGGCCCGACCCGCACGAGGCCCCCGATGCCGTAGCCGTGGCATCGGGGCCTCCTGTTTGACCTGGGCGGTAGTGGTGATACGCCTGGTGCCGTGGCAGATCCCGCGCGGGGTCCGCCTCGGCGGCAGGCGCCCCGGGCACATCCGTCGCTCCGTCCCGGGGCGCCGCAGACGATCCGGGAGGCTGCCGTGGTCCGCTACCTGCTGCGCGCAGAAGATCTTCATGCGGACGATGCCGTGATCCCGTGCGGGCAGCGCTGGCATGTCGCCCGGGTCGGGGCGGTCTTCGCCTTGTGCACGCGCCGGCTGCCACCCGCGACGAGCGTGCGCCCCATCCAGGAGGCAGACAACGTCCGCGCGGCAGAGCGCTGCCCGGAGTGCTGGGCGCGGGCCTTCAACGACCTGAAGCTGCCGGCCTGACCGGACTACCCGAGGCGGAACCCACCAGGGGAAGGAGGCCCCGTCATCAGCTAGAACTGCCGGAGCAGGACGTCACCCCGGAAGACTGCCAGCCCTCCGGGCTGTGGCACATCGTCGAGGTCGGCCGCTGGCGCTCCCTGTGCGGACACACCGTCGACGCGGCCGCGGCGACCCGGCCTTTGGCGGAGGCCTGTCGGCTCCCACCGTGGCTTGCGGCGGGGACGGGTCCGAGACTGTTCAGGCCGTTCAGCCGGGCCCGTTCGGCAGGTTCACGGCTCCTGGTCGGCTCCGGTCGGGGGCGGTGGTTCGGCGTCGATGCGGGCGAGTTCCGCGTCCGTGAGGAGGCGGGAGCGGATGAGGAAGCGGACGCCTTCCGGGGCTTCGACGGAGAAGCCGCTGCCGCGGCCGGGGACGACGTCGACGGTGAGGTGGGTGTGCTGCCAGTAGGCGAACTGGTCGGCGCTCATCCAGAACGGCGTGTCCTCGTCGAGGATCCCCAGGAGCACGTCCCTCGCGCCGACGCGGAACTCGCCGCGCGGGTAGCACATGGGCGCGCTGCCGTCGCAGCAGCCGCCGGACTGGTGGAACATCAGCGGGCCGTGCAGACCTGCCAGCCGCCGCAGGAGCGCGGCGGCCGGCTCGGTCAGCTCCACCCGCGCGACGCGCGGGGCGGGGCCCATCAGAAGAAGCCGAGCTTCTTGTCGGAGTAGCTCACCAGCAGGTTCTTGGTCTGCTGGTAGTGGTCGAGCATCATCTTGTGGTTCTCGCGTCCGATGCCGGACTTCTTGTAACCGCCGAACGCCGCGTGAGCAGGGTACAAATGGTATGAATTGGTCCAGACGCGGCCTGCCTTGATGGCGCGTCCGAAGCGGTAGGCAGTGTTGCCGTCGCGGGTCCAGACGCCGGCGCCGAGGCCGTAGAGGGTGTCGTTGGCGAGGCGCAGGGCCTCGTCCTCGGTGTCGAAGGTGGTGACGGAGACGACGGGGCCGAAGATCTCCTCCTGGAAGATCCGCATGTCGTTGCGGCCCTTGAAGATCGTCGGTTCGATGTAGTAGCCGCCTTCGAGGCCGGTGACCTTGCGGGGGCCGCCGCCGGTGAGGACCTGGGCGCCTTCCTTGGTGCCGATGTCGATGTAGGAGAGGATCTTCTCGTACTGGTCGTTGCTGGCCTGGGCGCCGATCATGGTGGCGGGGTCGAGGGGGTCGCCGCCGACGATGGCTTGGGTGCGGGCGATGCAGCGGTCCATGAACTCGTCGTAGATGGAGGAGTGGACCAGGGCGCGGGAGGGGCAGGTGCAGACCTCGCCCTGGTTGAGGGCGAACATGACGAAGCCTTCGACGGCCTTCTCGAGGTAGTCGTCGTCGTGGGCGGTGACGTCGGACAGGAAGATGTTGGGGCTTTTGCCGCCGAGTTCGAGGGTGACGGGGATGATGTTCTCGGAGGCGTACTGCATGATCAGGCGTCCGGTGGTGGTCTCGCCGGTGAAGGCGACCTTGGCGACGCGGGGGCTGGACGCGAGGGGCTTGCCGGCTTCGACGCCGTAGCCGTTGACGATGTTGACGACGCCGGGCGGCAGCAGGTCGGCGATGAGCTCCATGACGACGAGGATGCTGACGGGGGTCTGCTCGGCGGGCTTGATGACGACGCAGTTGCCTGCGGCCAGCGCGGGTGCGAGCTTCCAGGCGGCCATGAGGATGGGGAAGTTCCAGGGGATGATCTGGCCGACGACGCCGAGGGGCTCGTGGAAGTGGTAGGCGACGGTGTCCTCGTCGATCTGCGAGATGCTGCCTTCCTGGGCTCGCACCATGCCCGCGAAGTAGCGGAAGTGGTCCACCGTCAGCGGGAGGTCGGCGGCGAGGGTCTCGCGGACGGGCTTGCCGTTCTCCCAGGTCTCGGTGAGGGCGAGGACCTCGAGGTGCTGTTCGATGCGGTCCGCGATCCAGTTGAGGGTGTTGGCGCGCTCGGTGGGTGAGGTCCTGCCCCAGGCGTCGGCGGCGCGGTGGGCGGCGTCCAGTGCCCGTTCGATGTCGGGTGCGGTGGAGCGGGCGACCTGGCAGAAGGTCTCGCCGGTGACGGGGCTGGGGTTGTCGAAGTAGCGCCCGTCGGCGGGGGCGGCCCAGTCGCCGCCGATGAAGTTGTCGTAGCGGGGCTTGAAGCCGAAGATGCTGCCCTCGGTCCCGGGCTGGGCGTAGACCATGTCAAGCTCCTCATCGAGCGTCGGGTGGGTTCCCGGACACTCTCGCCGCCCAAGGTTGGCGAAAGGTTGGCGCCGCGCACGGCCGGCGTCCCGCCGCGCCGGGCGGGAGGAGCGGACCGGTCCCGATAGTCAGTCGGGTCGGCAGCGCGTTCCGGACGTCGGCTGAGTGGATGCGAGCGTGAACGGCGGTCGGCGTCGGGGCGGGATCACGCGTTGGGCGTGGGCCTGGATGGTTCGATGGCCCGCAGGCGCACCCTTGGGAAGCTGACATCCTGGCCGAGTTTGGTCGTGTATTCGGCCGGCTCGATCCCGAGCGAGCAGAGGAACGGTTCGGATTGGGCCAGCGACCCATCAGGGTGTGCAGGTTGAACTCGCGATGCGTCAGGAGCGCCCAGCCGGTGCTGCGGTACTCGAAGATTCCGAGTCCTGGTGCGGCGGCCAGGCGGAGTGCCTTCGTCCCCGGGTCGGGTCGGCGCCTCACCGCCCAGCATCGCGCGGATAGCGTGCGCCGTTGCCGGACGGCGGGTGGTGACCAGCCAGGTGGATCGCACCTCCACGACCCGTTCACCTGACACGAGGTAACTGCGGAATCGGCCTGCTGACGCCCCTGGTGTCCCTCCATCTCGTGCGAGGGCTCCGAGGCCTGGGCCACGGTCCACAGCGAGCAATGCCCGGTCAGCCTTCCTCGCCCTTCTGTTTGTCCTCGCGCGCGCGGGCATTGTGCTCAACGGGGTCAGCCTGCTTCGTCGCGTCACCTTTCAGGCAGACAGTCCTCAGGACGCTCTGACGCTCACCCGATACATTGACGTCCACCTCGCGGAGACCCGCCCCGCGCCGCTCCTGGGACACGTTCGAGCTCGGTGTGACGATCGATAAGAGCGTTGATGGAAGGGGAAGGGACACCGTGACGATGAGCCCCGACGGCCCCGGCGAGACCCCGAGCATGCCACCGAGGCCGCAACTTCCCGATCTCGCGGCGGCCCGCGAGCTTGGACCTGCGGCGACCGTGGAGGCACGCTGGCAGCAACTGCTGCTCGTCTGGCGGTGGCATCACACGCGGCACGAGATCTTGAAACCGGGCACTGCCTACCCGGGCATCGTGTCCCTGATCGAGGCGGCCGGAGCTGAGCCGAGACTGCGGCAGCTCTACCCTTTCACCAGCCACTACAACCTGAACTTCAGCAGCTTTACGAGCTACCCCTGGTCAATCCAGGTGCCGTCGGTAGACCCGCTGCATGACGGGTGGTTCCGCGTCCGCCGCCGCCGTAGTGCCGAGGTCCTCGGGTTCGCACGCACCGCGGACACCGCCGTGTCCCTCGTCGTCGGCAACCTCCCCGCAGGGCTCGGCCCGGCCGTCGCCCATCAGCAGACCGGCCGCTGACGCGGACCGGATAGCTCTATGACATCCGGCGCCATAACGGGAGCCACGAGCGGCACCGGCCGGCGTCAGGCGTGGAACTGGCCGTTGCGGTGCTCCTCGTGCGGCAGCGAGTCCCATTCGGTATTCGCGCCGTCGCGCGTCACCATGAACAACGGGCGCGATAGAAGTGCCTGTCCAAATCGTTGCCCGCGCATCACGACCCCGGAATCGTCCGGTCCTGCGTAGCCCTCAGGTGTGTAGCGGACGTGCCCGTCCACTGATTCGGCATACGCGATGGCGTCGCGCTCCAGCTCGGACAGGTGTCTGCCGACCAGCGCGAATCCGGCGTACGCGACTTGGGGACCGTGCACGGCGTCGGCGGCCACGCAGAACAGTCCCGCTGCTTGACTCACGTAGGCCGTGACGGCAGGCGCAGAAGGAGCCCTGCCGCGACGGTGGACCTCGATCTTCCACGTCGGCGAGAAGATCGCGGGGCCCGGTGGACAGTCGCTGATGCTCGACTGGCCGAGCGTCTCTGCCGCCTCGACCACTTCGTCGACGGTCATGCCGAACCGGAGCGGCCCGACCCCGGCAGCTGGCGAATAGGACCACTCGTCCCGTTCGGCCAATCCGGCATCGGCTTCGGTGTTGAACGGCATAGTCGCCCCTCCGGGACAGCTGAGACTTGAGCCGATTGAACAGGCAGGGAACGAATGGATCAAGGTGCGAACCTGCCATAGGGGTTCAGTGGGTCCAGGAGAGCGGTGAGAGGCCGCGCCGGTCTGCCTCGGTGAGCTTGTTCGCCCACTTGGGCTCGGCCAGGACCTCTTGGAGCAGGAGCGTGTTGACGTAACCGGGGAGCGCGGGGCGAAGCCGGGTGAGCACCTGATCGACGCCGGCTACACCTCCGCCGCGATCATTTTGACCACTCGCGCCCAGGGCATTGACCTGGTCGGGCCGCTTCCCACGGCCAGTGACCGGCAGAGCCGAGCCGGAGAGGGTTTCGCCCTGACCGACTTTGAGATCCACTGGGACCAGCAGTACGCGGCCTGCCCCAAGGGAGCCAAGAGCCGCTACTGGGGCAGCAGCCGGATACACGGTCACCCGCGGACCGTGGTCATCTTCCCGAGTGGGACTGCCGTACCTGCAAGGTCCGCACCTCATGCACCAGCGGCTTCACCCGCCGTCTGACCCTGCACCCCCGAGACGAGCACGAACTCCTCCAGCACCAGAGCACCGAGCAGGAGACCGACGCCTGGAAGAGGCGCTCCAACAAGCGTGCCGGCGTCGAGGGCACCATCTCCCAAGCCGTCCGCACCACCGGCATCCGCCGCAGCCGCTACCGAGGCCAGGCCAAGCCCGGTCTCTCGCCCACGTCTTCAGCGCCGCCGCCCTCAACCTGCACCGCATCGAAGCCCACCTGACCGGACACCCCGCAGGCACCACATGCCGCACCCACTTCGCCGATCTCGACCTCGAAACCCCCACCACGCAGGAAGAAACCCCGCACACGCCACCCGTGAATCGGGCGACAGAGTCCCACAGCGGCGCGATGTCAGCCCAGTGGCGTGCCGGTGCCCGCGATGACCTCGGGCCGGAGCAGGGCCGAGAGCTTGTCGAGCGGGAGGAGTCCCTTCTCCAGGACGAGTTCGGCCACGCCGCGGCCGCTGATGAGGGCCTCTTTGGCGATGTCGGTGGCGGCCACGTAGCCGATGTGCGGATTGAGTGCGGTGACCAGGCCGATGGAGTTCTCGACGGTCGCGCGCAGCACGTCGGTGTTGGCGGTGATGCCGGCCACGCACCGTTCGGCGAGGGTGAGGCAGGCGGCGCGCAGGTGGGTGACGGACTCCGACAGGGAGTGCAGGATGATCGGCTCGAACGCGTTCAGCTGGAGCTGGCCGGCCTCGGCGGCCATGGTGATGGCGACGTCGTTGCCGATCACCTCGAAGGCGACCTGGTTGACGACCTCGGGGATGACGGGGTTGACCTTCCCGGGCATGATGCTCGAACCGGCTTGCACCGGAGGCAGGTTGATCTCGCCGAGGCCGGCGCGCGGGCCGGAGGACAGCAGCCGCAAGTCGTTGCAGCTCTTGGAGAGTTTGACGGCGATGCGCTTGAGCACGCCGGACATCTGGACGAACGCGCCGCAGTCCTGGGTGGCCTCGACCAGGTTGGCCGCGGTGACCAGAGGCAGTCCGGTGACCTCGGCGAGGTGGCGGCGGGCGGCTTCCGCGTAGCCGACGGGTGCGTTCAGCCCGGTGCCGATCGCGGTCGCGCCGAGGTTGATCTCGTGGATCAACTGGACGGCCTCCGCGAGCCGGCTTCGGTCCTCGTCGAGCATCACGGCGAACGTGGAGAACTCCTGACCGAGCGTCATCGGCACCGCGTCCTGGAGCTGGGTCCGGCCCATCTTCAACACGTCGCGGAACTCGACGGCCTTGCGGGCGAACGCGTCCTGCAACTCGGCCATCGCCTCCAGCAGGCCCCGCGTCGCGAAGACGGTGGCGATCCGGACAGCGGTGGGGTAGACGTCGTTGGTGGACTGGCTCAGGTTGACGTGTTCGTTGGGGTGCAGGTGCTGGTACTGCCCCTTGGTGTGGCCGAGCAGTTCCAGCGCCCGGTTGGCGACGACCTCGTTGGCGTTCATGTTGGTCGAGGTGCCGGCGCCGCCCTGGATGACGTCGACGACGAACTGGTCGTGCAACGCGCCCGCGCGGATCTCCTGGCACGCGGCGACGATCGCGGCCGCCTTGGCGGGTTCCAGCAGGCCCAGTTCCTGATTGGCGAGGGCGGCGGCCTCCTTGACGGCGGCCAGGGCGTCGATCAGGTGCGGATACGTGGAGATGGGCGTGCCCGTGATGGGGAAGTTCTCGGTAGCGCGCAGGGTGTGCACGCCCCAGTAGGCCTCTGCGGGCACGTCGCGGTCGCCGAGCAGGTCGTGCTCGCTGCGGGGGGCGGTCATGGGAAGGCGGATCCTCTTCCTCGAAGAAGTCGAGACGGCAAGCTGGTGAGCAGGAGTGGTTCGGCGGCGAGCGGGCCAAGGGGCCGCGCCGTGGCCTCGGCGCGGGTCAGCGGGAGAGTGCGTCCACCGGCTGGACGCGCCCGACCGGCCGCCCGCCGCCGAGCAATGGCTCGCCCGCCAACCCGGCAGGCAGCTCGAGGGAGACCCCGGCCCGCGCGAGAGCCGCGGCGGCGACCGGGATGCGCGCCCGGTTCGCCCCGTCGGCGATCTTCACGGCGACCGCCCGGCCGTCCGGCAGTGCAGCGACCTGGACGCCCTCGAAGCCGTCCTTGGCAAGCAGCCCGGAAACGGCCCGCATGAGCGCGGCCACGTCCCGGCCGGAGCCGGAGGCCATCTCGGGGTGGGAACGCATCGCATCCGCGACCCGTGCCTCGGGCGTCCCGGGCGCGGCGGTAGTGAGACGGGCAGCGGCGCGGGCGAGGCCGTGGAGCGAGACCGCGAACAGTGGTGCGCCGCAGCCGTCGACCGTGACCCGCGCGACGCGCTGCCCCGTGAGGTCCTCGACGGTCGCCGCGACGGCCCGCTGGAGCGGGTGTGCGGGGTCGAGGTAGTCGCTCCGGGGCCAGCCGTTGAGCTCGCAGGTGACGAGCATGGCCGCGTGCTTGCCGGAGCAGTTCTGCGCGAGCCGCGAGGGCCGACGACCCTCGCGTATCCAGGTGTCGCGCACGGCCGGGTCGTACGGCAGGTCCTCCACGTTGCGCAGGTCGCGCTCCGCCAGGCCCGCCAGTTGCAGGATCCGGCAGGTCCCGGCGAGGTGGCGCTCCTCGCCGGAGTGGCTGGCGGCGGCCAGCGCCAGCAGGTCGCCGTCCAGCGGCAGCCCGGACCGCACCATGGCGACGGCCTGGACGGGCTTGAGCGCCGAGCGCGGGTAGAAAGCGGCTTCGATGTCGCCGAGTTGGAACTCGACCTGGCCGTCGGCGCCGAGGACGACCACGGAGCCGTAGTGGACGCCCTCGATGACGCCGCCGCGCACGAGGTGGGCGACGGGGGCGTGCCGCGGCTCGCGGACCGCCGGCGCGTCCGCCAGGAGGGTGGGGAAGGAGCTGTGCATCACGGCCTGACGGGATGAGTGGACATGGATCGGTGTGCGGTTCACGCGTCGCTTCCGGCGGACGTCCGCGTCACGCGGGCGCGGACCACGTACCAGCCGGCGACCAGCGCCGCGGCGATCAGCGGCACACACACCACGGTGGTGCGTCCGGCGCCGCCGTCGGTGTACATGAGGACCAGGACGGTGGCGAGGAAGGCCAGGGTCACGAGCTCGGTCCAGGGGGAGCCCGGCAGCCGGTAGCCGGGCCGGGTGAGCTCGCCCTGGCGGGTCTTCCTCCAGAAGAGCAGGTGGCAGATCATGATCATGCCCCAGGTCGTGAGGATGCCGATCGCCGCGAAGTTGAGCACGATCTCGAACGCGCTCGCCGGGACCACGAAGTTCAGGCCCACGCCGAGGACGCACATGCCGCTCGTCAGCAGGATTCCGCCGTACGGCACCTGACGGCTGCTCATGCGGGCAGTGAACCGGGGCGCGGAGCCGTTGACGGCCATCGAGCGGAGGATACGGCCGGTGGAGTACAGGCCGGAGTTGAGCGAGGACATGGCGGCGGTCAGCACGACCAGGTTCATCACGCTTCCGGCCGCTGGGAGACCCAGGTGGGACAGCACGGTCACGAAGGGGCTCTCGCCAGCGTGGTAGTGGTTCCACGGGAGCAGCATCGACAGCAGGACGACCGAGCCGACGTAGAAGAGGCCGACCCGCCACATGATCGAGTTGATCGCCTTCGGCATGATCTGCTCGGGGTTCTCGGTCTCCCCGGCCGCGACGCCGACCAGCTCGACCGAGGCGTAGGCGAACACCACCCCCTGGATGATCAGCAGCATCGGCATCAGGCCGTTGGGGAAGATCCCGCCGTGGGCGGTGATCAGGCCCGGGCCGGGGGTGGCGCCGTCGACCGGGTGACGGGTGACCAGCAGGAGGATGCCGACGCCCATGAACGCGACCAGCGCGCCGACCTTGACGATCGCGAACCAGAACTCCAACTCGCCGAAGAACCTCACCGAGATCAGGTTCACCGAGACGACGACGGCCAGAGCGACCAGGGCGATCACCCACTGCGGTACAGCCGAGAACATGGCCCAGTAGTGGGTGTAGGTGGCTACCGCGGTGATGTCGGCGATGCCGGTGGTGGCCCAGTTGAGGAAGTACATCCAGCCTGCGGTGTACGCGCCCTTCTCACCCAGGAACTCCCGGGCGTACGACACGAACGCGCCGGACGAGGGCCGGTATAGCACAAGTTCGCCGAGAGCGCGGACGACCAGGAACGCGAAGACGCCACAGACCCCGTACGCGATGAACAGGGAGGGGCCCGCCTGGGCCAGGCGCCCGCCGGCGCCGAGGAACAGACCGGTGCCTATCGCGCCGCCGATGGCGATCATGTTGACATGCCGGGACTTGAGGGCCTTGCTGTAGCCCACGTCGCCGATGTCGACATGATCCGCCGAAGGGTGTGATTCGCCGGTACGGATGTGCCGGTCGGGCTTCGGAGCCACTTGGTCGCCGATGAGGTCGCTCACGCCTCAGATCCGCCTTCCGTGGGGGTCTTCGCGCGCCCGGGGCGCACGATGTCGGTGAGGGTCGTGTCGACGCGTTCGAGGTGGTGGGCCATGGCCGCCACGGCGTCGTGCTCGCTGCCGTCGACCAGTGCCTCGACGATCGCCCGGTGCTCCCGGTTGGACTGCTCACGCCGACGGCCGCCCAACTCGGTGAGGAAGTACGACTGGCGGGCCAGAGCGTCGCGGATCTCCTCGATCACCCGACGGAAGACGGGGTTCTGGGCGGCCTCTGCCACGGCCAGGTGGAAGAGGCTGTCCATGGCGACCCACGCGGTGGTGTCGGTCTCCCGCTCCATCCGCTCCAGCAGGTGCGCCAAGCGGTCCAGGTCCTCCGGGGTACGGCGCAGCGCCGCGTACCCGGCGACCGGGAGCTCGACGTGTTGGCGCACCTCAACCAGGTCGCGGGCCGCGTAGTCGCCGAAGGTGGGGTCCTCGACGGTGTTCGCCAGAACGAACGTCCCCTTGCCCGTCTTGGACACGGTCAGCCCCATGGCCTGCAGGGCCCGCAGGGCCTCCCGCAGCACGGGTCGGCTGACCTCGAGTGTGCGGCACAGTTCCGCCTCGGAGGGGAGCTTGTCGCCCACGGCGTAGTCACCGCGCTCGATGGCGCGGCGAAGGTGACCGAAGACCGCTTCCATCGCGCTGACGCGCCGCGGTGCTCCATCACCTGTCTGGCTGTCTGACAGGTTCACGGGAGTGATCCTGGGCGTTGCCGCACGGGGCTGTCAAGACTGCGACGGCCGACAACCTTATCCGCGTGGCTCAGGCGGCATGTCGGTACTCGTGGATGACGCCGCCGAGGCGGTCTCTCCGGCGTATGTCCAGGCGGGTGATCTGCCCGGCATCGAGCGGCTCGGGGACGGCGCGTAGTGGTGCCGCTTGGTTCATGGCTTGATGGGGCCGGTGGGCGTTGTGATGCTGCTCGAACTCGCTCAGCGCCCGGCGTAGGTGGCTCTCGTTCGGGATCAGAGTCCGGTCCAGGAATTCGTGGCGGCAGGTCTGCGCCCAGCGCTCCATGACGGAGTTCATGCGCGGCATCCGGAAGCCGGTGAGCACGACCTGGATGCCGGCGTCGGCCAGGATTGGGTCGAACAGGGCTGGGTACTTGGCGTCCCGGTCCCGGATCAGGTATCTGACGGTGGCTCCGGCGTCCTCCAGGTCCATGACCAGGTTCCCTGCCCCTTGCGTGACCCAGCTCGTGCGCTGGCACCCGGAGCCTGGGTCGTCCCCTGCCCCGTCTACCACGACCACGTGCTGGTTCTCGCCCCCGCCGAGCCCGTCGAGACATCCTCCTGTGCCCTCGCCTCGACGCTGGCCGGAGCGTTGGGCGACTGCCTGGTAGGCGTCAGCGACAGCGTTCCGCTACGCGACACGGCCACCGGCTACGAGCAGGCCTTCCGGGCCCTGGTCACCGCGCGGAGCCGCGTCGGCCGCTGGGCGACCTTCGCGCACCGCCCCGATCCGGTCCTGGTCATCGGCCCGGAACTGCGACACTGGGCCCGGCAACTGCTGGCCCCCCTCCACTGCCACCTGCCCCGGCGCCCGCAGGACCCGGACAGTGCCGAGCTGGCCGTCACAGCCGCCTCCTGCTCGCCTTCTCCGCAAAGGGGGCCGAGTTGCTAAAGATCCACCGCAACACCGTCTCCGCACGCCTGCGCCAGGTCGAGGCCCTGCTCGCGCTCGACCTGGACCGTCTCCCCGACCAGGCTCTACTGGCCCTGGCCCTGGCCCTGCGCGCCGAGGCGCAGGGTGCGGAAACGTCGGACGCCGTCTCGCCGTCCAGCCCCCTGCCCTGCTCGACGACCTACTGACCCGCCCCGCCGTGCTGGCCTGGGCGCACGGCCTGCTTCGTCCCATCGACGAGTCGGGCCTCGGGCCGACGCTGGACACCTGGATGCGCCATGACGCGCGCCTCGCCCCGACCGCCGCCGAGCTCTGCATCTCCACCACCGCCGCCCGCAAACGCCTCACCCGGATCGAGGAACTCCTCGAACGCCCACTGCTGCGTCCCCCCAGCGACCGCTACGAACTCTGGCTCGCCCGGCGCGCCCAGCTCCTCGAGGGCCGATAACGGCGTTGGGCACCGCGAGGAGCAGGGCGCGCCGCGAGGCGGAGGGTAGGGAGTTTGCTATGCGCGTGCTACGACAGCGTCGCATCCTCGCGCGTGAAGCTCGGAACCCGCGACGTCGCGAGCTCTTCGCCAGGATGGTCGGCGTCGCCTGGAATCACGCTGTCGCGCCACAGGTCCCAGTCCGGCGGGGCGGCAAGGTGGGCCATCGGCTCCAGGTCCACCGGTGATCGCGGCGAGCTCGTCGCGGTAGGCGTCGCGCATCGCGCTCCTCTCCCTGCTGGCCGTGGTAGCCCTCTTCTTCCGGTCCAGGGTCCCAGGGATACACCACCGGGGTGAACCGGGCCGGCTCCGGCCTGCGGCGCAGCGGGCATGGCCAGTGGCCGCGGGTAGCGTTCGTCTCGGCTGGACGCGGCCCGTCGCGGGCGCCGCCCGGCCTCTGCGGTGTCGGGCACGGATCGGGTGCGGGGGCGGCTGCTGGTGACGGATGCGGGCATCGACTACCGCGAGGTGTTCCAGGCGCTGCCGGGCATGGTGGCGCTGCTCGACCCTCGGCTGGTGTTCGTCGACGCGAACGCCGACTTCGTCCGTATCTCCGGCCAGCCGCGTGAGCGGCTGCTCGGCCGCTTCCTGTTCGACGTCTTCCCCGACAGCCCCGACAACCCGGCCGGAGGCGCCCGGAACCTGGAGGCGTCGCTGCGGCGGGTGCTCGCGACGGGGGAGCGCGACAGCATGGCACTGCAGCGCTACGACGTGCAGTCGGTGGAGCGCCCCGGTGAGTGGGAGGAGAGGTACTGGAGCCCGGTCAACGCCCCCGTCCTGGACGGCGCCGGGCATGTGGTGCTGGTGGTGCACAGGGTGGAGGAAATCACCGAGCTGATCCGGGCCCGCGAACTGCCGGAGCAGGACCGGCAGCGGGTGCTGGAGGCCGAGCTCTACACCCGCGCCCGCGAACTGCAGCAGGTCAACGAGCGGCTGCGCCAGGCCCACGCCCGCGAACGCGAGGTCGCGCTGGTCCTGCAGCGCGCGATGCTCCCGCACCACCGGCCATTGCGCCAGCACCGCGCAGCCGTGCGCTACAGGCCCGCGACCGGGGCGCTCAACGTGTGCGGCGACTGGTACGACATCACCGACCTCACCGGTGGCGACCGCGTGGGCGTCTCCGTCGGCGACGTGGTCGGCCACGGCCTGGAAGCCGCCGGGGTCATGGGCCAGCTGCGCAGCGCGCTCGCCGCCGCCTCGCGGGTCGCCGATGGCCCCGCCCAGGCCCTCGACGTGCTCGGCCGCTACGCGAGCTTTGTCGACGGCGCCGAAAACGCCACCGCGGTGACCTGCTTCATCGACTACGACCGGCACACCGTCACCTACTCCAGCGCCGGCCACCCGCCACCCGCCCTCCTCCACGTCGACGGGACGGTGAGCTGGCTCGACCAGGCCCTGGACCCGCCGCTGGACGCTTCCCCCGACCCCGGCCCCCGCCCCGAGGCGACCACGGCGTTCGTCCCGGGCGAGGCCCTGGTCCTCTACACCGACGGGCTCATCGAGCGACGCCACCAGGACATCACCACCGGCCTGGACCGCCTCGCCGTCTCCCTCGCCCGCCACCAAGGCGCGGATCCCGAGAATCTGGCCGACGCAGTGCTGCGGGACATGCTGCCCCGCGTCGGCGTCACCGACGACACGGCCCTAGTCGTCCTCCAACTCTGAGCCGCCGGGCACCGGCACAGCCGCAGACGCACAGCAGTGGCTTCCGGGACCGCTGGGCGGTCCCCCACAGACCGCGACGGTCCCGGAAGCCGCCCCGCTCCCAGGGCAAGGCAACGACCGCTCCTCTTCCCCTCGGAGCAGCCGTGATTACGGGGATCGATCAGTACGTTACACGGAGTTTGCACGTACATCATCAAATGGCGAGAAAATCCCCGGTATCCCTCTGCCCGAACGGCCGTGCCTCTCGGCGTAGCCAGGCCCATGGGACGGGAGCTACTCCAGGCCCTGCCGGGAATGGACCGTATCCATGCCGGGCAGCTCCTTCACGCGTTGCACCCTCCACTGGCTCTGCGCCACGCGACTGGGCCTGACGGGTTGGGACGCGGACCTGGCCGCGACCACCTCATGCCTCCTCCCCGACGACACCGAGGTCATCCAGTTCTCCTTCGCCGTCACCCCAGCCGACGACGCGGAACCGTCGTGGTCCGGCCGTACGCTGTGGTGGCCCCCCGCACCGAGTCCCCGAAGCTCCACCGCCCCTCCCGGCCGCTCGTGGAACTGCTCTTCCTCCCCGGGCCTGACTGACCATCAGGGACCCTTCCGCACGGCTGTCCGCTGGATCTCGTCCCGCCACGGGATGGGTGGCCACGGCTCAGGTATGCCGACGGCTGTCTCCTCGCGCGCCCCCGTCGTGGCACGCACAGTCGCAGCCGTACGGGCCGCAGCCGAGCGTGACGACCACGCCGACGGGGCAGGACGCCCCGGCCGTGCAGCTGTTGGTTCCGGTGCAGGCGCCGAAGTACGACGATGCCGGCGCCATCCACGTCCGCTGCCCCGGCTCGGGCCGTTCCCGCCTGCGCAGCGCCGGAAGCGCCGGCCTCGCTTCGACTCGCTCGTCGCTCATAGGAGCCGCTCCTTGGTCTCACGGGTCCGGCGCAGGCAGTCGTGGCTCCGGCCGGGGTAGCCCGAGCGTCTCCTCGACGTGGGCCCGGGTGTCGCGGGTACACGGGCGTTGCGCCGTACAGCGAGCCCACGACAGCATCGGCCGTGTGGATCCGGTACACCTCGCACTCGGCGTCATGGGACGACTTCCTGGCGCTCACGCCGTCTTTGTCCTCGGCAAGGGCCCAGGCGGGGTCCGGGTGTGCACCTGCGGAGGAATGGCTCGGTGGTGGCGCCCGCCGTATGGTCTGCGCGAGCAGCAGGCCCAGCACCGCACACGGCCGCGAGCTCGTCTGCCGACGGGCGGCCGCGCACCACGTGCAGGGACGATCCGGCGGTGTTCGTGCTCCGCGGGTCCGGGCCGATCCTTCCGGGCGGGGGGCGGGCCGCGGCAAGTGTGCGCCTTCAGTCGCGGAAGAGCGGCGCCACCTGGGCGGTGTCCTCGGTTCCTCGGTAGTGGACGATCAGGCCGTCGCGGAAGGTGAACCAGTGGTGCAGGTCCATGGCCACACGCCTGCCGTTGGCTCGGTGATGGGCTTTCAGTCGAACCACCGTCATGACCTCGGTGTCGTTCGCCGCGAACGTGACCGGGGTGAACTCGTCGACCTCCATGGACGAGCCGAAGTCCTCGAAGAAGGAACGCACCTCGTCCTTTCCGGTGCGTACGCCGTACCACGGCGCGCCACCTTCGGACGCGGCCTCCGCGGCCCAGTCCACGTCGTCGCTGAGCCCGTCCAAGATGGCCTGCACGTCGCCGCGCCCGAACGCCTCGTAGATCGATTTAATGGTGGCGATGTTGCTGTCCGCGCTCATGGCCCGCCTTCGATGTCTCGACCTGGCAACGATTGCCTCGCGCGCTCACGGTATGCGCCGGACTCACGCCCGGGGTGACGGTCCACCGGTGTCGGCCGGGCCGCCACTCGAACAGCCCTCCCGTGCGCCCAATCAGCGGACCCAGGACCGATCTGGCTCCGCGAAGTGTGCCCGACCGGGTCGAAATACTGTCTGGCACAGTCCGGTCAGGCGGTGGTCGCGGCCGATCCACCAGCAGCGCACTCGCCGGCTACTGCGGCGCATCGACGGTCCGCTTTGAGCATCCGCCAGCCGCCGCCACCATCTCCGACCAGTCCGCGAGCCCGGCCGCCGGAAGGCGCTCCCGCCGCCCGACAGGGCAAAGCAACTGACGCCGGACCAGTCAACCGGCACGCTCCCCGCAGGGAAGGCGTCTGCGGGGCGAAGCCGTACTGCATGCCTCTGTTCCATCCGGCTGGTCTCCCGGACGCCACAGCGCGTGTCCGCGCGATCACGGCGGCTTCGCTGCCTAGCGTGGCGGTCGGTTTGCCCGATTTTCGGGCCGGAGGACATCACGGAAGGACGCTCGTGAAAACTGGACTACTCGCCTGCCTGACCACCTTCACCGGACTGGCGGCCACGGCCGCGTTTGCCGCACCCGCCACGGCCCACGGGCCGTTCGTGGGCCCGCTCAACACCGTCCGCACCATCGCCTCGACCGTCCCGGCCAACGGCGACGTGAACCCCTACGGCACCGTGCTCGTCCAGCACTCCGACGGGAAGCTGCACCGCGGCGACATCCTGGTCAGCAACTTCAACAACAGCGCCAACCAGCAGGGCACCGGAACGACGCTGGTCGAGGTGAGCCCGCGCGGCAAGGTCACCCAGTTCGCCCAGATCGACCCCGCCCAGGTTCCGGGGTCCTGCCCCGGCGGCATCGGGCTGACTACGGCGCTCTCGGTCCTACCCGGTGGCTGGGTCGTCGTCGGCAGCCTGCCCACCACCGACGGCACCGCCGCCACCGCCCAGGCCGGCTGCCTGCTCGTCCTCGACAACCACGGCAAGGTCCGGGAGACCATCGCCGGTCACGGCATCAACGGCCCCTGGGACATGACGGCCGCCACGCACGGCGACACGACCGACCTGTTCGTCACCAACGTCCTCAACGGCACCGTCCGGGCCAACGGGAAGATCGTCCGCAGGGGCACCGTGCTGCGGGTGACGCTCTGCACCCGGGGCGAGAACCGTCCGCCGACGCTCATGTCCACCACGCGGATCGGCTCCGGCTTCGCCCAGCGCACCGACCCGAACGCGCTCGTGATCGGACCGACCGGTGTCGGCCTCGGCCGCGACGACACGCTCTACGTCGCCGACACCCTCGGCAACCGCGTCACCGCCATCCGCGACGCCTCCACCCGCCACGACAGTGCGGGAACCGGACGGGTCGTCACCTCCGGCGGGGCGCTGAACGGCCCGCTCGGACTCGCGATCGCACCCGGCGACGAGATCCTCACCGTCAACAGCGGCGACGGCAACCTCGTCGATACCGCCGCCAACGGTCGGCAGCTCGCCGTCCGCACGCTCGACAGCAGCGGCAGCCCCGCCGGCGCCGGGGCCCTGTTCGGCCTCGCCGTCGACCGGGAACACCACAAGGTCTACTTCGTCGACGACGCCACCAACACGCTCAACGTGCTCGAACGCCCCTGAACCTGCACGACGCTCCCCAGCATCCCGCCTCGGCCCGGACCGGCGGCGTCCGGGCCGGGCGGCCCACCTTCACGGACCGGGGCAGCGGCCAGTCAGCCAGGTCGACGAGCTGCAGCTGGCCAACCAGCAGACCCGGTACACCCTGAACTTCGTCGGAACCCAGTTCAGCGGCACCATGACCGACAATGCGAACGAGGGCCACAGCGGCTACGAGATCCAGGGCATCCTCGACAACATCGACGGCTACCTGGCGGCCAACCACCCCGACGCCGTGCTGCTGCACATCGGCATCAACGATCTCAACAACAACGACAACGACCACGCAGCTGCGGCCACCCGGGCCGAGACCCTCATTGACCGGATCTTCACCGACCAGCCCAACGTCACGGTCATGATGCAGGGACTGATCCCGACCACCGCGGGCATCCCGGCCAACCCGGCTCTGCAGGCCCTCATCACGGACTACAACAACCAACTGCGCGCCTGGGCGCCCAGTGAGGTACAGGCGGGCAAGCACTTCACCTTCGTCGACGCGCCCGCTCTGACCTCAGCGCAGTTCGCCGACGGCCTGCACCCCAACGACGCCGGCTACAGCCAGCTGGCCCAGGCCTTCTACACCCCGCTCGACCAGGCCTTCACCAACGGCTGGGTGGTCGGCGGCCCGCCTACCCCGTACGAGACGCCGGCTTCGTCGCGTCCGGCGCGGGTGGCGGCGGGTGACTTCAATGGTGACGGGAAGCTGGACCTGGTCGGTATCGACGCGAACAGCAACATGCAGTTCTATCCGGGCAACGGGGCCGGTTCGGTCAGCGGCCCGGGGACCGCGATGCTCGGCACCACCGGGTTGTGGGCGAACTTCAAGGCGGTCGCCTCTGGTGACTTCAACAGTGACGGCAAGACCGATGTCGCGGGTATCGACGCCAACAACAACCTGATGCTGTACACCGGTGACGGCGCGGGCCATCTGACCGGCGGCACCAACATGATGCCGGGCACCAGCGGCCTGTGGGCGGGCTTCAAGGCCATCACCGCTGGTGACTTCACCGGTACTGGGCACCTCGGTATCGCCGGGATCGACGCCAACAACAACCTGAAGTTCTACCCCGGGGACGGCGCAGGGCACGTCGGCGGTGGTACCGACATGCTCGGCAGCACCGGGCTGTGGGCGGGCTTCCACGCCGTCATGGCCGGTGACTTCACCGGTACCGGGCACCTCGGTATCGCGGGCATCGACGCCAACAACAACCTGAAGTTCTACCCCGGCGACGGCACCGGCCACGCCAGCGGCGGCACCCAGATGCTCCCCGGCAACGGCCTCTGGGCCGGCTTCTAACCACCCAGCCCCGTCTTCTGGTCGCCGTCCGGCCCTGCGCATCCCGATCAAGGATGCGCAGGGCCTCGGCGCGTAGCGAAACGTCCCAGCTCGGCGGCACCTCGCCGACCAACGGCGACAGCAGTATCGGGCTGACCTGCACCGCCGCCACCGGCAACTCACTCGTGCCGCGCTGAAGGCCGCCACCTGGGGTCCGCTATCGCTGCAGATGGGGCGCGGCCGATCGCCCTCGGCCTGGCCGCGCTCGGCGTCCGCGCGATAGCCGCGTCAAGCGTGAGCGGCAATCTCCTCCTCCACACATCCGGAGGCGTGACCTCCAGCTCCACACCCCCGGAGGTTTGACCTCCAGTCACCGGCTTTCCGGGCGGAAGCTCTCCAGGAGCCGTTCGGGTGCGGCCTGCTTCCAGGAGTCCACCAGAATGTCGTACAGCTCGGCGCTGCCTTCCAGGGCGCCGAGCCGCACACGCACCCATGCGGAAGACGCCTCGTGCGGCGGTACCCAGAACTTCCGCGGCTCCGCGGCGATCAGCTCCGCCCGATCGTGTTTCGGACACCGAACGGCGAAGGACGTCTGGTCGTCGGGGACCGTGACGAACATCTTTCCGGCGACCCGGAACGTGGGCATGTTCCACGCCTCCTTTTCCACGGTCTCCGGGAGGGACAAGGCGATACGGCGGACATCATCGGCGTCGACCATGGTCGCCACCCTAGACGCGCGGGGCGGCCGGGCCGGCATCAGCCACCCGCTCGGGCCGAAGTCTCGGATCGGTGGCCGGGTCAGAAGATGCCTGAGCCAGGGGAACGGTCAGCTGGCCGAGAAGGACGTCGGGGCCGCATGCAGACGCCGCGTCCCGCGGCTTCGTGGGCGGTGAACAGGTCGGTCGGGTCGCCGACGGCGCTCGCAGCGACGGGGTTGCTGTTGCCGACGGTGTTCCAGTGGCTGACGGCGCCGCCGGCGCTGACCTGGGTGGTGCCGCACAGCTTCCGGGCGAGCAGCACCTACGTCAGAGGCATCGGGAGGCGGGCGGTGGTCACCCGGCCAGCGCCGCGTGGGAGAACCATGGGTTCCCGCCGAGCACCCAGACAGACACGTTGGTGACCCCGAGGGCCTTCAGGACGACGAGTTTGGCGTCCAGGCCCGCCTGGTCGGTGTAGTCGTAGAGGGTGCCCTTGTCGGTCCAGCGGATCTCGCCCGAGCCTGCGTCCCGGCGTGCGGCCACGGTGGCCGGGGCGTCGCTGTAGCCGGGTTGGTCCCGGGTGTCCGCCAGCGGGACGCTGTCCTTGATATTTCCGGGGTCGCAGGGGTCCGGTGCACTGAAGCCGTAGGAGGCCAGGCCGATCACCAGCTTGTCGGGGTCCTTCACCTTGGACCGGATGTAGGTGACGCCGCCGCGGACCCAGTCGTTCGGCGAGATTGCCCAGCACGTGCTGCCCCTCGGGGTGTTGAACATGCGGCCGTAGTCCATGACGACCAGCTGGTCGGCTCCCGCCCGGACCAGAGCGGCGTAGTCGAACGGCGAGTCCCCGTCGGCGAGCTCCATCGGCCCGTCGAGCTGCAGGCGCAGGCCTGCGGCATGCAGAGAGCCCGCGAGCTCGGAGACGAACGCCTCGTAGCCGTGCTCATCGTCCTGGGACCAGTTCCAGAAGTCCTCGAAGTCGATGTCCACGCCGGTGAAGCCGATGCGTCGGGTGAACCCGACGAGCTTCGCGACGGCGTTCGAGCGGCGCCCCGCGTCGTCGACCAGCGCGGCGACGGTGGCTCGGTCCATGGCCGAGACGGTGACGTACTGGGCTGCCGAGTGTGCTTTGACGTCGGCCGCGTTGGCGGCGCTGAACCCGTTGCAGGGCAGGTCCGCGGCGCTCTGCAGGGCGAGGTCGCCGTCCTTGCCGACCTGCCAGTACTCCGGCTTGAGGACGCCGTTCTCCAGTCGTCCGTCGCGGTATTCGGCGGGTGCCTGGCAGGTGGGTTCCCCCGTTGAGCCCGGGTACACCCAGGCCTGCAGGGCCACGCTCGTCGCCGCCGCCTGACCCGGACTCGCGTCGGCAGCCGGGCCGTGCGGCCGGTCGACGCTGCCGCAGGCGGTCAGCCCCAGGACCAGCGCGCACACGGTGGCCGACGCGGCGCCCTGCGGGAGGCGGGCGCCGCGCGGTCGGATCGAGGACAGGGGAGCCTTCCGGCGCAGGTCGAACATGTGGCGATCTTGCCACGCCGCATTCCACCGCCCCTGAACGAGTCGCGGCCCCGCCTGCTGCCGGGCGGGGCACAGAGCAGCACTACTCCCGGGCGCGGGCGTCCCGGAACGCCGCGATCGCCTGATCCACGTCGGCGTGCAGCGTGAAGATCTGGTCGAGGCCGACGATGGAGAAGACGTGCTGAAGGTCCTCGCTCATGCCGGCCAGGGCGAGGGGCGCGGCCGCGGCCTGGGCGCGCCGTTGGGCGGCGAGCAGGGCGGTGAGGCCGGTGGAGTCGCAGTAGGTGAGGGCGGTGAGGTCGAGAACCACGCCGGCGGTCGTGAACGGTGCTGCTTCGATGGCTTGGCGCAGATTCGCGGCGGTGCTGTACTCGAGTTCACCTTCCACCGTGACCACGGCGGCGCCGGTCGGGTGGGCCTGCGTGGTCACAGCGAGGACGTGGTCGGTCACGGTGCTCCTGGGGATGTCGGACGGTTGGCTGGGGCGGGCCAACGAAGCAGGTGCTGCGCCTCCCCGGGCTTTGACGAGTCTCGGTCGCACAGTCTGCGTGTGCCCCAGGAGGGCGTCCGGCACCGGTGTGACTTCGGTCCGCCCACTGTATCCGGCGCTGCTGTGCCCAGTCCGACACCGTATTCTTCGACGAGCCGGTGTGTGCGGGCGGCCTGGTTCCGCGCCCGCCAGGGAGGGACTGACGACGCATGAGTGGTGCAGCCGGGAGCGGACCGACGGGACCGCACAGCGGCCGTGCCCCGTTTGCGGACACGGCGGACGTGTTCTCGGCCGACGCGGAGATCGGCCGGGACCTGGCCGGGGTGGACTGGGAGGGCACGCCGCTCGGCCCGCCGCAGCACTGGCCGCAGAGTCTGCGGACCGCGGTCAGCATCCTGCTGTCGTCCCGGTTCTCCATGTGGATGGCCTGGGGGCCCGAGCTGACGTTCTTCTGCAACGCCGCCTACCGCCGCCACACGCTGGGTCAGAAGTACCCGTGGGCGCTGGGGCGGCCCGCGAGCGAGGTCTGGGCGGAGGTCTGGAAGGACGTCAGCTCCCGGGTGGAGAACGTCCTGAGCACGGGGGAGGCGACCTGGGACGAAGCGCTTCTCCTGTTCCTGGAGCGGTCGGGCTACCCGGAGGAGACCTATCACACGTTCTCCTACAGTCCGCTGCGCGACGACGCCGGCGCCGTGGTGGGCATGCTCTGCGTGGTCAGCGAGGAGACCGAACGAGTCATCGGGGAACGCCGCATGGCGATCCTGCGGGACCTGGGCTCGGAGCCGGGCGTGCTTCGGACCGAGCCGGAGCAGTTGGCCTTCGCCGGGCGGCAGCTCCAGCGCAACCCGGAGGATCTGCCCTTCACCCTCACCTACCTGTTCGAGGGCGACGACGACCACGGCGACGGTCACGGCGACCACGGTGGCCACGGACACGCCCGCCTGGCGGCGGCGACTGGCGTCCCGGCCGGGCACCCGGTGGCCCCTGCGACGCTGGCGCTCGCCGACGCGGGTGCGTTGTGGCCGGCCGCGACGTCGGCCAGGGGCGAGGAGGCGCTGGTGGCGTTGGACGGACCGCCGTTCACGCGGCTGCCGTCAGGAGTGTGGGCGGCGCCGCCCACACAGGCACTGGTGGTGCCGCTGTTGCGGCAGGGCGGTGCGCCCTACGGGTTCCTGGTGGCTGCGTTGAACCGCTACCGGCCCCTGGACGACGGGTACCGGGGGTTCGTGGAACTGGTGGCCGGACACATCGCCGGCGGGATCGGCGCGGCCCGCGGTTACCACGCGCAGCAGCGGCGGACGGAGGAGCTGGCCGAGCTGGATCGGGCCAAGACCGCGTTCTACACCAACGTCAGCCACGAGTTCCGCACGCCTCTCACCCTGATCATGGGCCCTGTGCAGGAGTTGCTGTCCGCTGAGAGCGATCCACGGGTCCGGCAGGAGCTGGAGGTGGTTCGCCGCAACGGGGCGAGACTGGGGAAGCTGGTCAACTCCCTGCTGGACTTCTCCCGCATCGAGGCCGGACGCATGCAGGCCCACTACGAGCCGGTGGACTTGGCGGCGACCACCGCTGAGCTCGCGAGCGTCTTCCGGTCCGCGACGGAGAAGGCGGGGCTCGCGTTCGAGGTCGACTGCCCGCCCCTCCCGCAACCCGTGTACGTGGACCGGGCGATGTGGGAACGGGTGGTGCTGAACCTGCTGAGCAACGCGCTGAAGTTCACCTTCGACGGCACCATCCGAGTCGCCGCGGGGTCTCGCGGAGGGCAGGCCGAGGTCACGGTCTCCGACACCGGCATCGGCGTGCCGGAGCACGAGATGCCGCGGTTGTTCGAGCGGTTCCACCGCATCGAATCCGCCCGTTCACGTTCCCACGAGGGCAGCGGCATCGGGCTGGCCCTGGTCAAGGAGCTCGTCGGGCTGCATGGCGGCACCATCGCCGCGGAGAGCCGGGAAGGCGAGGGCACCGCGTTCACCGTCCGGCTGCCCTTCGGCTCCGCGCACCTCCCCGCCGACGCAGTCGTGCACCACAGTCGCGAGGCCACCCCGCCCCTCGCCGCGGAGCCCTACGCGGAGGAGGCCTTGCGCTGGCTGGCGGACCCCGTGCGCGAGGACGCGGAAGGCGTCGTGGCCCCACCCGCGCCGGCCCTACCCGCGCCGGCCCCACCCGCGCCGGCCCTACCCGCGCCGGTCCCACCCGTGTCGGCCCCGGTCGTCGTCGCTCCGCCGCCTCGATCGGACCGAAGCGACCAGCCGGCGCCCGCGGGGAACCTGCTGGTCGCGGACGACAACGCGGACATGCGCGGCTACCTCACCCGCCTGCTCCGGGCCGCGGGCTACGCCGTGCGTCAGGTCCCCGACGGACAGACCGCGTTGGACGCGGCCCGGGCCGAGCGTCCCGACCTGGTGGTCAGCGACGTGATGATGCCCCGACTCGACGGCCTCCGTCTCGTGGAAGCGCTGCGGGCGGACCCGCGTACGGAGGGCATCCCCGTCGTCCTGCTGTCGGCGCGCGCCGGACCGGAGGCCTCGATCGAGGGCCTGGAGGCGGGCGCGGACGACTACCTGGTCAAACCGTTCTCCGCCGCCGAGCTCCTGGCGAGGGTCCGCGCGAACGTGCGGTTGGCCAGGCTGCGCACCGCCCACGCCCGGTGGCGAACGGCCCTGGTGGACTCGCTGCAGGAGGCGTTCTTCGTCTGTGACGAGGACGGCGCAGTCGTCGAGATCAACAACGCGTTCACGGACCTGCTCGGCTACGGTCCGGAGGGTCTGCCCTACCGCGACCGTCCGTGGTGGCCCGACGTGGAGACCGACCCGGAGGCGCACCGCGCGACGGCGCAGGCCGCCGCCTTCGCCCGCTCCCAGGAGCGGGGCGCCTGCACGGCTCCGGCAACCCACCGCGACGGGCGCAGGCTGTGGCTGACGGCGACCTTCAGCCAGGTCGGCGACCCCGACAGCGGACGCAGCGTCACGGTCGGCACCCTGCGCGACGTGACGGCCGAGCACTACACCGCGCAGCGCGAGACCGCGGTGGCCGCCATGAGTCTGCGCCTGTCGCGGGCCGACAGCCTGGGCGAGGCCCTCGACGGAGCCCTGGAGGAACTGCGTGCCGTATGGCACGCGGACCGGGTGGTCGCCGCCGTCTTCGGCGCTGCCGGTCCGACCGTGATCGCCACCGACCCGGACGCGGCCTGGGAGCGTCTGAGCGACGAGCAACGGTCGGCCGTCACGGCGTTGAGGGACGGACCACCGCTCACTCCCTCCGACGGGAGCGGCGGTGCCGGCGTGCGCCTGGAGCACCCTCACGGCCCGATGGTGCTCTGGCTCGATCTGGCCGGCCGTCGGCCCTTCACCGACCAGGACCACCTCCTGCTCTCCCTCCTGGCCGGCCATCTCGTCCAGGGGCTGGCCCGTGCGCACCAGATCGACGAGCAGCGGGAGACGGCCCTCGCCCTGCAGCGCGCGATCCTCGGCCCTTCCCGGCTGCCGGGCGGATTCGCGGTGCGTTACGAGCCCGCCGCCCGGCCGCTGGAGGTCGGCGGCGACTGGTACGACACGATCCCCTTGCCCGACGGGCGGATCGGCATCGTCGTGGGGGACTGCGTCGGGCGCGGCCTGAGCGCCGCCACCGTCATGGGACAGCTCCGCAGCGCGTGCCGCGCTCTGCTGCTCCAGGACCCTCGCCCCGAGCAGGCGCTCGCGGCGCTGGACCACTTCGCCGCGGGCGTGCCCGGTGCGCTGTGCACCACGGTCTTCTGCGGGGTCCTGGACCCCGGCACCGGACAGTTGGTCTACTCCAGCGCGGGTCATCCGCCCGGCATCCTGGTCCACCCCGACGGGACCGTCCGCCTGCTGGAGGAGGGCCGCGCCACACCGCTCGCGGTCCGCGTCGGCGCCGTCCGGCCCTCGGCCGAGCACACGGTACCGGGCCGGGCGACCCTGCTGCTGTACACCGACGGGCTCGTCGAACGCCGTCGTCGCCGCCTGACCGACGGCATCGTCCAGGCGGGTGAGGCCGTCCGGGACGGCTGGGACGCCGACCTGGAGGGCGTGGCCGACCAGGTGATGGCCCGGCTCGCCCCGGCCGAGGGGTACGACGACGACGTGGCGCTGCTGCTCTACCGCCATCCCACCTCGCTGGACCTGGCCTTCCCGGCCGAGGCCGGGCAGCTTGCCCGGGTCCGTGGGGCCTTGCGCGACTGGCTGAGCCGGTGCGACCTGCCGCCCCGCCTGGTGCAGAGCGTGCTCGTGGCCGCGGGCGAGGCGTGCGCGAACGCCATCGAACACGGCCACCGCGACCTCCCCGGGCAGACCGTCCGCCTGCACGCCGAAGCCGTGAGCGACCGCGTGCGGGTGACTGTCGCCGACACCGGTCGCTGGAAGCCGCCCGGGTCCCACGCGAACGCCGATCGCGGGCGCGGACTGACCCTGATGCGCGCGATGATGCAGGACGTCACCATCGCGCCAGGACCTACTGGCACCACCGTCGAGATGCACGCCAGGATCGCCCGATGACCACGCCCCTGACCCTCACCGCCGACACCCGTGGCGACGGCAGCCCCGTCCTGGCCGCTACGGGTGAGATCGACATGAGCAACAGCGCCGAGCTGGCGGCCGCGCTCGGCGCGGTCATCGGACAGGACAGTCGCCCGGTGCTCGTCGACCTCAGGGGCGTCGGCTACCTCGACAGCGCGGGACTGACCGTCCTGCTCACCCACGCCTCCGACATCGAGGTCCTCGCCACCCCGTTGCTCGCTCCGGTGCTGACCATCTGCGGACTCACCGACCTGACCAGCGTGCACGGGCTGGACGCCGAGGACGCGGGCGACTCTTGAACGAACCGGGGAACGGACAGTTGCCGTTTGACAATAGTAGCCGTGAGGCAACAATCTTGTCCCGGGTGCTGGAGCGGCTGCTGGGAGGTGGGTGCGCGATGTCACGCACAGCGCGAGCCTGCTCGCCCGGAAGTTCTCACGCGGTACGCGCGTCGCCGTTCGTCTCGCCGTGCAGCTCGTCGTACGCGGCGTCGCGAAAGGCCTCCAGGCCGCGTACGAGTGCCTGGCGTTTGCCGGAGGGCATGCGGGCCAGGACGCTCTGCAGCTCCTGCACGCGACGGGTCCGCAGCTCGCCGAGCACGGCGTGGCCGGACTTGCTGAGGTGCAGCCGCACCTCCCGTCGGCTGGCGGGGCTCGGGGTGCGTTCGATCATGCCCATCGCCTCGAGTCGGTCGCACAGGCGGCTGACGGACGGAGGGGTGGAATCCATCGTCCCTGCCAGCGTCCGCAGGTTGATTCCGTCGTTGTGTTCGAGAATGAACATGGCACGCAACTGCGACGAGGACACCGGCCCGGCCAGAGCCCGCCCCCACAGAACTTCGAGCAGTTCGACGGCATCCGAAGCGATGCGCGCTGCATCGGTGCGCGGCTGCTGCTCGAGCTCGGAGGGATCCACAGTGACACTTTGGCAGGCTTGGCCGGGGATGTCAGCCTGCACCCGCACTGCGGACGGGTCCTCTCGCGGCCTCGAGGAGAACAGGCGGACGGCATCATCGTGAACAGGTTCCACGCGGTAGAGCGCGCGCTGCGCCGGGCTGCCCCCCACCAGTTGCTGGATGTGCTCCGCGAAGAGCTGGCCGGAAGGTACGCCGCCTCCTCCGTCGCTCTGTACATGGCCGACTACGGGATGAGCGTCCTGCAGCCGGTGTCCGTGCTCCCGCACACCGACGAGCCGATCTCCGTGCACAACACCGCGCCCGGCCGGGCCTTCGGCTCCCAGGAGCCGTTCGTCGAGGAGAAGGCGGAAGGACCGAGGGTGCACCTGCCGGTGACGGTGCGCGGCGACCGCCTCGGCGTGTTGACCCTGTCCTTCGCGGGAGAGGGCCTCGTGCCGGAGACGGTCGAGGAGCTTCAGGAGATCGCCGAGGTGCTGGGCCACGAGGTGCTCGTCGCGGAACGCGACACGGACCTCTACCTGCAGGCCAGGCGCAAGAGCCGGCTGACCTTGGCGGCGGAGATGCAGTGGCAGCTGCTGCCCGGCCGCTCGTGCGCGCGGCGGGAGTACGAGATCGGCGCGGGGCTGGAGCCCGCGTACGCGATCTACGGGGACAACTTCGACTGGTCGGCCACCGCCGACCGGCTGATGCTGTACGTCACCAACGGCATGGGCGAGGGAATCGAGGCCTCGCTGCTGACCAACCTGGGCATCAACGCGCTGCGCAACGCCCGCCGCGCCGGGATCTCCATCGAGGACCAGGCCGCGCTGGCAGACCAGGCGATCTTCGCTCAGCACCGGGGCAGCCTGTACCTCTCGGTGCTGCTGCTCGACTTCGACCTGGCCAGCGGGCGGGTGAAGGTGGTGGATGCGGGATCGCCGCGGATGCTCCGCATGCGGGCGAAGGGCGCGGTGGAGATGGTCGACCTGGACGCGCAGCTGCCGCTGGGCATGTTCGAGGAGACCGACTACATCCCGCAGGAGTTCCACGTCGAGCGGGGGGATCGGCTGCTCTTCGTCAGCGACGGGGTGTACGAGGTCGCGTCTCCCCTGGGGGAGCGGTACGGGGAGAAGGCCCTGGCGCAGGCGATGCTGGCCACGCGCCTGCTGCCGGCCGCGGAGGTGCCGCGGGCGGTGCTGCGGGAGCTGACCGTGTACCGGGGCCGGCCGATGCCGGACGACGACGCCCTGGTGGTCTGTCTGGACTGGTACGGCCGGTGACGGACGTCATAACGTTCGTGAATCCTGAGACGTACCACACCCGCT
This sequence comes from Streptacidiphilus neutrinimicus, assembly GCF_000787815.1. Classification (GTDB taxonomy): domain Bacteria; phylum Actinomycetota; class Actinomycetes; order Streptomycetales; family Streptomycetaceae; genus Streptacidiphilus; species Streptacidiphilus neutrinimicus. Next base: position 47,809 of record NZ_BBPO01000046.1, read on the forward strand.
CCGGGCTGTCGGGCCTGTCCCGCTCCGAGTAAAATTGCCGAACGACAACAGATGCTCGATGGCATCGAAACGGCATCGAGTGTCCGGTCATCCGTAGGCGAAAGGTCAGTGCGCGTGTCCGAGCAGCAGATCGGCGACGAGTGGTCGTCGGCGGGCCAGGTGGGGCAGGCACTACGTCACCGCCGTGAACAGATCGCCCAGCGCTGGGCCGACACCCCGCTGTTCCGTACGGTCTTCACCGTCTCGAGGGACGAGGCGGTGGAGGCCTGCAAGGCCGTGCTCGACGCGCTGGCGGAGGTGGCGGAGGCCGGGCGCGTGGAGGACGTGGACGCTCCCGGGTTCTTCGTGGTGCGCGAGCAGTTGGCGCGGATGTCCGCCTCCCGGGCCCGTACGGGCCTGAGCCCGGCGCAGATCGCCGGGGAGGTCGCCGCGCTCCGCTCGTCCGCCGTCGAGCACCTGACGGCGGAGTTCGAGCAGGAACCGGCGGCCGTGGTCCACGGCGCGCTGCTGGCGCTGACGATGCTGATGGGCACGCTGCGGCTGGTCGTGATGGAGACCGCGCTCAGCGACGGCGCCGAGTTGATCAACCGTCAGCGACAGCAGCTGCTGGAGGTCGCGACGCCGGTGATCAAGCTGTGGGACGGGGTCGTCGCCGTGCCGCTGATCGGCACCCTGGACAGCGCCCGGAGCCAGGTGGTGATGGAGAGCCTGCTGGAGGCGATCGTCGCGCAGCAGGCCCAGTACGCGATCCTGGACATCACCGGGGTGCCCACCGTGGACTCGCTGGTGGCGCAGCACCTGATGAAGACCGTCGCCGCCGCGCGCCTGATGGGTGCGGAGTGCGTGGTCTCCGGGGTCCGTCCCGCGATCGCCCAGACCATCGTGCAACTCGGCCTCGATCTGGGCGGGGTGGTCACCCGCGCGACGCTCGCCGACGCCCTCGCCTTCGCGCTGCGCGGGCTGGGGGTGGGATTCGGGCCGACTTCGCATCAAGGGGTGGTCGCCCGATGACGGAGCAGCCCGGGTGGCTGCCCCAGGCGCACGTCCCGGTCCTGCGGCTGGACGACGTGCTGCTGGTGGCCATCCAGGGCGACCTGCGGGACGAGAACGCGGAGCGGCTCCAGTACGACGTCCTCCAGCACATCGCGGACAGCCCGGCGACGGGGGTGGTCATCGACATCTCCTCCGTCGAGGTGGTCGACTCCTTCCTCGGCCGGGTGCTCGCGGAGATCGCCGCCGGGGCCGAGCTGCTCGCCGCGCGGACGGTCGTGGCCGGCATGCGCCCCACCGTCGCGATCACCCTGGTGGAACTGGGACTGACCCTCACCGGGCTGCGCACGGCACTGGACGTCCAGAGCGCACTGCGCATGCTCCGCGAACACCCCGCACCGGCCGCGCGCGAACACGGTGAGCGAGGCGCGTATGACTACGACCGGTCCTGACACGCACCGTGGATCGCCAACCTGCCTGCCGATCCGCTCCGACATGGATCTGATGTGGATCCGCCAGGAGGTCAGGCGACTGGCCACCGAGGTGCAGTTCTCACTGGTGCAGCAGACCAAGCTGGTCACCGCGGCCAGTGAGCTCGCCCGCAACACCCTGGTGCACGGGGGCGGCGGCCACATGGAGGCCACCGTGCTGCACGACGGCGTCCACACCGCGGTGCGTCTGGTCTTCGCCGACTGCGGGCCCGGGATCGCGGACGTCGACCAGGCCATGTCCGACGGCTACACGTCCGGCGGAGGCCTGGGCCTGGGCCTGGGGGGAGCGCGCCGGCTGGTTCACGAGTTCCGCCTGGAGAGCCAACCCGGACGTGGGACGACCATCACGGTCCTCATGTGGCACGGCGGCGTGCCGCCCACCCGGCAGGCCCTCTGATGCCGGAGCTGTGGGAGATCCCGGTGCAGGACACCACCCGCGTTCACGACGCGCGGGTGGCCGCCGAGACCGCGGCCCAGCAGGCCGGGCTCGGGCCCGACCGCGTGGCCGCCGCTGCCCTGGTGGCCACGGAACTGGCCACCAACCTCCTCAAGCACGCGGGCGGCGGGCGGATCCTCATCGACGAGGTCGCCTGCGGACCGGCCGGGCAGCCGCACCACGACGAGCCGGTGGTGCAGATCGTCGCCGTCGACCACGGTCCGGGCATGCCGGATGTGGCGCGGGCACTGCGCGACGGATACTCCACGACCGCTTCCCTCGGGGCCGGCCTGGGCACCTGCCGCCGCCTCGCGGACGCCTTCCACGTGCACAGCACACTCGGCCGGGGCACGGTGGCCGTGGCCCGGCTGACGGTCAAGGGCGATCGTCGCCCCCCGGCGGCGTCCGTCGACGCGCCGGTGCGCGTCGGGGGGATCCGCGTGGCCCTCGGTGCGGCGCGGAGCTCCGGCGACGCCTGGACCAGCGTCGTCCGTCAGGACCGGTTCGTGGTGCTGCTGGCCGACGGCCTGGGCCACGGTCCGGCCGCGGCAGCTGCCGCCCACAGTGCCGTCACGTCCCTGCGCAGCCGGCCCGAACATGATCCGGTGGGAATCCTGGACCGCCTCGACGCCGAGCTGCGCGGCACGCGCGGCGCGGCCGTGGCCGTGGCCAGCATCGATCTCCGCACCGAGACGCTGCTCTTCGCCGGGATCGGCAACATCGGCGCGCGTATCGGCCACACCGACAGCTGGGAGCACCTCATCAGCCACCCGGGCATCGCCGGAGCACATCGCCCCGCGCGGGTGCCGCTGCGCCAGGCCGGCTGGCGCCCCGGCAGCGTCCTGGTCCTGCACAGTGACGGGCTGCCCAGCCGGTGGGAGCCGCCGCACGATCCGGTCCTGCACCACCACGACCCCGCGGTGCTCGCGTCCGTGATCCTGAGGGACGCCAGCAGCGCCGCCCTTCCCGCGCGTGACGACACCACCGTGACGGTCGTGACCGACTTCCGCGGAGGCGGGGCATGAGGCCGGCCGCGCACGCGACGTGGCCCGTCGTGTCGTCGCAGGACCTGGCACCCGTGCGAGCCGCGCTCTCGCACGCGCTTGCGGCAGCCGGCACTCCCACCCCGGAGCGCCTGCGGCTGCTCACCGAGATGACCGCCCACCTGGGCGGCGCCCTCGATCAGACCGCCGTCCACCAGGTGAGCGTGCACCCCGGGCCGAGTGGCAGCGGCACGACCAGGAGCGAACAGCGGCTGACCGTCCGCTGCGCCGCACCGTCGGCGGACCGGCTCGCATGGGAGCGCACGGTCCCCTGCCGCGACCCGCAGGCGGGGCTGCTCGCGGCCGCCACGGGCACCGCCGCCGGCGACCTCGACGCGGCGCTCGTCGGCGCGGAGCGGGACGTCGCGGAGCTCCTCGCCCACCTCGACGAACAGTCGGAGCTGATCCGATCGCACCGCGAGGAACTGCACCACACCAACCAGGGCGTCCTCGCCCTCCACGCCGAACTCGACACGGCCGCCAGGGAACAGCGTCGCCTGTTGAGCGCGGAGCGCGCCGCCCGGGCTCAGGCCGAGGAAGCGCGGCGCCGTCTGGTCTTCCTGACCGACACCAGCGCCGCACTCGCGGCCTCGCTCAGCCACGACGCCATCATCACCTCACTGCAGGACCTGCTGGTCCCCGCGTACGCCCGCGCTGCCGAGGTGTGGCTGCCCGACGACGGAGAACTCCTCGGCGGGCGGCGCAACCGGGCCGCGGTCACCGGGCCTGACGCGGTGACGGGTCGGGAACCGGCCCCGCTGAGGCTGCCGCTGACGGCCCGACGCACCACCATCGGTGTGCTGAGCCTGGTCCCCGTGGGCGAGGCCTTCGCCGCGGACGACATCACCATGCTCCGCGAGCTGGCCCACCGCACAGCCGTCGCACTCGACAACGCCCTGCGCTACGAGCGCCACCGCGACACCGCCGAGACCCTGCAACGCGCCTTGCTGACCGATCTCCCGGACACCCGGGCCGTTCGTCTCGCGGCCCGCTACCTCCCCGCCACCCGCGGTCTCAACATCGGCGGCGACTGGTACGACGCCTTCACCCTGCCCGACGGCAGCGTCACCCTCGTGGTCGGCGACGTCACCGGCCACGGGCTGCGCGCCGCGGTGATGATGGGGCAACTGCGCACCGCGCTGCGCGCTTACGCCGTCGCCGGGGACGGCCCGGGCACCTTGCTCGCGAAGCTCCACGCGTTCATTCACCACCTCGACCAGGAGCTCTACGCCACCGCTGTCGTCGCGCGGATCCAGCCGGGCGAGCCGACCGTCACCTGGGCCGCCGCCGGGCACCCCCCACCGCTCCTGCTCGGCCCGGGCGACCACGTCCGCCTGCTGGAGGAGAAGTCCGGGCCCATGCTCGGCCTGCCCCTTCAGCGCCCGTTCGAGGAGTACACGGCGCCGTTCCCACCCGGCTCCACGTTCCTGCTCTACACCGACGGCCTGGTCGAACGGCGCGCCGAGGGAATCGACCTCGGCATCGACCGCCTCGGCCGCGCCCTGGCGGCCCTCGACGTCTCCGGGCTGTCCGACGGCCTCGAGGACGCCGCCGACCTGCTGCTCACCCCGATGCTGGCCGACCACGAGGGCGAGGACGACGTCTGCCTGCTGCTCTGCCACGCGCCCCAGCTCCCGTAGCTCGGACGCTCCGGCCTCCGCTGCCCCTACTGACTTCGATCCGGTTCGGCGGCGTCGCTCACGCGTCGGCGTCGCTCACGCGTCGGCCTCGCTCACGCGTCGGCGTCGCTCATGCGTCGGCCTCGCTCATGCGTCGGCCTCGGCTTTGCCCGGCCCGCCGTCGCCAGGGTGGCCGACGTCGTTGGCGTGCAGCGCCCGCAGGCCGCCCACCAGGGCTTCCCGATCTCCCGGCGCCATACGCGCCAGCGAGGCGGCCAGATCATGATGACGTCGCGCGGTGACCGCCCGGACCACGCGACGCCCCTCCGGGGTGACACCCAGGACCACTTCCCGGCGATTGCCGGGGTGAGTACGCCGCTCGAGCAGACCGGCCGTCTCCAGCCTCCCGCACAGCCTGCTGCACGCGGGCGCGCCCACGCGCAGCGTTTCGGCGAGCCCCGTCACGTTCACTCCCGGCTCCCGATGGACCGCCTCCAGGGCGCGGAACTGGTAGCCGGACAGTTGCGGCGCGACCTTGCCCAGAGCCGAACTCCACAGGGTCACGAGCCTCGCCACGGCCTGCGACACCTCATCGGCGGCCGCCGCGTCGGGGCCCTCCAATGACAGAGGATGAAGCCAGTTCTCGTCCGTTTGCACACTCGTCGCGATAGCCGTCACCAGGAACTCTCGCGAGCGCATACCCCGGCGCACGGCGCGCAACCGCGGATCTGCCGACGGCTCGACCAGGGGGCCGGTGAGCGCACGGAGCGCCGCACGGTTGCGCCCGTGGTGGTGAGGGCAGGCGTGAAGAGGCATGCCGTCATGAGATGACCATCAGTGCGGGGAGGCCGGGGTGCAGATCTGGCGGGAGAGTGCGGACACGAGCCGTCGACCGGGGCGGGCGTGGCCGTTGGGGGCGACGTTCGACGGGGCGGGCACCAACTTCGCGGTGTTCTCCGGAGCGGCCGAGAAGGTGGAACTGTGCCTGTTCGACGAGGACGGCAGCGAGGAGCGGGTCCTGCTGAAGGAGGTGGACGGGTTCGTTCACCACATCCATCTGCCCGACGTCAGCCCGGGGCAGCGGTACGGATTCCGCGTGCACGGTCCGCACCGTCCCGGGCAGGGGGTGCGCTGCAACCCCGCCAAGCTGCTCCTGGATCCTTACGCGAAGGCGATCGAGGGCGGCGTCGACTGGCACGAGGCCCTGTACGGCTACCAGTTCGCCAACCGCGGCCGGCGCAACGACCTCGACTCCGCCGCGTACGCGGCCCGTTCGGTCGTCGTCAATCCGTACTTCGACTGGGGCAACGATCACCCCCCGCAGACCCCGTACAACGAGTCAGTGATCTACGAGGCCCATGTGAAGGGGATGACGCGCACCCATCCGGCCGTCCCCGAGGCACTGCGCGGCACGTACGCCGGCCTGGCCCACCCGGCGATCGTCGACTACCTCACCAAGCTCGGGATCACGGCCGTCGAACTGATGCCCGTCCATCAGTTCTTCCCAGACCACGTCCTGGTGGAGAAGGGCCTGTCGAACTACTGGGGCTACAACACCATCGGGTTCTTCGCGCCGCACAACGCCTACGCGGCCTCCGGGCAACGGGGCGAGCAGGTGCAGGAGTTCAAGGCGATGGTGAAGGCGCTGCACGAGGCCGGGATAGAAGTCATCCTCGACGTGGTGTACAACCACACCGCCGAGGGCAACCAGCTCGGCCCCACGCTGTCGTTCAGGGGGCTCGACAACGCCGCCTACTACCGGCTGGCCCCCGACAATCCCCGCTACTACTGGGACACCACAGGCACCGGCAACAGCCTGCGGATGGACCATCCGCACACCCTTCAGCTGATCATGGACTCGCTGCGCTACTGGGTGACCGAGATGCACGTCGACGGGTTCCGCTTCGACCTGGCCGCCACTCTGGCCCGCCAGTTCCACGAGGTCGACCGGCTCTCCTCCTTCTTCGACCTGGTGCAGCAGGACCCGGTCGTCTCGCAGGTCAAGCTGATCGCCGAGCCCTGGGATCTCGGCGACGGGGGCTACCAGGTGGGCAACTTCCCACCGCTTTGGACCGAGTGGAACGGCAGGTACCGCGACTGCGTCCGCGACTTCTGGCGCGGCGAGGGCGGCACACTGGGCGAGTTCGCCTCCCGGCTCACCGGCTCCGCCGACCTCTACCAGGACGACGGCCGACGGCCGCACGCGTCGGTCAACTTCGTCACGGCGCACGACGGCTTCACCCTGAGGGACCTGGTCTCCTACAACGACAAACACAACGAGGCCAACGGCGAGAACAACCGGGACGGCGAGAACCACAACCGCTCCTGGAACTGCGGCGCCGAGGGGCCCAGCCACGACCGCAAGGTCCTGGAGCTCCGGGCACGACAGCAGCGCAACATGCTCGCCACGCTGATGCTCTCCCAGGGCGTGCCGATGCTGCTCCACGGCGACGAACTCGGCCGCACCCAGCGCGGCAACAACAACGCCTACTGTCAGGACAACGAGCTCACCTGGATCGACTGGCCGTCGATAGCCGAGAACGGAAGCGAACTCCTCGACTACACCAGCAGGCTGATCCGGCTCCGCCGCGAGCATCCGGTCTTCCGCCGCCGTCGCTTCTTCAAGGGAAGGGCTCCGCGGGGCAGCCGTGACGGACTCAAGGACATCGCCTGGTACACGCCGGGCGGGAAGGAGATGTCCGACACCGACTGGCGGACCGGCTTCGCGAAGTCACTGATGGTCCATCTCAACGGCAAGGCCATCACCGAACCCGACCTGCGCGGCCTGCCGGTCGTCGACGACTCGTTCCTGATGCTGTTCAACGCGCACTGGGAGCCGCTGCGCTTCACGGTCCCCAAGGACGTCGACCCGTGGTGGGCCGTCGAGGTCGACACGGCCATTCCGTACACCGAGTTCCGGCCGTTGATCAAGGCCGGCGCGTCGGTCGAGGTGGAGGGACGTGCCCTGCTGGTGCTGCGCGGCGCCGAGGCGTGACCCCGCCGGGGCCGGGTCAGGTCAGGTCAGACGGGGGAGCTTGACCACCGTGACGAAGAACTCGTCGATCTGGCGTACGGCCTGCATGAACTCGTCCAGGCCCACGGGCTTGGTGACGTAGGCGTTCGCGTGGAGCTTGTAGCTGCGCAGCACGTCCTCCTCGGCTGCCGAGGTCGTCAGCACCACGATGGGGATATGGGCGAGTTCGGGGTCGGACTTGATGGTCTGCAGGACCTCGCGGCCGTCGTACTTGGGCAGGTTGAGGTCGAGCAGGATCAGGTCGGGGCGGACCGCGTCGGTGTGGGCGCCGCGGCGGTACAGGAAGTCGAGGGCCTCCTCGCCGTCGCGCACGACGTGGAGGTTGTTGCGGATCTTGTTGTCCTCGAAGGCCTCGCGGGTCATCAGTTCGTCGCCCGGGTCGTCCTCGACGAGGAGGACGTCGATGGGCGTGGCGGCGGTCGGCTGAGTCACGAGGGGCTTCCTTCGCGTTCGGGTGCGGGCAGGGCGGTCGACGGCGGCAGCGGATCCGACGGCTGGGTCGGGAGCGTGAAGCAGATGCGGGTGCCGCCGGTGTGTGCGGTGTCGACCCAGATGCGGCCGCCGTGGTACTCGACGATCTTCTTGCACAGAGCCAGCCCGATGCCGGTGCCCTGGTAGGCGTCGCGGCCGTGCAGGCGCTGGAAGATGACGAAGACCTTCTCGGCGAACTGCGAGGGGATGCCGATGCCGTTGTCGGTGACGCTGATCAGCACGACGTCGCGTTCCTCGGGATGCGGCGCGGCTTCGACGACGATCGAAGGAGCCTGGTCGGGCTGACGGAACTTGATGGCGTTGCCGAAGAGGTTCTGCCAGAGCATGCCCACGAGGGTCGGGTCGCCGGTGACGGTGGGCAGGTGGGCGGGCAGGTCGATGCGGGCGTGGCTGTCGTCCACGGCCGCCTGCAGGTCGCCCAGGGCCTTCCGGGCGCTGGCTCCGAGGTCGACCGGAATGCGGGCGTCGTTGACCCGTCCCACCCGGGAGAAGCCGAGCAGGTCGTTGATGAGGATCTGCATGCGCTTGGCGCCGTCGACGGCGAAGTCGATGTACTGGCGGGCGCGGTCGTCGAGGTGGTCGCCGTACCGTCGCTCGAGGAGCTGGCAGAAGGAGGCGACCTTGCGCAGCGGCTCCTGCAGGTCGTGGGAGGCGACGTAGGCGAACTGCTCCAGCTCGCTGTTCGAGCGCTGCAGTTCGACAGCCTGGTCGGTCAGGGCGTCGTGCTTGCGCGCCGCCTCGTCGAGCGCGTCGGCCAGACGCCCGCGCATCGCGTCGACGTCCTTGCCCAGCGCGCGGATGTCCGACGGGCCGCTGAGAGGCAGCGGCTCGTCGAAGTGGCCTGCGACGACGGTGTGGACGGCCGCGCGGAGGACGCGCAGCGGCCGCAGCACGGTCACGTGCAGCAGGACCGTGAGCGCGACGGCGCTCAGCAGGAAGACGGTGAGCATCGCCGCAAAGGCCCAGTCGCGGGTCCGCCGGGCCTGGACAAGCGTCGCCGTGGCGGAGGCGCGCTCGGCGTCGAGCTGGTGCTGCGCGCCGACGAACAGGGTGCGCATCCGGTCGAAAGCCGCCTTGCTGGACGCCAGTTGTGCGTCGCCGACGTGGCGTCCGCCGTGTGTCTGGTCGATGAACGGCTGGGCGTAGCCGGCCTTCCACGCTGCCGCGGCGTGCTCGATGGCGGCCGTGTCGGCCAGCGCTCGGGGATGGCCGGTGAGCGATCGGCTCAGCGAGGAGAGGGCTTGCCGCTCGATCGGCTCGCCCTGTTCGTAGGGCTGGAGGAACTCCGGGTTGCCGGTGAGGATGTAGCCGCGCACGCCGGTCTCCTCGTCGACGAGCGCGGCTTCCAGCCCGGCCAGCTGAGCGGCCGCCGGATCGAGGTGGCCGACCAGGTTGTCGGACGCCGTCGTGGTGCGGTCCAGCAGGACCGCGCCGACCACCGCGAAGACGACCACCAGCACGACCATCGACGACACGATGGCAAGGAACCAGCTCCGCACACTCCAGTTTCGGGGCGTCCCCGTGAGCACTCCGGGTGCTGTCGCGGAAGGGGCGGCGGGCCCGGTCATACGTCTGCCTTTCGCTGCAGGTACAGCACGGCCACGTCGTCCCCTGATCCCAGGACGCCCGCTCGGCCCTCCGGATGGGCGGCCTGCTCGGCCCGGCTCAGATCGATGAGCGTGTCGACGAACTCCTGAGCCGGCAGGCCGCCGAGCGTGTCGGCGAGGTGGGTCAGCCGCTGCTCGCCGAGCCTCTCGCCGCCGGTCAGGCGCGTCTCGTACAGGCCGTCGGTGAACATCACCAGCGCTTCCTCCGGCCGGTGGTCCACCGGGCGCTGCGGCCAGTCCCCGACGCCGGGAACCAGGCCCAGAGCCGGCCCGTGCTCGGGTTCCACCAGGCGCACCCTCCGCTCGGACCGCAGCAGCACCCCGGGATGCCCGGCGCGGGTGATCGTCAGCCCGCCCCCGCGGGGGAAGGTGGCCATCACCAGGGTCGCGAACGCCTCGGGCGTCCGCCGCTCTGCCAGCAGCAGCTGCTCCAGCTTCCGCAACAGGTCGGCTCCGCGATGGCCGGCCATGACGAGCGTGCGCCAGCCCACCCGCAGGCCCGCGCCCAGTGCCGCCTCGTCCGGGCCGTGGCCGGACACGTCGCCCACGACCGCGTGCACGTCCCCGTCCGCCGTCTCGATCACGTCGTAGAAGTCGCCGCCGAGCAGGGCGCCGGCCCGGCTCGGGCGGTAGCCGCACGCCACCTCGATGTCCGCGTCGCGCAGGAGCGGGGTGGGCAGCAGCCCGCGTTCCAGTCGCGCGTTCTCCTGGGCGCGCCAACGGGCGGCCGCGAGTGCCGCGGCGGCCTGCCCCGCCTGCTTGCGCTGCACCGCATAGCGCACGGTCCGCGCGAACCACTCGCCCTCGACCTTGCCCTTGACCAGGTAGTCCTGGGCGCCCGCCTGGACCGCCGCGAGACCCGCCGCGCGGTCGTCGAGCCCGGTCATCACCACCACCGCGGTGACCCCGACCTCGCGCAGGAATTCGGCGAGCGCACCGATGCCCGCCAGGTCCGGCAGGTGCAGGTCCAGGACGAGGCAGTCGGCCGCGCCTTCGGCCACCGCCCGGCGCGCGTCCGCCGCGGAGCGCACCCACGTCAGCGAGGCGTCCAGATCGCCGTCGGCCAGCAACTCCTCCACCAACAGGGCATCGGCCGGATCGTCCTCCGCCAGGACGATCCTCAGCCGAGTCGCCTGCGCCTGCCCCGCCACGCGGCGCTGCACCACTGTCACCGGACTCCACATCCGCGCGTCCTGCGCGTCGTCGACGCAGGGACCATCAGGGAAACCACCACGCGCACTCGGCGCCTCAGTCGGCGGCGAGTTGCTCGCGCAGCTTGCCCAGCGCGGCCGCGAGGAGTCGCGAGACCTGCATCTGTGACACGCCGACCCGTCGGCGCCGCTCGAACAGCACGCGGCTCAGGTCCTTCGCGGTCGCCGTGTCGACGGGCGAGGCGCGGGTGACGTCCGGCAGTTCGCGGCCGGCGGTCACCAGCGCGGGGACGCCGTCGCTCGCGCCCGCGCCGCAGCCGTCCTCACGGACCGCCAGGGTGCGCGCGGCGGCGGGTGCGGTTTCGGTGCGGGGCATCAGGGCTCCTTCGGCGCGTAGGACCCCGCCGCTGGTGCGGCGGGGTCCGGCTTCATCAGGCGTCCTTCGCCGTGTACCCCGATTCACCGAGATGATGTGCCGTCCCTCCGCGCGGGCTCGACGCGGCCTGTGCCGATGGCGGCCCCTTCAGGGGCGGCGGCCGGGGACAGGTGTGGCAACGATAGCCTCTGCCGAAAGCCGACCACCGATGCGCTGGAGCGTGCAAGCATGTCCGAACCGGAGAACACGCCGGCCGCCCCTCCCGAGGCGGATCGGCTGACCGTCGCGGTTCGCACGGCGGAGGAGGCGGGGTACGTCCTGCTGGCAGGCGAGCTCGATCCCGACACCGCGCCCGAAGTCGCGCTCGCCACGGGTTCGCTCATGGACGCGGGGGTGACCAGAATCGTCCTCGACTGCTCACGGCTGGGCTTTTGCGACTCCTCCGGGCTCAACGTCCTCTTGAGGGCCCGGCAGCAGGTCAGCGACGTCGGCGGACGGCTGGTCCTGGCCGCGCCGACGCGGCAGCTGCTGCGTCTGCTCGAACTGACCGGTGCCCTTTCCGTGTTCGAGACCCAGCCGGACGTCGCCTGCGCCCTGGCGGAAGCATGAGCGGCGCAAGCGTCGAGTCCGAGGCGCTGATCCGGACTCCGTCCCGGCAGGTCCGACGGCTCGGCCTGCACGGCGTCGTCGGGGCCGTGGGTCGCGCCCGTGACTTCACGGGCGGCGTGCTGCGCGAATGGGTCTGGACGGATCCGGAGGGCATCGACCCCAAGGGGCGGGAACGGGCAGAGGACATCCTGCTGGTCGTCTCCGAACTGGTCGCGAACGCGATGGCTCACGGTGCCGGTGTTCAGGAGATCGCGGTCACGGTCGACGAGCGAGTTCTCACGGTGGCCGTGACGGATGGCGAAGCTGCTGTGCCCGCGCCCCTTCCGCCGGGTGACCCGGCCCGACCCGGCGGCTACGGACTGCATGTGGTGGAGCTCCTGAGCCGGCAGTGGGGAACGACGTGCCACGCATCGGGCAAGACCGTGTGGGCGGTGTTCGACTGCTGACGCGGCGCCACGGGAGCGGCCGCCCGAACGGCGGCCCCTCCCGGCTGCTGCTCAGTTTCCCGACCGTTGCTCAGTCCGGCGTCTCATGAGAGTCCGGCGTCTCATGGGTCTCATGGGGGAGACTCGATGTCGCCTGCCGCTCGCTCAAGCCGCTGACGAGACTCGACGGATCCGGCCCGTCGGGAGTGCCGGGCGGGGCCGGAAGGTCCGGAGTCAGCAGGACCTTCTGCGTCTTCGACGGACGCGGCGCTTGTGGCTCCGGCGGCTTGGGCGAAATCGGCACTGCCGCTTGATCGATCATCGGGTCCCCTGTCCACGGATTCGGTGCCGGCCCGCCGGGCCGGCTCGGTCTGCGCCTACCCCTCAACTCTTGATCGACACGTTGCCGATCACCGCCACGGCAGCAGCAGGGTGAGACCGGGAAGCAGCAGCAGGGTGCTCAAGCCCAGGAACGCCCGCCGGTCGTACCAGATGACGGCGACGAACTCCCGCGTGGTGGCGGTGAGCCAGTACACGGGCGCGGTTCGCGCTCCCACGACGCTGCCCCGCAGGCCGAGCCGCTCCATGACCATCGCCGCGCGCAGCACATGGAAGTCGCTCGTCACGACCACACATCGCGGACCTGTCCCGACGCGCTTCATCAGCACGGCGCTGTAGGTGAGGTTCTCGTCGGTGTTGCGGGAGTGGTTCTCGCGGCGCACGCGTGTCCCCGGCACGCCGCGGGCCAGGACGTAGCGGGACATCGCCTCAGCCTCTGAACGCTCCTCGTCCGGGCCCTGCCCACCGGAGACGATGAAGTCCGGGTCTGCGCCCCGGGCCACGAGGGCCCGATAGACGGCGACGGCGCGGTCCAGCCGACCGGCGAGCAGCGGTGTGACCTCGCCTTCGTCCAGCCCCGCTCCCAACACCACGACGTGGTCGGTGGGGTGACGCGACCAGAGGCGCCCGCGCGCCTTCGACACCACGAGGAAGCACACGAAGAGCGAGGTGAGATAGGCGGTCGGCACGCCCAGGGCGAGCGTCGTCCCGGCGAGTGCTCTGCCGCCTCGCACGGCGATGAGCACGGCCAGCCCGACGACCGTCGCGAGGACGAGCCCTCCCGCGAATGTCGCCGCCTGCGGCCGGGCCAGGCCCTCTCTCCGCAGGACCAGCAGGCCGTCCGCGGCCAGCAGCACCGCGAGAGCGGCGACGGCTGCGCTGAACCCCGCGGCCAGTGTCCAGGCCACGACCCTGGCCGGGCCGGGCGGCGCGACCAGATCCGGTACGAGGACCAGGCCCGTCGACGTCATGCACAGCGCCACCAGGGTGCAACGCCACAGGGGCCGACGGGTCGAACAGGCCCCGAGGAGGAAGACCAGCGCGAGTGACGCTTCGACGGTGCGCATCATAAGCCTTCTGTTGCCGCGATCATGCACGGCAAACGGGCTGTTCGAGGCAGGTGGAAGCGCCGGCCCCCCGGCGGTCTCTCGCCGGGGGGCCGGTGTGTCCGGTGTGACCGGTCCGGCGGCGGGGGCCTGCCGGCCGGGGCTTGTGGGCCGGTGGGGAGACGGAACGGGGCGCGTCAGCCCATGGGGAACTTGACCTGGCCGGAGACGATGGGGTTCAGGTAGTTCGGGCCGGTGATCTTCAGGCGGTTCATCGCCAAGCCGGTGAGGCCCTCGAAGATGGCGCGGCGGGCGTTCATCGTGGTGGAGTAGCCGGCGTCCAGGTGCGGCGCGACCTCGACCACGTCCATGCCGATGACCTTGGTCTCGTGGCAGATCCGGCGGAAGGCCGGGAACAGCTCGCGGTTGGTCAGGCCGCCGGGCTCGGGGGTGCCGGTGCCGGGGGCGAACGCCGGGTCGAGCACGTCGATGTCCAGGGACAGGTAGACGAACTCCGCGTTCTCCTGCACCTCGGCGATCGCCTTGTCGAGGACGGCGTGGAAGCCGATCTGTTCGATCTCCGCCATGAAGTGCGACTTCATGCCCTGGCGGCGCATCCAGTTGAACAGCTGGTTGTCGGGGCCGGTGACGGTGCGCAGCCCGACCTGGACCACGTTGCCCGCCGGGATCTTCTCGTCCTCGATGATCCGCCGGATCGGGGTGCTGTGGGTCACCCGATGGCCGAGCATGGTGTCGTGGCAGTCCGGGTGGGCGTCGAAGTGGATGACGCCGATCTTCTCCGGGCCGTAGACGTCGGCCAGCGCGCCCACGCTCGGCCAGAGCAGCGAGTGGTCGCCGCCGAGCAGCACCGGCACGGCCCCCACCTCGGCGATCTCGCGGACCAGTTCCCGGATCGGGCCGATCGAGTTCGCGGTGCTGAAGGGGTCCACGGCCGCGTCGCCGTAGTCGACGACCTTCAGTACGTCGAACGGGTTGATCCGGGTGCTGGCGTTGATCATCGCCTCGGGCGTGTTGAAGACGTAGCGCTCGTCGGACCGGATCATGCGGGGGCCGTAGGAGGCGCCACGGTGGCCGACCGAGGCGTCCAGCGGGATGCCCAGCACGGCCACGTCGACGTTCCCGGCCCGCAGGTCCTCCTGGTTGAGGCAGTACGGGACACCCATGAACGTGGCGATGCCCGAGTAGGCCGGGTGCGCGTAGTACCGGCGGAGGTCGATCGGCCCCGGCTCCCGGCCGGGAGCCGCCGACCGGTCGATCTCCAGGCGATGCTCGGGCGTCTGAGGCTTGTCGTTCAACACATCTCCCCGATGGATCTCGCGTCGCATTCCACATGCGATTCGTGCAGCCGGTTCACGGACTGGTTCGCATACCTTGCTGGTGTGCCAGCCTAGGCAGCGCGAGAAATCCGCCGAACCCCGGACGGCCTCCTGATCGACCCCTTCGACCCCTGTTCGGAGCTGGGTTCACCCCTATTCGCGGCGACCGGCGATGCGCTCGCCGCACGACGAATCACCCGACGTCACCTAGGGGTTGGCTAGGGGTTGGCGGCCTGCGGGGGTCGCCCTAGCGTGACGCCGGATATTGACTCGATCACAAGCGGCCCCACCGCAGGTCGGCAGCCGGAACGCCGTAATGAGGTCACGTTAAATGGCGAATGAAGAGACACTCCGCGGCTATCTCAAGCGGGTGACGGCCGATCTGCACCAAACCCGGCTGCGGCTGCGCGAGGTGGAGGCCAAGGACCAGGAACCCATCGCCATCGTCGCGATGAGTTGCCGGTTCCCGGGCGGGGCCTCCTCGCCCGAGGAGCTGTGGCAGCTGGTGGCCGCCGGCGAGGACGCGATGTCCGAGTTCCCGGCCGACCGCGGCTGGGACGTGGAGAACCTCTACCATCCGGACCCGGACCACCCCGGCACCTCGTACACCCGCGAGGGCGGCTTCCTGCACGACCTCGCGCACTTCGACCCGACCGTCTTCGGCATCTCGCCGCGCGAAGCTCTGGCGATGGACCCGCAGCAGCGGCTGCTGCTGGAGACGTCCTGGGAGGCGTTCGAGCGGGCCGGCATCGATCCGCTGTCGGTGCACGGCAGCCGGGTCGGCGTCTTCGCGGGGACCAGCGGTCAGGACTACCTGGCCGTGCTGATGAACTCCACGGACGACGTCGAGGGCTACCTCGGCACCGGCAACGCGGCCAGCGTCGTCTCCGGCCGGATCGCCTACAGCCTGGGCCTTGAGGGCCCGGCGGTGACGGTCGACACCGCCTGCTCGTCCTCACTCGTGGCGCTCCACCTCGCGGTTCAGGCGCTGCGCAACGGCGAGTGCTCGCTGGCCCTGGCCGGGGGTGTCACGGTGATGAACACCCCGGGCACCTTCATCGACTTCAGCCGTCAGCGCGGGCTGGCGGCCAACGGCCGCTGCAAGTCCTTCGCTGACGCCGCCGACGGCACCGGCTGGGCCGAGGGCGCGGGCATGCTCCTGGTGGAGCGGCTCTCGGACGCGCGGCGCAACGGTCACCCGGTGCTGGCGATCGTGCGCGGCAGCGCGGTCAACCAGGACGGCGCGAGCAACGGTCTGACCGCGCCGAACGGCCCCTCGCAGCAGCGGGTCATCCTTCAGGCCCTGGCCAGCGCCCGGCTGACGCCCGACGAGGTCGACGCCGTCGAGGCGCACGGCACGGGCACCCGGCTCGGCGACCCGATCGAGGCGCAGGCGCTGCTGGCGACTTACGGTCAGGACCGTGAACGCCCGCTGTGGCTGGGCTCGTTGAAGTCCAACATCGGGCACACCCAGGCTGCCGCGGGCGTCGGCGGTGTGATCAAGGCGGTGATGGCGATCCGCCACGGCGTGCTGCCGAAGACGCTGCACGTGGACGAGCCGACCCGGAACGTGGACTGGTCGGCGGGCTCGGTGGAGCTGCTGACCGAGGCGCGGGACTGGCCGGAGACCGGGCGGCCGCGGCGCGTCGGCATCTCCTCGTTCGGCATGAGCGGCACCAACGCGCACACCATCATCGAGCAGCCGCCCGTCGTCGAGGACGCGGAGACCGCTACCGAGCCGGTGATCCCGGCGCCCGCCGTGCTGCCCTGGCCGCTGGCCGGGCGCAGCGAGGACGCGCTGCGCGCCCAGGCGTCCCGGCTGAGGGATCGGCTGGAGGGCGAGCCCGGGCTCGAACCGCTCGACGTGGGCCACTCGTTGGCGACCGGTCGTGCCGCGCTGGAGCGCCGGGCCGTGCTGGTGGCCGCTGACCGCGAGGAGTTCCTGCACGGGCTCGCTGCCCTGGCGGCGGGGGAGCCGGACGCGAGTGTCGTCCGCGGCTCGGTGGTGGAGGGCCGGACGGCGTTCCTGTTCACCGGCCAGGGCAGTCAGCGTGCCGGGATGGGCCGGGAGTTGTATGAGGCGTTCCCGGTGTTCGCGGCGGCGTTCGACGCGGTGTGCGCGGAGGT
>NZ_BBPO01000045.1:0-32326 GCF_000787815.1 Streptacidiphilus neutrinimicus
AGCACGACGCGGACCAGTGTCGGCACCCCGCCGCCGTCGGGGTTCCGCTGCTCGGAGCTCCGCTGCGAGGGGACGCCGGGCGGGGCGTCCCGGCCCGGGTCGGCCGTCCGGTGAGCCGGCGCTGACGTGTCGCGGGGGGCTTGCATCGGTCCTCCTGGGGTCGCGGTCGCTCCTCGCATGCCCCGATCCGTGCGGCTGACACGGTGCGGACGATCACCGCACGCATCCCGCCCGCCGCCACCGGCGCACCCGGCCGCACGTTCTGACGCTCCGTCCGCCGCACACCGCGCGATGGCGTCGTCCCTGACCAGGCGGGCAGCGGGCCGACCGCCGTTTGCCTCGGCCCACGACGGGCAGCCGCGCGGGAAGGAGGCCGCATGGACTGGACTCTGTCGTCGTTCCGCCGTCGCACGCCCGACAGTGCCGCCGCGTCCCGTGACACGGGCCAGGGGCTCGGACAACCCCGCTGGCAGGCGCGGGCGCAGTCAGGCGCGGAGACGGTGAGCCCGCTCGCGCGGGTCGGCTTCGCGGCGCGCGGCGTGGTCTACGTGGTGGTCTACGTGATCGTCGGCGTGCTCGCCGTGATGGTGGCCCTCGGGTTCGGCGAGCCCGCGCTGGACAGGTCAGGTGCGCTGGCGGCGGTCGCGGGTGGCCTACGGTCTCTACTCCGTCGCCGAGGCCCGCTGGCGGCGCACCATGGGCGATGCTCCTCGCTGAGTCTCCGTCCTCCTGGGCAGGGGCCTCTCGGCTCCTGCCGTCGTCGCAGGACGGCCCACGCCGTCCTGCCGTCCGGCCCGGGGACGGTCCCCCAGGAGGCGGCGCGGTCGGCGACGCCGTTCGGGCCGTACCCGCCCGAGTGGGAGGGCTCGCCACGCGAGCGGGGAACCGGGAGCGCGCGAGCGCCGTCGGAGACGGACACGGTCAGTCCGTGCTCGTCGAGGGCCAGCGCCAGCTCGGTGGCGCCGCCCGCGTGGGCGGCGGCCTTGGCGACCACTTCCGACACCACCAGCAGCACGTTCTTGAAGGACATGGGCCGCCCGCACGCCTGCGCCGTTCACGAGGTTACCGTGGTGTTCATGACATGACCGCGCCGTTCATGAGGTGACCGCGCCCTTCATGAGGTGTGACTGCTCAGCTGCTCGGAGAGCAGGTCCCAGTCGATGAGGCGCGACTCCGTGCCGGGGGGCACGGCGCCCTGCGTCAGGAGGAGGAAGGAGCGCAGCCGGTCTGCGTTCACGGTCAGCGTCGCGGTGCCGTTCTTGCCGTAGAGGGTCATGGCGACCTGGTCGTCCGCCGCGGGGCGCACGCGCACGTCGCCCAGACCGGCCGGCCCCTCGAGACCGGCGGTGAGCAGTTCTCTGGAGAAGGACCACGCGTTCGGTTTGGTGTGGGCGACCAGTCTTGGGAAGAGCAGTTGGACCGCGTAGGGGTCGGCGGGGCTGTAGCGCAGGGTGCACAGCAACGAGAAGCGGCCACTGGTCTCGCTGTGGACCGTGACGGTGACGCGGTCTTCTAGAACCACTCAGGCTCCCGGGCGGGTTCGATCGGAGGTGGGGGTCGGGTCTTCTCGCTGGGGGCCACCGGCGGCGGGGCGCCCGGTCAGGTGAGTTCCTCGCGCAGAACGGACAGGATCCGGGTCAGCACCCGGGAGACCTGCATCTGGGAGACGCCGATCCGCTCCCCGATCTGCTGCTGGGTCAGTTCCTCGACGAAGCGCAGGCGCAGGATGGTGCGGTCGCGCTCGGACAGGTCGGCGACCGCCCGCTTGAGGGAGAGGATGTTCTCGATCTTCTCCAGTTCGGGTTCGGGCTGCCCGAGCCGGTCGTGCAGGGGGTTGTCGTCCTCTTCGGCGCTGGGCGCCTCGAGGGTGCCCGCGGTGTAGGCGTTGGTCGCGACCTGGCCCTCGACGACGTCGGCCGTCGAGATGCCCAGGTGGGCGGCGAGTTCCGCGGTGGTCGGCTCCCGGTCGAGTTGCTGCTGCAGGAGGTCGGTCGCCCGGGCGAGCTGGAGACGCAGCTCCTGCAGGCGGCGGGGCACGTGCACGGCCCAGCTCGTGTCCCGGAAGTGACGCTTGATCTCCCCCGTGACGGTGGGCAGCGCGAAGGTGACGAACTCCAGGCCCCGCTCCGGTTCGAAGCGGTTGATGGCCTTGATCAGCCCCACCACGCCCACCTGGACGATGTCGTCGAGCGGCTCGCTCCGGTGCGCGAACCGGGAGGCGGCGTGGCGGACCAGGCCCATGTTCAGCTCGACCAGGCTGTTGCGGACGTAGGAGTAGTCCTTGGTGCCCTCCTCCAGGCCCCGCAGGCGGGCAAAGAGCACGTCGGTGAGCGTGCGCACGTCGGCGACGGGCATGGCGGACAGGTCGCTCGGCAGCTCGGGCAGGTCGGCCGGTCCTGCGGCCGTGTCGGCGCGGAGCTCGAGGCTGACTCGGTGAGCGGCTTCGACGAGCACGGTGTCCCTCCCAGATGCGGACGACGTCAGGAAAACGCGTCTACCCCGGTATCAGGATCCTATGCACGCGAGTTTGCCGGGCCGCCGGGCGCGGGCGCCCGACGACCCCCGCCGCACCCGACCGCGCCTCTGCCAGAGGGCGTAGCCGCCGGTCGCGACCAGCAAGATGCCGCCGCGCCGGCGGGAGGCCGGTCCGATCGTGTCCGCCGCGCGCGGCCGAGGGCCGCCGGCGAGCGGCATGCCGGCCTCGAAAAGCCCGAAGACGACGCCGACCCGCCGACGCGCGCGGGTCCACGCCGGAGACACCGATGCCGATCGCGCCGGCGAAGTTGCACAGCCCGACCGCGACGGCGACCAGCAGGAGGGCTGTCAGCCGCGGACGACGTTCTCGGCCTGCGGGCCCTTCTGGCCCTGGGTGACGTCGAACGTCACGCGCTCGCCTTCCTGGAGCTCCTTGAAGCCGGAGCCGGTGATCGCACGGAAGTGCACGAACACGTCCGGTCCGCCGCCGTCCTGCTCGATGAAGCCGAAGCCCTTCTCGGCGTTGAACCACTTCACAGTACCCGTTGCCATGGTCTTCTCCCGTTCTGGACGAGGGCCTGCGCCTTCTGCCGGCCCTGGGGGTGATCGCGTCCTCGAACAGCGGGTGAAGCGGTGCGGCGGACGGCGAATCTCACTCACTGACAACGCTACCCAAGTCGGCATGATCGCGTACCGGCGACGCAGCGCGCCACAGGGCCGAATGCCATTGGTCCAGACCTATTGACGGGCCCTCCCGCCCCTCCTACGATCCGGTCCGGCACAGCCCCACCTGTCCCCACCTCACCCAGAGCCG
Source organism: Streptacidiphilus neutrinimicus (assembly GCF_000787815.1). Taxonomy (GTDB): domain Bacteria; phylum Actinomycetota; class Actinomycetes; order Streptomycetales; family Streptomycetaceae; genus Streptacidiphilus; species Streptacidiphilus neutrinimicus. The sequence goes on from NZ_BBPO01000045.1 coordinate 3,290, forward strand.
GGCGCCATGCCCCCACACGCCAGTCATGCTCATGGCATCCGGCGGGAAGGGAGCGCAGCATGTTCCGTCCCAAGAGGGCGTCCGCCCAAAGCGCACTCGCGGGGGTGAGCGCCGCCGCGGTCGTCGGCGCCTGCCTCGCCGTGGCCGGCTCGGTCACCGCGGGGGCCGCCACCGCCAACCTGCTGGCCGACCCCGGCTTCGAGAACGGGCTCACCGGCTGGACCTGCTCGGCCGGCTCCGGCACGGTGGTGAGCTCTCCGGTCCACTCGGGCGCCTCCGCGCTCCAGGCCACGCCCGCCGGCCAGGACGACGCCCAGTGCAGCCAGACCGTCCGCGTGCAGCCCGACTCCTCCTACACCCTCAGCGCCTACGTCCAGGGCAGCTACGTCTACCTGGGCGCGACCGGCACCGGCAACGCCGGCGGCGACCCCTCCACCTGGACGCCCAGCAGCCCGTCGTACGGCCAGCTCAGCGTCTCCTTCACCACCGGGGCGACCACCGCGTCGGTGACGGTCTACCTGCACGGCTGGTACGGACAGCCCGCGTACTACGCGGACGACGTCTCCCTCACCGGCCCCGGCGGCAGCCCGTCCCCCAGCGCATCGCCGAGCGCCAGCAGTTCGCCGAGCGCGAGCCCCTCCCCCAGCGTCAGCGCCCCGCCGACCGCCACCGCCTCGCCGACGACCAGCCCGTCGCCCACCGGCACGCCCTCGGGCGGCGCGACCTGCGCCACGAAGCCCCGGCCCGCGGGCAAGGTCCTCCAGGGCTACTGGGAGAACTGGGACGGCGCCGCGAACGGCGTCCACCCCGGAATGGGCTGGATCCCCATCACGGACAGCCGTATCGCCGCGCACGGCTACAACGTCCTCAACGCCGCCTTCCCGGTGATCCTCTCGGACGGCACCGCCGAGTGGCAGGACGGCATGGACACGGGCGTCAAGGTCGCGACCCCGGCCGAGATGTGCCAGGCCAAGGCCGCCGGCGCGACGATCCTGATGTCGATCGGCGGCGCCTCGGCCGGCATCGACCTGAGCTCCAGCACCGTCGCCGACCGGTTCGTGGCGACCATCGTCCCGATCCTGAAGACCTACAACTTCGACGGGATCGACATCGACATCGAGACCGGGCTGACCGGCAGCGGGAACATCAACACGCTCTCCACCTCCCAGGCCAACCTGGAGCGCATCATCGACGGCATCCTGGCCCGGATGCCCGCGGGCTTCGGCCTGACGATGGCCCCGGAGACCGCGTACGTCACCGGCGGAAGCGTCACCTACGGGTCGATCTGGGGCGCCTACCTGCCGATCATCAAGAAGTACGCCGACAACGGGCAGCTGTGGTGGCTCAACATGCAGTACTACAACGGCAGCATGTACGGCTGCTCCGGCGACTCCTACCAGGCCGGCACGGTGCAGGGCTTCACCGCGCAGACGACCTGCCTGAACAACGGCCTGACCGTCCAGGGCGCCACCGTCAAGGTGCCCTACGACAAGCAGGTGCCCGGTCTGCCGGCCCAGTCCGGCGCGGGTGGCGGCTACATGGCCCCGAGCCTGGTCAGCCAGTCGTGGAACTCCTTCGGCGGTTCGCTCAAGGGGCTGATGACGTGGTCGATCAACTGGGACGGCTCGCTGGGCTGGACCTTCGGCGACAACGTCAAGTCGCTCCAGGGCCGTTGACGCCCCGTTGACCCCCACTCCGCCGGAGGGCGGTTCGCCCCTCCGGCGGAGCACCACCTCGGAACGGATCACCGAGGCACGCAGGCGGAGCTCCTGCTTCATCCAGACGCCATCAACCGGTCAGCCACGAGGCTTCACTGATTCGCATGAGTTCCTGAGCTTCCCGAGCAGCCTAGTTCCCGGCCGACTGCTGCATCGCTCGCCACTCCGCTCCCGCACGCTGGATGCGGTCCCACAGTGCCGCACGGTCGGCGTCGTCGATCGCCGACAGGTCCAGATGGAACACGTCCGTTGCGATCTTGAACAGCTCTTCGGCGGACTCGAGGGTGCGTGTCGTGCGCTGTCCGGCTCCCTCGTCGCGCGTGTACTCGTCATCCAGCACGTACTCGGCACAGCCCGCGTCGCGGCGGAAGAGCTGGAACCACCTGACGTAGGGAGACTGCGGCGACGTCGACCACTCGGTGTGGCGGCTCCTGAAGTCCTCCCACGTGGCCGGCGCCAGCGTGAAGTCCATACTGTGGAAGGTCGTCTGCGCCGGATCGGTGAGGAACCGCCAGGCGTCCGGGCCGATCTCCGGCAGCGGCCGCAGTTCGAAGCGGAAGGGCCCCTGGACGTGGACGCCCTCCCGGAGCGGGATGGGCTCGTGGTGCGAGTTGGCCAGGCCGACGTCGACCGACCAGCGTTCGCCATCGATCACGACGCTGAGGGCCATATGCGTGTCGTATTCGTCAGCGGTCGCTTTGGCGCTCGCGACAGAACCGTTGATCTGGCCGCGGTGCACGGTGACGTCGTACCCGAGGAAAGTCAGCAGTTCGTGGAAAGCGTTGTTCAGGTTGAAGCAGTAGCCGCCCCGGCCGGCCAGGATGCGGGCTATGGACTCGGCCGGTTCGATGCCCGGCGGGCATCCGAGCTGGATGTCGAAGTTCTCGAAGGCGATGAGCTCGACGTGTGCGCGGTGCAGCCTGCGCAGAGTGTCGAGCGAGGGGGCGCCGAGGGACTGCGGGTCGTCGACGCCGAGCCTGGCCAGGTAGGGCGGGACCCAGGCAGGATGATCGTCTCTCTTCGAGGTCATGGCTCCGAACGCTAGTGCAGCGCCGCGAAACGCGCTCAGGAATTAGCGCGTCACTGCACGAGCTTGCGTGGGCGGTCCCACGGGCTGAGAGCGAGCGCGCACCCTGACTTTTGAGGACCAGCCGGTCGTAACGGCCCTCCAGTACCTCCAGCGAGTTCCTCCGCCGAATCGGTCGCGAGCTGGCCCGGACGGTGCTGATGACCGCCGAGGGCGACTGGGACATTCCGTACTCGGCTTCGATCCGGAGGCCGATCGAAGTGGTGCTGACGGCGGATCCGACGCTCCCGGGCGACCGACCGTTGTGGCCCGAGAGCTCCCGGGTCTCTGCGCCGCGGAGCGGCGGGCCACGCATGGCCCGCCGCTTTCCGTGGGCGTCAGAAGTTCCCGCGCAGTTTGGCGAGGGCCTCGTTGAGGAGGATCTCGCCTTCCTCCTGGCTGCGGCGCTGGCGCACGTAGCCCATGTGCGTCATGTAGGGGGCGTTGGTCTCGGCGGCCGGGGTGTTGTCCCGGTCCGGGCCGGCCGGAAGGCCGCACTTCGGGCAGTCCCAGACATCCGGGACAACTGCCTCGATCGCGAAGCTGGGCTGGCTGTGGTGACCGTTGCCGCACCAGAACGAAGCCACGACGCGGGGGGCGAGGTCCCCACGCTCCGGCTCCCCCAACGGCCCCGAGCCGATACGAGCGCCCCTGATGCCGGTCCGTCCCTGTGCCACGTTCGTTCTCCTCGGCCACGATGTCCACGCCTCGGATGAGCATGGGAAGGGCCAGCCTACGGCCATCAGCCGCTGATGCAACCCTCGCCCCCACCGGAGGGCCACTTTTGCGGCGAGGGGCCGAACGCGGCCGTTCTCGTCGGGACGGCGCGGATCCCACCCGTTCGTGCGGCACGGCCACCTGCGGGCGGGCAGGCGTGCGGCCGTGGCCGGCCCCTTTCGGAGCGGGCCACGGCCGTCAGGGGTCAGGAGACGGCCAGGGCCGTGTCGTCGATGACGAAGCTGGTCTGGTTGCCGGCGTTCTCGCTGCCGGTGAACTTCAGCGTGACAGTCTGGCCCGCGTAACCGGCCAGGCTGAAGGAGTGTTGGGTGTATCCGGTGTTGGCGTTCAGGTTCGAGTACGTCGCCAGGGTGCCGAGCACCGTGCCGGAGCCGTTGAGAACCTGGACCTTCAGGGTGTCGTAGGCCGTGGTCTTCGTGGTCTCGGCGGTGTCGACGTGCAGCCAGAAGGAGAAGTTCTCCGCGCTGCATCCGGCCGGAACGGCTACGGACTGCGACAGGGTGTCGGTGTGGGTGCTGCCGTAGCCGTCCAGCCAGGCGTCCCAACTGCCCGAACGGGCGGGCTCGGACGAGTCGTTGCTGATGACGCCGGAGGAGGCCCTCCACGGGGAGGCGGCGCCGGTCTCGAAGCCCGGGTTGCCCAGGAGCTGCGCCGCGGTGCATCCGCCGCCGCCGCTGGGGTTGACGGTCCAGGTGAAGGACGCGGAGCCCGACGCCGTCCCGGAGGAGGCGGTGACGGTCACGTTCGAGGTCCCCGCCGTGGTCGGGGTACCGGAGATCAGACCCGACGGCGACATGCTCAGGCCCGCCGGAAGGCCGACCGCCGAGTAGGTCAGCGCGTTGCCCGCCGAGTCGGTCGCGGCGACCTGCAAGGACGCCGCCGTGCCGACGGTGCCGGTCTGGCCGCCGGGGTTGGTCACCGAGACGGTCTCGGCCGCAGAGCCGCCCCACACGTCGGTGATCGGCGTGGCCGAGGCCGCGGCACCGGCGTACGGCAGGCCGTACATGTCCTCGATGGTGCGCAGCACGTTGTAGTGGTTGACGGTCTCGCTGTACTGACCGGCCTTGACGCCCGCGCCGTAGAAGATGGTCGGGATCTGGTTGCTCATCGAGGAGTCGTCCTCGTCCCAGGTGACCACGAGCAGGCTGTTGTGGGTCTTCGCCCACTGCGCGTAGGCGTCGACGTTGTTCTGCAGCCAGGTGTCGCCCTCGGCGATGGTGCCGTCGTGCATGTCGTCGTTGAGGTTGGGGATGACCCACGAGACCGTCGGCAGCTGCGTGAAGTCGCTGGGGAAGCTCGTGAACGGCCGGTTGTCAGCGGCCGGGATGTTGCTGAAGTCGCTCCACGGCACGTGCTTGCGCGCATACGAGCCGGAGGTGCACGAGGTGGAGCCGGTGGAGGGCAGGTCCTCGGAGTAGCCGGCGAAGGTGTCGCCCGCGGCGAGCAGTTGGGCGCCCTCGTTGTCGGCGCTGAACGTGTGCGGGCAGGAGTCGTCGGTGACGCCCTGGTTGGAGCCCGAGAACAGGTCCAGGTAGTTCGGCTGGGAGGGGTGCTCGACGGCGAAGGACTGGGTGAACAGCGCGCCGCCGGAGGCCAGGGTGTTGTTGATGTACGGAGCGTCGGCGGTGTCGCCGATGACCTCGTCGTAGGCGTGGTTCTCTTCCATCACGACCACCACGTGGTCGTACTTCGGCACGCTGTTGGCGGCGTGCGCGGGGGCGACGGCAGCCGTCATGCCGGTGGCTGCCAGCGCGGCACCACCGAGTAACGCGAGGCTCAGGCGCCCGAGGCGCTTCTTGACGGTGGTGGCGACTCGACTCACGGAAGATCGTCTCCTTCGACTGTCGGGTGGTGGCGGGACGCGCGCAGCCCCACACGGCACGGTAGGGGTACTGGCGAGTACCTGTCAGGATGCTGTGAATGAAGCCATGCTGAACGTCCGACGGCTGTGTCGCACTCGCCGTGGTGACGCACCTCGGGACCCTGAGACGGCATCAGTGAAGGATCAGGGACGGCTCAGGGCAGTCCCCGATGGTCGGCCGACTCCGGGCCGGCGGAGACTGAACGTGCGGCGACGGGGCCGCCCGTACCGCCAGCGGCCCCTGAGGTTCACGGGCGGGCGTCGTGGTCGGCAGCGGGGCGCGTGGCGGGCGCGGGGGTTCCCGACTCGCGGATCGCCACGCGCCGGTGGAGTCGCTCGAGCCACGCCGGGGCCCACCAGTTCCAGCGGCCGAGCAGGGCCATCAGGGACGGCACGAGGAGTGCGCGCACGATGAAGGCGTCGATCAGCACGGCGACGGCGACCCCGATCCCGACTTCCTTGAGGAAGACGAGCTTCGAGGTGGCGAAGACCCCGACGGCCACGGCGAGCAGGATCGCCGCCCAGGTGATCAGCCTGCCGGTGCGCTGCATGCCCGCGGCGATGGCGTCGCGTTCCGAGACCCCGGGCCGCCGCTCCTCGCTGATCCGCGCCAGCAGGAACACGCCGTAGTCCGTCGACAGGGCGAACGCGATGGCGGCCACGATCAGGAAGTCGGTTTCCTCGATGCCGCCCTGGCTCGTGTAGGCGAGCGGCCCGGCCAGACGTCCGTCCTGGAAGACGAAGACCAGGATGCCGGTGGCCGCGGCGGCGGTGAGGCCGTTCATGAGCAGGGACTTGATCGGAAGGATCACCGAGCCGGTCATCAGCCACAGCACCAGCAGGGTGACGGCGCACAGGATCGCGATGGCGGGCGGCAGCGCGCCGGCGATCGAGGTCCCCTGGTCGACGAAGGACGCGGTCGTCCCGCCGACGAGGACGGGGACGGGAGCGGGCTGCGCCCGGATCGCGCGCACGGTCTGCTGGGCCGCCGGAGAGATCGGGTCGTTCGGGCTCACGAGCATGATCTGCCATGTCCCGGGCGCGAGTTGGACCGGAGGGCCGGATGCGGTGACTCCGGGCGCCCGTGCCAACCCCTCCGCGTAGCCCGCCAGCGCGGGCCGGTCGGAGGCCGGGGCCCGGGCGACGACCGTGATCGCGTTGCCGCCGCTTCCCACGGTGAACTCACTGGCGACCCGGTCCGAGACCACCCGCGCGCTCTGGCTCGTGGGAAGGACCGTGGCGTCGATGCCGCTCCAGCGCACGCTCAGGGCGGGCGCCGCCATCAGCAGCAGCAGTGCGGTCGTGGCGGTGGCGACGAGCACGGGTCGGCGCATCACGCCGCGGGCCAGCCGGTACCAGGCCCCGCCCTGCGTGGAGGGCTTGACCCGGCCGAGGCGCCTGGCGAGCAGCACCAGCAGCGGCGGCACGATGAGCAGGGCGCTGGCTGCCGCGACGAGCGCCACCATCGCGCCGCCGATGCCCATCGAGACCAGGAACCGCTGCGGGAAGACGGTCAGGCTGGCCAGCGCGGCCGCGACCGTGGTCGCACTGAAGGCCACGGTGCGGCCGGTCCTCGCGAGGGTCGACCGCAACGCGGTTTCCACGTCGCCGCGCTCCTGCAGTTCCTCCCGGAAGCGCCAGACCAGGAACAGGCTGTAGTCGACGGCGAGCCCGAGGCCGAGCCCGATCACCAGGTTCAGGGCGAAGATCGACAGTGGCAGTGCGAGGTTGACCAGCCGCAGCACGACGAACGTGCCCAGCACGGCCATCCCGCCGACGGCCAGGGGCAGCAGCGCCGCGATGCCCCGGAAGATGACAAAGGCGAGGATCGCCAGCAGCGGGAAGGCGATCGCCTCGGCGAAGCCGAGGTCCGCCTGCGCCTGCTTGCCGGTCTGCGTCCCGGCGACGTCGGGGCCGCCCAGCAGCACGTCGGACCTGCCGTGCAGGGTGGCCTCGATGTGTTTGACGACCGTGTCCGGGTCGGGTGCGGCGCTGAGCGTCGCGACGACCAGCGAGGAGCGGCCGTCGGTCGACACCAGTCCGGTCTCGCGCCCCGGCGTGGGTGCCGTGACCGCGGCGACGCCCGGGACCCGGGCGATCTCCCGCGCGGCCGAGGCCACCGCCGGGGTACCCGGCGGCGCGGACACCAGCGCCAGCACGCCGGGGCTCGGCTCCCGCCCGGTGGCCTGCTCGACGAGCTGCTGGGCGCGGGCGCTCTGGGACGCGGGGTCGCTGAACGGCTCGCGGGCGTTGAGCATGCCGACCGCGGGGGCCCCGAGCACGGCCGCCACCAGGAACGCGACCAGCGCGAGCAGCAGCATCCGGCGTGGATGCCGGATCGCGGTGCTCGCGAGTGCGCCGAGCACGTCAACCAGTCCCCGGGGGGACCGGTGCCTCGGCGTTCACCGCGCCGTCGGCTTCGGACTCGGATTCGGCTTCGGTCTCGGCTTCGGTCTCGGCCGCGGCGAGGAGCAACGGGCGCGCCTCGGCGACCCAGTCCAGCTTGGCCTGCTCGTGACGCAGGCCGAACATCGCCGTGGCCCGGCGGAACACCGACTCCGGCCGGTCCGCCAGCTTGTCCACGAGCGCCGCGAAGTGCTCCCTGCGTCGCAGCGCGGCGGTCTCGTATGCGTTCAGCACGCCTGCCATCCGTTCCGGCGAGGTGCGGTCCCCGAAGAAGATCCGGACCAGGAACAGGCTCCGGGTCCGCTCCTCGCTCAGGTCGGTCTCGTCCAGCCAGCGTTGCAGCTCGTCCGAGCCGGCCGGGGTGATCTCGTACGCCTTCTTGGCGGGCGCGTTCTCCCGCGGCGTCTCGGTCACCCGCAGCAGGCCGAGCGCGCTCAGGTGGTTGAGCTCGGTGTAGATGTGGCTGCGGGTCAGCGGAAAGAAGTTGGCGATCGACCGTGAGGCGAACGCGGTCAGCTCGTAGCCGGTCACGGGCCGGATGGACACCATCCCGAGGACCACCTGCGCCGTGGCCGAGAGCCTGCGGGGGGCCGCCATGTCCCGACCGTAGTCCTAATAGGACTAGGACAAAAGGGGTGGTTCCTCATGGAAGGAGCGGGGCCGGACCGGCTGTCGGCAGGACGCCCGGCGCGTCCGTCCCGAGCGGCTCGCTCCGCGGACCGCCGCGACGGACCGGAACCCGGGCGCCGGGCGGCCTCAGGGCCGGGTGGGCGGGTGGCCGTGCCTGCGCAGTTCGTGCGTGGCGGCCTGGATCCTCGCCTGCAGATCCTTGCTCATCCTGCCGCGCGCCCGGTCAACCGGCCCGGGTGTGCCCAGGGTGCGCCCAGGGGCCCGGAAGCCGCCGATCTCCGGTTCGAGCAGTTCGGCCAGTCGCGGCGTCGTGCGGTCCTCGTACAGCGGACCGACGAGCTGCACGCCGACCGGAAGGCCCTCCAGCGACCGGCCCGCCGTCACAGCGGCCAGGAAATGCCGCTTCCTACAAAGGGATTGTCCGCTGAGCCGACAAATGGTCCCTTCGGAGCCATGGTTCGTGTAAATACCGTCCGCGCCGATGTCGTTCGTGGACGATGCTTTCATCACCGCATCGACCGCAGTTCTCCGGCTCGTGTCCCACGGCCCGCTCGGCCGGTGCGCACCCCCAAGGAGGAACCTTGTCCGGACCACAGGACGAGAAGGCGGAGCAGAGCGTCGGCGCGTTCACCCTCGCCGATCCGCTGAGCTCCACGGCACCCACCCCGCTCCCCTACCCCGTCCCGGAGCCCGACGAGAAGTGGCAGTTGCCGAACGGCTTCGCCCACGTCTTCTACGGCGAGCGCAACCAGGGCCTCATGCGGCCGGTCATCATGGCCGACGGCTTCAACCTCGGCCGCAGCGACCTGCAGTGGCTGTACGCGGGCTTGGACCGCGACTACCCGCTGCTGTCCGAGCTGCGCCGCCGGGGCCGGGACGTGATCCTGCTCGGCTTCGACGAGCGCTCCGCCTCGATCCTGGACAACGCCCAGGCCGCCATGGCCGCAGTCCAGCGGACCCTCGCCGAGCAACTGGGCGGCGCCCCGCTGACGGTGGGCGGCTTCAGCATGGGCGGCATCATCACCCGCTACGCGCTGGCCGACCTGGAGCGGCAACGCATGGACCACCGCACCCGCCTCTACTTCTCCTACGACAGCCCGCACCGCGGCGGCGTCGTCCCCATCGGCCTCCAGGCGTTCTCCCACTTCATCCCGCTCGCCAACGACTTCGCCCGGCAGATGAACAGCCCGGCCGCCCGGCAGATGCTCTGGCGGCACTACGACCCGAGCAACGGCGGCATCGGGGTGGCCCCCGAGCGCGTCGCGTTCCTCAAGAAGCTGGAGGAGATCGGCTCCTGGCCGCGCATCCCGCGGCTGATCGGCCTCGCCAACGGCCGCGGCGACGGCAAGGGCCTGGACATCAAGCCCGGCGACACCACCCTCGCGGTCGAGAAGATCTACCCCGGCACCACGTTCTACGCCCAGGCGCAGAACGGCGACGTCACCGTCGCCGAACTCAGGCGGCTGCTGCCGCCGGCCCAGAAGACCATCAAGACCAACGGCTTCCCGGAGCTGGACGCCGCCCCCGGCGGCACCCTCCGCTCCTTCGGCATCCTCGCCGACATGCTGAAGAAGTTCGGCGCGGAGGTCGACCTGCGGCACGAGGACGTCTGCTTCGTCCCGTCGGTCAGCGCGGTCTCCATCCGCGACATCGACCAGCAGAAGGACCTCTACGCGGACATCGACGCACTCGACCCCGGCGACAGCGAGCTCGACGACTTCATCTGCTCCACGGCCAACACGGCGCACACCGCCGTCACCGAAGAACTCTGCACCTGGCTCCTCGACCGCCTCCCCGACTGACCCCCACCCCTCTCCCGGCCGGGCCGTCCCCCCAGGACAGCCCGGCCGACTCCTCCAACAGGCCCCTCTGATTTGGCGCCGCACCACCTGTCAGGATTCTCGACGCGCCCGCGCTGAATCGGCGCGTGGAAGCCGGTGTCCTGCTTCGTGGACCCGCCGATGCGGACCGGCGGCTTCACTGCCGCTGGCTCCACTACCGCCGGCCTGCACGTTCTCTCGATCCAGGAGCTCGGTACGCCGATGGACCAGGTGGATCTCCGGTGCCTCGCCAAGACCGGGCTTCGACGGGCCGTCACATGCGGGGGCGGGGCTACTCGCCGGTGACGCCGTCGGTGAGCTCGCGGACGATGTCCAGGTGGCCCGCGTGGCGGGCGTATTCCTGGAGGACGTGGAAGAGGATCCAGCCCAGGGTGGGGCGGGGGGTGCCGTCGTCGGGGAAGCGGCCGCCCGCCGCGGCGACGGTGGAGAGCGGCACGCCCGAGGCGACCGTGCGGGTGTACGCGCCGCCGGCGTGCAGCGCGGTGAGGAGGTCGGCGAGTGTCTCCTCCGGGCCGACGTGCCAGCGGTCCTCCGGGCCGCGATCACCCCAGGGCGCCGGGACCGGCTCGCCCAGGAAGCCCCAGCGCAGCCAGCGCTGCTCCATGTACACGAGGTGCTTGAGCAGTTCGAGCGGCGACCATCCGGAGGGGAGCCCGCTGACGCGCAGCTCCGCCTCGGACAGTCCCTCGAGCCTGGCGCCGACCACGGAGCGGTAGTAGTCGAGGTAGTCCAGCAACAGCGCGTTGGAATCGGAGAGTTGCTGGTCCGGCTCGGACAGGGAGGAAGTCATGGTGCCGAGTCTGCCATCGCGCCGGCCCAGCTCCGCACCCGGCACGACCTCGCGGCACGACCTCAGGGCGCGCACCGGAGGGCCAGCCACACCGCCTTGCCCTCCCCCGTGGCCCTGGTCCCCCAGCGGGCGGCGAGCGAGTCGACCAGGCGCAGGCCGCGCCCCGACTCCTCCGCCTCCTTGGCGTGGCGGGCGCGTGGCAGGAAGGGGCTGCCGTCGCTGACTTCGAGGCCCAGCTCCCCGTCGGCGAGACGCAGGCGGACCCGGATCGGGCCGCAGGCGTGGCGGACCGCGTTGGTGACCAGCTCGGAACAGAGCAGCGCGGCGGTGTCGACGACGTCGGAGGTGCAGGCCCAACGGGCCAGCGCCTCGCGCAGGAAGCGCCGGGCCGCGCCCGGCGCGGTCGGGTCGGCCGGCAGGTCGGCCGACTGGGCGGCCTGCGCGGGCTCGGGGATCCGGGCGAGCAGCAGCGTGACGTCGTCGCCGTAGTCGTCCGGGGCGGGCAGGATGGACGTGAGGATCTCGTCCGCCGCGCGTTCCAGGTCGTCGTCCTCGGCCAGGAACTTCTTGAGGCTGCGGGCCAGGCCGTCGATCTCGGCCTGAAGGTCGCCGAGGGGCGTCTCGACGAGCCCGTCGGTGTAGAGGGCGAGCACCGAGCCCGCCGTCACGGGCAGGGTGACCTGCAGGTGCGGCACCTCGCCCACGCCGAGCGGCACGCTGACGGGGACGTCGAGGATCCTCGCGTGCTGGCCCGGCTCCACCAGCAGCACGGGCAGATGCCCGGCCGAACAGAGCGTCAGCTCCCCCGCGTCGGCGTCGAGCACCAGGTAGCAGCAGGTCACCAGTTGGTCCGGCAGCTCCGCGACGACGGCGTCCAGCGCCTGCATCAGCTGCCACGGCGCCATGCCCGTCTTGGCCAGGGCGTGCGCCGCCGAGCGCAGTTGGCCCATGACGGCGGCGGCCTCCAGGCCGCGGCCCATGACGTCCCCGATGAGGATGCCGACGCGGCCGGCGCCGAGCGGGACGAGGTCGAACCAGTCGCCGCCGACCCCGGCGCCCTGCCGCGCCGGCAGCCAGCGGGCCGCGGTCACGACTCCCGGCACCGGCGGGGGCGAACCCATCAGGCTGCGCTGCAGGGTGAGCGCGACGTGGCGCTGCTGCTCGTAGAGCCCGGCCAGCGCCGCCTCGACCGCCTTGCGGTCGCTGACGTCCCGGATCGCGGCGGACAGCAACGTCCCTTCGGCGGTCTCCAGCGGGCTCAGGCTGATCTCGACGGGGAACTCGTCGCCGTTCTTGCGGAGCCCGAAGAGGTCCAGGCCCGCCCCCATGGGGCGGACCCGGCGGTCGGCGACGTAGCGGCGGCGATGGCCCGCGTGGGCCCGGCGGAACCGCTCGGGGACCAGGACCTCCACGGGCGCGCCCAGCAACTCCTCGCGGCAGTAGCCGAACAGCGCCTCGGTCTGCGCGTTGACCAGCGCGATCAGGCCCTCCCGGTCGCAGATGACCATCGCGTCGGGCGCTGCCTCCAGCAAGGCCCGGAAGGTCTTCTCCGTCGTCGTCCCCACGGCACCGCCTCTTGCTCCGAACCAGCTCCCGGCCTCCGAGCGGCCATTGGAGCACGACCCCGCACGGCATATGCCGTCGTGTCGGATATTGGCCGCAAGCCCTCCGTTTTCAACCGACGGGGTGCTGTCCTCGACCTTTCCGGATGGTGTCACCGCACGACGGTCACCAGCGGGCGACCGGGTTGCCCAGCCAGCGACCGTGGTCCGGGACCGACTCGCCGCGCATGACCAGCGAGGACGGGCCGACCACCGTTCCTTCGCCCAGGCTCGAGCCGGGCAGTGCGATCGCGTGCGGACCGACCGTCGCCCCCGCGCCGACCGTGACCTCGTCCATCCGCATGAGGCGGTCGTGGAAGAGGTGCGTCTGGACCACCACACCGCGGTTGAGGGACGCCCCGTCGCCGACGCGGACCAGGTCGGTCTCTGGGAGCCAGTGCGTCTCGCACCACACGCCGCGGCCGATGCGCGCGCCGAGCGTGCGCAGCCAGAGGGCGAGGAACGGGGTGCCGATCAGCGAGCTGGCCAGCCAGGGCATGGCCAGCACCTCGACGAAGGTGTCGAAGAGCTCGTTGCGCCACACGAAGGAGCTCCACAACGGCTGCTGCCCGACCCGGAACCTGCCGACCAGCAGCCACTTCGCCGCGGTGGTGAGCAGGCAGGCGGCGGTCCCGCAGCCGAGCATCAGCGCCCCGGCCACCAGCACGCACACCGTCAGCCCGGAGGCCGTCAGCCCGCAGACGTCGAACGCCTTCTGCAGCAGCAGCACCGCGACGTCCGCGAGGAGGGCGCTCGCCAGCACCGGCGCGGTGCGGCAGAGCTCCACGGCCGCGCGGGCCCACACCAGGCGGCGCGGCGGCTCGTAGGTGCGCGCGGTCTCCGCCTGTTCGGGGTTGCGGTGCAGGGGGAAGCCGGGGCGGCCGAGCCAGGAGCCGCGGGCCGCGGCCTGCGCGGGCGCGTCGGACAGCACGCCGACCAGGGCGTCGTCGGCCAGGCCCCGGCCCGGCCCGACGATCGCGGAGTTGCCGACGAACGCGCGCCGGCCCACGGTGGCGACGCCCAGGCGCAGCCAGCCGCCGCGCGTCTCGAACGGGGCCAGCAGCGAGTCGTCGGCGAGGAACGCCTGGTCGTCGACGTGCATCAGGCCGGGAAGTCCCAGCACCGTCGAGGCCTCCACCCGGCGGCCCACCCGGGCGCCGAGCAGGCGTAGCCAGGCCGGTGTCAGCAGGCCCGCGTAGAGCGGGAAGAGGGTCCGCCGGGCGGTGTCCATGAGCCGGTGCACCAGCCACGCGCACCAGGCCACCCTGCCGTGCGCGGGGTGGGTGCCGGGGACGAGCGGGCGCGAGAGCAGCCGCACGGTGGCGGCCAGGACCAGCGCGTACAGCACCGCGGTGACCAGGACCAGCGGCACGGTCAGCTCCACGACCCGGGCGCTGACCACGCCGAAGTCGGCCGTGTGCCCGACCGTCAGGTAGAGCGCCCACAGGGCCGGGGCCGCGGCGAGCAGCGGCAGCAGGGAGAGCAGCGGCAGGGTGGCGGCGTAGGCGGCCGTCCAGCGCCGGGAGCGACGGTGGTGCGGGGCCGGCCACGGGGCGAGCGGCGCGGTGTGGTCCGGCCTGGCCGGGGAGCCGTGCACGCGCTGGTGGGCGGGCACGGCGCCGTTCACGCAGCTGCCCGGTGCGACATCGGCGCCCTCGCCGACGTCCGCGCCCGGCATCAGCATGCTGCGCGTGCCGACGCGCGCCCCGGCGCCGACCCGGACGGCGCCCAGGTGGAGCACGTCGCCGTCGAGCCACCAGCCGGCCAGATCGGCCTCCGGCTCCACGGAGCAGCCGTCACCGAAGTCGGCGAGGCCGGTGACCGGCGGCATGGCGTGGAGGTCGACGTTCGCCCCCACCCGGCAGCCGAGCATCCGGGCGTAGCGGGGCGCCATCGGGGTGCCGATCACGGAGGCGATGTTGAATCCGGCCGCGACCCGCTCGGCCGTCCACAGCCGCAAGTGCACCAGTCCGCCGCGCGGGTGAGTGCCCGGTCGCAGACGGGCCGTCAGCGCCCGTGCGCTCAGCACGCCGACGGTGGCGCGCCCCGGCGAGCTGGACAGCAGCAGCCAGCCCGCGCCGATCAGCCACCAGGAGGTGTGCACGGTCCAGGGCAGCGGGCCGATCAGGTCGTCCAGTGCGGCCAGTACGAGCACCCACTGCAGGCCGGACAGGACCGAGAGCGCCGCCAGGACCCCGGCCTGGTACGCGCCGACCAGCCGCGAGGTGGGACGGACCTCGCGGCGGTCCCCGGTCGGCGCGGCCACCTCGTCCAAGCGCCGGGCGAACTCCCCCAGCCGCGGGCTCTGGTACAGGTCGGCGACGCCGATCCCCGGGTGGCGGTCGCGCAGCGCGGAGATGAGCCGGGCGGCGCTCAGGCTGCTGCCGCCCAGGGCGAAGAAGTCGCTGTCGGCGTCGACCGGGACGCCGAGCAGCTGGTGCCACCGTTCGGCCAGCCACCGCGCGGTACCGGTCAACTCAGGACCCGTGCCCGGCGGTTCGTCGGCGGTCGGCAGCGGCCAGGGCAGGGCCGCGCGGTCGACCTTGCCCGAGGTCCTGGTGGGCAGTTCGGGAAGCACCGCGAGGACCGGGACCAGGGCTGCGGGCAGGCGTTCCAGGAGTCGGCGGCGACCGTCCGCGCGGTCGAACGGCGATGCGGAGTCCTCCGGGACCAGGTAGCCGACCAGGATCTGGCCGCCCGCCGCCGTGCTCTTGACCGACGCGGCCGCCGCGCGGACGCCGGGCAGGGCCAGCAGCGCGGCCTCGACCTCGCCGAGCTCGATCCGGCGCCCACCCAGCTTGACCTGGTCGTCGGCGCGCCCGACGAAGACCAGGCCCTCCGGATCGGCGCGGACCAGGTCGCCACTGCGGTAGACGCGCTGGCCCGGCAGGGCGGCATGGGAGCGGAACTTGGCCCGGTCCTTCTCCGCGTCGAGGTAGCGCGCCGTACCGACGCCCGCGATGAGCAGTTCGCCGGTGCCGCCCCAGGGGACCTCACGGCCCTCCGGATCGACGACCGCCACCTGCCAGCCGGCCAGCGGGTGGCCGATGCGCACCGGCTGCCCGGCCCGCAGGCGCGCGGCGCAGGCCACCACCGTGGTCTCGGTGGGGCCGTAGGTGTTCCACACCTCGCGTCCCGGCCTGTCGAGGCGCTCGACGAGCTCGGCGGGACACGCCTCGCCGCCGACGATCAGCAGCCGGACGCCGTCGAGCGCCTCGACCGGCCACAGCGCGGCGAGGGTGGGTACGGTGGAGACCACCGTGATCGCCCGCTCGACGAGCCACGGGCCCAGCTCGGTACCGGCCTTGACGAGCGAACGCGGCGCGGGGACCAGGCACGCGCCGTGCCGCCAGGCCAGCCACATCTCCTCGCAGGAGGCGTCGAACGCCACGGAGAGCCCAGCCAGCACGCGGTCGCCGGGGCCGAGCGGCGCGTCGGCGAGGAACAGCCCCGCCTCAGCCTCCACGAACGCCGCGGCGCTGCGGTGGCTGACCGCGACGCCCTTGGGGCGGCCGGTGGTTCCGGAGGTGAAGATGACCCAGGCGTCGTCCGACGGGCCGGGCGGACCGGCGCGGTGCCCGGGAGTCCCGGGGCCTTCCAGGATGCGGCCCTCGGAGCCGATGACCGCGCAGACGCCCGCGTCCTGCCACACCATGGCGGCCCGCTCGTCGGGGTCGTCGACGTCGACCGGGACATAGGCGGCTCCCGCGTGCAGCACGCCGAGGATGGCGACGTACAGCTCCGCCGTCCCGGAGGGCGCGCGCACCCCCACGCGGTCGCCCGGGCCGACGCCGCGACGGACGAGCACCGCGGCGACGCCCTCGGCGGCCGTGCGCAGCCCCGCGTAGTCGAGCACCACCCCGTCCGCGTCAAGCGCCGCCGCGGTCGGCGCCGCCCGCACCGTCGCGTCGAAGAGTTCCAGGAGCGTGGCGGGTGGGGCCGGCGGCCCGGCGGGCCATCGCGCGGGGCGTGGGCTGACCGCGACCGAGGACGTGGGGGTCGGGATGCGCGTCGGAGCAGGGGTGAGCGTCATGAGCAGTCCTTCGAGGAGCGGCGGCCGAGGAGTGTCACGGCCGGAAGGCACGACAGAGCAAGCGCTCTGAAACAGTGAAAGTGGCGTCGCGCGGATCGGCTCCGCGTGCGAGGGAAAGGTGAAATCCCTTGGGCCTGCGACCGTGCGTGCGCCTACCGGGCGGCTATGGAAGCGCCGAATCCCAGGTGTTCAGAAACCGGGGCCGGCTGGGCGAGGAGCAGGACGGTTGGTGCCATGGACCAAGTCTTCGCGATCAATCGCCGCACCTCGTACCGTTGCCGCACCATCTCAGTCTCTTCCCACCGGACTTCCAGGAAATTCTCAGACAGTACCGCCGACGCCCGCGCGGTGAGCCCGCTTTTGATCGACCATTAATTTATTCTGCGCAAGGATGGTCGCTTTTCGCGCACGTGACCGACGGAAGTTCTCCAAAGGGAAATAGACGTTCATCAAGGCGGGGGGAGTCACTTCGCGGTGTTGACGCACCCGCCCTGCCGTCGACTCAGATCAGGAGCAATCGATGTCCGCCAGCAGCTCGCGACGCCCGCCCCGGGTGGTGGTGATGGGCGTCTCCGGCGTCGGCAAGACGACCGTGGCCCGGCTGCTCGCCGAACGGCTGGGCGTTCCCCTGGGGGACGCGGACGACCTGCACCCGCCGGCCAACATCGCCAAGATGGCCGCCGGCATCCCGCTCGACGACGCGGACCGCCGGCCCTGGCTGGAGGCGATCGGCCGCTGGCTGCGCGAGCGGGACGGCACCGGCGGCGTGGTGGCGTGCTCGGCGCTCAAGCGCGGCCACCGGGACATCCTGCGCTCGGCCTGTCCAGCCGTGGTCTTCCTCCATCTGACGGCGGGCCGTGACCTGCTGGCACGGCGGATCGGCGGTCGCCGCGGCCACTTCATGCCCGCCTCCCTGCTCGGCTCCCAGCTCGCGGAGCTCGAACCGCTCGGCCCCGACGAGCGCGGCGCCACGCTCGACGCCGCCGCGGAACCCGACCAGGTCACCCGGACGGCTGCGGAGCTGCTGGCCCGGTGGGACGACCGGGATTCCGGGTGAATCCGGCCGAACGTCCGGATGACGCCGGTTCCCCGGGTGCGCCGCGTCGTCGTCCGGTCGAGCATGAAGGCGTACCTGGCAGCAGGACGCGTCGACGCGGGCGCGCCGCGCAAGAGGTCTGGAGCGCGCATGAAGGCGTTCGTGATGAAGGAGATCGGTCGCGTCGGCGTCATGGCCAAGCCGGTGCCGCGCCCCGGACCGGGCGACGCCGTCGTCAGGACGACCCGGGCACTCATCTGCACCTCGGACACCCACACCGTGATGGGCGGCATCGGGCCGCGCGAGGATCTGACCCTCGGCCACGAGGCGGTGGGCGTGGTCCACGAGGTCGGCAGCGAGGTCCGGCACTTCGCGCCCGGTGACCGGGTCCTCGTCGGCGCCATCACCCCCGACTGGGGCGATCCGGCCTCCCAGAACGGCCACTCCTCGCAGTCCGGCGGCCCGCTCGGCGGCTGGAAGTTCGCCAACGTCAAGGACGGCGTCTTCGCCGAGTACTTCCACGTCAACGAGGCCGACGCCAACATGGCCCGGATCCCCGACGACGTCTCCGACGACGCGGCGGTCTACTGCGCCGACATGCTCTCGACCGGGTTCATGGGCGCCGAGCACGGCGCCATCCCGATCGGCGGAACGGTGGCCGTGCTCGCCCAGGGCCCGGTCGGGCTGATGGCGACGGCCGGGGCGCGGCTGCGCGGGGCCGGGAGGGTCATCGGGGTCGAGTCGGTGCCCGGCCGCCAGAAGCTGGTGCGCCTCTACGGGGCGGACGAGATCGTCGACTTCACCCGGGAGGACGTCGTCGAGCGGGTGATGGAACTGACCGACGGTGAGGGCGTCGACACCGCGATCGAGGCGCTCGGCTCCGACGCGACCTTCCAGACCTGCGTCAAGATCACCAAGCCCGGCGGGACGGTGTCCATCACCGGCTACTTCGGCGAGGGCGACTTCGTGCGGATCCCCCGGGTCGAGTGGGGCGTCGGGATGGCCGACAAGACCATCGCGACGGGGCTGTGCCCCGGCGGGCGGCTGCGCATTGAGCGGCTGCTGCGCCTGCTGCAGGCCAAGCGCGTCGACCCCACTCATCTGACGAGCCATCAGTTCGGCTTCGACGACATCGAGCGGGCGTTCGAGGTGATGGACAAGAAGCTCGACGACGTCGTCAAGCCTCTGATCGTCTTCTAGGAGGCGCGGGGCCCATGCTCGATCTCGATCCGCCCTTCCGGCCGGTGCGCCGACGGGACGGCTACCTTCCACTGGAGGACCACGGGCTCATCGGGGACGGCACCACGGCGGCCCTGGTCGGGCTGGACGGCTCCGTCGGGTGGATGTGCCTGCCCCGCTTCGGCTCCGAGCCGCTCTTCTGCGGCCTGCTCGACCACGCCCGCGGCGGCCACTTCACGGTGGCGCCGGAGGGCCTGACGGAGGCCCGGCAGCGCTACGAGGCCGACTCGGGCGTCCTCACCACCGAGATGCGCGGCCCGAGCGGCCTCGTCCGGGTCACCGACGCCCTGGTCCTGCGGTCCGGCGCCGACCTGACCGACGACGTGGCCCAGAGCCGCGCCGAGCTCGTCCGCTCGGCGGTCGTGCTCGACGGCGAGGTCCGCCTGCGGGTCGAGCTGGAGCCGCGCGGCGGGGCGACGGCCCGCGCCCGGTTCAGCGGGCTGGAGGTGCAGGCGCCCAGGCGGCCGGACCTGCAGCTGCACCTGCGCTCCAACCGGCCGCTCGACTCGCTGCGCAGCACGCACGAGCTGCGCCGGGGCGACCGGCTGGACCTGGTCCTGTCCTGGGGGCGCTTCCACCGCCACCACCGCTTCGACGCGGAGGCGATGCTGCGCGGCACCGTCGACGCCTGGCGCCGCTGGATGGCCGGATTCCGCTACGACGGCCCGCAGGAGCAGCTCGTGCGGCGCTCCGCGATCACCCTGAAGCTGTGCGACGACTGGGCCAACGGCTCGCTGGTCGCGGCGCCGACCTCCTCCTTGCCCGCGCCGATCGGCGGCGTCCGCAACTGGGACTACCGCTACACCTGGATCCGCGACGCCGCCTACGCGGTGTTCGCCATGCGCCGCATCGGCTTCGGCGGGGAGGCCGACGCCTTCCTCGGCTGGGTGCTCGACGCGTTCGAGCGCAGCGGCCGGCCGCGGATCATGTACGACCTCGACGGCCGTCCGGTGCCCGACGAGGTCGAGGACGCCGAACTGGAGGGCTACCGCCGCTCCGCCCCGGTGCGCTGGGGCAACGGCGCGGCCGACCAGCGCCAGCACGACGTCTACGGCGAGGTGCTGGACTGCGCGGACCAGTGGCTGCGCGCCGGCGGCCGGCTCGAGCCCGCCCTGTGGGCGGGCCTCTCCGGCCTCGCGGACGCCGCCGAGACCGCCTGGACCCAGCCCGACCAGGGCATCTGGGAGGTGCGCAGCGAGGGCCGGGTGTTCACCTACTCGGCGGCGATGTGCCAGGTGGCGCTGGACCGGGCGGCCGTGATCGGCGAGCGGCTGGGGCTCCCCGAGAAGACCGCCGGATGGCGGGCCTCGGCCGAGAGGCTGCGTGCCCTGATCCTGGAGCAGTCCTGGGACGAGGACGCGCGGACCCTCAGCGAGCACCTCGACGGCGGCGGCGGACTGGACGCCAGCCTGCTGGCCCTCCCGCTGCGCCAGGTGGTCCCGGCCGACCACCCGCGCATGGTGGCGACGACCGCGGCGGTCGCCGACCGCCTCTCCGCAGGCGACGGCCTGCTCTACCGCTATCTGCACGACGACTCCCCCGACGGGCTGCCCGGCGACGAGGGCGCCTTCGTACTGTGCAGCTTCTGGCTCGTCGACAACCTGATCGGACAGGGCCGGACCGACGAGGCCGCGCGGCTGTACGACTCGCTGTGCGACCGCGCGAGCCCGCTCGGCCTGCTGTCGGAGCAGATCGACCCCTCGACGGGAGCCTTCATGGGCAACTTCCCCCAGGCGTTCAGCCACATCGGCGTCATCGCCAGCGGCGTGAACCTGGCCCGGGCGAGGGCGGGCGGCAGGTCATGATCGACCGGCTGGTCGTCTTCGGCGCGACCGGGGACCTCAGCGCGCGCTACCTGCTTCCGGGGCTGGCCGCCCTGCACGCCTCCGGCTACCTCGGCTCCGGCTTCCGGCTGGTCGGCGCCGACCGGAGCACCTGGGACAGCGGGCGGTTCCGCGCCTGGGCCACCGAGCAGCTCGACCGCCATGCCGCCGCCTACCCGGCCGCCGCCAGGCGGGCCGTCGCCGACGCCGCCGGGTTCCGGCGCGCCGACGTCACCGACCCCGCCGAGGTGGCGGCGGCCATCGCTGGCGAGGGACCGGTCGCCGTCTACCTCGCCCTGCCCCCGGCGCTCTTCCCCGCCGCGGTGAGCTCCCTGCACCGGGCGGGCCTTCCCGACGGCAGCCGGATCGTGCTGGAGAAGCCGTTCGGCGAGGACCTGGACGGCGCGGTGGAGCTCAACCGGCTCCTGGCCGACCTGGTCCCCGAACCGGCGGTGTTCCGGGTCGACCACTTCCTCGCCATGACCACCGTCCAGAACCTGCTCGGCAGCAGGCTCGCCAACCGGGTCCTGGAGCCGATCTGGAACAGCACGCACATCGCCGAGGTGGACATCGTCTGGGACGAGACCCTCGCGCTGGAGGGCCGGGCCGGCTACTACGACGGCGTCGGCGCGCTCAAGGACATGCTCCAGAACCACCTGCTGCAACTGCTGTGCCTGGTGGCCATGGAGCCGCCGGTCAGCCTCGACGAACGCGACCTGCGCAACCGCAAGGTCGACGTGCTGCGCTCGGTGCGGCCGCTGACCGAGGCCGACGTCGTGCGCCGGACCCGCCGCGCGCGGTACACCTCCGGCCGGATCGACGGACGCGAGATCCCTTCCTACACCGGCGAGGACGGCGTGGACCCGGCGCGCCGCACCGAGACCTTCGCCGAGGTCGAGCTGGAACTGGACAACTGGCGCTGGTCGGGGACCGTCTTCCGGCTGCGCAGCGGCAAGGCGCTCGGCGCCGACCGCAAGGAGGTGGCCGTCCACTTCCGGCCCGTCCCCCACCTGCCGTTCGGCGCGGACGAGGAGGCCCGGCCGAACCTGCTGCGCTTCGGCCTCGACCCCGAGGACCTGACCCTGCAGCTGACCGGCACGGGCACGGGCACCCACACCCTGGCGCCGCTGACGCTCTCCGCGCGGATGCAGCCGCCGGAGCTGCCCGCCTACGGCCGCCTGCTCCTCGACGTGCTGGCCGGCGACCCCGCCCTGTCCATCCGCGGCGACGAGGCGGAGGAGGCCTGGCGCATCCTGGCCCCCGTCCTGTCGGCCTGGTCCCGCGACCTCGTCCCCCTCCACGAGTACCCCGCCGGCTCCCCCGGCCCGCCGCCCGACGCAGCCGACTAGGGTCTCTCCCGCACGCGCGCCCCCGACGTCCCAGGAGCACCGCATGGACCTCGTTCCCGGCAACTCGCTCGTCGCCGGCGCCCACGTGGCCGCCCTTGAATTCTCCCCCCGCGCGGCCGTCGGCGACCACCGGCGTTGACGTGCTGCGGTTCGAAGCCGTCACTTCGCGGGAGACTTGAGGGAATCGCACCGGGAGAGGACATCGCGCCGCATGGCTGATTCACCTTTGCTGTCCCTGCGCGGCGTCTCCAAGCGCTTCGGCGCCGTACGAGCGCTCGTGGACGTCGACCTCGACGTGCGAGCGGGCGAGGTGGTGGCCGTCGTCGGCGAGAGCGGCGCGGGCAAGTCCACCCTGGTCCGGGTGATGGCGGGCGTCGAAGCGCCGGACAGCGGCACCGCCACGTGGTGCGGCGACCCCCTGGACCTGCGCAGGCCGCGGGCCTTCCGGCGGCTCGGCGTGGCCGCAGTCCACCAGGACCAGCAGCTGTGCCTCAATCTCGACGTCATCTCCCAGCTCTTCCTCGGACGGGAGTTGCGCCGCTTCGGGCTCCTGGACGAGGTCGGCATGGAGCAGCAGGCACGCGAGCTGCTGGACCGTCTGCAGGTGCGCCTGGCCGACCTGCACGCCCCGCTGGCGGCCCTGACCGCCGCGGAGCGTCAGTCGGTCGCCATCGCGGGGGCGCTGATCGACAGTCCGAACCTGCTCCTGCTGGACGAGCCCACGGCCGGGCTCGACCCCCAGCAGAGCGCGCTCCTGCTCCGGCTGGTACATCGGCTGCGCCGCAGCCGGATGGGGATCGTGCTGGTCAGTCACAACATCGACGACGTGCTGGAGGTCGCCGACCGCGTCGCCGTGCTCCGCCTGGGCCGGAACACGGGGGTCTTCGAGACCCGTTACGCCAGCCAGGAGCAGATCGTCTCGGCCGTGACCGGCAATCAGATCCTCGCCGCCGCGCTGCAACGCAGCCTGCTGCCGCTGGACCTGCCGAAGCTCGAGACCGTTGACACGGCCGTCCGCTACCTCCCGGCGCAGTCCGGCGCGGGCGGCGACTGGTTCGACGTCATCCCGCTGTCCGGCGCCCGGGTCGCCCTGGTCGTCGGCGACGTGGTCGGCCACGGCCTCAGCGCCGCCGCGACGATGGGACGGCTGCGCACGGCCGTCCACAACGTCTCCCATCTCAACCTCCCTCCCGCCGAGCTGCTCGCCCATCTGGACGACGTCGTCAGCCGCCTGGACGAGGAACGCGGGGCCGCGGGCGGGCACAACGACATCATCGGCGCCACCTGCGTCTACGCCGTCTACGACCCGGTCGCCCGGCAGGTGGCGCTCGCCCGCGCCGGGCACGTGCCGCCGCTGCTGGTCCAACCGGACGGCAGCGCGGCCTTCGTCGACGTCCCGGCCGGACCGCCGCTGGGCCTCGGCGGGATGCCCTTCGAGGCGGTCGAGCTGCCACTGCCGGACGGCGCCCAGCTCCTGCTCTACACCGACGGCCTGGTCGAGCGCCGCGACCGCGACATCGACGCCGG
Source organism: Streptacidiphilus neutrinimicus (assembly GCF_000787815.1). Taxonomy (GTDB): domain Bacteria; phylum Actinomycetota; class Actinomycetes; order Streptomycetales; family Streptomycetaceae; genus Streptacidiphilus; species Streptacidiphilus neutrinimicus. The sequence continues at coordinate 26,948 of NZ_BBPO01000045.1, forward strand.
ACTGGACCGGCTGCGCAGTGCGGTCCGCCAGGAGGGGGACTCCTCCCCCGCCCGCCTGTGCGACGCCGTCGTCTCCGCCCTGCTACCCGACGACGAGGCCCGCGAGGCGGCCGACGACGTCGCCCTGCTGGTCACCCGGGCCCGCGGGCTCCCCGCCGACCACGTGGCCTGCTTCGACGTCCCCGAGGACCCGGCGGCGGTCGCCGAGGTCCGCGCCAAGGCGGCGCGTCAGCTGCACCGTTGGAACCTCGACGACCTCGCGTTCACCACCGAGCTGATCCTCAGTGAGCTGATCACCAACGCCATCCGCCACGCCTCCGGCCCGATCACCGTCCGGCTGCTCCGCACCCGTTCCCTGGTCTGCGAGGTCTCCGACGGCAGCAGCACCGCGCCGCACGTGCGCTACGCGGCCAGCACGGACGAGGGCGGGCGCGGTCTGTTCCTGGTGGCCCACATGTCGGAGCGCTGGGGCACCCGCTACACCGACCGGGGCAAGATCATCTGGACGGAGCAGCGCCTGCCCTGAATCGTCTGTCAGCGGTTTGTCAGCGGGGTCTGTCAGCGTTTCGTCAGCGGCGACGGCGCCGTATCAGCGCGCTGTCAGCGGGGTCCGGCACCTTGAGGGCATGACGCGAACCGACAAGAACCCCGAATCCGGCCGCCCGGTGGCCGTGTCCGTGCGGGGGCTGGTCAAGCACTTCGGCGAGACCAAGGCGCTCGACGGCGTGGACCTGGACGTGCACGAGGGCACCGTCCTCGGTGTCCTCGGCCCGAACGGCGCCGGCAAGACCACCCTCGTCCGGTGCCTGTCCACCCTGATCACGCCCGACGCCGGCCAGGCCGTCGTCGCAGGCTACGACGTGGTGCGCCAGCCCCGGCAGCTGCGCCGGGTGATAGGCCTCACCGGTCAGTACGCCTCGGTGGACGAGAAGCTCTCCGGCCGGGAGAACCTGTACCTCATCGGCCGACTGCTGGACCTGTCCCGCAAGGAGGCCCGCTCCCGGGCGGACGCGCTGCTGGAGCGGTTCTCGCTCACCGACGCCGCGACCCGGCCGGCCCGCACCTACTCCGGCGGCATGCGCCGCCGCCTCGACCTCGCCGCGTCGATGATCGGTCGGCCGCACGTCCTGTACCTGGACGAGCCGACGACCGGGCTCGACCCCCGCACCCGCAACGAGGTGTGGGCCGAGGTCACCCACATGGTCCGCGAGGGCGTGACCGTCCTGCTGACCACCCAGTACATGGAGGAGGCCGAGCAGCTGGCCTCCGAACTGACCGTCATCGACCGCGGCCGGGTCATCGCCAACGGCGGGATCGACGAGCTCAAGGCCAAGGTCGGCGGCCGCACCCTGCGGATCCGTCCGGCCGACCCGCTGCAGCTGCACCCGCTGGCGCAGGCCCTGGAGCAGCACCGGCCAGGCGGCCCCGTCCCCGCCGTCCCCACCGAGTCCGGCGAGGTCCTGGTGCCGATCGTCAGCGACGACCAGCTGACCGCCGTCGTCGCCGAGGTCACCGCCCGCGGCGTCACCATCGGCTCGATCTCCGTCGAGCTGCCCAGCCTGGACGAAGTGTTCCTGTCTCTCACCGGTGAGAAGGCCTCCGCTCCCCAGCAGGCCGCGCCGGAGCTCGAGGAGGTCGCCGTATGAGCACCGCCACCCTGTCCCCGACGGCCCCCACCATCACGATCGAGGCCGACCCCAAGATCAGCCTGCGCGGCCATATCCGCCACACCGGCGCGCTGATCCGCCGCAACCTGCTGTGGATCAAGCAGGATCCGGAGTCCATGATGGACGCGGTGCTGATGCCGGTCATCTTCACCCTGCTCTTCGTCTACGTCTTCGGCGGCTCGATCGGACAGGCGCTCGGCGGCGGTCAGAGCGCGTACGTCCAGTACGTGATCCCGGGCATGGTCGCGATGATGAGCATGAACATCGCGCAGGGCGTCGGCACCGGCTTCAACGAGGACTTCAACAAGGGCATCATGGACCGCTTCCGGTCCCTGCCGATCGGGCGCGGCTCCGTGCTGGTCGCGAAGATCTCGGTGGAGCTGGTCCGGCTCCTCGTGGCCGTCACGATCCAGATGGTCGTCGCGCTCCTGGTCGGCTTCGACATCAACGGCCACTGGCTCGGCCTGCTGGCGGCCGTCGGGCTGACGGCGCTGTTCGGCTCCGCCATCATGTGGATCTTCCTGGTCCTCGGCGTGACGATGAAGAACGCCCAGTCCGTCCAGGCGATGGGCTTCCTGGTGATGATGCCGCTGCAGTTCGGGTCGTCGATCTTCGCGCCGACCAACTCGATGCCGGGCTGGCTGGAGAGCTTCACCAAGTACAACCCGATGTCCGGCCTCGCGGACGCCTCCCGCGGCCTGATGACCGGCGGCCCGATCGCCCACGGGCTGACCGTGACGCTCGCCTGGACCATCGGTCTGACGCTGGCCATGGCCCCGGTGGCGATCCGCAAGTTCACCCGGAAGGCCTGACCGGCCCCACCCCGGTCCGCCCCACCCCGGTCCGCCCCACCCCGGTCCGCCTCACCCCGGTCCGCGTCACCCCGGTCCGCGTCACAGCAGGGCGGCGGCCTCCCTCACGGAGAGGCCGCCGCCCTCGGCGTAGGCGCGGTCGTACCCCGGCTCGTCGAGCAGGGCCCGCACCTCCGCCTCGGCCGCGGCGCGCCAGCGCAGCTCGGTCGAGGCCCTGACGTGGCCGGGCGGCAGCGACGCGTCCGCCGCGCCGACGAGCCGCGCGGCGCGCAGCACGCTGGCGTCGTCGCCGCGCTGGGCGAGGGCGCGGGCCGCGGTGAGCAGGTGCTGCGCCACCAGATGCGGCATGATCACCGAAACGAGCGGGTCGTCGCCGAGGTCGAGGGCGCGCGCCACCAGCTCCAGCGCGGCGTCGGTGCGCCGGTCGAGGACCTCGATCATCGCCTCCATCCCGGCGAGCACACCGTGGACGAAGGGCGCGTCGTTGGAGGTGGCGTCCTCGCGCAGCAGGGCGAGCTGCTCGCGCGCCTCGGCGGTGCGGCCGGTCTCGCCGAGCCGACCGACCAGGAACATCCGGGCCGCCGGGCGCGCCTCGTTGGTGAGCCGCCGGGACGGCTCCAGGGTCTCCCACAGCAGTTGCTCGCCGCGCTCCCCCAGCCCCTGCTCGATCAGCACCTGACCGAGCCGCACCTGAAGCAGCGTCACCTGGGTGTAGGCGCCCATCTCCTCAGCGACCTGGCGGGCGCGGGTGTAGTCCTCGGTGGCCTCGACGTAGCGTCCGAGCTTCTCGTGCGCCTCACCACGGGCCGACAGCGTCTCGGCGACACCCCATTCGTCGCCCAGCCGGCTGAACAGCTCCATGGCCTCGTCCGCGTCCGACAGTGCCTGGTGCGCCCACTCGCTGCGGTTGGCGAGGAGGTTGGCCCGCAGCTGCAGGACGAGCGCGAGCTCCCAGTCGTAGCCGAGCTCACGACAGGTGCGCGCGGTCAGGTCGGTGAGCTCGAGCAGGCGGTCCGGGTCGCCGGACATCAGCACCGCGAAGTACCAGACGTTGCCGGGCGGGCGGCAGGCCTGCGGCAGGTCGGCGCGGTAGGTGGCGATGATCGCGCGCAGCCGGGCCTGGCCCGCCTCGGACTTCCACTGCTCCGTGTCGGTGTCCAGATACGCGAGCCGGTGCAGCTGGACCTGGCGACGGGCCTCGTCGAGCAGCTCCCCCGTCAGCGGCGGCGGCACGTCCGTGCAGCGCTCGAGCAGCGGCGGCGCGGGGCGCACCGGGCCGGCGAACGGGTCCGGGCCGAGCCCCGAGGCCGCCTCCGCCCACGCACGCGCGTCGGTGCGCAGGTCCCGCATCTGCCAGAACCAGCTGAGCGACAGGACGAGGCTGATCGCCTCCTGCTCGTCGCGGGCGTCGACGGCGCGGCGGAGCGCGGTGCGCAGGTTCTCGTAGTCGCGTTCGAGCCGCGCGATCGCCGCGCGCTGGCCGTGCCCGCGCAGCAGCGGATCGGTGGTGCGGGCGAGTTCGCGGTAGTACGTCAGGTGCGCGCGCTCGGCCTCGGCCCGCCGCCCGCGCTCGTCCAGCCGGTCGCCCGCGTACTCGGCGACGGTCTCCAGCAGCCGGTAGCGCATGCCCGCGTCGCCCTCGTCGGGCCGGGCCACCACCAGCGACTTGTCGACCAGCGACGCCAGGGCGTCCAGGGCGTCCGGCCCGCAGACGGCCTCGGCCGCGTCCAGGTCGCAGCCGCCCCGGAACACGGACAGCGCCGAGAGCACCTCCCGCTCGGACTCGTCCAGCAGCTCCCAGGACCAGTCCACCACCGCGCGCAGCGTTTGCTGCCGGGGCAGCGCGGTACGGGCGCCGGAGGTGAGCAGCCGGAACCGGTCGTCGAGCCGGTCGGCGATCTGCCGGGGCGTCAGCATCCGCAGGCGGGCGGCCGCGAGTTCGATGGCCAGCGGCAGCCCGTCCAGGCGACGGCAGATCTCCGCGACCGCCTCCGGGTCCTCGTCCGGGGTGAACCCCGGCCGCACGGCGCTGCCGCGCTCGCCGAACAGCCGCAGCGCGTAGGGCTGCGGCAGCGGCTCTACCGGACGCAGCAGCTCCCCCGGCACGCCGAGCGGCTCGCGGCTGGTCGCGAGCACGGTCAGGCCGGGGCAGCGGGCGAGGAGTTGCTCCGCCAGCTCGGCGGCGGCGTCGATCACGTGCTCGCAGTTGTCGAGGACGAGCAGCAGGCGACGTGCGGCACAGTGCTCGACCAGCCGGGCGAGCGGGTCGTCGCCGTGCCGCTCCCCGACGGCGCGCAGCTCCTCGGCGCCGGCGCCGTGGAGCACGGTCTCGCGCACCCCGAGCGCGCTGACCACCGCCTCCGCGACCGCGCCTGGATCCCGCACGGGCGCGAGCTCGGCCAGCCACACCCCGTCCGGCGCGACCTCACCCCCGCCGAGCCCCTCCGCGGCCTCCTGCGACAACCGCGTCTTCCCCGCCCCGCCGGGACCGAGCAGCGTCACCAGCCGCACCCGTCCCAGATCGGCCCGGATCGCCTGGATATCCCCCTCCCTCCCGACGAACGAGGTCAGCCGCGCCCGCAGATTCCCCGGGGGCGCCCCGGCTCCGGCGCCCGGGGCGCCCCCGACCCCGACGCCGGACACCGGCCTGGCCCCGTCTCCAGAGCCCGAGCCGGGCGCGGAAGACCAACCGGCCACAGGTGCACTCCCCGGCACGGAGCCGTGCGGGACGGCAACGTCACCACCCGGCACGGGCACGACCCCCGCCACCGATCCAGGCCCGGCCCCAGCGCCGCCCGCAGGTGCGTCCCCCACGGCAACGCCGGGTGCAGGCGCAGCGCCGGGCCCGGCCGCCGTCCGAGCGGCCGCAGGCGCGGAACTCGGCGCCTGCCCAGAACCGG
>NZ_BBPO01000045.1:32590-33205 GCF_000787815.1 Streptacidiphilus neutrinimicus
GCCCAGAACCGGTCGCCGAGGCGGCACCCGCCGCAGGCGGGGCGTACCCGGGCGCGGTGGGGGACCCGGGCACGGGCGCGGGCGTCGGCCACTCGGCGTGCGCAGGAGCGGGACCCGGCGCAGGAGCAGTGCCGGACGCCGGGCCAGCACCCGCCGCAGGCGGGGTGGCGAACCCCGGCGCGGACCCGGGCGCGGGCGTTGGCCACGGGGCGTGCGCAGGACTGGGACCCGGCGCGGGCGCGGAGCCGGGCGCGGGGGCGGCATCCGCTGAGGAGGGCGCGGGCGTGAGGAGGTGGGCGTGGAGGGAGCGGAGTTCGGGGCTGGGGTCGGTGCCCAGTTGGTCGGCGAGGGTGCGGCGGATGTGGTCGTACGCGGCGAGGGCCTCCGCCGTGCGGCCCGCGGCGCGGAGCGCGCGGAGGCGCTGTGCCTGGAAGGGCTCGTCCAGCGGGGAGGCGTCGCAGAGGGCGGTGAGGTCGGGCAGGACGGCCTCCGCCCGGCCGAGGGCGAGCAGCGCCTCGAAGCGCGCTCGGCGCGCGTCCGTGCGGCGAACCTCCCAGCGGCGGGCCTCGGTCTCGCGTCGGGGAGGGTCGGCGAGGGCCCGCCCCCGCCACAGGG
>NZ_BBPO01000045.1:33338-43419 GCF_000787815.1 Streptacidiphilus neutrinimicus
CCTCGGTCTCGCGATCGGGGAGGTCGGCGAGGGCCCGCCCCTGCCACAGGGCGAGCGACTCGTCGAGCAGGTCGAGGGCCGTGGCCGGGTCGCCCTCGGCGAGGGCCCGCGTACCGTCCGCTGCAAGGCGGTCGAACCGGAACAGGTCGACGTCCGCGGCGTCCGCCGCCAGCCGGTACCCGCCGTCGACCGAGACGATCGCGCCCGGTCCGAGGGCCCGGCGCAGGCGCGTCACCAGCGCCTGCAGCGCGCCCTGCGCCTCCGCTGGCGGCGCCGCGCCCCACACCTCCTCGACGAGCACGGAGACGGGCACGCCACGGCCGGGCCGCAGCGCCAGCACGGTGAGCAGCGTGCGCAGCCGCGCCCCGCCGACCGGGAGGGCCGTGCCGTCGGCGCGGAATGCCTGGGTGGTGCCAAGGATGCGGTAGCGCACGGGCCCCATTGTCCCTGGTACGACGGGATGAGATCGCCGCGGGACCCGACCTCCGGACACCGCGCCTGTCGTGCCTGCCGCCCCGTCAGGGCGCGCCGGGGGACTCGGCCTGCGACCGAGCGCGGCTCGGGCCGCCGTCGGCCCTGGGCCGAGCGGGTCAAAACAGCGTCGCGCGGCCGCAGGTCGGATGCGATCGTGAAGCCTTGCTGTTACGCCTGTTAAGAATTCCTCGATGGACCGCACCCCCTCCCACCAGGCACATTTCTGTTGCCCGGACTGGAACGTCACCGTCGTGGGCCGTGCCGCGCCTCCCCACGCGGCCCCGTCTCCCGCTACGCCTCAGGAGCCGCAGCTGTGAAGGCACTGGTCAAGAAGCACGCCGATCCCGGCCTTTGGCTGACCGACGTCCCCGAGCCGGAGATCGGCCCCGGCGACGTGCTGATCAAGGTGCTGCGGACCGGCATCTGCGGCACGGACCTGCACATCCGCAAGTGGGACGGCTGGGCGCAGCAGACCATCCGCACCCCGATGACCATCGGCCACGAGTTCGTCGGCGAGGTCGCCGCGCTGGGCTCGGCGGTCGCCGACATCGCCGTGGGCGACCTGGTCAGCGGCGAGGGCCACCTGGTCTGCGGCAAGTGCCGCAACTGCCTGGCCGGCCGCCGCCATCTCTGCCGCAACACGGTCGGCCTGGGTGTCAACCGGGACGGCGCCTTCGCCGAGTACGTCGCGCTGCCGGCCTCGAACGTCTGGGTGCACCGGGTGCCGGTCGACCTCGACGTGGCCGCGATCTTCGACCCGTTCGGCAACGCGGTGCACACCGCGCTCTCCTTCCCGCTGGTCGGCGAGGACGTGCTGGTCACCGGCGCCGGGCCGATCGGCATCATGGCGGCGGCGGTCGCCAAGCACGCCGGCGCGCGGAACGTGATGATCACCGACGTCAGCCCGTACCGGCTGGACCTGGCCCGCCAGGTGGGCGCCTCGCTGGCGCTGGACGTCTCGGAGCACACCATCGAGGAGGGCCAGCAGAAGCTCGGCCTGCGCGAGGGCTTCGACGTCGGCCTGGAGATGTCCGGGCGTCCCGAGGCGCTGCGCGACATGATCGCCAACATGACCCACGGCGGCCGGATCGCGATGCTCGGCCTGCCCGCCGAGGAGTTCCCGATCGACTGGGCCAAGGTGGTCACCTCGATGATCACCATCAAGGGCATCTACGGCCGCGAGATGTTCGAGACCTGGTACGCGATGTCGGTGCTGCTGGAGGGCGGGCTCGACCTGACCCCCGTGATCACCGGCCGGTACGCCGCGAAGGACTTCGACGCCGCGTTCGACGAGGCCGCCGGCGGTCGCTGCGGCAAGATCATCCTCGACTGGTCCACCGTCTGAGACCCGTCGTCCACCCGCTGACGACCCACCGTCGACACGCTTGAGGAGAGCTGTGTTCAACTCCGTTCGCCAGGACATCCAGAGCACCCTTGCCGAGATCACCGAGGCGGGGCTGTTCAAGCCCGAGCGCGTGATCGGCAGCCCGCAGAGCGCCGCCGTCACCGTCACCGGCGGCGGCCAGGCGGGTGAGGTGCTGAACTTCTGCGCCAACAACTACCTGGGCCTCGCCGACCACCCCGAGGTGGTCGCGGCCGCCAAGGAGGCGCTGGACCGCTGGGGCTACGGCATGGCCTCGGTGCGCTTCATCTGCGGCACCCAGGACGTGCACAAGGAGCTCGAGGCCCGGCTGTCCGCGTTTCTCGGCCAGGAGGACACGATCCTCTACTCCTCCTGCTTCGACGCCAACGGCGGCGTCTTCGAGACCCTGCTGGACGAGCGCGACGCGGTCATCTCCGACGCGCTCAACCACGCGAGCATCATCGACGGCATCCGGCTCAGCAAGGCCCGCCGCCTGCGCTACGCCAACCGCGACCTGACCGAGCTGGAGACGCGGCTCAAGGAGAGCCAGGACGCCCGCCGCCGCCTGATCGTCACCGACGGGGTCTTCTCGATGGACGGCTACGTCGCCCCGCTGCGCGAGATCTGCGACCTGGCCGACCGCTACGACGCGATGGTCATGGTGGACGACTCCCACGCGGTCGGCTTCGTCGGCCCGAACGGACGCGGCACCCCCGAGCTGCACGGCGTCATGGACCGGGTCGACATCATCACCGGCACCCTGGGCAAGGCGCTGGGCGGCGCCTCCGGCGGCTACGTCGCGGCCCGCGCCGAGATCGTGGCGCTGCTGCGCCAGCGCTCGCGTCCGTACCTGTTCTCCAACTCGCTCGCCCCGGTGATCGCGGCTGCCTCGCTGAAGGTCCTCGACCTGCTGGAGACCTCGCACGAGCTGCGCGAGCAGCTGCGCGCGAACACCGCGCTGTTCCGCACCAAGATGACCGAGGTCGGCTTCGACGTCCTGCCCGGCGACCACCCGATCGCCCCGGTGATGGTCGGCGACGCGGCCAAGGCCGGCCGGCTCGCCGAGCTGCTGCTGGAGCGCGGCGTCTACGTGATCGGGTTCTCCTACCCGGTCGTCCCGCACGGCCAGGCCCGGATCCGCGTCCAGCTGTCCGCGGCGCACTCCACCGACGACGTCGAGCGCGTCGTGGCAGCCTTCGTCTCCGCCCGGGAGCAGCTGGACGCCTGACGGCGTCCCTCCACCCCGGCTGCCGGCGTCGGCGACCGTGTCGCCGCTGGCAGAATGGATGAGTGATCGACGCCAGACGCCTGCGGACCCTGCGCGCCGTGGCGGACCACCGGACGGTGACCGCCGCGGCCGCCGCGCTCTACCTCACCCCGTCGGCCGTCTCCCAGCAGCTCGCGGCGCTGGAGCAGGAGACCGGGCACGCGCTGCTGACCCGCGACGGGCGCGGGGTGCGGCTGACCGCCGCCGGCGAGATCCTGATCGGCCACGCGGACGCCGTGCTCGCCCAGCTGGAGCGCGCCGAGGCGGACCTCGCGGCCTACGCGAGCGGCGCGCGCGGCACCGTCACCGTCGCGTCCTTCGCCACCGGCATCGCGCTGGTGCTGGCCCCCGCGATCGGCGCGCTGGCCGCCACCGCCCCGGGCATCCGGCTCAAGGTCCTGGACGCCGAGGGCGACGCGAGCGTGCCGATGGTCCTGGACGGGCAGGCGGATCTCGCGGTGGCCGTCGAGTACCGGGGCGCGCCGCGCGCCGACGACGGCCGACTGGCCCGCTTCCCGCTCTACGCCGAGCCCTTCGAGGCCGTGCTCCCCCTCGACCACCCGCTGGCCGCCGGGCCCGGGCCGGTCGCGATGGCCGATCTCGCCGCGGAGACCTGGATCGGCCCCTACCCGGGCAACCCCTGCCACGACGTCGTGCTGCTGGCCTGCGAACAGGCCGGCTTCACGCCTCGGCTGGTGCACTCGTCGGACGACTTCAGCGCCGTGATCGCCCTCGCCTCGGCGGCCGCCGGCGTGGCGCTGGTCCCCCGCTCCGCGCTGCGCGGCACCGACCTCTCCCGGGTCACCGTCCGCGCGGTCGACAGCGCCGCGGCCACCCGCCGGGTCTTCGCCGCCATCCGCGGCGGCGCCGAGCACCACCCGCTGATCCACCCGGTCCTCACCGCCCTGGAGTCCGCGGCCGCGACCCTCGGCTGAGCCCCGGCTTGCGCCGGGCCCGCACCGGTTCGCGCCCTGATGGAGCGGGTCTTCCCGGCGTTCAACGAGGAGGAGGCGTTCGTCACCGGCCGCCTCAGCGACGAGGAGTGCCGCCGGACCGCCGACGGGCTGCGGGAGATCGTGCTCCAGGTCGAACAGCACGGCGAGGAGCGCCGGTTGGCCCTGCTGGACGGGCAGACGCCCGCCCCGCGCCGCAGCGGGCGCCGCCCGAAGCGCGCCTGACGGCACCTCAGGCGCTGCGCACCAGGACGTCGAACAGCCGCTGCTGGGACGGGTCTTCGGCGGCCGTGTCCTCGGGGTGCCACTGCACCGCAAGGAACCAACCGATCGCGTCCGGCAGTTCGAGCGACTCGACGGTGCCGTCCGCAGCGCGGGCGGTGACCGTGAGACCGGCCCCGAGGCGCTCCACGCACTGGTGGTGGTAGCAGGAGGCGTCCGTCTTCTCCACGCCCATCGCGTCGGCGACCGCCGAGCCCGCGGTCGGCGGCACGCTGCGCCAGGACATGGGCGGTCCGGGCTGCGACCACCGCAACCCGGTTCACCCCGTCGCCCTGGACAGCACGGGTCCGAAAATCTGCTCGCGGGCCAGCCGCATCGTGGGGTCGCCCTGGTCGAAGACGGTCGGCTGCACGATGCTGCCCGCTTCGTCGGCGAGGCGACCGCCGCCGGTGCGCAGCCGCGCGCCCTCGTCGACGCCCGCGCCCACGTGATCGAGGACGCGGCCCAGATGGGCCTCGCTGAGCAGCGCGCCCCTCTCGGTCGCGGGGTCGCGGGCCCGACGGGCGCGTCCGGCCTCTCCGCTGTCGGGCTCGCTCTCGAGGCGGCTTCGAGAGGAGGGGGTAGTTACATCAGACTGATTAATCTAGTGTAAGTATGTGACCACCATCCCGACCCCCGAACAGACCGAACCACCTGCGCCCCCTGCGCCGCTCGAACACGCCTCGGAACTGGCCGTAGCGCTGCGCCTCAGCGTGGGCCGGATTGCGCGGGCGCTGCGTCAGGCGCACGCCGTCGGCGACCAGACGCTGTCGGAGGTGTCGGTGCTGGCCCGGCTGGACCGGGACGGGTCGATGTCGCCGAGCGCGCTGGCCGCGTGCGAGCGGGTCCGCCCCCAGGCGATGGCGACGACCCTGGGCGGTCTGGAGGACCGCGGCCTGGTCAGCCGCCGCCCGGACGCGACGGACGGGCGCCGGCAGGTCATCTCGCTCACCCCGGACGGCATGCGCTTCCTGGCCGACCGGCGTTCTGCCTCCCTGCAACGGCTGACCGGCGCGGTCGGCACCACGCTCTCCCCCGCCGAGCAGCAGCAACTTCTCGACGTCATGCCCCTGCTGGAACGAATCGCGGAGCAGCTGTGATATCCGAGCGGAACCCGGCCTCAGGCGCGAGCGCCGTCAGAAGCGAGCGCTACAAGTGGGTGGCGCTGTCCAACACGACCCTGGGCGTGCTGATCGCGACGGTGGACGCCTCCATCGTGATCATCTCGCTTCCCGCCATCTTCCGCGGCATCGGCCTGGACCCGCTCTCCCCGGGCAACATCGGCTACCTGCTGTGGATGATCCTCGGCTACACCCTCGTCAGCGCGGTGCTGGTGGTCGCGCTGGGACGGCTCGGCGACATGTTCGGCCGGGTCAAGATGTACAACCTCGGCTTCCTGGTCTTCTCCGCCGCCTCCCTCGCGCTCTCGCTCGACCCCCTGCACGCCGCGGGCGGCGCGCTCTGGCTGATCGGGTTCCGTCTGGTCCAGGCGGTCGGCGGCTCGATGCTGACCGCCAACTCCGCCGCGATCCTCACCGACGCGTTCCCCGCGCGCCAGCGCGGCATGGCGCTCGGCATCAACCAGATCACCGCGCTGGCGGGCATGTTCCTCGGACTGCTGGCCGGCGGCGTGCTCGCGGCGATCGACTGGCGCGCGGTGTTCTGGGTCAGCGTCCCGATCGGCGTCGTCGGCACCTTCTGGTCCTACCGCAGCCTGCGCGAGGTCGGCACCCGCAAGCCGGGGCGGATCGACTGGATCGGCAACATCACCTTCACCGCGGGCGCGGCCTGCCTGCTCGCCGGCGTCACCTACGGGATCCAGCCCTACGGCGGCCACTCGACGGGCTGGTCCAACCCCTGGGTGATCGCGGGCCTGGCGGGCGGCGTCGCCCTGCTGGCCGGGTTCTGCTTCGCGGAGACCCGCGTCGCCGATCCGATGTTCCAGCTGAGCCTGTTCCGCATCCGCGCGTTCGCGGCCGGGAACATCGCCGCGCTGCTGATCGCCATCGCACGCGGCGGCATGCAGTTCATGCTGATCGTGTGGCTCCAGGGCATCTGGCTGCCGCTGCACGGCTACAGCTTCGAGCGCACCCCACTGTGGGCGGGCATCTTCATGCTGCCGCTCACCGTCGGCTTCCTGATCGGCGGACCCGCCTCCGGCTGGCTCTCCGACCGCTACGGCCCCCGCTTCTTCGCGACCACGGGCCTGCTGCTGGTGGCCGGGTCCTTCCTCGGCCTGGTGGCACTCCCGGTCGACTTCTCCTACGGGTCCTTCGCGGCGCTGCTCTTCGTCAGCGGCCTCGGTCAGGGGATGTTCTCCGCGCCCAACACCTCGTCCATCATGGGCAGCGTGCCGCCCGGCCAGCGCGGGGTCGCCTCCGGGATGCGGTCGACCTTCCAGAACTCCGGCACGGCGCTCTCCATCGGCCTCTTCTTCTCGCTGATGGTCGTCGGCCTGTCCGGCACCCTCCCGCACACGCTCAGCAGCGGCCTCCAGGCGCAGGGCGTCCCGGCCGGAACGGCCGAGCAGGTGGCCGGGCTGCCGCCGGTCAGCACGCTGTTCGCCACCTTCCTCGGCAACAACCCGATCGGCCACCTGCTGGCGCCGAGCGGCGTGCTGCACACGCTGCCCGCGCACGCCGTGGACACCCTGACCGGCAACCGGTTCTTCCCCGAGCTGGTCTCCGCCCCGTTCCACCACGGCCTGGTCACCGTCTTCGGCGCGGCGGCGGTGATGGCGCTCGTGGCGGCGGTCGCCTCGCTGCTGCGCGGCAAGTCCGCCGCGGCGGCGGGCGGCAGCGCCGCAGGGTCCGCCACGGTCCCCGCCCCGGCGGACCAGGGCGACTCGGCCGCGTCCCGGCCGTAGCCGCCCCGCCCGTGACCGCCGCTCGTCAGACCTGACGGGCGGCGGCCGGCACGTCTGCTCGGCCGCTCCGCTCAGCGGGCGCGTCGGAGCAGGCCGCCACGCTCGGTGGCCCGGCTCAGCCGGGCAAGGCGGGCCTCCACGTCGCCCAGCCGCCCACCGGCTTCTCCTGGCAGCGCGCGGCACAGCGTCAGCAGCGCGGCGCTGTGCCGCAGCGCGGCTTCGCGCGGCAGACGGCCCCAGATCGCCACGGCGTTGTCCACGGCCCTCACCACCTCCGGCGCCTGCGGCGGCATGTGCTGCATCCACAGCCGCGCCGCCTCCATCAGCCGCTCCGTCGCCCGGTCCGGGTCCGCACCGGCGAGCGCGAGCTGGGCCTGCGCCTCCGCGACATCCGCCAGCTGCGGCGCCCGCGGCCCCTGATGACGCAGCAGCAGCCGCTCCCAGTCCGCAATCAGGTACGCGGCCCGCGCCAGATCCCCACCATGCAGCGCCCCCGCGATCCCAGGCCGCGGATCCACCCCACCCTGCGCGGCCCCGCCGGGGGCCACGGGGGCGGCGACCGCACCACGCTGTTCACCGCCCGCGTGCGCCGGGGCGTCCAGCCCTCCCACGAGCGAGCGAGGCACGGGCAGCGCGGGCACCGTGTGCACGGGGACGCCCAGTGGGGGCGTCGTGCCCGCGGGAACGCCCACCACGGGTGTCGCGGCCAGGGTGGGCACCGCCCTGCTGTCGCCGACGGCCGGCGAGGCCTGAGCGGGGACCGCCGACACGGCCCAGGTCGCGGCCGAGTCCGGCCCCGCCGGGACCACCGGCGCCGCCGAGACCGGCCCCGCTACCGGCGCCGCCGGGGTCACGGCCACAGCCGGGGGTGTCGCCCCCTGACCGCCCGCCACCGGGGCCGCCGGGGCCGCGGCCGAGGTCATCACCGGTGTCTGCGCGTCAGCCAGCCCCTGACCGGCCATCATCGGCCCCGCCGGAACCCCCGCCACAGCCGCAGCCGGGGCTACCGGCGTCTGCGCCATGGCCAGCCCCCGACCGGCCGCCACAGGCTCCGCCGAGACCGGCCCCGTCACCGCCGGCGGGGTCGCCGTGTCTCCCCGTCCCTGACCCGTCGTCACCGGCCCTGCCGAGGCGGATCCCATGGGTGCGAGGCCCCCCGTCGCGTCCGCCGGGGCGGACGTCGGCGGCGGTGGGATCTCGCTGGTGAGGAGAAGCGCGCCCGCGGGGAGGCCGGAGTGGCCGGAGAGGTGGTGGAGGTCTGCGGGGCGGACGCCCGGTGCCGCGCGGCGGAGGTGGTCCACCAGGGCGCGGGTGTAGGGCGGGGCGTAGCCGTCGCCTACCGTTCCGGGTGGGCTGACCTGACCGAACAGCGGCAGACCCGCCGTCAGGGCCTCGGGCCCGTGCTGCTGGAGGACACCCCAGGCGTCCGGATCGGCGACCAGGTCGGCGAGGACCGTCGTCGTGCCCGCGGGCCGCTGCCGCAGCTGCTCGGCGAGCCAGGCCCACGGGAGCGCGGTGTAGCGGGTGTTGTCGCGAGCCGTGTGCGCGAGAGCGAGGTGCAGCTGCTTGCGGCGACGGTCCGCCGTCAGCTGGCCGACGAGCGCGACCAGGACGGGGCCGGGGGTGCGGGCCGCCGTCTGCAGATGCGCCAGCAGCAGCTGCGGGTCGGCCGGATCGGCCAACTGCAGCACGCTGGCGGGTATCGGACTGCCGAGCAGCGCCTCCGGCGGCACCGTCGCCAGCAGCCCGAGCGCGGCTTCAGGACGGACGGGCTGGCGGCGCTTGCCGCCGGGCGCGCCTCCGATCAGCAGCACCATGCCGCGCGCCGCCCCGCCCCCGTGGTTGATCTCCATTCCCGCACCGTACCCGTCCGAGGTGGGCCGACGCGCGGACGACGGCTCGGCTTCCGCACCACGTGTGGTCATATCCCGGCACGTCAGCGCCGGGGCCTACGGGCGCACCGCATAGCGGAGGTGGAACACGCCGCTGCGGAAGGGACGCTCGGCCAGGAGCTCCAGATGCACGCGGACGCCCCTCGGCAGAGCGGGCTTGCCGCCGCCGACAGAGATCGGGTGCAGGAAGAGGTGCACCTCGTCGACCAGCCCCGCGGCCAGCGCGCGGCCCGCGAGTTCGGCTCCGCCGACGGTGAGGTCGCGGGTGGACTCCGCCTTGAGCCGACGGATCGCGGCAGGGTCGAAGTCCCGCTCCAAGCGGGTCCGTGCGGTGGTCACCGACTCCAGCGTCCGCGAGAAGACGATCTTCTCGGTCGCCCGCCACAGCTCCGCGTAGTCCCGTGTCACCGTGCGCTCGCCGGGGCCGAGACCCGCCGTCTCCCAGTAGGCCATCGTCTCGTACATGCGACGCCCGTACAGGTAGGTGCCGATCGGGCGTTCGAGCTCGTTGACGACCGCGTGCACCTCCTCGTCGGGCGCGGCCCAGCCGAACTCGCCCTTCTCGTCCTCGACGTAGCCGTCCAGCGATGCGATCGCCGAGTAGATCAGCCTGGCCATGCAACGACCTCCCGCTCACGGAGCACACCTCGCCCCATGCTCCTCCCTTTCCCGCGGACGGAGGGGTTCCGTTCCTCCCACGGGACGTGCGTGTCGGTCCGGCGCACGGGGTTGTCACACTCTCCTGGCAGGCTGGACGTGGACGGACCAGTGACGGGAGCGGGTGGATGAACGGCGCGGCTGGGGCCGGGTGGCGGGCGGCCGGGCTGGTGTGGCGCGGCGGCGAGCCGGAGCTGGAATGGTGGACGCCCGGCGCGGACACCCGGCGGGCCGGCGCGCTCCCGCTCGGCGCCGAGCCTGCGTTCGCGGTCGGGGCGGACCGGCGCTGCGTCGGGCTGTGGCGGGCGGGACGCCGGATCGCCTGCCCGACGGCGCGGACGCTGGAGC
>NZ_BBPO01000045.1:43626-59628 GCF_000787815.1 Streptacidiphilus neutrinimicus
GTGGCGGGCGGGACGCCGGATCGCCTGCCCGACGGCGCGGACGCTGGAGCCGGGCTCGCGCAGTTCCCGGTGCGGCGAGTGCGCGCGGCTGGACCGGCAGAACTCGGTGGCCGCCGACACGCTGCTGGACGACCCGCGCCCGTACGCGGTCTATCTGGCGCACCACGGCTCAGCGGGGATCAAGGTGGGCATCACGGCAGCCGAACGCGGTCTCACGCGGCTGCTCGAACAGGGCGCGCTGGCCTCGGTGTTCCTCTCCGAGGGCACGCTCCCGTCCGCGCGCCGCGTCGAGCACCTGCTCGGTGTGGCCCTCGGGCTGCCGGACCGTGTCTCCACCGTCCGCAAGCGCGTCGCCCGCGCGGCGCCCGGCACCCCCGCCGACCGCGCGGCGACGCTGCTCGCCGAGCTGTCCCGCACGCGCGAACTGGGCTGGCCCGAGGGCCAGTCCCGCCGCGAGGACGCCGAGGTCGTCGACCACTGTGCGCGCTACGGCCTCCCGGACGCGGGCCTGCACCCGGACGCCGCCGTCGAACCGCTGCGGCCGGGCGAGGTCGTCACGGGCCGCGTCGCCTGCCGGATCGCGTCGGACCTCTACCTCGCCGTCCCCTCGGCCGGCCTGGTGCTGCTGGACACCCGCCTCCTGGCAGGCTGGTCGGTCTCCCGCGCGGACACCCCGGCGTCCCTCACCGCCCGCCTCGCGGCGCTCCCGCGCCCGACGGAAACCCAGGAGCAACGGGGGCTGTTCTGACCGACTCCCCGAACATGCGAAGGCCGGCAACTCATCCTGCCTGAGGTGAGCCCGAAGTGACATGCCATCGACTCCACCCGGGAACCGCGTGTAAGCCTTGACCGGAGCCGATTGCTCCGCCAAGATCACCGCCGATGGCCCTGCCTGGTCCCCCCGTCCGGCAGGGCCATCACCGCGCCCCCGCGCCCCGGGCCGACGTGCTGCCGTGCTGCCGTGCTGTCGGCTCCAGGGAGGGACCGGCCTGTGGGAGCGCCGCCGGGGCATCCGGATCCGTCCGCCGGACACGGTCGGCAATGACCGTCCGCGCCGGCCGGGCCCGGACGGGCGACGTCAGAGCGCCGTGGCCATCCTCCGGACCGCCTCGGTGATCAGTTGCGGGCTCGTCGCCAGGTTGAGGCGGGCGTGGCCCGCGCCGCCCGTGCCGAAGGGGAGGCCTCCGGTCAGGGCCACGCGGCCGCGTTCGAGGAAGACCGCCGCCGGGTCGTCGCCCAGGCCGGCGTCGCGGCAGTCGAGCCAGGCCAGGTACGTGCCCGCGCCCGGTCGCTGGTGCAGGGCGGGGAGGTGCTCCGCCAGCAGGCGCGTGAACAGGGCGCGGTTGTCCGCCAGCGCGGCCAGCAGGCCGTCGAGCCAGGCCGCGCCGTCCCGGAGGGCCGCCGTGTGGGCGATCACGCCGAAGTGGCTGACGCCCTCGGCCACCTCGGGCGGGATGCGGGCGAGGTCCCTGCCGGCAGCCTCGCCCGCGAGGGCGACGGCGGCGGGGAGGCCGGCGAGGTTCCATGCCTTGGACGCCGACATGAGCGAGAAGCCGCGCTCGGCTCCGCGCACGCTCAGGTACGGGACGAAGGCGGCACCGCCGTGCACCAGCGGCGCATGGATCTCGTCGGCCACGACGCGGACTCCGAAGGTCTCCGCGAGGTCCGCGACCGCCTCGAGCTCGTCGCGGCGGTGGACCGTCCCGGTCGGGTTGTGCGGGCTGCACAGCAGGTAGGCGGCACGGCGGCCGCCCGCCGTCGCGCCGCGGAAGGCCTGCGTCAGCGCGGCGACGTCGATCCTGCCGTCCGGGCCGAGCGGGGCCTCCACCACGGTGCGGCCGCTGTTCCTGACGAAGGCGTAGAAAGGCGGATAGACGGGGCAGTTGACGACCACCCGATCACCCGGCACGGTGACGAGCCCCAGCACCTCCACGACGCCGCGCATCACGTCCGGCACGTGCACGGCGCGCTCCGCCGTCACGCCGTCCCAGCCCCAGCGGGCCCGGGCGAAGCCGGCGAGCGCCTCGACATAGCCTCCGCCCGCCGGGTAGCCGGTGTCGCCGAGGGCGACGGCCTCCCCCAGGGCCCGCGCGACCGGGGGCGCGAGCACGCAGTCCATCTCGGCGACCCAGACCGGCAGCACGTCGGACGGATAGGCCCGCCACTTCACACTCGTACGGCGACGCAGCAGCTCTGGCTGCTCCCAACGGAAACCCCCGGCCCTCGACGGGCCCGGCGACACCTCGTCCATGAGCACCACGGTAGACAACGTAAGCCACGAAGCGGCTCGCCGCGCCCTCCGGGCACCACCTGTCAGCCGAGCCAGACGCCGTCCCTCATCACGTCGCGCCCGCGCAGCTCGTTGGCCTCCCGCCAGGCCTGGATCCGCCGCGGGGTGACGCGGAACCACGCGTACTCCTCGGACTGCTCGCGCGGATCCCAGTCGGTGTGAGCAGCGTACGCGTCCGCGACCGCGTCGACCTCGGCCGTGGGGATGCGCTCAGCCGTGCCCTCCACCGTCACGACGTCGCGCGTGGGCCCGAACGCCAGACGGACCCTGCCGCTGTCGGCGATGTTCCGCGCCGTCACCGAGCGTGGCAGGGTGCTGATGACGAAGGCCTTGCCGTCCCAGTCGAACGAGAGCGGCACCAGCGCGGGGCCGTCCGCGCCCGCCGTGGCGACCCAGGTGTCCATGTCGGCGGCGAACCGGGCACGCGTGTCCGCGATCCGCTGCTCCAGCGGGCGGGGCGGGGGGAGCATCATCGGCTGACTCCGTTCACTGCGCGCCTTCGCGCGCGTCTCGAGAGCGTCCTGGTGCGGTTTCCGGCCAATCTAGTGGCCTCCGACATCCGACGGCCGGTCATCCCGCCGCGCGGACAGAGCCTCCGCCCCCGCCTCCGCCTGGACCTGCGCCTGCGCCTGCGCCTGCGCCTGCGCCTGCGCCTGCCACGGCGACTCGAACGAGTCGAGGAACTCCAGCAGCAGCCGGTTGAACTCCTCCGGCCGCTCCAGGGGCGGAACGTGGCCGGTCGCGGGCATCTCGACGCACAGCGCGCCGGGGATGTCCGCGGCCAGCTGCTCGGAGACGGCGACAATCTCCGGCACGTCCTCGGCGCCGTAGACGACGAACGTCGGCACGGTCACCTCCGCAAGGCGCTTGGCCGCGCCCGGCTCCAGGTCCTGCGGGCTCCCGGCGCGAGCCGCGCCCGCCCAGGCGCGCTCGGCGGTCCGCCGGTACATCCCCACGGCCTGCGCCCAGATGTCCGGTTCGATGTCCTGCCTGGTCCGGGCCGGTCCGGCGAGCAGCAGCTCGACGACGGAGTCCACGTAGAGGGCGAGGTCGGCGGGGTCGACGGGCCCGGCGTCGCCTCCGTAGTAGGCCCGCAGCCGCTCGGCCCCCACCCGCGCGTGGACGCGCTCGCGATACAGGCGGCCGAAGCTCTCCGGAAAGGTGTGGCCCGAGAGCCCCGAGCCGACCAGGACCAGGCCCGCGACGCGTTCGGGCGCCGTCAGCGCGGCGTCGAGCGAGAGCTTGCCGCCGTCCGAACTGCCCACCAGCACCGCGTCTTCGACGCCGATGTGGTCGAGCAGCGCGAGCAGTTGCTCGTGCCGGGCGTGATCGGCCACGACGTCGCCGGAGTCGCCGCAGGCGAGCCAGTCGTAGCTGATCACCCGGAACCGGTCCCGCAGCACCGGGAGCTGACGCCCCCACATACGCCGGTCGGTGGTTCCCCCGTGGATCAGGACGACGGCCTGCCCGTCGAACCCGTCGTCGTCGTAGGCGATCTGTGCACCGTCGATCTCGACCTTCTCCATCCCGCCATCGTAGGCAGATCCGCCGCCGAAGCCCCCGCGCCCCGGCGGCGAAAAACCCGAAGCCGGATTGTGTGATCGTCGAATGCGGTCTCCTCAGTTCAGCACCCCCTGGGGCGAGCTGTTCCGCTACGCGCTCGACCGCCGCCCCCACCCCGGACGAGGCCGAGCCGCCGGCGTGCTGCCGGACGCTGACCGCGCACCGGGCGTTGATGGCCGTGCCGGTGGAACAGCGGTCCTGACGCGCCTTCTTGACACTCTTTCATGGACACGACAACTTGGTGTGGTCCCCGACCACCACCCCGAGAGGTGTCCCGTGAACCGACAGCTGCTCAGCGCCACCACCGCCCTGCTGCTCGCCGCCGCGGGCGCGCTCGCCACGAGCGCGCCCGCGCAGGCGGCCACCCATCCGGCCACCCACGCGGACACCCACGCCGTCGTCCGCCCCGGAGCCCGCCCGCACGCCGCCGTGACGTTCGCCGGGACGGTGGCGCTCGACGACTGCAGCGGCTCCCTGATCAGCTTCGCCGGCTCCTCGCCGAGCGACCCGGCGCTGGTCCTCACCAACGGCCACTGCCTGGAGACCGGGATGCCCGACCCCGGCCAGGTGATCGTCAACCAGGCCTCCAGCCGCAGCTTCACGCTGCTCAACGCCTCCGGCAAGGGCGTGGCCCGCCTGCGGGCGACCAAGGTCGACTACGCGACCATGACCAACACCGACGTGACCATCTACCAGCTGAGCAAGACCTACGCCGCCATCGAGAGCGCGTACGGCGTCAGCCCGCTGGTGGTGTCCTCCACCCACCCGACCGCCGGGTCCTCGATCGAGGTGGTCTCCGGCTACTGGAAGACCACGTACTCGTGCGCGATCGACGGATTCGTCAACCAGCTGCACGAGGCCAGCTGGGTCTGGCTGGACTCCGTGCGCTACACCTCCACCTGCAACACCATCGGCGGCACCTCGGGCTCCCCCGTGATCGACACCTCCACCGGACAACTGGTCGCGGTCAACAACACCGGCAACGAGGACGGCCAGCGCTGCACTCTCGACAACCCCTGCGAGGTGGACGCGAACGGCAACGTCACGATCCACGAGGGCACCAACTACGCCGAGGAGACCTACTACATCCCCGCCTGCTTCGGGCCGGGCAACGCCCTCGACCTCACCCGCCCGGGCTGCGGCCTCCCGCACTGACCCACTGCGGCATCCACTCCTTGATCGCGTACGCGGGTAGGCTGAGGCGCGATCAAGGAGCCAAGGAGCGCCGCGTATGAGCTACCGCGTCACGGACATCTCCCGCGAGGATCACCTGGACTTCGTCCGCAGCCGCCCGTCGGTCAGTCACATGCAGGTCCCCGCCTGGGGCGACGTGAAGCCGGACTGGCGTGCGGGGAGCCTGGGCTGGTTCGACGGTGAGGGCCGGCTGGCAGGCGTGGGATTGGTCCTGCTGCGGCCCCTGCCCAAGCTGAAGCGCTACCTGGCCTACCTCCCCGAGGGGCCGGTCATCGACTGGTCCGCGCCGGATCTCGACGCGTGGCTGCGGCCGATGCTCTCCCACCTCAAGGACCAAGGGGCGTTCTCGGTGAAGATGGGGCCGCCCGTCGTCGCACGTCGCTGGAGCGCGGACGCGGTCAAGGCGGCGATCGCCGATCCCCAGGCACGCCGCCTGCGCGACGTCGAGGCCGACGAGCACGAGCCCGGCGCCTTCGACATCGCGGACCGGCTGCGCACGATGGGCTGGCAGCAGACCGAGCCCGGCGACGAGGAGGGCTTCGCCGCGGGGCAGCCCCGCTACGTCTTCCAGGTCCCCTTCGCGGGTCGGTCGCTGGAGGAGGTCTCGCAGAACCTGAACCAGCAGTGGCGACGCAACATCAAGAAGGCGGAGAAGGCCGGGGTCAAGGTCGTCCAGGGCGGTGTCGAGGATTTGCCCGCCTTCTACGACCTGTACACCGAGACCGCGCGACGCGACCGTTTCATCCCGCGTCCCCTGGCGTACTTCGAGCGCATGTGGACCGTCCTGCGGGCGGAGGACCCCGACCGCATGCGCCTCTACCTCGCCCATCACGACGGCGAGGTGCTCGCCGCCGCGACGATGCTGACCGTCGGCGACCACGTCTGGTACTCCTACGGAGCCTCCACCAGCCGCAAGCGCGAGGTCCAGCCCAACAACGCGATCCAGTGGCGCATGATGTCCGACGCCCACGCCCTCGGCGCCCGCGTCTACGACCTCCGCGGCATCACCGACACCCTCGCCGAGGACAACCACCTCCTCGGCCTCCTCCGCTTCAAGGCCGGCACCGGCGGCCAGGCGATCGAGTACCTGGGGGAGTGGGACTACCCGCTCAACAAGGTCCTCCACCGCGCCCTGAACCTCTACATGGCCCGCCGCTGAACCGCGGGCTGGGCCGACTGACCGCCGGTTAACCCGAGCGCCCCGGCCGACGCGCACGCGGGTGCCGCCGCACCTACCGTCGAAGCATGAGCGTCCGGATCACAGTCATGCCCGCAGCGATCCCGCATCACCTGCGCAACCAGGAGGTCACCCGGCAGATCAACTACAACGACGGGGAGGACGCGGAGTACGTCTTCGAGATCCTGGTCAGCGGGGCCCTGGTCGTCTGGAAGGGCAGGCCGGGGTCCGATGTGGGCGGCGAGGTGGAGGGCGTCTTCGGCCCGACCGCGTGGGAGACCGTCCAGGGCGTCCCGAAGCGGGACACCCTCGCGCCCTGACCGCGCCCGCGCGGTGGCTCACACCACCGTCCAGTCCGCGGCCCCCTACCGGCCGAGCCGGCGGGCGGGACGGGCCACGACCTTGCCGAAGCGGAGGGAGCCCTCGACGGTCGGGTTGCCAAGCGCCCGCGCCGCAGCCGCTCACCGGTAAACGGGGACGGTGGCGCGGGGGCCCATCACGTGCGGCGGCCGACCGGCGAAGTGGACGATCCGGCCTCCGTCGCAGCGGTAGCGCAGATCCGTGATCTGCCAGGCCCTGCCGTCCAACTCGACCCAGTCCCCCAGGCGCAGGCTCAGGGCCGTGGAGGGGACGGGGGGACCTACGGGGAGATGCGATGCAGCCATGTCTTCTTCATCGGACCGAATGCGCTCCACCACAAGAGAGAGCGAGGGTGATCCCTGGTCACGGCCCCCTGGGCGCCCGCTGCTCCGTCCGAGTTAAACGAAGTGAACTCTTCCGATTTTCTGGGAAGGACCCGGGGCATGCTGCGAGGATTCAAGAACTTCCTGATGCGGGGCGACGTGGTCGTGGTCGCCATCGGCCTGATCGTGGCCCTGGCGTTCAGCACGCTCATCAAGGCGTTCACCGATTTCGTGATCAACCCGATCATCACCCGGATCCAGGGCAAGAACTCGGTCGGGCTCGGCTGGCAGCTCGGCAAGCCTGGCAACGTCGCGACCTACGTGAACATGGGCGCGTTCATCTCCGCGATCGTGTACTTCGTGGTCTTCATGGCGGTCGTCTACTTCATGATCGTCATCCCCTACAAGCACGTCCAGGCCCGCCGGGGCGTCACCGTCTTCGGCGACCCGACGCCGGCCAAGACCTGCCCGTCCTGCCTGTCGGAGGACATCCCGGCCGCCGCGTCCAAGTGCCGCTACTGCGGCTCGGAACAGCCGCCCTTGGCCCGGGTCTGACGCAGCGTCACCGCGACGGCGGGCGCGTGCGGCTACGCCACGCCGAGCGCGGTCATCGAGGCGTTCCGGGCGGCACGACGCCGTCCCAGCACCGCATCCCCTCGGCACAGTGATCGGCACGCGGTTCCACGAACCGCTCTTCACCTGCACGACTTCTCCTCAGAAGCCTCACCTTTACGAGCTGTCACCACCTGCCGTCGTGCTCCTAGGCTCGCCAGGAACCGAACAACGGCATCATTCGCTCGGAAGACGGCATGAAGTTCTGCCCCACCTGTCGCCGCCACCTCAACGGCGCTTACTCCTGCCCGGGTTGCGGGGCCGCCGCTGCTGACCTGCCCTTCGACCAGGCGGGGCCGGAGCCGGACGACGCCGCGCGGACGGTGGCCTACCGGCAGCCCGGAGACCGCCGGTCCAGCGGGCGGTCGGCGCAGCGCGGGCGTCAGCGCGCGCGGGCCGCACGGCGGCGGCGCGCGATGCTGCTCGGAGGCGTCGGCGCGCTGGTGATCGCGGCGACGGGCTTCGCGGTGGCGGGCGGCGGCTCGGGACCGAACAGCACCACCCCCACGGACACCGGCGCGACGTCCGGCGCCTCGACGACCGCGCCGGACCAGACCGCCCCCGTCGACGCGCCCAGCTCGACCGCCACCTCGGGACACCACCGCACGCCGCACCACCCGAGCGCCTCGGCGTCGGCGTCGAACACCTCCACGTCGGCCTCCGCACAGCCCAGCGCCTCGCCGTCGGCGAACCCCGCCCCCTCCGACACCGCCCCGGCCGGCACGGCGGGCGGCAGCGGGGGCACCACCCCGCCGCCCCCGAGACCGAGACCGTCGCCGACCAACACCTGCCACCAGTTCCTCTTCTGGTGCGGCTGAATCCCTGCCGTGACCGAGCACCCGCACCGGGTGACGTGCGGGCAGGCGACCTATCGGCGTAACGGTCCGGGCACGGCGCGATCGCCGATGTTGTACTGGGTGGCATGGCGGGTGGACAGGGGCGTCGTCGCAAGCGCCGGGCCGCAAGGGCGGAACAGGCGCGCCAGGCCGAGCGGGTGCGCACCCGCACGCGCCTGCTCATCGACCTGACCGCGCGCAACGCCGCCTACCGCAAAGGCCTGCTCGCCGCCGCCTCCGGGCTCAGCCCGCAGGAGGCCACGATCATGGCCGACCTGGAACGCCACGGGCTCCAGGTGCCGCAGCTGCACGACGTGCTGTGCGGCGGTCACGTCCTGGTGGACGACCCGGAGCTGTACGAGCAGTGGAGCTTTCCCGAAGTCAGCCACCAGCGGCTGTCCAGCCACCACCGGGACATCGACAAGGCCCGCTACCCCGACCTCGGCATGCGCGGCCCCGTAGTGCGCGAGAAGCTGCACGGCCGCACCGCCACCGGCACCTGGCTGCAGCTGGAGAAGACCCCGGCCGCGTTCGGCAAGCGCAAGCTGCCGAGCCTGAACGACCTGCGCCACCTGATGGACTACGTCGTCTACCGGATCACCCGCAGCAACGTCGGCCCCTGGGGCCTCTCGCGGGTGACCGAGCGTCGCCCGCTCTACCTCTCCCCCGCTCTGGCCCTCCCTACGGGGGTCGGCCCCGACGTCTCCCGGACCCTCGCCGCCACCCTGCGGGGCATCGAGACCGACGACGACCTCACCTCCACCTCCGCGGACCTGGCCGCGCACTTCCCGCCGCCGGAACGCGGCGACCCCACCGACGAGCTCGGCCGGGCGCTGTCGGGCCGCGCCGGGCGCGGGCTGTTCGGCAGTTCTCAGGTGTGGGTGAGCGAGGCCCCGCTGCCGCCCGCCGCCCGGGTGCTGTTCGCCCCCGGCCCGCTGCCGCGGCCGGGGACCCGATGGATCGATGGGGAAGCATGAGCGACGCCGAGCAGACGCCCGGGACTTCCGACGGCGCCGACGCCCCCGACTCCGCCGCCGACGCCCCCGGGGCGGTCTCGGTGCCGGACGGCATGGTGACGGCGGTGGTGGACCTGGTGGAGACCGGCGCGGTCCCGCTCGGCGCCTACACCGTCGCGGAACTGACGGTGGTCGACGCCGTCGTCGACTTCCTGGAGACGCGCCCCTCCGACGAGGTGCTCGCGGAGGCGGTGCGCTCGCTCGCCGCGCGGCAACTGCTGGTCGCCGGGGAGGGGCAGGACCAGATCCAGGTGCGCGGCGACCTCGGCATCGCGTTGGCCTTCCAGCGCCGCGCCCGCAGTGTGCTGGACGCCCGGAGCACCGGTACGGCGCCCGGCGAGGCCTGGCGGATGCTCGTGCTCCCGCAGCCCGAGAAGATCTGCCTGGTCGTGCGGATCGACGCCCTGGGCGTGCACGAGGTCTCCCTGCACACCCTCGACGACACGCTGCGCCTGGTCGCCGACTGGCTCCCGCACGGCCCGTGGTCTGAGCAGCTGGCCGGGGCGGACCCGGACCAGGTTCTCGCTGCGGCCGAACGCTCCGCGCTGCTGACCGCGATCACCTACGCCGCCGTGGGCTCGGCCGAGACCGCGGAGTCCACCACCGACCTCGTCCTGGCCCAGCGCGAGGGCAGGCTGTACGCGTTCGTCCGGGACCCGGCCGACCCGTCCCGTCTGACCCCCAAGGACGGCCGGAACCGAGGCGTGCGCGACACCGTGGCCGCACTGCTGGGCCGGCCGAAGCCGGCCTGAGCGGCGGCGAGCTCCGGCGGTACTGCGCCGGGCGTCAGCGGGCGGGGCGCAGCAGCGCCAGCTGCTCGGTCAGCGTCTCCACATCACGGAAGGTCAGACCCAGCGCAGCCACGTGCTTCCAGCGCAGCACGCCCTCCGCGTCCAGGACGAACACCGAGCGGCGCACCATCGCGCCCAGGGTGATTCCGTACGCCTCGGCGGCGGTGCGCCCGGTGTCGGCCAGCAGCGGCATCCGCAGGCCGTGCTTGCGGGCGAACGCCTCGTGGCTGGCGAGGTCCTGGGTGCTGATGCCCCAGACCGTGGCGCCCAGGTCCGTGAACTGCTCCAGGCCGGAGGAGTACGAGCAGAGCTGCTTGGTGCAGACGGGGGTGTCGTCGCCCGGGTAGAAGGCGAGGACGACCGGTCCCCCGCGCTGCTCCGACAGGGTCAGCTCGCTGCGGACCGCCTCACCGTCCACCAACTGGACGGCGGGAAGCGTGAAATCGGGCGCCAACGCGCCCACTGCGGGACTCTTCGCCATGCGCACAGCGAACCATACCGGCCGGTAAACGGTAAGGGCGGGGCCGACCCCGCGCAGTGGGTGTCGACGCAAGGCCTTAGGCTGCGGGTATGACGGATTCGATCACGAACGCGCCGACGCCCGAAGAATCCCTGCGGACCCTGCTGGACGGTAACCGGCGGTTCGTCGGCGGATCGCCCGAGCACCCCAACCAGGACGCCGCGCGCCGCGCCGCGACCGTCCCGACCCAGCGCCCCTTCGCCGTCCTGTTCGGCTGCTCCGACTCCCGCCTCGCGGCCGAGATCATCTTCGACCGCGGCCTGGGCGACCTGTTCGTCGTCCGCACCGCCGGGCACGTCTTCGGCCCCGAGGTGCTGGGCAGCATCGAGTACGGCGTCGGCATCCTGGACTGCCCGCTCGTCGTGGTCCTCGGCCACGACCAGTGCGGCGCGGTCGCCGCGACGTGCGAGGCCCTCGACGGCGCGGCCCCCGCGCCGGGCTACGTCCGCGACGTGATCGAGCGCGTCACCCCGAGCGTGCTGGCCGCCCACGCGGCCGGGATCGATTCGCGCGACGCGATCGTGGAGGAGCACACAAGGCAGACGGTGGATCTGCTGCTCGACCGCTCCCGCCTCCTCGCGGACGCCGTCGACGCCGGCCGCACTGCCGTCGTCGGCCTCTCCTACCGCCTCGCCGACGGCACCGCCCGCCTCGTCTCCGCCCGCGGCCTCAGCGACGCCGTCGCCCCCGCCCAGGCCTGACCACCCCTGGCGCCCCCGCGCGGGCCCGCCGTACCCGACGACGCTGCGGGGCCCCGTCCCTCCCGGAGCGGGGCCGCCGGCGTCGTCGGGTACGTCGCGAAGAGCATCAGCCCCAACCGAGACCTGCTACGCAGACGCGGCGTGGCGCTCAGGGCCGAGCTCCTCGATCCAGGCCCCAGTTGCCCTCGGCGACGCAGACAGATACCCGCACGTCGAACTCGCCCAGGCACGTCGATCTGTTGGCCGCCACCGCAGTGTCGCCGCTCCCTGATAGCTGTCCATCATCCAGATATCGCGGCCGGGAGGGTGCGCGAGAACGGGTGGGGCGCCGGACAGCCGCAAGATCGTGTGACGAGCTCCGAGCAGGGTTTCCTCGCGAGCCGCCGGGTCCGGTGGGGGTAGCCTTTCTGGGCGCGGCGTTGGCGCTTGGCCAGGGGGGCCTGGCTGAGGTCTTGGGCCTGGGTGCGGAGGTTGCGGAAGCCGTAGCCGCGCGAGGTGAGCCAGGAGGTCGTGGACTCCTCCGCGCGCAGTTCCGCGAGGAGGATGTCCTCCTCGGCCTCGCCGGAGTCGAGGTAGCGGAAGGTGAAGGCCGTCCGCGTCGCGAGGTCGTAGCTGAGGTGGCCCTCAGCGGTGAACGCGGCATGGAGGACGTCGTGCTCGGCCGCCTGCGCGAGCAGCTCGGCGCGCTGTTCGGCGGTGAGGCCGCCGAAGACGCCGCGGACGGTGACGCGGAAGGTGCGAGTGCTCACGCCCGCACCCTAACCACCGCCCCGACGCCGACTCCACCGGGTTTCCGCCGGCTCCGGCGCTCGGCCTGAGCGCGCCGCGTCCGGGCGGCCTCAACGAGCCGCGTCAGCGCGGCCACTCCCCGGGATGGTCCGCCCAGAAGATCTGCGCGGGGTCGTGCAGATCGGCCTCGGGCCGCTCGTGGTGGACCAGGCGCTTGAGCTCGTGGGCGTCGCGGCACGGCTCCGGCGGAGTGACCGTGCCGTCCGCGCGCATGACCCGGACGATCCGCTCCCCCTCGCCCGGCGTCAGCGCCGCGACGTGGACGGGGCAGTCCTGATTGGGCCACGAGGTCGTGTCCATGCTCCGAGCATCGCTCCCGGCCCCGAGGTGCGCACGCCGAACGGGGCGAGGCGCGAACTCCCCGGCCAGGCTCGGCATCCCCCGGGAGGCACTCCCGGAACAGTACGATCACCCAATGGCTGACTTCACCCAGACCACGCCCGGTTGGCTCGAAGCCGACGAACTGTCGGCGGCCCGCGCCCAGTTGCCCGTCCTCTACGTCAACGCGGTGCCGGTGCGCGTCGACGAGGGCGGCGAAGTCACCCACGTGGGCCTGCTTCTGGGCATCGACTCGGACGGCACGGTGACGCGGACCCTGGTCTCCGGCCGGGTGCAGTACCACGAGCGGGTCCGCGACGCGCTGCTGCGGCACCTGGAGAAGGACCTCGGTCCGGTCGCGTTGCCGCGCATCCCGGCCTCGCTCCAGCCGTTCACCGTGGCCGAGTTCTTCCCGACCCCCGGCATCACTCCCTACCACGACCCGCGCCAGCACGCCGTCGCCCTCGCCTACATCGTCCCGGTCGCCGGCGACTGCAGACCGCGCCAGGACGCGCTGGACCTGGTCTGGTTCAGCCCCGAGGAGGCCATCTCGGAGCTGGTCCAGCAGGACATGCCCGGCGGTCAGGGCGTCCTCCTCAAGCAGGCCCTCGCCCACGCGGGCTGCTTGATCTAGGAGCCGCGCGACCGGCTCTACCGACCGTCCTTCCCGTAGTCCTCCCTCGCCCCCGGCCAACGGTCCGCGACCTCGTCGGGGGCGAGGCGGGCGACGACCTCGGCCAGCCCCACGCAGGCCTCCGCGATCATCCGGTTGGTGTTGTCACGCTCGGTGATCACTGCCGCCAGCAGCAGAGCGGTCAGCGCGGCCGACCCGTTGAGCGCCTGCAGCATGAACATCTGCGCGGCCACGCTGTGACCGACGAACGGTCCCGCCGGCTGGATCGCCCCGACCACCGCGAGCACGGAGATCAACAGTACGCACGGCGCCGCACCGGGCATCTGGAACCGGATCGCTGCCCAGATCACCAGCGGGAAGACCAGGAACAGCAGCGACAGACGACTGTGCGTGACCAGCAGCATCACCGCCGCGGTCCCGCCCAGCAGGACGAACAGCTCGGCCCAGCGCATCGTCGGCGCGTCCTTGGGCGGCTGCGCGTAGCGGCCCGCCAGCAGCAGCGGCGCGACCACGAGCACGCCCATGGCGTCGCCCGTCCACCACGCCGAGAACGCCGCCCAGTACCCGTGGCCGGAGAGCGCCCCCTGGGCCATCAGGATCAGCGTCGAGGCGCTGGAGCTGACCAGCGTGGCCGCCAAGGCGACGAAGACCAGCGCGAGGCCGTCCCGCAGCCGGTCCAGCTGCGGCCGGAACCGCACGGCCCGCAGGAACAGCCAGGCGAGCACCGGCGCGACGGTGGCCCCCGCGACGATGCCGAGCCCCGCCCAGGTGGGGTTCCAGTGCGAGATCGAGAGCACCACCAGCCACTGCCCGAGCGCGATCCCCGGCCACATCCGCAGCCCCAGCAGCAGCAACGCCGCGAGGGCGACCCCCGACGGCGGCCACAGCGGGGTGACCCGCACGCCCTCGACGACGACCTGTGCCAGCAGTCCCAGCCGTCCGCTCCCGTAGTAGACACCGGCCACGACCAGCATCCACAGGACCGCGGCGCCCCACGCCTGCGGCGCCCCGGCGCGCACCTCGTCTGACATGCCCCTACTTTCCCGGCGCGGCGCTCACCCGCGTGGTCGTGACACGCCCGTAGGCGCGATCATCACACGAGAGCGGAACGTCGCACTATCCCCGCGACAGACCCGGCAGTCGCCTCCCCCGGGCCGCACGCCCCGCCGGTGCCCCTGCGCTCGGGCGCGAGGTCAGCGGTCGTGACGCAGGACCAGGACGGCGGCGTCGTCCTGGTGGCCGGTGAGCTCCGCGACGTGGATGAGGTCCGCGGCCAGGCTGGCCGGTTCGCCGTCGGCGGCGTCGCGTATCAGGGCCGCGATGTGGTCCAGCCCCTCGTCGATCGAGAAGGACGGCCCCTCGACGACGCCGTCGGTGACCAGCACGAACGCCCCGGTGCCGGTGAGGTGCCGATACGAGACGGGGTAGGGCTCGCCCGCCTGGATCCCGAGCGGCAGGCCGCCGGCCTCGCCGTCGACGCCGTGGGTGCCGTCGGACACGGCCCACACCGCCGGGACGTGGCCCGCGCGGGCCATGGCGAGCTCGCCGCTGGCCGGGTCGTAGCGCAGGAAGCTGCAGGTGGCGAAGAGGTCGGGCTCCATGTCGACCAGCAGGTCGTTCGCCCGCCCGAGGACCTCGCCCGGATCCGGGGTGACGGTCGCGAGCGCGCGCAGCGCGATGCGGACCTGGCCCATGAACGCCGCGGCCTCGACGTCATGGCCCTGCACGTCGCCCACGGAGAAGCCGAGCACGCCACCGGGCAGGACGAAGCCGTCGTACCAGTCGCCTCCGATGTCCAGGCCGTGCCGGGCGGGCGCGTAGCGCGCGGCCGCGCGCAGCCCCTCGGCCTGCGGCAGCGCCGACGGCAACAGGTCACGCTGGAGCGCGGTCGCGAGCTCCACGCGGGCCTTCTGCGACTCCACTCGCTCCAGTGCCTGCGCGGTCAGGCGCCCGAGCGTGCTCAGCAGCTCGTCCGAGCTCGCGGACGCCGGGGGGCGGCGTCGGACCATGGACCGCTCCGTTCGACGTCGGGACCGGGGCCTTCTCGGCATGCCTGTGGGGCGCGCGCTGCATCCTATTGTCCTCTGATCGGGGATTTCCAGGACGACCCGGCCGGATTCCCGCCCCTCGACACCACACCCGTCGCCCTGGTCCCCACCGGACCGCGTTGGCCTCCCCTGGCGACGAAGGCCGTACGCACGCGCCCTCGCGCGACCGCTGCCGGGACTCCCGGCCTCGGCGCACGGCAGGCAGCCAAGCTGCCACAACCGGCCGTCGTAGGCCCCGGCGCCCGGCGAGGACGGCCGCAGACCGCCGCCCAACTCGGCCTCGACCCAGCGGGCCGCCGACAGAGCCAGGACGGGGGCGCGGCCGACCGGGCCGGTTCAGCCGAGGCCATCCTGCCCGCGCCCACCAGCGGGGCCCGCTCGCCGAGGCCGCTCCCGCAGGCTCGCCCGCCGAGGCTGATCCTGCCGGGCTCGCAGGTCGGGAACCCAGTCCCCGGGCCGGGCCAGCCGGGGCCAGGCCCTCCGGCACCTCGTCGCGGTCGCGCCGCGTACCTCCCACGAGGTCCCACGAGGTCCCGCGGAGGGCCGGCCGGACGCGACCGCCGAGCAGACCCCGCCCCCCGAAGGGGTGACGCCTCCTTGTCATGGTCGGATCGTTCGTGTCGCAATGGTGATCCTCAACTCGCCCGATCGGAGGCCTGGATGAGTACACGTCGAGTCAGGCGCACCAGCACCCGTCTCGCACCGCCCCTGCTGCTCGCCGCCGCGCTGAGCGCATTCTCGCTCGCGCCCGCGGCCGGAGCGGCTCCCGTCGTCCGGAGTGCGGCGTCCGCCGCTTTATCCGCCGCAGCCCCGCCCCCGCCCCCGCCGAC
>NZ_BBPO01000045.1:59875-70990 GCF_000787815.1 Streptacidiphilus neutrinimicus
GCTTTATCCGCCGCAGCCCCGGCCCCCGCCCCCGCCGACGTCCCCGCGCCCAAGCAGCCGGAGGCGACCGGGACCGGCGGCGCCGTCGCGAGCGTCTCGGCGGAAGCGACCGACATCGGCATCGAGGTGCTGCGGCACGGCGGCAACGCCGTGGACGCGGCGGTGGCCACCGCCGCCGCCCTCGGGGTCACCGAGCCCTACTCCTCGGGCATCGGCGGCGGGGGGTACTTCGTCTACTACGACGCCCGCAGCCACCGGGTCTCCACACTCGACGGCCGGGAGACCGCGCCCAGCACCGCCGACCAGAACCTCTTCGTCGAGAACGGTCAGCCGCTGAACTTCTGGACCGCCGTGGACAGCGGCCGCTCCGTGGGCGTTCCGGGCTCGCTGCTCACCTGGCAGCAGGCGCTGCACCGCTGGGGCACCCGCTCGCTCGCGCAGTCGCTCAAGCCCGCCGAGAAGCTCGCCGACAAGGGCTTCGTCGTCGACCAGACCTTCCACGACCAGACGGCGCAGAACCAGACGCGCTTCTCCTACTTCCCGGCCACCAGCGCCCTGTTCCTGCCGGGCGGTCAGCCGCCCGCCGTCGGCAGCGTCTTCCGCAACCCCGACCTGGCGGCCACCTACCGCGAGTTGGAGCGCGACGGCGTGGACGCCCTGTACCGGGGCGACATCGGACGGGAGATCACCGCGATCGTGCAGCATCCGCAGGTCGACCCGGCCTCCGGCTGGTACGCGCGCTCCGGCGCGATGACGCCGGCCGACCTGGCCGCCTACCGGGTGCGCGAGCAGGCCCCGACCCGGGTGCACTACCGGGGCCTGGACGTCTACGGGATCGCCCCGTCCTCCAGCGGCGGCACGACCATGGGCGAGGCGCTCAACATCCTGAACGACTTCGACCTGCAGCACGCCTCCTCGGTGCAGTACCTGCACGACTACCTGGAGGCCAGCCGGATCGCCTTCGCGGACCGCAACCGCTGGGTGGGCGACCCGCGCTTCGAGAACGTGCCGACGCGGGCGCTGCTGTCCCAGCGCTTCGCGGACTCCCGCGCCTGCCTGATCTCTCCGGACTCCAGCCTCACCAGCCCGCTGGCCCCCGGCGACCCGCTGCACCCCTCCTCCGGCTGCGTCAACGCCGGCACGCCCGCCCCGACCACGCCCGAGGGGACCCACACCACGCATCTGACGGTCGCGGACAAGTGGGGCGACGTGGTCTCCTACACGCTGACGATCGAGCAGACCGGCGGCAGCGCGATGACCGTGCCCGGGCGCGGCTTCCTGCTGAACAACGAGCTGACGGACTTCGACTTCACGCCCGCCGTCGCCGGGGTCCCCGACCCGAACCTGCCGGGGCCGAGCAAGCGGCCGCGCTCGTCGATGTCGCCGACGATCGTGCTGAAGAACGGCCGGTTCGACTTCGCGGTCGGCTCCCCCGGCGGGGCCAGCATCATCACCACGGTGCTCCAGGTCCTCACCGAGCACGTGGACCGGGGTCTCAGCCTCGAACAGGCCATCGCCGCACCGAGGATCAGCCAGCGCAACCTCGCCCGGACGGAGGCCGAACCCGCCTTCCTCGGCAGCGCGGACGAGGCGGGGCTGGAGGCGATCGGCGAGTCCTTCACGCTCAACCCGGAGATCGGCGCGGCCACCGGCATCCAGGCCCTGCCCGGCAGCCTGCTGCAGGCCGCCGCGGAACCCGTCCGGCGCGGCGGCGGCGCGGCGGCGGTCGTGTACCCGGAAGGCCCGCAGAGCGCGCGGAGCCCGCAGAACTGACGCCCGCTCATGCCGACGCCCTCGCCGGGAACGTCCGTTCCCGGCGAGGGCGCCCGGCTGTGGGACGAGGCGGCGTCAGCTCATCAGCGTGTAGGTGATGAGCGTGGTGAGCAGCAGCGTCACCCCGCCGAGCAGGGCGAGCTTCAGATACGCGGCGCGGTCGACCCCGGTGTCCCTGGGCCGCGGCGCGGCAGGCGCCCGCGACGGGCGGGGGGACGGCGCCGGCGCGGCGGGCTGCGGGGCGGGCTGCGGAGCCGTACGGGCCGAGGCCGGCTTCACCTGCGGCGCGGGCTGAGCCATGATCGACAGCGTCTGGCCGGAGAGCACCCGCTCGATGTCCGCGCGCATCTCGTCGGCGCTCTGGTACCGCTGCTCACGGTCCTTGACCAGCGCCCGCATCACGATCGCGTCGATGTCGGGCGAGATCTGCGGGTCGTACAGGGACGGCGGCTGCGGCTGGTCCTGCACGTGCTGGTAGGCCACGGAGATCGGCGAGTCGCCGACGAAGGGCGGGCGCAGCGCCAGCAGCTCGTACAGCAGGCAGCCGGTGGAGTAGAGGTCGGTGCGTGCGTCCACCTGCTCGCCGCGCGCCTGCTCCGGGGAGAGGTACTGCGCGGTTCCGATCACGGCGGACGTGGCGGTCATGGTCATCCCCGCGTCGCCCATGGCGCGCGCGATGCCGAAGTCCATGACCTTCACCATGCCCTGACGGGTCAGCATGACGTTGGCGGGCTTGATGTCGCGGTGGACGATGCCGCTGCGGTGGGAGTACTCCAGCGCCTGCAGGATGCCGACCGTCATCTCCAGGGCGCGCTCCGGCAGCAGCCGCCGGCCGGACTGCGTCAGCGCGAGCAGGGTGGAGCCCTCGACGTACTCCATCACGATGTACGGCAGGGATATGCCGTCGAGGAAGTCCTCGCCGGTGTCGTAGACGGCGACGATCGCCGGATGGTTGAGCGAGGCCGCGGACTGGGCCTCGCGGCGGAAGCGGGCCTGCGAGACCGAGTCGCGGGCCATGTCGGCTCGCAGCGTCTTGATCGCGACGACGCGGTCGAGCCGCACATCCCGCGCGACGTGGACCTCGGCCATGCCGCCACGCCCGAGGACGCCGCCCAGCTCGTACCGGTCGCCGAGGCGACGCGCTTCCAGCATGCTCCCAACCCTCTCCATCACCCGGACCCGCCGGCCACAGAGCGGCTCCGCGCCGCTCTCTCCCCACCCGTGACCTTGGCCCGAACACGGTACCGCCTCCGGGTGACGGAAAACGCCGCGGTCCGGGCCTACGATGCAGCCATGGCGACCTGGGACGACGTCCGCGGCATCGCTCTCTCGCTCCCGGGCACGAGTGAGCGGGCGTCGCGCGACCACGCGCACTGGTGGGTAGACGGAAAAGGGTTCGTCTGGGAGCGGCCCCTGCGGGGTCCTGACCTCGCCGCGCTCGGGTCTGACGCCCCGGAGGGCCCGATCCTGGGCGCGCGGGTGGCCGACGAGGGCGTGAAGGCCGCGCTGATCGCGGCGGAGCCGCAGGTCTACTTCACCATCCCGCACTTCGACGGCTACCCGGCGGTCCTGGTCCAGCTCGACCGCATCGAGGTCGGCGAACTCCGCGAACTCATCACCGAAGCCTGGCTCTCCCGCGCCCCGAAACGGCTCGCCAAGCAACTTGGCGAGCCACCTCAGGAGCGCGAGCAACTGCGCGAGGAACCACCCTGAGCGGATGGCGCTGCTCGCTCGGCGGCGAAACCACTCAGGTTGGCTTGCCGCGCAGTTCCTCGCGCCCCTGCGTAGTGCAACTACCTCAGCCGGACGACCAGCGGGACTTGCGGCGCTTCCCCTGCGGGGGTGACTCCGGTTCAGCGTCCACGGCCACGCCCTGGAGCGCGCGGGCGAGGGCGACCACGTCATCGACGGGGCGGGCGATCGCCGCGAGTTGGAGGGCCTGTTCCACGACGGGCGAGTTGGGGCCGCCGAGGGCGTGGACGAGTTGGACCACCTCGGGGACCGGACGGGAGACGACGGCCACCCGCAGGATGTCCCGGCCGCGGGTCTGCTGCGGGCCGCGCAGCGAGTCCAGCAGGACGGTGAGTTCCTCCAGCGGCCGACCGGCCGCAACCTCGCTGGCGGGGTGCGGCCAGGCGTTCTCGCCGTCGGCGTCGAGGAGGGCGAAGAGACGGGCGACGTCGGCGACCGGCCGGTTCGCGACGGCGCTGTGGACGAGCGCAGCGGCCCAGTCGGGGACGCGGTCGGCTTCGGGCTCGGCGGCGGTCGCCGCCTCCCGCCCGGTGGGCCCCCCGGCGGCCCCGTCCGCGGCCTCGACCACGGACTCATCAGGGCTCGGTATCAACGATATTGCGCGTGCCACGGTACTTCTCCAGTGGTTGTGACGATGGATCACTAGGCGGTACCACGCCGATCGGCGGGGTACCGCCCGCCCGACCAGCGTCCCCGGCATGACCGTACGCGAACCACCCCGGGAGGCCATCCGGGGGACGCCGGACGGAAAACTCTCGCGCACCGCCTGACCTACGTCACTGCAGGTCACAGGTCTTACTGTGCGTCACCTGTGTAACTCAGTGCAACGAAACGGGCGACGCTCAGTAGACAGCGTCCATGACGCACCGCACCTCCTCGAGGGTCGCGTCCGCGACGACGTTGGCCTGCTTGTTGCCGCGGCGCAGCAGCTCCCGCAGCGCGGCCCGGTCGCGGGCCAACTCGGCACGGCGCGCGCGGACGGGCGCGAAGCGCTCGTTGACGGACTCGGTGACCACCTGCTTGAGCCGGGCGGCCCCGCCGCCGCCGATCTCCTCGGCGAGCGCGACCGGGTCGCGGTCCTGGCACAGCGCGGCGAGCAGCACCAGCGAGGAGACCTCCGGCCGGCGCTCGGGCTCGTAGCTGACGTGACGCTCCGTGTCCGTCTTGGCGCCCCGGATCAGGCGGGCGCTCTCGTCCGCGTCCGCGGCCAGCTGGATCGCGTTGCCGCGGCTCTTGCTCATCTTGCCGCCGTCGGTGCCCAGCAGCAGCGGAGCGGCCGACAGCAGCGCCTCGGGCTCGGGGAAGACGGGCGCGCCGGACCGCGCGTAGCGGTCGTTGAAGCGGCGCGCGACCGTGCGCGTGACCTCCAGGTGCGGGAGCTGGTCACGGCCGACCGGCACCAGGTCCGCCTTGCAGAACAGGATGTCGGCGGCCTGGTGCACGGGGTAGGTGAACATCAGTCCGGACACGGCCGCCTGGCTGGAGTGCTTGATCTCGTCCTTGACCGTGGGATTGCGCTGCAGCTCGGCCACCGAGACCAGGCTCAGGAACGGCAGCAGCAGCTGGTTCAGCGCGGGCACGGCGCTGTGCGTGAAGATCACCGAGCGTTCCGGGTCGATGCCGACCGCCAGGTAGTCGAGCATCAGCTCTTCGACGTAGCCGGGCAGGTTCGCGGCGATGTCACGGTCGGTCAGCACCTGGTAGTCGGCGATGACGACGTAGACCTCGGCGCCCTCGTTCTGCAGCCGGACCCGGTTCTCCAGGCTGCCGAAGTAGTGGCCGACGTGGAGGCGGCCGGTCGGACGGTCGCCGGTCAGGATGCGCGTGCGGGTGGTCGCCATGGTGGTCGGCAGAGTGGTGGGGCGGCTGCTCATCGGATTCTCCCGGGCTCGGGGTGGTGGATGCGGGTCGTGAGGGACCGGGCCGGGCCGCCGGGCGGCGGTTCGGCGCATCCACCCCGGTGCGAGCCGGGGAACGCCGAAGGGCCGTCCGTGACGAACGGCCCTTCGAGGCGTGCGTGCGAGAGGGGCCGCTCCTAGGAGGAGCGCCACCAGCACCGGCACGAGGAAAGCTGCATGGGGCAAGCATAGCGGCCGACTCCGACGTGCGCGGAGGGTCGCGGTCGCGCAGGCTGACCCCATGGCAGCTGAAGCGGTGTCCATCGAGGCCGTCGCGGTCGACAAGCCCGAGGACCTGAACGTGATCATCGGGCAGTCCCACTTCATCAAGACCGTCGAGGACCTGCACGAGGCGCTGGCGGGCATCAGCCCGCACCTGCGCTTCGGCCTCGCCTTCTGCGAGGCCTCCGGTCCTCGCCTGGTCCGCCGCTCCGGGAACGACCCCGAGCTCGTCGCGCTGGCGGTCGCCAACGCCACGGCGATCGGCGCCGGGCACTCGTTCGTGATCCTGCTGCGCGAGGGCTTCCCGGTCAACGTCCTCAACGCGGTCAAGTCCGTCCCGGAGGTCTGCGGCGTCTTCTGCGCCACGGCCAACCCCGTCCAGGTCCTCGTCGCGGTCACCGCGGCCGGCCGGGGCGCCGTCGGCGTGGTCGACGGCGCGCCGCCGCTCGGCGAGGAGACCGAGGCCGACGTCGCGGCACGCAAGAGCCTCCTGCGGGCGATCGGCTACAAGCTCTGAGCAGCGGCGCCGCTGCGAGCGGCCCCGCCGTGAGCCCCCGCCGTTGGCAGCTCGGCCCTGAGCGCCCCCGCATGCCTCACGGCGCCGGCGGCGCCAGGTGGTCGCTGAGGAACGTGAGCGAGGCCGGCAGCAGCCGGACCCAGGTGGTGAAGTTGTGGCCGCCGGTCGGGACCGTCGCCTCGGCGACCTGCATCGGCGGGTGGACCAAGGCCGCGAAGGCCTGGCCCTCGCGGTAGGACGCGCCGTCCTGCCTGCTGCTGGCCAGCATGACCGAGACCGGCGGTGGCGGCAGATGCGTGAGCCGCCAGGTCAGGTCCGCCTGGTCACGCAGTATCTGGCTGCCGCCGAAGAGGTCGCCGGTGGTGACGTCCTCAGCGGCCTTGAAGTAGCCCGAGAGCGAGGCGGCCGTCGAGTAGACCGACGGGTTGCGCATGGCGAGCTTGAGCGCGCAGTAGCCGCCCGTCGAGTCACCGATCGCGCCCCACCCGGCGGCGTCCGTGCGCACCCGGTAGGTGCCCTCGACGTCGAGTGGCACATCCGCGGTGAAGTAGGTCTCCGCCTGCGGGCCGTTCGGGATGTCCTCGCACTCGCTGTCGCGGGGCATCGAGGGCGAGGGCTGCATCAGCACCTGCACCATCGGCTTGATCTTTCCCTGCTGGAGCAGCTGGAGCTCGATCGACGGGTACTGGAGCTTGGTCAGCAGGTTCTTCGCCACGCCGGGGAAGCCGGTGGTCACCAGCAGCACCGGGAACCTGTCCTTGGCGTAGGCCGGCTGGAAGTACTGCGGCGGCAGGTAGACGTAGCCGTCGGTGCTGAGCCCGGTGACGTGGCCGGGGATGCGGACCTGGTCGACCCGCCCGACCTGCGCGGGGGCACGGACGCCGATGCCGCCGGAGCCGGTCGCCTCCTGGCCGAGCACCTCCACCGCGCCGTGCGGGCCCTGCTTCGAGCCCGCGCCGGACACCGACGCCTGGACGGCGACCGGTCCGCCGCCGATCCCGAGCAGGTCGTGCCAGCTGCTGTAGAAGGAGAAGTAGTCGTTGACCAGGATGCCGAGGGTCGACACCAGCAGCACCTGGGTGACCACGACGGCGACGATCCGACCCGCGACCGGCTTCCAGCCGTGTCCGGCCAGGCGTGGCCAGAACCACACCATGGCGACCAGACACGCCACGGTCAGCAACGCCACCAGGATCAGGATCCCGCTGCCGGTCAGCCCCATGCGCCCGCCCGACCTCCGTCCGTACGCCGCCACCGCCCCCTCTCAGAGTGCACCACCGCAGGCACACCCGTCACAGGAACGCGCGCCGCTGCCACGCGTCGGTGGCGCCCCGCCGCACACTGGGGACGTGCCCCGCCTTCGCCGCGTCGTGCGTGTCCTGACCGTCGGTGCCGCGTTCCTCGCCGCCGGGCTTCCCGCCGCCGGGTGCACGAGCGCGTCGCCGGGTCCGGCCCACGCCACCTCACCGGCCGGCTCCCCCGTCGCCGAGCTGACGCTCCCGCCCGGCGCCGCGAGCCCCGCGCCGACACTGCCCGGCGACTGGCTGACCTACCATCACGACTCCGCCCGCTCCGGCGACGTCCCCGGGGTCCCCGCGCCCGGCGCGCTGCGGCAGGAGTGGCGGGCGCAGCTCGACGGCGCGGTCTACGGCCAGCCGCTGATCGTGCGCGGAACCGCCATCGCGGCGACGGAGCATGACAGCGTCTACGGGCTCGACCCGGCCACCGGCCGGGTCCGCTGGCACACCTCCCTCGGCACGCCCGCCGCGCGGTCCACCCTGCCCTGCGGCGACATCGACCCGCTCGGGATCACCAGCACGCCCGTCTACGAGCCCGGCACCGGCCTGGTCTTCACGCTCGCCGAGCTGAGCACCGGGCAGCACGTCCTGACCGGCCTGGACCCCGCGACGGGCGAGGTCCGGGTCCGGCGGGAGGCCGAACCGCCGCGCGGCGACCTCCACGTCCAGCAGCAGCGCGGCGCGCTCGCCGCCGTGGCCGGCAGGGTGCTGATCACCTACGGCGGTCTGGAAGGCGACTGCGCCAATTATGTCGGCGCGGTCGTCTCCGTCCCGGCGACGGGCTCGGGTCCGCTGCTGACGTACGCGATCCCCACGAGCCGCCAGGGCGGCATCTGGGCGCCTGGCGGGCCGGTCCTCGCCCCGGACGGCCGGGTGCTCGTCTCGGTCGGCAACGGCGCGTCGGAGAACGGCCCCTGGGACGGCTCGGACTCGGTCCTCGCCCTCTCCCCCGACTCACTGTCCGTCACCGGCTCCTTCGCGCCCGCGAGCTGGCCGGACGACAACGCGCACGACCTCGACCTCGGCTCGCTCACCCCGGCCCTGGTGGGCCCCTGGGTCATGACGGTCGGCAAGCGCGGCACCGGCTACACCCTCGGCCTCGCCACCCGCCTGCACCACACCGGCGTCGGCGGCGAACAGGCGCAGGCGCACCTGTGCAGCGCGTACGGCACCGCGGCCGTCACGGGCGCCACCGTGTTCGTGCCGTGCGCCGACGGGCTGCTGCGGGTCGACGTGGGGGCCGACGGCGTCCCGCGACCGGGCTGGCGCGTCCCGCTGCGCGCGTCCGGCTCGCCGGCGCTGGGCGGCGGCGCGGTGTGGGTGCCGGACTACGGCGCGGGCACGCTGCTGGCGCTCGACCAGACCAGCGGCCGGGTGCTGGCCCAGGTGGCGACGGACACGCTGCCGCACTTCGTCTCGCCGGTGCTGAGCGGCGACCGCGTCCTGATCGGCACGGGGACCGGGGTGACGGCGTTCGGCGGGGCGTGACCGCGCACACGTGCCCGCCGACGGGCCCGTCCGCGTGCCTCCCCCAGATGGTGCAACCTCATCCGCGAGCGAAGAGAATGGTGCGAGGGGTTCCCCGACCTCGGGAGGACCCGATGAGTTCGCACGCGCGTTTCTCGGCCGCGGCGGCCGCCCTCGCCGCAGCGATGCTGGCCGTGGCGACCGGGGCCGCCGTCGCCGTCCCCGCCGACTCCAGCTCGCCCGGCCCGTCCGGACCGCCTCCGCTGAGCGGAGTGCCCTCCAGTTCGGCGACGCCGAGCGGCTCCTCCGGCAGTTCCAGCGCCTCACCCTCGACGCCGTCCACGACGTGGAAGTTCTACAGCGTCAGCACGTCGTCGAACCTCTACACGTCGTCCGGCCAGGTGATCGCGAATCCGAGCACCGCGCCGGCCGTCGGCGACTACGCCGTCAGCACGGACAACGACTACGCCGGCACCCACACCAACCACTCGACGGCCGTCTACGCGACCGACCACCTGTACTGCCTGTTCACCAAGGCGCCTGCCACGGCCACCTGCTCGGCGCAGATCGCCACGAGCCAGGGCATGCTGATCGCGGACAACTCCACGCAGGACTTCGCCTCGCAGGCCCCGACCCAGACCTACACGATCACCTCGGGCACCGGCGCGTACCAGGGCGCCAAGGGAACCGTCGTGGTGACCCCGATCGCGAACAGCAACAACGCCGACTTCGTGGTCACCTGGTCCAGGTAGTACACGGCGCACAGAGAAAGGACCCTGGCCGCCGGTCCCGGCGGCCAGGGCGGGATGCGGGCCGTCAGTGCCCGTGGGCGGCGGGCTCCAGCACGAACAGCGGGATCTCCCGCGTGGTCTTGGTCTGGTAGTCGGCGTAGTCCGGGTACGCGGCGACCGCTCGCTGCCACCACTGCGCCTTCTCCTCGCCGGTGACCTCTCGGGCCGTCATGTCCTGGCGGACCGTGCCGTCCTGCAGCTCGACCCGGGGGTCGGCCTTGAGGTTGTGGTACCACACCGGGTGCTTCGGCGCGCCGCCCTGCGAGGCGACGACGGCGTAGCGCCCGTCGTGCTCGACGCGCATCAGCGGCGTGTTGCGCAGCTTGCCGCTCTTCGCGCCGATGGAGGTCAGCAGGATCACCGGCATCCCCCGCATCGTCGTCCCCTCCTTCCCGCCGGACGACTCGTACTGCTCGACCTGGGCCCGCACCCAGTCCGTCGGGCTCGGCTCGTACTCACCCTTCAGAGGCATGCGTATCCGTCCCATCGCTCTTAGTGACGATCCTTCGTGACCATGATTCCACTCCTCAGCACGCCTCGCACCGAACGGCCGCCCCAACGCGCATGTCGGCCGCCGACGTCGGAGGATGGGCGGCGAGACCGGGCCGCGACCCGCGCCGCCCGGAAGCCTGCCCGGAGGTGACCGAGGTGAGCTGGCCTGACGCCGGTGACGAGCTGCGGGAGGACCTCGACGAGGCACAGCTCGGCAAGCCGGAACAGTGGTACTACTGCCTGAAGCACCACCGCCCCGAACAGGGCCACCAGGAGCCCGCGCGCTTCCTGCTGGGCCCCTTCCCGACCGAGGAGGCGGCCTCGCACGCGCTCGAGAAGATCGAGGAGAACGAGGAGGCCTGGGCGAAGAAGGACCGCGTCGACCGCGAGCTGCGCGGCGAGGGCGGTGCGACGTGAAGGACATGTCCTCCGACATGGAGCACGACGACAAGATGCTCTTCTTCACCTTCACCGATCAGGCGGCCGCGACCGCCGCGTTCCAGGACGTGAAGGAGCTGCCCACGGTCAACCGGGCGGCGCTGATGCAGCGCGACGCGGACGGCAAGGTCACCGTCCCGCTGGACTACGACCCGGGCGCGGGCGGCGCCATGGTCGGCTTCGGCACCGTCGGCACCATCCTCGGCCTCTTCATCGGCCCGCTGGCCACGGCCATCGGCATCGCCCTGGGCGCGGGCGTCGGCGCCCTGGCCGACGGCGAGGAGGCGGAGAACGAGACGGGCGCGCTCGTCGGCCTCAGCGCCTGGGTGGACCCGGGCAGCTGCCTGCTCGTGGCCGAGATGGTCGAATCCGACCCCCGCGCGGTCGACTCCATCGCCGCCCGCCACGGCGCAACGCGCCTCCAACGCGTCCCCGCCTCCGAGGCCGCCGACTGGATGGCCCGCTTC
>NZ_BBPO01000044.1:0-32958 GCF_000787815.1 Streptacidiphilus neutrinimicus
GTTCCGGGGCAGGCGGAAGCGTGCCCTTGAGGGGGCCCCACTCGTTCGGGTCGGGGACGCCCGGCGGCAGCATGCGGCGGCGCGCACCCTCCGCGGGAGCGTGATCGGACTCGCCCGGCTCCTTCGCGCCCGGCCAGGCCTTGGCGACGCGCGCGGCCAGCACGAACTCCTTGCGCAGCGGGTGGCCCTCGAAGCCGTCCGGCAGC
Organism: Streptacidiphilus neutrinimicus; assembly: GCF_000787815.1. Classification (GTDB taxonomy): domain Bacteria; phylum Actinomycetota; class Actinomycetes; order Streptomycetales; family Streptomycetaceae; genus Streptacidiphilus; species Streptacidiphilus neutrinimicus. The sequence continues at coordinate 207 of NZ_BBPO01000044.1, forward strand.
AGCAGCGGCACCAGGTGCGGGTGGCCCTCGAAGCCGACGCCGAACATCTCGTACGTCTCGCGTTCGTGCCAGGCCGCGCCGGCGTAGACGGGGACGGCCGTCGGCAGCGTCGCGGCGTCACGCGGGACGCGGGTGCGCAGCAGCAGGCGGCGCGTGGGGCCGGCGCCAGCGTGGACAAGGTGGGCGCAGACGGAGAAGCCCTCGGCCAGCTCGTCCACGGCGGAGAGCCAGTCGAGGTAGGCGAGGCCGAGGCCGTCGCGGCAGGCGGTCAGCGCCTCGATCCAGTGCTCGGCGGGCACGTCCACCGTCAGCAGCTCGTAGGCATCGCTGGCGGTGGCCCACGGGCCGATCGCGGCGGCGGTCTCCTCGGGCGGGAGAGGAGCGGAGGAGGTGCTCACGAGGCCTCGCCCCCGTCGACCGCGGGCGCCTGCACGAGCGGGCGGGACAGCACCGAGGCCGACGGCGCGGCCGCCGGGTACTGCGCGGCGAGCGACTCGCGGGCGATCTTCTCCTGCAGCTTGAGGATGCCCTGGAGCAGCGCCTCCGGCCGCGGCGGGCAGCCGGGGACGTAGACGTCGACGGGGATGATCTGGTCGACGCCCTTGGTCACCGAGTAGGAGTCCCAGTAGGGGCCGCCCGAGTTCGAGCAGGCGCCGAAGGAGATGACGTACTTCGGCTCCGGCATCTGCTCGTAGAGCCGCTTGACGGCCGGGGCCATCTTGTCCGTCACCGTGCCGGAGACGATCATCAGGTCCGCCTGGCGCGGGCCGGGCGCGAAGGGGATGACGCCGAGGCGGATGAAGTCGTGCTTGGCCATGGACGCCGCGATGAACTCGATGGCGCAGCAGGCCAGGCCGAAGTTGAAGCACCACAGGCTGTAGCGGCGGCCCCAGTTCAGCACGACCTTGATCGGGTCGGGCGCCATCCGGGCCAGCGGGCCGAGCTTGCGGACTTCGAGAGCACCGCCGGGGCCGGGGCGTGAGGGGTCGGGGGTTCCGAGGTTCACGACCATTCCAGGACGCCCTTCTTCCAGGCGTAGAGCAGACCCACCGCGAGGAAGCCGATGAAGACGCCCATCTCCACCAGCGTCCCCGTCCCGTAACCGGGCGCGGAGAAGACCGTCGCCCAGGGGAAGAGGTAGATCGCGTCCACCGCGAAGATCACATACAGGAAGGCGTAGACGTAGTACCGGACCTGGGTCTGCGCCCAGCCCTCCCCCACCGGGTCCACGCCGCACTCGTAGGCCAGCAGCTTCTCCGGCGTGGGCGCGAAGGGCCGCAGCAGCCGGTTGGCGGTGAAGGCCGTGCCGACGAACAGGACCCCGATCAGCGCCATCAGGCCGACGACGGAATAGGCGTGGAAGTATCCCGTACGAGATGCCGCCAGTGCCTGCACGGCCTGCATGGTCGGTCTCCTCCGTCTGGGTCACCCGCGGTCGGTGGGTCGTGCGGGTCTTAACGCAATCCTTGCCTTTACGGGGCAGGAGTCTAGGTCCCAGCGGCTTCGACCTGTGAACCGCGCCCACCCTATGGGCGGTCCCGGCCTGCGCGGCGGGCCGCGGAGAAGGCTTCGGCCGGGGTTCGACGCGGGTTCGACGGAGGTTCGACGCGAGGGTGGCGAACCGGGGCGGAACCGGGGCGGAACCGGCGCGAGGCAGGCCCGGGACGGCCCGGGACGGGCTCGAGGCGGTCAGGAGGGTAGGGCTGTCCCCACCCCGGCCCTCCCCCCTTCCCCATGGCGTGCGGGCCACGCGAGCCGTCAGGCTTGGAGCCATGAATGAGCCGAACCGCCCCGCGCGACGCCCCCGCTTCGACGGGCGACTGGGACGCCAGGTCGTCCACCTGCTGACCGACCTCCCGATCGGCGTCCTCGCCTTCGCGCTCACGGTGGCGCTGCTGTCGCTCGGCATCGGTCTGCTCTTCACCGTCGTCGGCTTCTGGCTGCTCTTCGGCGTGCTGGTGACGCTGCGCGGGTTCTCCCGGGTGGAGCGGGCGCGCGCCCGCGCGCTGCTGGGCGAGGACGTGCCGGAGCCCCCGCCGGTGGAGCCGAGCAAGCCGGGCGCCATGCAGCGCGTCTTCGCGACCCTGGGGGACGGGCTGGCCTGGCGCACCGCGCTCTACAGCCTGGTCATGCTGCCCTGGGGCATCCTCGCCTTCACCGTGACCGTGGTCGCCTCGGTGGTGCTCTTCCCGCTGCTGCCGTGGATCGTCCACGGCCTCTCCTCCGTCGACCGGGCGCTGGTGAGCTCGCTGCTCTCCCCCGGACGGCTGACGGAGCGGGTCCGCGAGCTGGAGGACGACCGCGGCACGGTGGTCGACTCGGCGGCGGCCGACCTGCGGCGGATCGAGCGCGACCTGCACGACGGCGCGCAGGCGCGGCTGGTGACCCTCGCCATGGACCTGGGCCTCGCCAAGGAGAAGCTGACGGAGGATCCGGAGGCGGCCGCGCGCATGGTCGAGGGCGCGCACAACGAGGTGAAGCTGGCTCTGCGGGAGCTGCGCGACCTCGCCCGCGGCATCCACCCGGCCGTGCTCACCGACCGCGGCCTGGACGCCGCGCTGTCCTCGGTCGCGGCCCGCACCCCGCTGCCCGGCGGCGTCCGCGTGGACGTGGAGCTGGACCAGCGCCCGGCCTCGGCGATCGAGGGCATCGCCTACTTCACCGTCAGCGAGCTGCTCACCAACGCCGCCAAGCACTCCGGTGCGGACAGCGCGAGCGTGGAGATCTGGCGCGCCGAGGACCGGCTGATGCTCCAGGTCCGCGACGACGGCACCGGTGGCGCGAAGGAACTGCCGGGCGGCGGCCTGGCCGGCCTCGCGGAGCGCGTCCGGGCCGTCGACGGCGTCTTCGTGGTACGCAGCCCCATCGGCGGACCGACCGCCGTCACCGCGGAACTGCCCTGGCATACCCGTAAGGCGTCAGATTCCGCCTGAATCGCCGACTTTGAGCAGATGTTCATCACGGTTAAGGAGCTGTACAGCGACGGTTGGGTCTCTTCCCCCGTACGGGTCGCCCCGTGATCATCGCGGATCACTAGGCTGCGGCGTTCGTATCGAACAGACGCGCCACCGATTCCGGGGAACCCAACCATGACCACGCCGCAGAACCCGTACCAGACCCCGCAGGGCGGCCAGGCCCCGCAGAACCCCTACGGCGCGCCCAGCGCGACCGTCCCGCCCCAGGGTTACCCCGCCCAGCCGGGCGCCAACCCGGGCATCCCCCCGCAGGGCACCCCGCCGCAGGGCTACCCGGCCCCGCCGGCCGCCGGCTACGCCACCCCGCCGGCCCCCCAGAAGACCAAGCGCGGCGGCGGCTTCGGCAAGAAGCTGCTGATCCGCCTCGGCGTCGTGGTCCTGCTGTTCGGCGCCTGGTTCGTCTATGACCAGGTCACCGGAGCGCCCGACACCGCCAAGGTCGGTGACTGTGTGCAGAACTCGGGCACCGACGCCAACCCGGACGTCCATGTCGTCGGCTGCTCGAACTCGGCCGCGAAGTTCAAGGTGCTGAAGGTGATCGACGGAACCGACTACCAGCAGTGCGCGGCGCTCCCCGGCTACGAGGCGGCCTACACCGAGACCGGCGGCAACAGCTCCGACCTGGTCCTCTGCCTCGGCGCGAACAAGTAGTGGACTGACCCCCGGTCACCATGCCTCCGCCGGAGCCGGTGGAGGCATGGCTGATTCCCCGAGCAGCGCCGGCTCAGTACCTGCTCGTGGAGCCGAAGTAACCGAACGCGCCATGGATGGCCTGGACGCAGATCCTGGCCTTGAACCCCGGCCCGTCCCCGATGCAGGGCGACCATTCGCCACCGAGGCCGTTGTGGTGACCCGGCAGGCCGTGGGTCCTGTCGACGAACATGCCCTGCACGGCGTCGTGAGCGCTGCCCTGGTAGTGGTGCGTCACCAGCGGCTCCGTCCGGGGGCCACCAGCGTGCTCCGGTAGGGCTGTCCCCACCCCCAGGACACCGAGTCGCCCCATGTTCCGCGCGAGGCGTCCCCGGCAGGCTGGAAGCAGCAAGCCCACCGGACGAGCGCGACGAGCGAAAGGCAGCTGCGGCATGAGCACCCCCGCGATCCTCACAGGCCGGACCTGGCGGGAGACCCTCCACCTGATACTGGACCTGCCGCTGGGAATCCTCTCCTTCAGCTACGTGGTCGCGCTGTTCTGCTTCGGCGTCGGCACCGCGATGACGTTTCTCGGTCTGCCCGTCCTCGTCGCCTGCGTCGGCGGGGCGCGCGGGTTCGCCGCGATGGAGCGGGCGCGGGCCCGCGCGCTGCTCGGTGAGGACGTGCCCGCGCCGGCGCCGGTCGCGGCGTCGCGACCCGGGTTCCTGGGCTGGATCCGCGGCATGCTGGGCGACGGCGCCAACTGGCGTGCCGCGCTCTACGCGTTCCTGCTGCTGCCGATGGGCGTGCTGGGCTTCACCCTCGCCGTGACGCTGTGGAGCGTCGGCATCTGCGCCGCGCTGTATCCCCTGTACCACTGGGTCTTCCCGACCTACGTGGGCTGGCCGGGCTACAAGCTGTGGGAGAACAACGGCCACAGCCACTACATCTCGTCCGTGCCGGAGATCGCCGCGACCTGCGTGGCCGGGATCCTGCTGGTGCTGCTGACCACGCAGGTGGTCAAGGGCCTGGCGGCGGTGCGCCGTGGGATGGCCCGCGGCCTGCTCCGCTGACGGACGCTGACCGGGCTGACGGTGGCTACCGCGTGGCCACCGTCCGGGTGTCCCGGCCCGACCGCAGCAGCGTTCCAGGGACCGCGCCGGTCAGCTTGCCCTCGCGGACCGTCTCGACGCCGTTGACCCGCACCGCGATCACGCCCTCGGGGCGCGCGTCCAGACGCGGGCTCTCGCCGGGGAGGTCGTGGACCAGCGTCGCCGGGCCGGCGTCGATCGTCTCCGGGTCGAACAGAACCAGGTCGGCATGGTTGCCGACGGCGACCGTGCCCCGGCCGCGCAGGCCGAACAGCTCCGCCGGGTCGGCCGTCAGCATCCGCACGGCCTGCTCCACCGGCACCAGCCGACGCCGCCGCAGGCAGTCGCCGAGGAAGCGGGTGGTGTACGGCGCGCCGCACATCCGGTCCAGGTGGGCCCCTGCGTCCGAGCCTCCCAGCAGGACGTCCTCGTGCTGCCAGGTCTCCTGGCGCAGCCGCCAGCTGGCGGGGTCGTTGTCGGTCGGCATCGGCCACAGCACGGTCCGCAGCTCGTCGTTGACGCAGATCTCGACCAGGGTCGCGAAGGGGTCCTGACCCCGTTCGGCGGCGATGTCGCGGACGACCCGGCCGGTCAACCCGGCGTTCGCCGCGGAGTAGGTGTCGCCGATGACGTAACGGGAGAAGTCGGCGAGGCGGCGGAAGACGCCCGCCTCGGGGCTGTCGGCGCGGCGCAGCATCTCCTCGCGCACCTCCGGGCGCCGCAGTCGCTCGATGCGCTCCGGCACCGGGAGCCCGAGGACCGGTCCCCAGCCGGGGATCAGGTTGAGCGCGCAGAAGGTGCCGAGGCTCATGTTCATCGGCGTGAGGATCGGCATCGTCAGCGCGACGATCCGGCCGCCCGCAGCGCGGGCCCGCTCGGAGGCGAGGAGCTGGCGCGGGACGCGGCCGGGGACGGCGGCGTCGACCGTCAGCACGTTCCAGTTGAGCGGGCGTCCGGCGACCGCGCTCATCTGCACCAGCAGGTCGATCTCCTCGTCCGCGAAGGTGTCCAGGCACCCGGCGACGATCGCCTCGATCTGCGTGCCCGGCGCCTCGCCGACCGCGCGGCACAGGGCGAGCAGTTCCTCGCTCCCCGCGTGCCGGGAGGCGACGGGCTGCCCGTCCCCGTCGGAGTGCGTCGAGGACTGGGTGGTGGACAGGCCCCACGCGCCTTCCGCCATGGCCTGCCTGAGCAGCGCGACCATCTGCGCCAACTGCTCCGGCGTAGGCTGTCCGCCGACGGCGTCCGGGCCCATGACGTGCCGCCGCAGCGCGCAGTGGCCCACCATGAAGCCCGCGTTGACCGCGATCCGCCCCTCCAGCGCGCCGAGGTACTCGCCGAAGCTCGACCAGCTCCAGGGCACACCCTTCTCGAGCGCGGCGAGCGACATGCCCTCGACCCGGGCCATCATCCGCCGCGTGTAGTCGGCGTCCCCGGGCCGCGCCGGGTTGAGCGGCGCGAGGGTGAACCCGCAGTTGCCTCCGGCGACGGTGGTGACGCCGTGGCCGAGCGAGGGCGTGGCGAACGGGTCCCAGAACAGTTGGGCGTCGTAGTGGGTGTGCGGGTCGACGAACCCGGGGGTGAGCATGAGCCCGGTCGCGTCCTCCGTCTGGACCGCGGGCTCGCCGCAGGCGCCGGCGGCCGCGATGACGGCGACCTTCCCGTCCTTGATGCCGACGTCCGCCGCGCGCGCCGGGGCGCCGGTGCCGTCGACGAGGGTCGCTCCCTTGATGAGATGGTCGAGCATGGTGTCAGTGCCCCTTCGGAGGTTCAGGAAGCCGCCTGCCGGAAACGGGTGGTCCGGTGCACCGGATCGGTGTCGATCTTCGGGATGACGTGCTCGCCGATCAGGCGGATCGTCTGCGCCGTCTGCTCCGGCGAGAGTCCGACCGGCAGCCCGAAGACCAACTGGTCCGCCCCCGCGGACTCCCAGCGCTTGCACTGCCGCAGCACGTCGTCCGGGTCGCCGCAGATCAGCAGTTCCTCGGCGACGAGGAGGTCGATCAGCTCCTCGCTGTACTCCGGCAGCAGCTCGGGCCACTCCGGGATGCCCTCCGGCCGCGGGAAGGTGTCGTGGTAGCGGAAGAGCAGCGACTGGAGGTAGTTGAGCCCGCCCCGGGCGGCCAGGCGCCGGGCCTCCTCGCGCGTCTCCGCGCAGACGGCGGTGGAGGTGACCATCACGTTGTCGTTGACGAAGGCCCCGACCGGCTCGGCCTCGCCGACCGCGTGCTTGTAGCTCTCGACGACCCACTCCATGTCGGAGACCTTCTGCACGCTGAAGCCGAGCACGCCGAGGCCCTTGCGCGCGGCCATCTCGTAGGAGGCCGGGCTGCCCGCCGCGTACCACATGGCCGGGTGCGCCTTGCCGTACGGCTTGGGCAGCACCTTGCGCGGCGGCAGCGACCAGTGCTTGCCGGAGAAGCCCGGATACTCGTCGTGGAGCCACATTCTCGGGAACTCGCCGATGGTCTCCTCCCACATCTCCTTCGTGGCGTTCATGTCCGTCACGTCGGGGAGGAAGCCGAGGATCTCGTGGCTGCCGGCGCCGCGGCCGGTGCCGAACTCGAAGCGGCCGCCGGAGAGATGGTCCAGCATGGCGACGCGTTCGGCGACCTTGACCGGGTGGTTGACCCGGGGCAGCGGGTTGAAGATGCCGGAGCCGACGTGGATGCGCTCGGTGGCGTGGGCGAGGTAGCCGATGGCCACGTCGTTGGCGGAGAGGTGGGAGTACTCCTCCAGGAAGTGGTGCTCGGTGAGCCAGGCGTACTTGAAGCCCGCCCGGTCGGCCCGGACGACGTAGTCCATCTCCTCCATCAGGGCCTTGTGCTCCGCCTCCGGGTCGGCCTGGGAGCGACTTCCGGGCACGTAGCCCTGGATGAAGACACCGAACTCCATGGGTCACCAATCCATATCTGACGATCCATCAGATTGCGAGTCCGACTTTCGCACCCGCGCCCACAGGGGTCAAGGGTCAGCCGATGGAGACGCCGCTCATCCAGCCGCCGTCGGCGACCAGCGGCTGGCCGGTGATGTAGGACGAGTCCGCCGAGGTCAGGAAGAGCGCCAGCCGTGCCATCTCCTCCGGGCGGCCGATGCGGCCGAGCGGCACCGCCTTGCCGTACAGCTCCGCCGTGGCCGCCGCGATCGCGGCGGCGTCCTCCGGGCTCAGCGCGGGCGCGCCGTCCACGCCCGCGAAGGCGTTCGCCGGATCGGACATCGGCGTGTCCACCGCCCCCGGGCAGATCGCGTTGACGCGGATGCCCTTGGGCGCCAGTTCCAGCGCGGCCACCCGCGTCATCGCGACGATGGCGCCCTTGGTCGCCGCGTACGAGGTCAGCAGCGCCATGCCGGTCAGCGCGGTGTAGGAGGCGGTGTTGACGATCGTCCCGCCGCCCGCGGCCTCGATCGCGGGCGCGGCGGCGCGCATGCCGAGGAAGCAACCCACCTGGTTGACCCGGACCACCGCCAGGTACTCGTCCAACGGCGTGCTCACCAGCTCGTTGAAGCGCAGGATGCCGGCGTTGTTGAGCAGGCCGTCGAGCTTGCCGAACGCGGAGACCGCCGTCTCCACGGCCGTCATCCAGTCCTCCTCGCAGCCGACGTCGAGGTGCTGGTAGCGGACCCGGTCCCCGCCGAGCTCGAGCTGGAGCTGCTTGGCCAGCGCCTCGCCCAGGTCGTCCAGGACGTCGCCGAGCACTACCTGCGCGCCCTCGGCGGCGAAGAGGCGGGCCTCCGCCTCGCCCTGGCCGCGGGCGGCGCCGGTGATCAGGACGGTGCGGCCGGCCAGTCGGCCACCGGTCAAGGTCATGGTGCGGGCTCCCCTCACGCAAGCGGATCCATCTGATCTGATGGATCGTCAGTTTCTTTGGTGAACCCGCACAAGGGAAGACCTCGCACGACCTCACACCAGCGGCAGCACGTCCCTCGCGACCAGCTCCAGCTGCGCCAGGTACTCCTGCACGTCCCGGCCGCGCGGCCGCAGCTGCAGATGGGTGACGCCGACCGCCACGTAGCGGCGCAGCAGCTCGGCCAACTGTTCGGGCTTGCCCGCGACGGAGCGCCGCCCGATCTCCCAGCCCGGCTCCCCGACGTACAGCGGCGGGGCGATCGCGTTGACGACGAACCCGTCCGCCGACCGGCCCTCCCGTTCCCGCACCGAGCGGATCAGCTCCAGCTGGGCGGGCAGCGTCTCCAGGCTGTCGCCCTGGGAGAGCCAGCCCTCGGCGTGCGCGGCCGCGCGCCGCACGGCCGCGACCGAGGAGCCGCCCACCCAGATCGGCGGACGCGGCGTCTGCGCCGGACGCGGGCTCAGCGCGAGCTCCCGGAACGGGAAACGCGGGCCCGGGTGCTCCGGGTACTCCTCCCGCAGCGCGACGTCCAGGGCCGCGATGGTCTCGGTGAGGATCTCGCCGCGCCGGTGGAAGTCGACGCCGAGCGTCTCGAACTCCTCCTGCACGTGCCCGGCCCCGACGCCGAGGACCAGCCGTCCGCCGCTCAGCAGGTCGAGCGTCGCGTACTGCTTGGCGCTCAGCAGCGGATGCCGCAGCGGTGCGACGGCGACGTGCGAGAGCAGCCTGGTCCGCGAGGTCAGCCCGGCCAGGTAGCCGAGCGTGGAGACGGGGTCGTACCAGGTCGCGCCCATCGGGCCGGCCAGCCGGCGCGGGATGGCGACGTGGTCGCAGCAGGCCACGTAGGCGTAGCCGAGCCGGTCGGCGGCCTGCGCGACGGCGGTCAGCTCGACCGGGCCCGCCCGCCCCTCCCAGGGCTCGACGAACATCGTGCTCTGGGCCTGGACGGGCAGCTGGATCCCGAACTCAGCCACCGTGCGTCACCCCCTCGGCCCCGGCCCACAGCCCCTGCGGCGTCAGGCCCAGCAGCTCGATCGCGTTGCCGCGCACCAACTGCTCGACCACGGGGGCCTCCAGGTGGCCCATCTGCTCCTCGGCGACCTCGCGGCTGCGCGGCCAGGTGGAGTCGGAGTGGGGGTAGTCCGTCTCGTACAGGACGTTGGCGGCGCCGATGGCGTCGAGGTTGCGCAGGCCGTGCGGGTCGTCGAAGAAGCAGCCGTAGACGTGCCCGGCGAACAGCTCGCTGGGACGGGTCAGCACCTTGTCGGCGACGCCGCCCCAGGCGCGGTTCTCCTCCCAGACCACGTCGGCGCGGCCCAGGATGTAGGGGATCCAGCCGATCTGCCCCTCGGCGTACATGATCTTCAGCCCGGGGAAGCGGTCGAACGTGCCGCTCATCAGCCAGTCGACCATGGAGAAGCAGCAGTTGGCGAAGGTGATGGTGGAGCCGACCGCCGGCGGGGCGTCCGCCGAGGTGGAGGGCATCCGCGAGGAGCTGCCGATGTGCATGGCGATGACCGTCCCGGTCTCCTCGCAGGCGCGCAGGAACGGGTCCCAGGCGTCGGTGTGGACGCTGGGCAGCCCCAGGTGCGGGGGTATCTCGCTGAAGCAGACGGCCCGCACGCCGCGCGCGGCGTTGCGCCGCACCTCGGCGGCGGCCAGCTCCGCGTCCCACAGCGGCACGATCCCGAGCGGGATCATCCGGCCCCGGGCGGCCGGGCCGCACCACTCCTCGACCATCCAGTCGTTGTAGGCGCGGACGCAGAGCAGTCCCAGCTCGTGGTCCTCGGCCTCGGTGAACGTCTGGCCGCAGAACCGCGGGAAGGTCGGGAAGCAGAGCGCCGACTGGACGTGGTTGACGTCCATGTCGGCGAGCCGCTCGGGTATGGAGAACGAGCCGGGGCGCATCTGCTCGTAGGTGATCGCCTCCAGCCGCACCTCCTCGCGGGGGTAGCCGACGGCGGTGTCGAGACGGGTGAGCGGGCGGCGCAGATCCTCGTAGACCCACCAGTCGGCGAGCGGTCCGCCGCTACCCGGCTCGCCCATCCTGGGCGCGAACCGGCCGCCGACGAAGGTCATCTCGGCGAGCGGGGCCCGGACGATGCGCGGGCCGAGCTCGCGGTACCGGGCGGGCAGCCGGTCCTGCCACACGTGCGGCGGCTCGACGGTGTGGTCGTCCACCGAAATGATCCAGGGGAAGCTCTCCATGCCGGTCAGGCTACGCGTAATCTGACGATCCGTCAGGACTCGTGCACGTCATCGCCGGGCGCAGCCCGACCGCCGCCGCTACTGCAGCGTCCCGAGGGTGACCTGGACCGTCTTGGACGCTCCGTCGCGGAGGAAGACGACCGGGACCTGCTGGCCCGGCTTGAGCGTGGCCAGCACCGTCGACAGCGCCTGCGAGCTGTCCACCGTCTCGCCGTTGACCTGCGTGATCACGTCGCCCGCCTGGATGCCCGCCTTGTCCGCCGGCCCGCCGCTGGTCACCGTCACCACGCCGGCCCCGGAGGTCTGACTGCCGTTGCTGTTGGTGACGATCACCGTCCGGACGCTGACGCCGAGTGCGGCGCGGCCGGAGTCGACGACCTTGCCGTACTTGATCATCTGGTCCGCGAGGTCGGTCACCGACGAGGCGGGGATCGCGAAGCCGATGCCGGGCGCCTGCGCCCCGCTCTCGCCGTTGCTCACGGCGGCCAGCGTGTTGACCCCGATCACCTGGTTGGAGAGGTTCACCAGCGCGCCGCCGCTGTTGCCCGGGTTGATGGCGGCGCTCGTCTGCACCATGTTCGGGATCGTCGTGCCCTGCGGGTTCTCCTCGGACTTGCCCTCGCTGACGGTCCGCCCGGTCGCGGAGACGATGCCCTGGGTGACGCTGGACGACAGCCCAAGCGGGCTGCCCATGGCCAGCACGATCTGTCCGACGTCCACCTTGGAGGTGTCGCCGAACACCGCGGGTGTGAGCTTGGCCGGCGGGTTGCTGAGCTTGATCACCGCCAGGTCGTTGGCCGGATAACTGGCCACCAGAGTGGCCGCCAGCGCCTTGGACTGGTCCGACAGCAGCACCTGGAAGCTGGTGGCGGTGCCGACGACGTGGGCGTTGGTGACGATGTCGCCCTTGGTGTCGTAGACGATGCCGGTGCCGAGGCTGTTCTCCGCGTTGATCTGGACGATCGACGGCAGCACCGCCCTGACGGTGTTCTCGTAGTCGGTCTGCAGGTCGTTGCTGACGCTCGGGGCCGGGGCCGCGGTGCCCTGGTCCGAGGACGCCGCGCTCCCGCCGCCGCTGCTGCCGGTGCACGCGGAGAGCGCCAGCAGGGCAGCGGCGACGACGACGGGAACGAGGCGGCGGGCCGGAAACTCCATGACGGCGACCTTCACTGTGGACGGCGATCGGCTTCTGTCCGCATTGTCGCGTTTGTCATCAAAGATTCCGGACAGGCGCGCTAGCTTTTCGCCTTCGTCAGGTCGTAGACGGTCACCCCGTTCACGGTCGTGGAACTGTAGGTCTTGGCGACCCACGAGGCGATCTGCGCCGAGTCGGACGAGCCGCCGGTGCTGCTGCCGCCGCCACCGCCGGCTCCGCCCCCGCCGCCCATGGTCAGCGCGCCGCCGAGGAAGTAGTGGACCTTTCCGGCCCGGACCAGGCTCTCGAACTGCGCGAGCGTCGGCGCCGGGTCGGTGCCGTTGAAGCCGCCGATCGCCATGACCGGCGCGTCGCTGGCGAGCTGGTACCCGGCCGCGTTCTGCGAGCCGACCGCCGCGGCCACCCAGGTGTAGCCGGAGGCGCCCTGCTTGAGCAGCGCCGTCAGCGCGGATCCCGGCTTGCTGCCGTCCAGCAGTCCGCCCGCGCCACCGCCGCCGCCCATGCCACCCCTGCCGCCGCCGGGCACGCCACCGAGCCGGGCGCCGCCGCCGGGGAAGCCGCCCTGACCACCCGTGAGGCCCTGACCGCCCCCGAAGCCCTGACCTCCCGGCATCCCGCTCGGCATCCCGCCGGAGAGGCCACCGCGCGTGCCACTGCGTGCTCCGCCGGGGAAGCCGCCGCCCCCCGGCCCGCCGCCGGGTCCGCCGAAGCCCGCGCCTTGCACGGACGGTCCGGCCGACGGCAGCGAACCGCCGTGCGCCGTGCCCGCCGTCTCGACGCTGTACGCCGCCGGGCCCGCCAGCGAGGCCAGCACCGCCGCGGCGGCCACGGCCGCCCAGAGCCGACGGCCGATCAGCGGCCCGAACGCCAGCGCCAGCGCCGCCGCCAGGCCGACCAGCAGCACCGTCCAGCGCAGCCAGGGCAGCCAGTCCGCGCTCCGCGCCAGCAGCACGTACGCCCACACGCACGTCACCGCGACGACCCCCGCCGCGATCCCGGACGCGGCCCACTGCCCGCGCCGCTCCCACACCAGCCCGGCCCCGAGGCCCACCAGCACCGCCAGATACGGCGCCAGCGCCACGTTGTAGTACGGGTGGAAGATCCCCTGCATGAAGCTGAAGGTCAGGAAGGTGGTGACCAGCGCGCCGCCCCACAGCACCAGCGCGGCCCGGAGCGCCTCCGCGCGCGGCGCGCGACGCGTCCACCACAGCCCGACGGCGAGCAGCAGGAACGCCGCCGGGAGCAGCCAGGCGATCTGACCGCCCATCTCCGCGCCGAACAGGCGGGTGATGCCCGTCGCGCCCCACATGCCGCCACCGCCCGGACCGCCCCCGCCGCCGACGCTGCCGGTCTCCGAGCCGGTGATCCGGCCGAAGCCGTTGTAGCCGAAGGTCAGCTCCAGGAAGTCGTCGTGCTGGCTGCCGCCGATGTACGGCCGGTACTGGGCGGGCGTCAGCTCGACGACCGCCACCCACCAGCCGGAGCTGACCACCAGCACCACCAGTGCCAGCAGCAGCTGCCGCACCCGCCGCCACAGCCCCGTCGGCGCGAACAGCAGGTACGTCAGCCCGAAGGCGGGCAGCACCAGGAACGCCTGCAGGGTCTTGGTCAGGAAGGCGAAGCCGACGCAGGCCGCGGCCAGCACCAGCCACCGCGTGCGCGCCTGCTCCTGCGCCCGCTGCACCGCGTAGCCGGCCAGCGCGAGCAGCAGCGCCAGCAGCGCGTCGGGGTTGTCGAAGCGGAACATCAGCGCCGCGACGGGCGTCAGCGCCAGCGCCGCGCCCGCGAGCAGCGCGGCCCCGGCCGAGAGGCGGCGCCTGACCGCCGCGTACACCACGGCGACGGCGGCGACGCCCTCCAGCGCCTGCGGCACCAGGATCGACCACGCGTTGACGCCGAAGAGCCGCGCGGACAGCTCCATCACCCACAGCGACGCGGGCGGCTTGTCGACGGTGATGAAGTTCGCCGAGTCCGAGGAGCCGAAGAACATCGCCTTCCAGCTGTGCGCGCCCGCCTGGACGGCCGCCGAGTAGAACTGGTTGGCCCAGCCGGACGCGCCCAGGTTCCACAGGTAGAGCAGCGCGGTCAGGCCCAGCAGGCACAGGAACGCCGGCCTGGCCCAGCGTGGGTCACGCGCGGCAGGCCGCGCGGACGGCGGCCGGCCGGGCTGGTCGACGGTCGGTTCGGGGAGCGTAGCGGTCATGCTCCCCACCGTCGCCGAGCACACTGTCGGCCGCGTGTGCCGTTCCTGTGGTCCCGCCGTCAGCCCGTCACGGCGACGGCGACGGCGGGGAGCGCGGAGGTCTCCAGCGGCAGCCGCACGGTGAAGACCGTCTCGCCGGGCTCGCTGGTGACCCACACCTGCCCGCCGTGCGAGGCGACGACGGCCGCGACGATGGCGAGCCCCAGCCCCGTGCTGCCCGCCTTGCGCGACCGCGAGCCGTCACCGCGCGCGAAGCGTTCGAAGACCGTGGGCAGCAGCTCCTGCGGGATCCCCGGCCCGTCGTCGGCGACGGCCAGCACCGCCCACCGGTCCTCGCAGGTCAGCGAGGCCGTGACGGTGGTCCCCGCGGGCGTGTGCTTGCCCGCGTTGGCCAGCAGGTTCACCAGCACCTGCCGCAGCCGGTTCTCGTCCCCGACGACCTCGGCGGCGGCGTCCTCCGGGAGCCGCACCTCCCACCGGTGGTCCGGCACGGCCGCGTGGGCGTCCTGCACGGCGTCCACGACCAGCGGCGCGAGATCCACCGGCTCCCGCTCCAGCGGGCGGCCGGCGTCCAGCCGGGCGAGCAGCAGCAGGTCCTCGACGAGCGCGGTCATCCGCGTCGCCTCCGACTCCACGCGCCCGAGCGCGTACGCGGCGTCCGGCGGCACGCTCTCCCGGCTGCGCCGGGTCAGCTCGGCATAGCCCTTGATCGACGCGAGCGGCGTCCGCAGCTCGTGCGAGGCGTCGGCGACGAACTGCCGCACCCGCGTCTCACTGGCGTGACGCGCCTCCAGCGCGGCGGAGACATGGTCGATCATCCGGTTCAGCGAGGCCCCCACCAGCCCGGACTCGGTCCGCGGGTCGGTGTCCTGTGCGGGCACCCGGTTCAGCCGCCCGACCTCGCCCTCGTGCAGCGGCAGCTTCGAGATCCGCGCGGCGGTCGCCGCGACGCGGTCCAGCGGCCGCAGCGAGACCCGGATCAACCCGAATCCCACGAACCCCACCAGGATCACCCCGGCGACGCCCAGTACCGCCTCGGTGGCGATCAGGTCGTCGACCGGACTGGTGACATAGGACTCCGACAGCCCCACCACGACCGGGCTGTGCGGCCCCGGCCCAGGCATGCCGAGCGCACCGGCATCGCTCCTGACGAGGTAGCTGCCCAGCCCGGGCAGCTCGACCACGTGCGCGGAGCCGTCGGCCGGCACGGACCGCAGCGCGTCGATCTGCTTCTGCGTCAGGCTGCCGCTGCGGCCGAAGCTTCCGCTGGTCACGTTGCCGTTCGCATCCGTGGCGACGCCGACGGCGTTGACGATGCCGGACATCTGCATGAAGTTCCGGCCGGCCGGATCCGGACGCATCAGGCTGGCGTGCGCCCGGCCGATCGCGTCGTCGAGCTGGTCGCTCAGCGTTCCCTGCAGGTGGCTGCGCAACTGGACCGTCGTCACCGTGGCCATGGCCGCGAAGACCGTCCCGAGCAGCAGGGTGACGACGACGACCAGGCGGACCCGGAGGGGCCAGGTCGACCAGCTGCGGATCATGACGCGGTCGCGGCGGTCTCCACCGGGGCCGGCTTGAGGACGTAGCCCGCGCCACGCATGGTGTGGATCATGGGAGTGCGACCGGCGTCGATCTTGCGGCGGAGGTAGGAGATGTACAGCTCCACGACGTTGCCCTGGCCGCCGAAGTCGTAGTTCCAGACCCGGTCCAGGATCTGCGGCTTGCTCAGCACCCGGCGCGGGTTGCGCATCAGGAAGCGCAGCAGCTCGAACTCGGTCGCCGTCAGGCGGATGGACGTGCCCGCACGGTGGACCTCGCGGCTGTCCTCGTCCAGCGTCAGGTCGCCGACGACCAGCAGCGACTCGCTGCGCGTCGCGGCCGCGCCGCTGCGGCGCAGCAGGCCGCGCAGGCGGGCGACGACCTCCTCCAGGCTGAACGGCTTGGTGACGTAGTCGTCGCCGCCGGCCGTCAGGCCGGCGATGCGGTCCTCGACGGCGTCCTTCGCGGTCAGGAACAGCACCGGGATGTCGTGCTGCTCCGCGCGGAGGCGGCGCATCACCTCCAGGCCGTTCAGATCGGGCAGCATCACGTCGAGGATCACCGCGTCGGGGCGGAAGTCGCGGGCGGCGCGGATCGCGGACGCGCCGTCGCCGGCGGTGCTGGTGTGCCAGCCCTCGTAGCGCAGGGCCATGGAGAGCAGGTCGGCGAGGGGCGCCTCGTCGTCGACGACCAGCACCCGCACGGGGGTGCCGTCGGGACGGCGGAGCTCGGAGGAGGCATCGGCCGGAGTGGTGGTCATGCGGAACACCGTGCCGAGGCTGGATGAGAAATCGATGAGGTGGCGCTACGCCATCGCTGTGAGTTCCCTGGGAGTTTTCCTCAGCGGGCTCATCGGAGCCTCACCGCGAGCCCACCGCCGCCTCCCAGCGAACTCACAGCAAGCCCAGGTCGCCGAGCTCCTTGTGCAGGTCGGCGCGGTCGCCAGGCAGCGCGGGCTGCCCTCCAGGGGACGCGGACAGGCCCGGACCCGCCACGGCCGGAGCCCCGCCGACCGAAGCGCCCCCCGCCGACGCGACGGCCTTCGGCCGCCGGTCGCGCAGCAGCCACGCGCCGGCGACGCCGCCGACCAGGCCGCCGAGGTGGGCCAGCCAGCTGACGCCCGGCGTGCCGGGGACGACGATGGTGACCAGGTAGGCGAAGGAGGCCGCCATGACCAGCCCGATCAGGGTGTCGATCAGGTGCCGGTCGAAGATCCCGCGCAGCACCACGTAGCCGAAGTAGCCGAAGATCACTCCGCTCGCACCGACGCCGACCGTGTCGCCGCCCTGGAAGAACCAGACCGCGAGCCCGCTGGTGACGGTGACCAGCAGGGTCAGCCACAGGAACCGCACCACGCCCCGGTACGCGGCCAGGAAGCCGAAGACGAACAGCGGGCCCGAGTTGGACTCGATGTGCGCCCAGCTGAAGTGCAGGAACGGCGCCGCGAAGATGTCCTGCAGGCGGCCGACGTCGTGCGGGATCACGCCGTACTCGAAGGAGAGGCGCTGGCTGTCCACCCAGTTGAGGATCTGCAGCGCCCAGATGACCACCAGGAACGCGAACATGACGAAGAACGCCTTGCGCGCCTCCGCGATCATCTTCTCCGGCGTGTCCAGCTCCTGCGGCGCCCACAGCGGTCGCTCGGCCATCGGGCCCCTCCCCCTCAACGTGCCTGTGCGCCCACTGTAGGACGACGGCGGCCCGCCGCGACGTCGTCAGACGGCGCCGATACCGAATCGGTGCGCGACCCGCGCGCCCGGCTCGATCGCGAGCACGTCCTCGCCGGTCGCGAAGGCGTTCGGCGGGCAGCTCATCGGCTCGACGGCGACGCCCGCACGGCGGTGGGCGGCCGACAGGGTGTCGCCGGTGTAGAGCTGCACCCAGTCCAGGCCCGCGCCGAGCCGCAGCTCGACGCCCCGACCGGCCTCGGGGTCGGTCAGCCGAACCCGGGCCAGGCCGTCCGCACCGCGGGTCAGCCCGGTGCAGGCGGTGTCCAGCCGGGTGTCGCCGATCAGGCGCGGCGTACGGAAGTCGTACTGCGTGCCCGCCACCGCCTCGCGCGCCCCGGTCGGGATCATGCGGTCGTCCACGGGCAGCCAGGTGTCGGCCGGGACCTCCAGCAGCGCGTCCCCGATGCTGCCGGGGCCGCGACCGAGCGTCAGGTACGGGTGCGCGCCGAGGCCGTAGGGGGCGACGCGGTCGCCCATGTTGCGGGCCGCGATCTCGACGGTCAGCCCGGCCTCGTTCAGCTCGTAGTGGGCGGTGAGCTCCAGGATGTGCGGATAGCCGTGCATCGGGTAGAGCCGCAGGCCGAAGCGGACGTAGGCGCTCTCGTGCCCGGCGTCCTCGGCGACCACGCGCCAGGGCAGGACCCGGGTGAAGCCGTGGCTGGCGTTGCCGGCGGCGGGCTCGCTCAGGTCCAGCTGGCGGTCCTCGCCCTCCCAGCGGTAGCGGCCGTCGCGGATCCGGTTCGGCCACGGGATCAGCAGCTGCCCGGCCGCCCCCGGCGGCTGGGTCTCCGCCGGGTACTTGACCACCAGCGGCCGCCCGCGGTGGCTCAACCCGCGCAACCCGGCGCCGACGCCGCTGATCACGGCGCGGTAGTCGCCGGCCTCGAGCACCTGCTGCGGCCCGTTCGGGGACAGGGGGGAGAGGTTCGCATCCGCCATGGGCACATCCTCGCACCCGCGGGCCCCACGCGTCGGCCCGGCGCGATCCCGTCTCACCCCCCGAACCTGTCCCCGCCCCACCAGTGCTAACCTCACGCTCACTTGCGACCGATACTTCTCACGAACCATCAGGTCCACTGCTGCACCCCCGCACGCACGGCCGCGCGGGTTCCCCCCGGCGGCATCGACAGACTTGCAGAGGCACGCGTTGACGGCTCGACACGTCCGCAGACGGTCACGGCGCTGGATCGGCATGGGCGTCGTGCTCGCCGTCGGCGCGCTGGTGGTCGGTGCGGTCGCCGAGGCCGCCCCGAACCGCGGCGGCGTCAAGGGACCCACCCCGACCGCGGCGCCGGCTGTCGGCTCACTCGCCTGGCCCGGCGTCCCCGCCCGACCCTCCACGGCGCTGCAGCACGACTTCACCGAGGCCGCAGCCGAGTTCCACGTGCCGGTGCAGATCCTGCTGGCGGTCTCCTACGAGGAGACGCTGTGGGAGTCCCACGGCGGACGTCCGAGCACCACCGGCAACTACAACGTGATGGGCCTGACCCAGGTCTCCCCCGGCGACCTGGCCACCTCCGTCCAGCCGGACGTCGACGGCGGGGGCGCCGGCCCGGCCGGGCGGCTGCCCTCGACCCGGTCCCTCACCGAGCTGCGCCGGATCGACATGGCCTCGCCCGCGCTGCACACCCTGCAGACCGCCGCGGCGCTGGCCGGGGTCTCGGCCAAACGGCTGCGGACGGACATGCGGCAGAGCGTGCGCGGCGGCGCGGCGCTGCTCGCCGCCTACGAGCGCGGACTGCACCCGCAGGCGGGCGCCCAGACGCCCCTGCCCGCCGATCCGGCGCAGTGGTGGCCCGCCGTCGTGGCCTACGCGCAGGCCGAAACACCGTCCGCCGGACAGCAGTTCGCGGCGCGCGTCTACGACGTCGTGCAGTACGGCGCGACCCGGCTCACCGACGACAACCAGCAGGTGACGCTCCCGGCAGCGCCGTCCGTCCGCCCGGCGCAGCTGGCAGGCGCGCTCGCCGCGCTGGCCGCACCGGCCGACGGCGGCGGGGCCACGCCGGAGTGCCCGTCCGGCCTCGCCTGCACCTTCACGCCCGCCGTCTACCGGCAGAACCACAAGGGCAGCACGACGGACTACGGCGACTACGCGCAGGCCGACCGACCGACCGACGGCGACGGCGTCCAGTACCTGGTGCTGCACGACAGCGACGGCGCGCGCGAGGGCGCGATCGCCTTCGCCCAGGACCCGACCTCCTACGCGAGCGCCCACTACTTCGTCGGCAGCGACGGTTCGGTGACGCAGCTGGTCCCCACCAAGGACATCGCCTGGCACAGCGGCAGCAGGACCGTCGACGCGCACTCGATCGGCATCGAGCATGAGGGCTTCGCGCTGCGCACCGGCACCTGGTACACCGAGGCCGCGTACGAGTCCACCGCCGACCTGGTGCGCTACCTGGCCGCGCGTTTCGGCATCCCGCTGGACCGCGAGCACCTGCTCGGCCAGGACGACGTCCCTGCGTCGGCGCAGTCCGCCGCGGCTGCCGCTTCTCCGGGATCCGCGGACTCCGCGGGCACCCCGGACGGCGCGGATTCCGCGGACGTCGTGGCCGACCCGACGAACGCGGAGACCGGCCCCTACTGGGACTGGAGCCACCTGCTCGACCTGGTCGGCGCGCCGCTGACCGGCCTGCACGCGGAGCCGGTGGTCGGCGGCGCGGTCACCGTCGCCCCGCCGTACGACCGCACCACGCTGCCGGACCTGACCGGCTGCGGCGGCGCGGACCACGCCTGCCCCTCGCACCCGGCCGACTTCGTCTACCTGCGCGAGGCCCCCTCCGCGAATGCGCCGCTGCTGGGCGGCGGCACGACCGCGGCCTCGGACGACAGCGACAAGGCCGCGTACGGCCAGACCTTCGTGGTCGCCGGGGTGGCCTCGGAAGCCGACGGCGGGGGCGACTGGGTCGGCATCTGGTACGGCGGCCAGGAGGCCTGGTTCGAGGACCCCCAGTGGCACGACACCCTGGTGCCCGACCCGGCGGCCGGCGCCGCGCTGACGCTGGTCACCCCGACCGGCGACCAGCCGATCCCGGTCTTCGACCGGGCCCTGCCGGAGTCCTCCGCGTACCCGTCCCCGCTGGCCTCGCTCGCCGCCTCGCCCGCCCAGCAGCTGACGCCGCTGGGCGACACCATCGCCCCTGGCCAGGCCTACCTGGCGAGCTCCCAGGTGAGCGGCGACTTCGCCACCGCGGGCTTCGGCTGCGCGGCGACGGCCGGCCCGGCGGGCTGCACCGTGGTGATCGGGACGACGCAGTACTACCCCATCCGGTTCGACCACCGGATCGCCTTCGTCCGCGCCTCGGACGTGCAGATGATCGCCCCCGCCGCGCTGCCGACGGCCTCTCGCGCCGCCGTCTCCGCATCCTCGGCCTCCCCGACGCGCTGAGCGCTCGTTCAGTCCCGGTCGCGCCCCCGTCGGCGCGGCCGGGCTTCGGCGTGCGCCCGTCCTCGCCGAATAGCGCGCAGGCTCACATCGCGGCAGTCTGGACAGGAGGGCTACTCCTCATTAACTTAACGTTCGTTCGACAAGCTTTCCAGGGGAGGAGCGCCGTCGTGCGCCGCACCGTTTTCACCGAGGACCACGAGGCGTTCCGGGAGACCATCCGCGACTTCATCGCCAAGGAGGTCGTCCCGGTCTACCCGGAATGGGAGCAGGCGGGCCACGCGCCCAAGGACTTCTACCTCAAGCTCGGCGAGCTGGGCGTCTTCGGCATCGAGGTGCCCGAGGAGTTCGGCGGCGCGGGCATGACCGGCTTCAAGTACCAGGCCATCGTGACCGAGGAGTGCGCCCGCGCGGGCGTCAGCTTCGGCTCCGCCGGCGTCCACACCGGCCTCTGTCTGCCGTACATCATGGAGTACGCGAACGCGGAGCAGAAGAAGCGCTGGCTCCCCAAGTTCGTCTCCGGCGAGATGATGACCGCCATCGCCATGACCGAGCCGGGCACCGGCTCCGACCTGGCCGGCATGACCACCACCGCCAAGCTCTCCGAGGACGGCGCCCACTACGTCCTCAACGGCGCCAAGACCTTCATCACCGGTGGCGTGCAGGCCGACCTGGTCCTGGTCATCGCCCGCACCTCCCCGGCCACGCCGGAGGACCGCCGCGCCGGCCTCTCCATCCTCTGCGTCGACACGACCCTCCCGGGCTACTCCGTGGGCCGCAAGCTCGACAAGATCGGCCTGCGCACCTCCGACACCGGTGAGCTCGCCTTCGTCGACGTCAAGGTCCCCGTCGAGGACCTCCTCGGCGAGGAGGGCAAGGCCTTCTCCTACCTGGCCCACAACCTCGTCCAGGAGCGCCTCGCCATCGCCGTCGGCGCCTACGCCGCCGCCCGCGCGGCGGTCGACCTGGCCGTCGCCTACACCAAGGACCGCAAGGTCTTCGGGCAGTCCGTCGCCTCGTTCCAGAACACCAAGTTCGAGCTGGCGGCCTGCGAGGCCGAGGTCGACGCGGCGCAGGCCGTCGTGGACCGCGCCCTGGAGGCCTTCGAGACCGGCGACCTGACCCCGGCCGACGTCGCCAAGGCCAAGCTGTTCACCACCGAGGTCTGCAGCCGCGTCGTCGACCGCTGCCTCCAGCTCCACGGCGGCTACGGCTACATCCTCGAGTACCCGATCGCCCGCCTCTACGCGGACAACCGCGTCTTCCGGATCTACGGCGGCACCAGCGAGGTCATGAAGATGGTCATCGCCAAGTCGCTCGGCCTGTAGTCCTCAGGTTCGCAGTCGTGAGGAGGGGCGCGGGGATCACTCCCCGCGCCCCTCCTCGCTTGCGCGGCCTTCGCGCGCCCTACCCGCCCTACCCGCCCTGCGCGACGTCCGCGACGTCCGCGACGGCGGCCGCGATGTTGTCCGGCGCGCCGACCCTGCGCGTGAGCGCGACGAGCTCGCGCACCGCCGCCTCCGGATCCTCCGCCGCCACCAGCGCCCGGCGGATCTCCGCCTCCGGCAGCACCGCCGAGAGGCCGTCGGAGCAGAGCAGGTACCGGTCCCCCGGTCGGGCCTGACGCGCCGACACGTCCACGCCGCTGTCCTCCCGACCGTCGAGCGCCCTGGTCAGCAGAGCCCGCTGCGGATGCGCCGAGGCCTCCTCCTCGGTGAGGCGGCCCTCGTCGACCAGCGTGCGGACGTAGGAGTGGTCCGTCGTCAGACGCAGCAGCTCGCCGTCGCGCAGCAGGTACGCGCGCGAGTCGCCGACGTGCGCCAGGACGAGCTCGGATCCGGCCCACACGAGCGCGGTGAGCGTCGTCCCCGACCCGTCCAGCCCGGCGATGCCGCGGTTCGCCGCCTCCACGGCGGCCGGCACAGCCTGGTCCGGCGGACCCGACAGAGCCTTCAGCGCGTCGACGGCGAGGGTGCTCGCCCGCGCGCCCGCGGGGCCGTAGCCGTCGGCGACGGCCAGCAGGCCGGGGCCCGCGTACGCGGTGTCCTGGTTCGTCTCCCGGGCCAGGCCGCTGTCGGACGCGGCGGCGCCGCTCAGGCGGAGGAGAGTGCTGTTCATCGTGGCGGGTTCCTTCCCCCTCAGGTGGTCCGCGAGGAGGCGGGCCAGCCGGCGCCGGGCGTCGGTGTCGTGCTCGACCTGCGCCCAGTACGCGGCGACCTCGTCGGCCGCCGCCGCGGGCGGCAGCGTGCAGACCGCGGTGATCCGCGCCAGCGGCATGCCCAGCAGGCGCAGCCGGGCGACCAGTCGGGCCCGCTCCAGTTGGAGCGGCTCGTAGTACCGGTAGCCGGACGCGGGGTCGACGTGCGCGGGCCGCAGCAGGCCGAGCTCGTCGTAGAGCCGCAGCGCCTTCGGCGTGAGCTCGGCCGTCCGTGCGAAGGCGCCGATGGTCAACAGCTCCGCCATGTCCCGTCCTCCTCGCACCGGGCCCGCTGCGGACCCGGTGCGCACGATGCTGGGCCTTGTCCCAGGGTGAAGGTCAACAACCGTGCGGCGCCGCTACGCCGACGGCTCCAGCAGGACGTCCCGCAGGCGGCCGACGAGGGCGTCGTCCACGCCGAGACGCTGCTCCGCGTAGCCGCGCACCGAGCCGTAGTCGGCGGTGATGGCGGCCAGGAAGCGTTCCATCACCTCGGCCGGGGCGGCGCCGTAGTCCGGCCAGGTCGGCTCGCTGCCGTGGTTGGCCACGTGGGAGGCGCGCAGCAGCGCGCGCACGCGGTCGGTGAGCGCGAAGTCGGCGACGATGTCGGCCTCGTCGACGCCCAGCAGGGCGAGGACCGTCGCGGCGAGCTGCCCGGTACGGTCCTTGCCGGAGGCGCAGTGGAAGACGAGCGGGCCGGAGTCCTGGTCCGCGATGACCTCCAGCGCCTGCCGGATCTCCGCCACACCGTCCTCGGCGACCTCCCTGAACCGCTCGGCCAGGTAGGGGCCCGCCTTGACTTCCGGACCCAACGTCGCCTGGTCGTAAGGACGGTGCTCGATGCTGAGGTGGTGCCAGGTCACGCCGGTCCGCTCGGGCACGCGGCCGCGCGCCTCGATCTCGAAGCCGTGGCGCAGGTCGATCACCGTGCGGACGCCGAGCGCGGCGAACGCCGACAGATCGGCCTCACTCGTCAACTTGCCGAGCGAGTCGGAACGGTAGAGCCGCCCCCAGCGCAGCGGCCGCCCGTCCGCGGCGCGATAGCCGCCCAGATCACGGAAGTTGTGCAGGGCCTCGAACGTGATGTGCCGGTTGGGTGTGGACATCCCGCCACCCTAGCCAGCGTGATCACCGCCGTCAGCCGGCCCTGCGCCCGGTGAAGGCGAGCAGCCGCTCCAGTGCGGTGGCGTCGGCCGGGGCGGGCCGCTCCGGGCCGAAGCGGCCGTCGACGCGAGCCCGCGGCGCGATCCGCTCCGCGGCCGCCGCCGCGGTGGCGACGACGTCGTCCGCCGCCTTGAAGCCCTGGCCGGTGGCCTGCGCCAGGTCCCAGCCGTGGACGGTCAGCTCCAGGACCGTGAGGCCGCCCTCGGCGACCCCGTCGCCCTCCCAGGCCGCCGGCTTCGACCAGGCGGCGACAAGCCGGTCGACGACCGGCGGATACACCCGCCAGGGCGCGTCCGTCAGCGTGACGGGCGCGCCCTGCGGGACGGGCTTCCGCGCGGCGGCGTAGGTGCTGCGGACCATCGTCGCGAGCAGGTGCTCGCACAGCCGGTGGACGTCGAGGCGCCCGCACGGCGTCGGCCGCCCGCGCTTCCCCGCGAGGTCGCGCTCGGTGGCCAGGGCCTGCAGGCCGCGGGCGGCACGGGTGAGCTGGTCGGCCAGCTCCACAGGAGTGGGTTCGGACAGCATGGGACGGTTCTCCTCCGGCGAAGAGCGATGGTGCGCACGCCGCAGCCCAGTGTGTGGGCTGCCGTCCGAAGCCGCCTCGCGAGGGGGTGCCGTCCCCCGCCATCCGTGGTGGGATGGGAGCGAGTCGAGGAGGAGGCCGCGGAGCCGAGGAGGCGCAGTCGTGACGATCACCCCCGAGGGCGCCGTCGTCGTCAAGCGTCGGATCAAGGCACCGCCCGAGGCGGTGTTCACCTGTTTCACCGAGCACGACCGCCGGCTCTCCTGGCAGGGCGTCGAGGGCTACTTCGAGGCCCGTCCCGGCGGCGTCTACCGGATCCGCGTGGTCGGCGACGCGATCGCCGCGGGCGCCTTCACCACGGTCGAGCCCTACCGGCGGGTCGTCTTCTCCTGGGGCTGGGAGAACGAGGGCGACCCGGTGCCGCCGGGCAGCAGTCAGGTCAAGGTCGACCTCGCGCCGGACGCCGAGGGGACCGCGCTCACGCTCACCCACTCCGCGCTGCCCGAGGCGGCCCGCCAGCCGCACCAGGACGGCTGGGAGCACTACCTGGCTCGTCTCGCCGTCCTCGCCGAAGGCGGCAACCCGGGCCCGGATCCCTGGGCGGAGGAGGCCGAGGAGGCGGAGGAGAGCGACTGAGCCGCGCGCTAATTCGCTCGCGCTCCGGCGCCGAGGTCACGGAGACTGCGGACATGCCCGCCCACCAGCCTTTCCCGGCAGACCAGCCCGTCCCGACCGACCGGCCCTCCCCCGCAGACCGGCACTCCCCTGCAGACGGGCACTCCCCCGCAGACCGGCACTCCGACGCCTTCAGTGCGCACTTCGACGCCCGCGGGTACCCGGTGGTGGACGTCCGCACCGGCTACGCCGGCTGGGTGGACAGCTACGAGGACACCGTCGAGGACCTGATGGACGTCGACGTGCTCGCCTCCCTCGCCGTCCCGCGCTGGCCGGACCTGCCGCGCGCGGCCGACCTGGGCTGCGGTACCGGCCGCACGGGCGCGTGGCTGCGCGCACGGGGCGTGGGCGCGGTGGACGGCGTGGACCTCACCCCGCAGATGCTCGACCGGGCCCGTGCCCGGGGCGCGCACGAGAAGCTCGTCGAGGCCGACCTCGCGGACACCGGCCTGCCCGGCGACGCCTACCCGCTGGTGATCACGTCCCTGGTCGACGAGCACCTGCCGGACCTGCGCCCGCTCTACCGCGAGGCGTTCCGGCTGGCCGCGCCGGACGGGCTGTTCGTGCTGGTCGGGCTGCACCCGCAGTTCATCATGACTGCCGGGATGCCGACCCACTACACCGCCGCCGACGGCACCGAGACGGCGATCTCCACGCATCTGCACTACGTCAGCGACCACGTCGCGGCCGCTCTCGGAGCCGGCTGGACGCTGGCCGAACTGCGTGAGGAGCCGGTCGGCGACGCGTGGGTGGCGCGCAAGCCCAAGTGGGAGCGCTTCCGTGGCATCCCGGTTTCGGCCGCCTACGTCTGGCGCAAACTTGTCTAGTCAAGTGCAAGCCACCTGTCTCCACACTTGTCCAATCAAGTTTGGTCGGCATTCTTCCGAATGACAACGTCGGCCTGTACTTATGTCCCGTCCATGACGCACAGCCAGCACCACCTCACGACGGGACGAGGTACACCATGCGACTGCGCCGGAGCGCTCTTGGCGGGCTGACCGCCCTCCTCGGCACACTGATCTTCGCCGCCCCCGCCCCCGCCCAGGCGGCGGGGACGAGCGGCAACCTGATCGTCAACGGCGACGCCGAAGCCGGCGGCTACTGCACCAACGACTGGAGCGCGGCCACCACCGTGCCAGGCTGGACCGTCCAGTCCGGCGGCGTCAACGTGATGTGCCAGTCGGTCGGCTCCTTCGGCTACCCGAGCGACGGCAGCACCCCCGGCAGGGCGTTCTTCGCGCCGGGCAACTTCGGCGACGGCTCGATGAGCCAGACCGTCGACGTCTCCTCGGCGGCCTCCGCGATCGACGGCGGCGGCGTGCACTACAACCTGTCCGGCTGGCTCGGCGGCTGGACCACCTACGGCGGCTACGTCGCGGTGAGCCTGCACTTCCAGGACGCGAACGGCAACCCCGTCGGTGCGACCGCCAAGCTGCCGACCGTCTCCGCCACCGACCGGGGCCTGTCCAGCAAGTTCCTCTCGCGCAGCGCCACCGGCTCCGTGCTGGCCGGGACCCGCAGCATCCAGGTCGAGGTGCAGTTCCTGGACACCTCCAGCGAGACCGGCTACCTGGACAACCTGTCGCTGACCCTCGACACCCCGGTCACGACCCCGCCGGCGCTGACCGCACCCGTCTCGAAGGTGCCCGGCTACGACCACGTGTTCACCGTCATGATGGAGAACACGGACTACTCCGAGATCATGAACGACCCGACGGACACGCCGTTCATCCACAGCCTGATGGCCAAGGGTGCGACGATGACCGACTCCCACGCGGTCTACCACCCGAGCGACGAGAACTACCTGGCCATCGCGGGCGGCGACGCCTACGCCCAGGGCGCCACCTACTTCCCGAACATCAACTCGCCCGAGCGCAACCTGGGCGACACCGTCGAGGCCGCCGGCAAGACCTGGAAGGCCTACGAGCAGGGCATGGTCACCCCCTGCAACCTCACCAAGGGCGGCTCCGACAGCTACTACGAGCCCGACGACGCGCCGTTCGTCAACTACACCGACATCAGCGGCAACAAGGCCCGCTGCGCGGCGCACCTGTTCGACACCACCCAGCTGACCACCGACCTCAAGTCGGCCGCGACCACGCCGAACTACTCCTGGATCGCCGCGGACGACTACTACGACGGCGAGTCCTCCGGCAACGGCAGCTCCACCAGCCTGAAGACGCAGGACGGCTGGCTGCAGCAGACGCTCGCGCCGATCATGTCCTCCCCCGCCTGGACCCAGCAGCGTTCGCTGATCCTGCTCACCTGGGACGAGAGCGAGAACGAGGGCTACGACCACGTGGCCACCATCGCGGTCGGCTCGCAGGGCACGGTCCCGGCCGGCACCACCAGCCCGACCCACTACGACCACTACAGCGTCGGCCGCACCATCGAGGCCGCCCTGGGCCTGCCGGGCCTGACCGCCAACGACACCTACGCGACGCCGCTGAACGACGCGTTCGCCCCGTCCACGGCGTCCTCCCCGACGCTGACCGGCGACCTCAACGCGGTGAGCAACGGCGGCAACGTGACCTTCCGCTACGCGCTGCCGCCCACCGCGCAGGTGAGCGCGAAGAACTGGATCGGCATCTACCCGGCGGGCGTCAAGCCCGGCGCGCAGTCCTCGCTCACCTGGGCCTACACCCCCAACCAGAGCGGCGCGGCCACCTTCTCCACGAGCAAGCTGAACGGAGCGGGCAGCTACGACGTGTACTACCTGGCGAACGACGGCTACGGCGTGCTGGCCGGTCCGTTCCGCCTGACCGTCGGCTGAACCTGCTGAACCTGCTGAACCTGACCTGACGCTGCGTCAACTATTGACGCGCCCGCGCGGACCCTGTGAAATGCCCATGGCGTTGAACTTCGTTTGGTCCTGTTGCCTTCTGTCAGGGAAGAGACACCATGCACCGGAGGGTCCGCACTGTACTGGCCGGCTGCACTGTGCTGGCATCGGCGCTGCTCGGAATGGTTCCGGGCAGCGCCGGTGCGGCGCATGCCGAGTCGAACGGCGTCGCGCTGACGCCCCCCATGGGGTGGAGCAGCTGGAGCTTCATCCGCAAGAATCCCACTGAAGCGAACATCGAGGCACAGGCGCTGGCGCTGAAGAACAGCGGCCTGCTGGCCCACGGCTACCAGTACGTCAACGTGGACGACTTCTGGTACCTCGACCCAGCGAACTCCGTTGACTCCTACGGCCGCTGGGTCACCGACAGCAGCCGCTTCCCGGACGGCATGGGCGCGCTGGGCTCGTATGTCCACAGCCTTGGGGAGAAGTTCGGGATGTACCTCACCCCCGGCATCCCGGTCGCCGCGTACAACCAGAACACGCCCATCCAGGGCACGAGTTGGCACGCCCGGGACATCGTCTCCGACACCACGGACCACGAGACCAACTACAACTACGGCTCCGGGTCGATGTACTACATCGACTACAACAAGAACCCCGCCGCCGCACAGGCCTATCTCAACTCCTGGGCCGACCAGTTGGCTTCCTACGGCGTCGACTACCTGAAGATCGACGGCGTCGGCGACTGGGACGTCGCCGACATCCAGCACTGGTCCCAGGCGCTGAACCAGAGCGGTCGCCCCATCCATCTGGAGCTGTCCAACAGCCTCGACCCGGCGAACGCCGCCACCTGGCGTCAGTACGCCAACGGCTGGCGCGTCGAGGGTGACGTGGAGTGCTACTGCGGCAGCGGCTCCTATCCGCTGACGGACTGGAACAACGTCTCCTCCCGCTTCTCCGACGTGCCCAAGTGGATCCCCTTCGCCGGCCCCGGCGGCTGGAACGACCTCGACTCGGTCGAGGTCGGCAACGGGTCCAACGACGGCCTGACGGTGGACGAACGCCGGACGCAGCTGACCCTGTGGGCGATCGAGGGCGCACCGCTGCTGCTCGGCACCGACCTCACCGCCCTCGACCCGACCGACCTCTCGCTGCTGACCAACGACCGCGTCATCGCCGTCGACCAGTCCGGCGTCCCCGCCCACCCGGTGGACCAGGTCGCCCAGCAGCAGGTCTGGAGCGCGGCCGACACGGACGGCAGCTACACCGTCGCCCTGTTCAACCTCGGCTCCGGGACCGCGACGGCCACCGCGCACTTCGCCGACCTCGGCTTCGGCGGCTCGGCCGACGTCCAGGACCTGTGGAGCGGCGCCGACCTCGGCAGCTCGACCGGCTCCTTCTCCGCCTCGCTGGCCGCCCACGCCTCGCGCCTGCTGCGGATCACCCCGGCGTCGGGCTCCACGTTCACGACACCGCACTACAACCTGGTCAACGCCGCCACCGGCCAGTACCTGGACACCAGCGGCTCCTCACTGGTCACCGCGGCCGCGAACGGCGGCACGGACCAGCAGTGGCAGCTCGCCCCGGCCGGGGACAACGGCTACCGGATCGCGAACGTCGCCAGCGGGGAGCTCGCCAACATCCCCGGCGGGAGCGGCACCGCGGGCACCCAGCTCATCCAGTACCCGGACGACCACGGCGCCAACTCCCAGTGGACGTTCACCCCGAACGGCTCCGGCGGCTACACCGTCGCCGCCAGGTCGGACGGCCAGGTCCTGGACGTCAGCGGCGCCGCCGTCGTGCAGCAGCCGGCGAGCGGCGCGGCCACCCAGACGTGGAAGCTGGTGCCCGTGCTCGTACCCGGCCAGCAGTACCGCATCGTCAACGGCGCGACCGGCGGCCGGATGGACGTCGACAACGACTCCACCTCCGACAACGCCGCGATCCTGCAGTGGCAGGACAACGGCGCGGCGGACCAGCGCTGGTCCTTCGTCGCCCAGTCCGGCGGAACCGTCACCATCGTCAACGCGAACAGCGGCAAGCTGCTCAACGTCCCCGGGCCGACCACGATCCAGGGCACGCAGCTGATCCAGTACCACGACGACGGCAACAGCAACTCCCGCTGGACGGTGCTGGACGCGGGCCCCAACCTGGTGCAGTTCCGCAGCTCCTACGACGGGCAACTGATCGACCTGAACAACAGCGGCCGGTCGAACGGCACCTCGATCCTGCAGTGGCCCGCCGACGGCGGCTCCAACCAGACCTGGAGCCTGCTCGCACCGGAGTGATCCGGGGCGCCCGGGCGAGGCGGGTGAGGCAGGCGAGGTGATTGCATGGGGGCCGTGACGATCGACGACGCCATCCTCACGGCCCTCCGTGCGCACACCACGCTGACCCTCGCCTACACCGACGCGGACGGCCCGCAGGCCTGCGCCGTGCTGTACGCGGTCACCGGCGAGGGCTCGCTGGTGTTCGTCACCTCGCCCACCACCCGCCACGGCCGCGGGCTCGCCGCCGACCCACGCGCCGCGTTCACCGTCCAGGCGGACGGCCAGCGCTGGACCGAGCTCACCGGCGTCCAGGGCCGCGGCCTGGTCCGCCGCCTCCCGGACCAGAGCCGCGAGCCGAGCCCCGAGCGCGCGGCCGCCTGGGCCGCGTACACGCAGAGTTTCCCCTTCGTCACCGCCGACGAACGCCTCGGCGCGGCCCTGGCCGCGACCGCCCTGTGGGAGCTGCGGCCGAGTTGGCTGCGGCTGATCGACAACGCCCGTGGCTTCGGGGCGAAAACGGAATGGTCGACTCCTGTCGACCCCCTCCGCAAGGGTTGAAACACTGGCCCCAGGGCATGACCATAGAACCGGATGCAGTCGGGTGCGTCCGGTGTCCCCGCTGCATATGGACGTACCTGGACGTAGCGGTTGGGAGGCGGTGGGATGACCGCGCCGTCAGTCGCACCACAACCGAAGGCGCCGGTGCCGCGTCGTCGTAATCCGCTGCACCGCCGCACGGACTCGCTGCGCTTCTGGGTGAGGGTGCTGTTCGCCCTGGCTCTGGCCCTCGCCGCCGCGCTCACGGTCCTGCTCGGCTTCCATCTCTACGCCGACGGCCGCGCCGATGCCGCCAGACAGGCCGCGGGCCTGCACCAGGTCGACGCCGTCGCCACGACCCAGCCGATCTCCGCGGGCATCGACACCTGGGTCGCGACGCTGAGCTGGACCGACGCCGGCCATGCCTATCACCAGCAGGCCCCCGTCCCACCCGCGACCGCCCCGGGCGACCACGTCAGCATCTGGGTCAACGCCCAGGAGGTCCCCCAGCCCAACCCGATCCCGGCCGTGCAGAGCGCGGGCAGCGCAGCGACCTACTCCCTGGCCGTCTTCTCGGGCGCGGTCCTGCTGCTCTCCGGCGGCTACGCCTACTCCCGGCACCGCATAGACGCCTGCGCGTGGAAGTCCTGGGAGAACGAGTGGGCCAAGGTCGAGCCGGAATGGACCCACCGCTCGTGAGCCGCCGAGCTCACGACCGAGCTCACGCCCGCGACAGGCGTGAGCTGTAAGCCGCCAGCCCGTCCCCGGCCAGATCGTCCAGATGCGCGGAGCGGCCCGTCATCGTCATCACCAGCGACAGCATCGGCCCACGCACCTCGGGCCCCTCACCGTGCGTCCAGCCCACGTCCTCGGCCCGAAGCCGGACCCCGGCGATCCGGTTCTTCGAACCGATCAGCAGGTTCGACCCCTTGAAGAAGTCCGCGACGCGCACCAGCGCCTCCTCCGGGTACACCCGCCGCAGTCCCAAGGGCCGCCGGATGTCCTCGGAGTGCACGACCGCCTCCCCCAGCATGGCCTCCGTCGGCCCGGGCGGCGCCGTCGTGCGCCCCTGCGCCGCACGGAACGCGGCGATCGTCTCCTCGGGGGTCGCCTTCGTCCACTCCGCGACCCCGGCCGCGGAGAACTTGGGGAACCTGAACCCGGCCTTCGCCATCTCGCGCAGGAAGCGCGGCGGCGTCATCATCGCCGTCGACAGCATGTGCCCCAGCACCTGGTGCACGCTCCACTCCCCGCACAGCGACCGCGTCCCCCACACCCCGGGCGTCCGCCCGACCCCCTCCAGGTCGCTCAGCAACGCCTCCCGCTCCGCGTGAATCAGCGACCACGGACTCCCGGCAGCACCCACCACCATCACCTCATCGGGCCGTACCACGGGGTTCCCCCACACCTAGCACCGCCCGGCCCCACCCGCGACCCGAAGCCGGGGACGCCAGAGCACTCGACCTGCGTCGTTCCGGCCGATCGGCGAGCTGGGCGCGCCCCGGAAGCAACCGCAGCCCAGAACGACGCCGCCTGCTCTCCCGGCCCTCGCTGGCCCGCGAACGGCACGAAGACCCCCGGACCGACACGGTCCGGGGGCCTTCAGCTGGTCACGCTCGTGCCCCATGCAGGATTCGAACCTGCGACACCGGCTTTAGGAGAGCCGTGCTCTATCCCCTGAGCTAATGAGGCGGGGGGCGGGTAGCCCCTGACAGCGTAGCGGATCACCGGGCGGTGCGGACGCGGAGTGGAGGGGCGGTGGGCGCAGCGTGGTCGCGGGTCAGTGGCGGGGGGGGGGGGGGGGGGTTTGGTGTGGGGGGGGGGGGGGGGGGG
>NZ_BBPO01000044.1:33106-70824 GCF_000787815.1 Streptacidiphilus neutrinimicus
GCGGATCACCGGGCGGTGCGGACGCGGAGTGGAGGGGCGGTGGGCGCAGCGTGGTCGCGGGTCAGTGGCGGGCGCCGAGGTCGGCGAGTTTGGCTTCGAGGGTGGGGGCGAGGGGGTTGTCGCGGCCGTGGAGGGCGGTGAGGGCTTCGGTCCAGGCGGCGCGGGCGGCGTCGGGGCGGGCGGAGGTGGCGTGGAGGTCGCCGAGGCGGTCGAGGGTGGCGGCCTGGCCGTCGAGGTCGCGGAGTTCCGCGCGGAGGGTGGCGGACTGGCGGAAGGCGAGCACGGCCTCCTCAGTGCGGCCGAGGCGCAGACGGGTCTGGCCGAGGCTGTCCAGCAGGCCGGCCTCGACATAGGGGATCGGCTCCGGGGATGCCTGCAGGACGGCGAGGGCCGCGTCGTAGCACTCGGCCGCCTCCGCATAGCGCTCCAGGGCGTGGAAGGCGTAGCCGCGGTTGTTGAGGGTCGCCGCGAGCAGGCCCGGCTTCTCGGCCATGCGGCCGTCGGCCACGGCGAGGCCGTGCCAGTGGGCGGCCTCCTCGTAGCGGCCGCGGTGGTGCATGACCAGGCCCACGTGGGCCATCGTCGTGGTGTGGGCGTTGCGGTCGCCCGAGAGCTCCGCCTGTTCCAGGGCCTCCAGCGCGCGGCGCTCGGCCAGCACCAGGTCGCCCATGCCGATGTAGGAGATGCTGATGCCGAGCAGCATCCAGGCCTGCCCGCGGTGGTCGCCGAGGCGGCGTGCGCTGGCCAGGCCGATCAGGTTGACCGAGCGGATGGACCGCCAGTTGCCGCTCTGCACGGCGAAGATGTGCATCGCGGATGCCAGCCGCCAGGTGACCGGCGTCGGCTCGCCCTGGGCGCTCAGCAGCACCGCCTCGTTCAGGTTGGCGCGTTCGTCCTGGTACCAGGCGAGCGACGAGCCGCGGTCGGTGAAGCCGGGCAGGCCCCCGGGGCAGGGGCGGTCCTCCTGGGCGCACAGCAGCGTGTGCTCGCGGTGCAGCAGGTTGGACGCGTGGTCGGTGGCGTGCGCGTACCAGGCCGCCAGGCGCTCCGCCGCCGGGCCGCACTCGGCCGCGAAGGACTCGCGCGCGCACTCCTGCGCGTAGACACGGACCAGGTCGTGGAAGGTGTACCGCTCGGCGCTGCCGGACTCGCCGCGGCGGGCCTCGAGCAGGTGGGTGCGGGCGAGCGCCTCCAGCAGCCGGCGTGCCTCCGCGAGCGGCACCCGCAGCATGGCGGCCGCCGACTCGGGCGTGAAGTCCGGACCGTCCCAGGCGCTCATGACGGCGAAGGCGCGGGCGGCGGCGGGCTCCAGCGCGTCGTAGCCGACGGCGAAGCAGCCGCGGACGGCGCGGTCCTCGACGTGGAGCTCGTCCAGACGGCTGCCCTGGCCGCGCAGCCGCGCGGCCAGCGTCGCGACCTTCCAGCCCGGCTGGCAGGCGAGGCGGCTGGCGGCGATGCGGATCGCCAGCGGCAGCCCCGCGCACAGCCGCAGCACCTCGGTGACGGCCTCCGGCTCGGCCTCGACGGACGCGGAGTCGACGATCCGGCCGAAGAGCCGGGCGGCCTCGTCCTGGGGCAGCACACCGACGGGGAAGCGGCGCGCGCCGTCCAGCCCGGGCAGGGTGCTCCGGCTGGTGACCAGCACCGCGCAGCCGCCGGAGGCCGGCAGCAGCGGGCGGACCTGGGCCGCGTCGCGGGCGTTGTCGAGCAGCAGCAGGATCCGGCGTCCGGCCAGGGTGGTCTGGTAGAGCGACTCCCGCTCCTCGACGTCCTCGGGGATGCGCCGCTGCGGGACGCCGAGGCCGCGCAGGAAGCGGGAGAGGACCTCACCGGGCTCGGCCGGGGAGCCGCCGAAGCCGCGCAGGTCGGCCTGGAGCTGCCCGTCGGGGAAACGGTCCACGGCCTGGTGGGCGACGTGCAGGGCGAGCGAGGTCTTGCCCGCGCCGCCGGGCCCGGCCAGCACGGCGACCGTGGCCGCGCCGCTGCTCTCGTCCCGGTCGGCCAGCGCTTCGCGCAGCCGTGCGACCAGCACCTGACGGCCGGTGAAGTCCCGCAGCCCCGGCCGGAGCTGACGCGGAACGACCGGCTCGGCGGGGGCGGCCGCAGCGGTCTTCGACGCCGCAGCAGGCTTGGACGCCGCAGCAGGCCTGGACGCCGCGGACGCCGCCGCCGCGTCGGCCTCCGGGGCCGCGAGCGCCGGATCGGCGATGAGGATCCCCTGGTGGGTGCGCTGCAGCTCCGGAGCCGGGTCGACGCCGAGCTCCTCCGCCAGCCGCCGCCGGACCTGCTGGTAGACCTCCAGCGCCTCACCGCGGCGGCCGCTGCGGTACAGGGCCAGCAGGCGCAGCTCGGCGACCCGCTCGTCCAGCGGCTGCCCGGCGTGCAGGGCGGCCAGCTCTCCGACGACCTCCTGGTGCCGGCCGAGGGCCAACTCCCCCTCCAGGCACTGCTTGTGCACGGCGACGCGGAGCGCGTCGAGCCGCTCCGCCTCCGCGCGCAGCGCGGCGCCGGTGAGGCCGGCGAGGGCGGGTCCGCGCCAGCAGGCGAGGGCGCGGCGCAGCGCGGCGACGGTGTCCCCGGGGGTGCCCCGGGCGTCGCGCCGGGCCCGCTCGAAGGCGAGGAGGTCGAGCTGCCGCTCCGTCAGCCCGAGCTGGTAGCCGCCGTGCTGGGTGACCACGAGACCCGGGGCGCCCGCTTCGGCGAGGGCGCGCCGCAGACCGGAGACCGCGTCCTGCACCTGGCGCACGGCCGTGGCCGGCCCGCCATCGTCCCACATGACGTCGACCAGGCGGTCCATCGGAACGGTCCGGCCCGCGTCGAGCAGCAGCGCCGCGAGCACCTTGGCGACGCGCGGTCCGCCGAGCGCGACCTCACGGCCGGCGACCTCGGCACGCAGCGGCCCGAGGACTCCCATCCCGACGTCCGCCTGTCGTGTGCCCACCGCTCCCCGCTGCTCCCCGTGCGTTCCCGGCCTGTTCTCGGCCGGGACATGACGTGTTGATCAGGACGAACCTAGGACGGATCTAGGACCGGTGTCCATATCGTCAGGACTGCCGGTCCGAGCCGGGTGGCACGGGGGGATCACCCAGCTCGGGCCGTCTGCCTTTTCCAGGGGCCCTCCGCCCGCGCGGCCCGGTCGAGTCGTCCGCGCGATCCGCCTGATCGGCTTCCGCGAAGGAGACCACCCTCACACCCCCGACTCCACTCCCCGCTTGAATGTGCACGTCTTCAGGGTCGACCCGGGTCGACGGGCGTGTCCGTTCGCCCGCGCACCGCTCGAATGGTCGAGACTGCAAGACGAGGGCAGACCGAGGAGGAGGCGGCGAGGATGAGCACGAGCGAGGCGGAGGTCACGGTCGCGGACGCGCCACAGGCGCACCGGTTCGAGGCGCGGATCGAGGGCGAGCTGGTCGGCTTCGCCTCCTATGTGCGGGAGGGCGACCGCGTCATCTACCAGCACACCGTCGTCGGCCCCGCCTACGAGGGCCTCGGCATCGGCGGGCTGCTGGCGAGGACGGCCCTCGAGGACGGCATCCGCCGGGGCGTCACCGTCGAGGTGACCTGCCCGTTCATCAGGGACTGGCTGACACGACACCCGGAGTACCAGGACAAGGTGTCCGGCACTCCGGGCGTGTGAGGAGAGAACTACCGCAGATGTCCGCAGATCGCGATCGTCAGCCGATGCGGCCTGCGAAGTCCGGGGTGTAGTTGGAGATGGTCTCCCACTTGACGCCGGAGCTCGGGTTGGCGGCCTCGACGAAACGACCGTTGCCGACGTAGATCGCGACGTGGTAGACGCCGCCGGCGCTGCCGTCGTTGGACCAGAACAGCAGGTCGCCGGGCTGGGCCTGGGACACGGGGATGATCGTGGTGGTCGACGCCTGGTCGGCGGCGGTGCGCGGCAGGTTGACGCCGGCCTGGGCGTAGGCGGCCTGGACCAGGCCGGAGCAGTCCCAGGAGTTCGGGCCGGTGCCGCCGTAGACGTAGGAGTCGCCCACGTGCGCCTCGGCGAACGCGATCGCCGAGGCCGCGGCGGCGGACGCGCCCTGCGGGACCGAGGTGGTCGCGGACGCCGCGGTGGCCGAGGTGGTGACCGCGGAGGTCGTGGTCGCCGTGGTCGACGCGGACGACTGCGTGGCGGACGAGTGCGTGGCGGTCGCGTCCGAGCTGGTGCGGGCCGAGGAGGAGGCGTGGCCGCCGAGGACCAGCTTCTGACCCGGGTAGATCCAGTCCGGACCCTTCGTCAGCTCCGCCTTGTTCATCTGGTAGAGACGCTGCCAGCCGCCGGAGACGTGCTTCTTCGCGGCGATGGTGGACAGCCAGTCGCCCGGCTGGACCGTGTAGGTGCCGTGGGCGGCCGGAGCCGAGGAGCCGGTGTGGGCGGACTCGGAGCCCTCGTCGCCGGCGGAGGAGCTGCCGGAGGCGGGGGTGCTGCTCGACGGGGCCGAGGCGGTGGACGAGCCGGCGGAGCTCGAGGAGCTCGAGGAGCTCGAGGAGCTCGAGGAGCCGGAGGTGCTCAGGACCGGCGCGGGGCCGCCCTGGGTCAGGCCGGCCTGCGGGCCGCAGACGGGCCAGGCGCTCGGACCCTGGCTGGCCAGGACCTTCTCGGCGACGGCGATCTGCTGGTCCTTGGTGGCCAGGTCGGCACGGGAGGCGTACTGCTGGCCGCCGTAGGCGTCCCAGGTGGACTGGTCGAACTGCAGTCCGCCGTAGTAGCCGTTGCCGGTGTTGATGGACCAGTTGCCGGTGGACTCGCACTGGGCGACGGCGTCCCACGTGGAGACGGTGGCGGCGTGCGCGCCGGTCGCGGTGACCAGCGGGAGCGCTATGCCGGCGCCGGTCAGGCCGGCGGTGGCGACCAGGCGCTTGGAGACGATGCGGGCGGAGCTGGGCGCGCGGTGGCGACCCTTGCTGCTGAACAGCATGAGGTTGGTCCTCTCCCACGCCTGCGAGGTGAGCTGTCGGGTTCGGGCCGGAGTAGCCCGGCCGTGCGTAGGCACGGCTTCACCCCGAGCCGCGGTCTGCGTTCCGCGGCGACTTACCTGGGTCCCCCGCTCCTGCCGTGGTGTTCGTCCGGATGACGACTGACCTTCCCCGGCGGCAGGACTCGGCGTTCCGGAGATGTCAGTTCCGCTTAAGTGCGGCTGGGCGTGACCGTAGGCAGATCGGACGGGAAACCTCAAGCCAGCACCCAGGCTTTGAGAGGTCCGTCACGCCGCACTGACACGATTCACAGAATCACCTCGCCCAATTGCCCGATTTGCCCCAGTGGTTTGTCAGCCTTCCCCGGCTTATGTCCGGTTGATACACCTTCGGCCGGACGTAAAAGCGCGCCCGTCCCAGTCGGGACGGGCGCGCTCAGAATGTGACGCACGGTCAGCGACGCGCGGTCGGCTCGTCAGGTCAGGCGGGTCAGCTTCGCGCCGAACCCGGGAGCGGTCAGACCCGACTGCAGCGCGACCGGAACCGTCTGCGCCGTGGGACCGCTGCCGACCACGAGCTCGCCGACGACCGTGCCGGCCGCTGCGCTGTGCGGGACGGCCTGCCCGGCCAGCGGCCGCAGCGAGACGCCCACCGAGAGCCCGCTCCAGCCCGCCACCTGCACGTCCGCGGTCGCCACCACCGGAGTCCGGCCGCCCATCCCGTCGTCGACGTAGCCGACCACGTCACCCTTGTGCGCGATCGTGTGCCCCTGGAGCGCCTGCTCGGCGCTGAGCACCAGCTTCTTGCTGTTGGCCAGCACCTGGTCGAGGATGCCCTGCCCCGGCCCGCTGCCGAGCGCCGGCTGGCTCAGCGTCACACCCACGATCAGCTGGTCGACGCCGCCCACCGGCTGCTCCGCCGCCCACACCAGGTTGCCGAGCGCCGCCGTGCTGGTGCCGGTCTTGATCCCGATCACGCCGTCCTTGCCGACGAGCGTGTTGGTGTTCGGAGTCGGGCCGTTGCCCGGCGAGTTGAAGGACTGTGTACCGACGACCTCACGGAAGACCGGGTCCGCCATCGCCGCGGTGGCCAGCTTCAGCTGGTCGTCGGCGTTGCTGCGGGTGGTCGCGTCCAGACCGCTGGGGTCCGTGTACGTCGACTGCGTCATGCCCAGCTGCGCGGCCGTGGCCTGCATCTTCTGCACGAACGCGACGTCGGTGCCGGCGTCCCACCGCCCCAGCAGCCGGGCGATGTTGTTCGCGGACGGAATCATCAGCATCTGCAGCGCCTGGTACTCGCTGAGCTTCTCGCCGGCCGTGACCTTCTGCACCGACTCGCCGGACGTGCTGCCGGAGTTGTAGTCGTTGACCGCGCCCTGGTCGACGGTGATCGTCGGCCCGGGCTCACCCTTCTTCAGCGGGTGGTCGTGCAGGACGACGTACGCGGTCATCATCTTGGTCACACTCGCCAGCGGGACCGGGTTGCCGCTGCCGCTCCTGCCCATCATCCCGAGCCCCGGGACGGAGACCGCGGCCTGCCCGCTGACCGGCCAGGCAAGCGAGAGCTGCCCGCCCTCGAACGCGTAGTTCGCCACCGCGGACTGCTGCAACTTCGGCGACGGCAGCGGGCGCAGCACCTGCACCGTGCCGAGGACCAGCACGAGCAGCACCAGCAGCACCCCGTAGAGCCGCACGCGCCGCAGGGCGACCCGTGCCGGCGTCATCGGCCGGGCGCTGAGACCGGCCAGCACCTCCATCGCCTCGACGGTCGTCTCCGGGGAGGCGGCGACGGCGGTCGCGGCCCCGGCCGGCGCGCCGTGCACGGGCTCGGACGCGGCACCGGGCCCCGCCGGCCGGGACGGCCCCGGCGGCGGCGGAAGCGGCGGCAGCGCGGACATCGGCCGCGTCTCCTCGTCCGCGACGGATCGCGGCGGAGCTACGACCGGCGGCTTCTTCGCCTCCGGCGCGGGGCGGGGCTCGGGTTCGGCCTCGGGCTCGTCGTCGGAGCCGGAGTCGGCCTCGGCTTCGGCTTCGGCTTCGGCTTCGGCTTCGGCGGGCTCCTCTCCGGTCTCGGGCTCGGCAGCCTCGGCCGTCGCCGGAGCCTTCTCGATCACCGCAGCGCGCAGCAGGCGGGTCTCGGCGTCGACCCCCGCCTCGCGCTTCGCCTCTTCGCCGTCCTCGGACGACTCGGGCTCGGCGCTCTCGGGCTCGGCGCTCTCGGGCTCGGCAGCCTCGGCCGCCTCCGAAGCCTTCTCGATCACGGCGGCGCGCAGCAGGCGCGTCTCAGCGTCGGCACCCGGCTCCGACGTCCGTTCCGGCTCCGGCTCGGACGCGTCGCCGTCCTCGGCGGCCTCCGGCTTCGCAGCCTCGGGGTCCTCGGCCCCGGCCGCGCGCTCCGGGGCCTTCCCGACCACCGCAGCACGCAGCAGGCGGGTCTCGGCGTCGACCTTGGGCTCCGCCGCCTCCGCCGCCTCCGCCGCCTCCCGCGCTTCCTCGGACTCGGCAGGCTCCTCCTCGGACCCCTCCGGCTCGGCGGACTCCGGAGCCTCCGCGCCCTCCGCCTCGTCCGCGCGCTCCGCGTCCGCCCCCTCGCGCTCCTCCCGCACGTCGCGCGGGCGGAGGGTGCGGGTGGGTGAGTCCGTGGGAGCGGGCGCGGACGCCTCGGCCGCCTCGGCTGTCGACCGTTCCGCCTCCTGCTGCTCCTCCGCTCCCGCGGTCCGGTTCGACCTGTCGGGGGACTCACCCACGTAACCCAGCCTCCTCTAGCTCATGCTCATGCCGCTTCTGCCTGGCACCAGTCTCCTGCACCCGCGCGCACATCCGCGCTCGCCAGGCCGCCGACCGGCCGCACGATCAGACGAGAGGCCGCCTGCCGACGGTTCCGAAAGATCACGGCGAGGTGTCACATTCGAGGCCCTCTCGACAGCGGGGTGTGAGAGGCGTCACTCTGTTGTGCATCCACGCGGGGAGGCTTGGATGGGCAGGAGCCGCAGAACAATTCCC
Source organism: Streptacidiphilus neutrinimicus (assembly GCF_000787815.1). Taxonomy (GTDB): domain Bacteria; phylum Actinomycetota; class Actinomycetes; order Streptomycetales; family Streptomycetaceae; genus Streptacidiphilus; species Streptacidiphilus neutrinimicus. The sequence goes on from NZ_BBPO01000044.1 coordinate 41,032, forward strand.
GAGGAGCTGCTGTTGCTCGCTCTGGACCCGGCCACGGGTACCACGGCGCAGCCCCAGACGCTCGACCTCGGACTGGCCGGAGCACAGCTCGTCGAGCTGGCCATGGCCGGACGCATCGTCCCGGACGGGGACCGGATCACCGTGGTGAATCCGCGACCGACCGGCGACCCGACCCTCGATCACGCGCTCGAACTGCTGCGCAGACGTGGCAGCGCGGTGCGCGCCGTACAGTGGATCGGCGGCCCGCGACTGGGCCTGCGCCAGACCTATCTCGCGCACCTGGAACGGTGCGAGATGGTGAAGGCCGTGCCGGGCCAGGTGTGCGGAGTGTTGCCGACGACCCGTTACCAGGCGTCGGACGACTGCACGAACAGTGCCATCAAGGAACGCCTCGACGCGGCGATCCGGACCGGGGTGCCCCCGGACCCGCGCACCGCCGCGCTCGCCGCCCTGGCCCACTCGGTCGGGCTCGGCAAGCACCTCTACCCGGGCAACGAGGGACGGTCCTGCAGGTCCCGCCTGCGCGACCTGATCCGTTACGACCCCCTCGGCGGCATGGTCGCGCACGCGGTCATGGACGTGCAGAACGGCATGCCGACCACGCAGGTGCGCACGGGCGGCGGCGCCGCCCGTCCGGCCGCGCGTCCGGCGGCCCGGCCCGCCGTGGTCACCGGGATGGTCCGCGCGGGCATCAGGTAGTCCGGGCGGCAGAACACGGCACCACGGCACACGGCACACAGCACGCACACGGCACGACAGGCACGCGGCGAGACAGGATCCGACAGGCACGACACGCGAGGCGCGACACGCGACACGAGCGGAAGCGGCGGCGAACCACCCTTCGCCGCCGTTTCCTCGCACTGACCAGCTCTCCGGAGCGGCAGTTGTGGGCGCAGAATCGTTCCTCCTCTCAGCCAATCCGTCAAGAAGCGGGCCGATTGCGCCACATGAGGGCGTGTCGGGATGGCATCCTGGCTGGCTATAGGGGCGTGCCAGACCGTCGATGCCCAGGAGAGACCGTGTCAACCGCCAGCGTCAATCCCACCGTCCGCCGTCGTCGGCTCGGGGCCGAGCTCCGCCGACTCCGCGAGCAGAAAGGCCTCACCGCGGAGGAGGTCGCGCAGCAGCTGCTGGTCTCCCAGTCGAAGATCAGCCGTCTGGAGAACGGACGTCGCAGCATCAGCCAGCGCGACGTTCGGGATCTGTGCGACGTCTACGGCGTGAGCGATCCCGCGATGATCGAGGGCCTGATGACCATGGCCCGCGAGTCGCGGCAGCGCGGCTGGTGGCACGCCTTCGGCGACGTCCCCTACAGCGTCTACATCGGCCTGGAGGCCGAGGCGGTCTCCATCCGCACCTACGAGTCGCTGTTCATCCCCGGCCTGCTGCAGACCCGTGACTACGCGCACGCCGTGGTCGCGGGCATCCAGCCGGAGGCCCAGCCGGCGCAGATCGAGAAGCGCACGGACGTCCGGATGGTGCGTCAGGACCTGTTGCGCAAGAACGACGAGCCGCTGCGGTTGTGGGCGGTCGTCGACGAGGCCGCGCTGCACCGCGTCGTGGGGAGCCCGCAGACGATGCGGGCGCAGCTGGAGGCGCTGATCGAGACCAGCCTGCTGCCCCACGTGACGGTGCAGGTGCTGCCGTTCGGCGTCGGCGCGCACCCGGGCATGACGGCGAACTTCTCGGTGCTGGAGTACCGCGACGCCTCCGACGCGACGGTGGTGTACCTGGAGGGCGTGACCAGCGACCTGTATCTGGAGAAGGAGTCGGACGTCCGCGCCTACGCGACGCTCTACGAACACCTCCAGGCGCAGGCGCTCGGCCCGGAGCAGACCCGCGAACTCGTGGACAAGGTCGCCAAACTGCACACACGGTGATCGCGAAGTCGCGGAAGAATACACCACGGCCCGGCGAGAGCAGCGGTTCACTCGTCAAATCCTTTCGGATGAGTGAACGCCGACAGTCGACGGTTCCCAGCGGCGGGACGGTGTGGGCAGACTGACACCCGTAAACGCGATCAGCGGATCGTCAGCTCGCTCCTCCCGACTGGAGATGGAAATGATCACTGAGGACCACCGCGACGGCGCCCTCGACTGGCGCAAGTCCAGCTACTCCGGAGCCAACGCCTGCGTCGAGGTCGCCCGTCCCGCCGAGGCCGTCATGGTCCGCGACTCCAAGGATCTGGCCGGGCCGTCCCTCGCCTTCTCCCGTGAGGCCTGGCAGTCCTTCCTCGCCGAGGTGGCCACCGGTTCCCTCGACCGCGCCTGACCTGGTCGCCCGGCGGGGGCAGCCGCGCCCCCACCGGGCATCCCGAACCCCAGCCCGAACCCCAGCCCCGTCAGCGCAGCTCGTCGACGTAGGCGTCGGTTCCCGGCAGGGTCGGCAGGAACGGCGCCACCAGCTCCACCCGCGCGCCCGGGACCGCCCCGGCCACCTCCCCGTCCAGGCCGGTGAAGGCGTCCCAGCAGCCGCGCGGGTCCTGCTGCAGGAACCAGAGCAGCGTCAGCCGCGTGTCCGTCCCGTCCACGGGCTTCACGTAGGACATCCGGTCGACCGGCAGCGGCAGCGGCTCGAAGATCGTGCACATCGCCGCCGGCGAGCCGGACCGCAGCCGGGAGGGCAGGTGCCGGTCCATCAGCCAGTCGGTCAGCTGCCGCCGCTGCTCCGCCGTCTCGGTGTCGACGACCTCCATCACCAGCCCCTGGTAGGGGTGGTCCAGCGCGTGGATGTCACGCGGTCCGGCCGCGCCGTCCCGGTAGTACGTGCTGACGTGCTGCTGGAAGGCGGTGAAGACGTGGGTGCGATCGCGGTAGACGCGGCCGTCCCGGTTCAGCCGCTTGTTGATCTGGACCGTCCAACGCATGTGCGCGTCGTGGCGGCCCTGCGTGACCCAGTAGACCGAGAGGTAGCACCCTGCGGTGACCGGCTCCGCGACCGCCGACTTCTCCGGATACCGCAGCAGTTGCAGCTCGCGGGGGGCCACGAAGCGCCGCCCGGCGAACATCCACGGCATGGCCATCGCGCCCGCGTAGAAGTGGTCGTCCTCGTACCAACGGTTGTAGGCGTACTCGTGGCCCGGCAGCGGCTCGACCATGGTGATCAGAGCGCTGCCGATGGCGACGCCGTAGGGGCCGCGCGCGGCCAGCTCGGTGTAGCGCTGCAGTTCTTCCGCGTCATCCGAATCCGTCATGGAGCTGACGGTAAGTCAGATATCGGGAACTGCCCAGAGGAAGCTCTGGAAGCTCCGGAGGAAGCTCCAGGCGGAACCGCCGGGGCCACGGATGCCTTGTGCGATCGTTGCCTGGGCCGACCCGCCTTGCCCCTTTAGCCTCCGATTCATGCCGAGACGCACGCCTCCCTCCTCCGTCCCGGTTCCGTTCGAGCCGGCGGCAGCCCGTGCCGTGCGCTCCTCCCTCGGACTGAGCCCCGCCCTGGTCGCCCGCTCGCTCGCCGAGCAGTACGCGATGCCCGTGCCGCCCGCCCTGGTCATCGCCTGGGAGACCGGCGGCGCGCACCCCACCGAGCGCGAACTGATCGCGCTCGCGCGGGTGCTGTGGTGCCTGCCGGGCCAGCTGATGGGCGGACGCGCCGAGTCGCTGCGCGACCACCGACTCGCCATGGACCTGCCCCAGGAGGAGGTGGCCCGCCGGATCCGGGTCACCCCGCGCGAGTACGCGAAGCTGGAGGTGCGCTGGACCGGCGACCGGACCATGACCCGCGACCTGGCAACCGCCCTGCACCTCTCCCCGCCCGTACTGGTCCGCGCCTGCGGCTGGGAGGAGGACCTCCAGGAGCTGCTGCGACGCGCGGTCGACGGCCGCTGGCAGGCCCAGGTGCGCCCGGTGCGCGACCTCGTCCCCACACTGTCGGAGGAGTGGATCACCCACGCGCTCCAGGCCCTCGCCGCCGAGCGGGCCACCTCGAGCGCGCTCTGGGGCGGCAGCGCCCCGACCGCGGTGACCGAGGAGCCGGAGGCGGAACCGCTGGAGCGCTTCTGGGCCCTGGTCGGCGTCACCCGCCTCTGACGCGCCCGCCTCCCGCGCGAACGACGCCCGCACCCACGACTCCCGGACCCACGACCCTGGCACCCACGACCCTGGCACCCTGCGGCCGGAGACCCTACTCTGACGCATCGTCAGATATTTCTGGAGTGCTACCGGGAGGTTCGCCATGCTGCTCGAAGGACGCACCGTCGTGGTCTCCGGCGTCGGGCCGGGTCTCGGGCACCGCGTCGCGCTGGCCGCGGCCCGCGACGGCGCCAACGTCGTACTCGGCGCGCGCACGCAGGAGAACCTGGTCAAGACCGCCGAGCAGATCGAGGCGAGCCGCCCGGGGACCACCGCGTGGAAGCGCACCGACATCGCCGACCCCGAGCGCTGCGACGCGCTCGCCGCGCTCGCCGTCGAACGCTTCGGCCGCATCGACGCGGTGATCCACGTCGCCGCCATGGACCAGTCCTTCGGCGGGCTGGAAGACGCCGACTTCGACGAGTGGCGCCGGGTCATCGACGTCAACCTGATCGGCACACTGCAGCTGACCCGCTCCTGCCTCCCCGCGCTGCGCGAACGCGGCGGCGCGGTCGTCATCGTCGGCACCCAGTCCGCCATCGCCGCGCCGTCCCAGGTCCGGCAGGCCGCGTACGCCGCCTCCAAGGGCGCGCTGACCAGCGCGATGTACAGCATGGCCCGGGAGCTCGGCCCGTCCCGGATCCGGGTCAACACCGTGCTGCCGGGCTGGATGTGGGGGCCGATGGTGGAGGCCTACGTCACCTGGACCGCCACCGGCGAGAACGTCCCGCGGGAGGAGGTCGTGGGACGTCTCAGCGAGCGGGTCGTCCTTCCGGAGCTGGCCACCGACGGCGACGTCGCCGAGGCCGCGATCTTCCTCGCCTGCGACCGCGCCCGCGCCATCACCGGCCAGTCGCTCCTGGTCAACGCGGGCGAGATCATGCGCTGACCCGGCGCGGTCCGGAACCGGCCCTACTCGATCACCGGCAGCAGCTCCGGCAGGTGCCCGTCCGAGGCCAGCGCGGCCGCGCGCCGCTCGGCGGGGACCTCGCCGTAGAGGGTGGTGCGCTGGGCGGCCGGACGACCGGCCGCGGCGGCGACGGCCTCCAGGTCGCGGATGGACTTGTAGCTGCCGTAGGCGGAGCCCGCCATCCGGGAGATGGTCTCCTCCATCAGCGTGCCGCCGAGGTCGTTGGCGCCGCTGCGGAGCATCTCCGCCGCTCCCTCGGCGCCGAGCTTGACCCAGCTGGTCTGGATGTTGGGGATCCGCCCGTGCAGCAGCAGCCGGGCCATGGCGGTGACGGCCCGGTTGTCGCGCGTCGTCGGGCCGGGCCGGGAGATGCCGGCGAGGTAGACGGGCGCGTTGGTGTGCACGAACGGCAGCGTCACGAACTCGGTGAAGCCGCCCCGGCCGGCTTCGAGCGAGCGGTCCTGGATCTCCGTGAGCACCCGCAGGTGGCCGAGCCAGTGACGGGGCTGGTCCACGTGCCCGTACATCATGGTGGACGAGGACCGGATGCCGAGCTCGTGCGCGGTGGTGACGACCTCGACCCAGGTCGCGGCGGGCAGCTTGCCCTTGGTCAGCACCCAGCGGACCTCGTCGTCGAGGATCTCGGCGGCGGTGCCGGGGATGGTGTCGAGCCCGGCCTCCTTGGCCTGCGTGAGCCAGTCCCTGATGGACAGCCCGGTCCTGGTCGCGCCGTTGACGACCTCCATCGGCGAGAAGGCGTGCACGTGCATGCCGGGCACGCGGTCCTTCACGGCCCGGGCGATGTCGAAGTAGGCGGTGCCGGGGAGGTCCGGGTGGATGCCGCCCTGCATGCACACCTCGGTCGCGCCGACCTCCCACGCCTGCTCGGCGCGGTCGGCCACCTGGGAGAGCGAGAGCGTGTAGGCGTCCGCGTCGGTGCGGCGCTGCGCGAAGGCGCAGAAGCGGCAGCCGGTGTAGCAGACGTTGGTGAAGTTGATGTTCCGCGTCACGCAGTAGGTGACGGTGTCGCCGACGACGTCCCGGCGGACCGCGTCGGCGACGGAGCAGAGCGCGTCGAGCGCGGGGCCGTCGGCGTGCAGGAGCGCCAGCGCCTGCGGGTCCGTCAGCCGGCGCGGGTCGTCGGCGGCGACGGCGAGCGCCTCGCGCACGTCCGCGTCCAGCCGCTCCACGCCCGCACGGTCGGGGGCGCCGGTCACCGCCGCGACCTCGCGCAGCGACTCCCAGTCGCCGTAGACGTCGTCGAAGTCGCCGCGCCGGTCGCCCGTGCGGCCTCCGCCGGGGCCTTCGGCGTCGATCTCGACGTGCAGCTCGGTGCGGCCGGAGGCGGTGAACGCCTCCTCCGGCTCCTGCCAGGGCAGGCCGACCGGCAACGCGTCCTCGCGTGCCAGCCCGGTCTCCGGGTCGGCCAGCGCCCGGATGTGCGGCAGCACGCGCGGGTCCAGCCACGGCTCGCCCTGGCGCACGTACTCGGGATAGACGCAGAGGCGTTCGCGCAGCTCGAAGCCGGCCGCCCGGGAGCGCTCGGCCAGCTCCTCGATCTGCGGCCAGGGGCGCTCGGGGTTGACGTGATCGATGGTCAGCGGCGAGACCCCGCCCCAGTCGTCGATCCCGGCGCCGATCAGCCGCTCGTACTCGCTGTCCACGAGGTTCGGCGGGGCCTGGAGACAGGCGGACGGGCCCAGGATGTGCCGGGCCACGGCGACCGTGGCGACCAGGTCGTCCAGCTCGGCGTCCGGCATGCCGCGCATCGCCGTGCCCGGCTTGGCGCGGAAGTTCTGGATGATCAGTTCCTGGATGCCGTGGTAGGCCCGGGAGATCCGGCGCAGGGCGAACAGGGACTCCGCCCGCTCCTCGTAGGTCTCGCCGATGCCGATCAGCAGGCCGGAGGTGAAGGGGACGGAGGAGCGGCCCGCGTCCTCCAGCACCCGCAGCCGGACGGCGGGCTCCTTGTCCGGGGAGCCGTAGTGCGGGCCGCCGGGCTCCGACCAGAGCCGGGTCGCGGTCGTCTCCAGCATCATGCCCATGGAGGGGGCGACCGGCTTCAGCCGCTGGAAGTCCGTCCAGGACATCACGCCCGGGTTGAGGTGGGGCAGCAGCCCCGTCTCCTCCAGGATGCGGACGGAGACGGCGCGGACGTAGGCGACGGTGTCGTCGTAGCCGTGCGCGTCGAGCCACTCGCGTGCCTCGGGCCAGCGGTCCTCCGGCTTGTCGCCGAGGGTGATCAGGGCTTCCTTGCAGCCGAGCGCCGCGCCCTTGCGGGCCACGTCCAGCACCTCGTCCGGGGACATGAACATCCCGTGCCCGGCCCGGCGCAGCTTGCCCGGGACGGTGACGAAGGTGCAGTAGTGGCAGGTGTCCCGGCACAGCCGGGTCAGGGGGATGAAGACGCTCTTCGAGTAGGTGATGACGCCGGGTCGACCCGCCGCCTCCAGCCCCGCGTCGCGCACCCGGGCGGCGGACGCGGCGAGCTCCGTGAGGGCGTCACCCCGCGCCTGCAGCAGCACCGCGGCCTCGGCGACGTCGAGGGCTACCCCGCTCCGGGCGCGACTGACGGCCCGACGCATCGCGTTCGCGGTCGGCTGCGCGCTCGGCTGCGCGCCCGGTTGCCCGTTCGACTGGTGCTTCATGAGCTGAACCATACGCGGATCTGCTGGCCCGGCCCTCGAGTAACCCTGAGAACGTCTCAGGGTTCCGTAGTCCGACGGGTGGAACGGGCTTTGCGCCCGTGGGCCGATGCCGCGGACGGGGGCGAGGCGTTCAATGACAGGGTGGGAAAGACGACGGAGGGACGATCAATGTCGAACAGCACCGCCCGGACGAGCCGTAAGCGGCTGCTGCTGGCGTCGGCGGCCGTGGCGGCCGTAGCGGGTTCCGTGGCCGCGGGGACGGCGCTGGCCGCGGGGCCCTCGCTGCCAGCGGTGTCGGCGCAGGCCCTGCTGGCGCGTGCGCTCAGCAGCCACCAGCAGTCCTTCTCCGGCACGGTCGAGTCGACCGTGGACCTGGGCCTGCCCTCTCAGCTGGTCTCGCAACTGCCCTCGGCGCTCGGCGCCTCGGGCGCCAAGTCGGGCGCGAGCGCGGCCGCGGACCCGCAGGCCCAGCAGGCGGAGCAGCAATTGCTCGGTCTGCTGTCGGGGACGCACGACTTCACCGTGGCCATGGACGGCCCGAACCGTCAGGCCTTCAGCTCGACGGACACCGGCACCACGGTCCGGTTCGTCCACAACGGCACCGAGGCCTGGTCGTACGACAGCCGGAGCAACCAGGCCACCCAGTACACCGGGATCAACCCGGACGAGGCGACCACGCATCCGAGCGCCCCGGCGATGAGCACCCCTGCGGACGCCGCGCGGATGCTTCAGGAGATCGCACCGTTCAGCTCGGTCTCGGTCGACGGCAACTCGATGGTGGCGGGGCGCCAGGTCTACGTCCTCGTCATCTCCCCCAAGGGAGCCGGCTCCACCATCGGCGACGTGCGCCTGTCCGTGGACGCGCGGACGGACATGGCGCTCGGCGTCCAGGTGGACCCGTCCGACGGCAGCAGCCCGATCGCCGACGTCCGGTTCGCGAGCATCAGCTACGCCGAGCCGGCCGCGAGCACCTTCGACTTCACCCTGCCGCAGGGCGCGAAGCTGACCACCAAGTCCGCGCAGCGGGGCGCCGGTCAGCAGCAGAAGCACGCCCCCGGCCACCCGGGCGCGCAGGGCCCGCAGAACGGGCAGGCGCGAGGCGACGACGTCCAGATGATCGGCACCGGCTGGACGACCGTCTACAAGATCAGCCCCTCGGCCACCGCCAAGAACGGCAAGGGCGGCAACCCGGCGGACGCGCTCAAGTCCCTCGGCCACTCCGTCCCCGGCGGCACGCTGTTCACCACCAAGGCGTTCAACGTGCTGGTCACCGACAACGGCACCGTCTACGCCGGCGCGGTCACCCCGCAGTTCCTGGAGAACCTGGCCAAGTAGTCCAGACAAGTGAAGATCTTCTACGGGAACTAGTCCGGACAAGTGATCGGTCGACCGAGTCTTCGGTCGACCGATCACATCTGCTCATGCGTCGTTCTTCCAAACTTACTTCTCGGTAGTTAGCGTGCAGCTCCGTCATGCACCGGCCCGCCTCTACCGAGGAGACCCTCGTGCGCAAGCGCGCTCTGCTCGCCACCGCCGTCGCCGCAGCCACCGCCGTTCTCGGTGGCCTGACCGTCGCGCCCGCCGCCCACGCGTCGACCACCGGCAACTCGCTCTCCGTCTTCGCCTGGAACGTCGACCTGGCCACCTCCGTGGTCGACAGCACCGAGAGTGAGAACGCCGCCGGCCGCACGCCGGTCGTCGAGTCGATCATCAAGCAGCACAACGCCGACGTGGTGGTCCTGGACGAGCTGTTCAACCACAGCTCGACCAGCAACATCGAGAGCGCACTGGCCGCCCAGTACCCGTACCACACGCCGGTCGTCGGCCAGGTCTGCTCCGGCGGCGGCTGGAACGGCATCAGCGGGGACTGCTCGAACTCGCTGTTCGTCATCAACGGCGGCACCATGATCTTCTCGAAGTACCCGATCACCGCCCAGTACGCGCACGTCTTCTCCAACTCGACCTCGGGCACCTGGGACTACGACTCCAACAAGGGCGCCGCGCTGGCGGAGATCGACAAGAACGGCGTCAACACCTGGGTCGTCGGCACGCACCTGCAGGCCGACCAGTCCGGCACCTCCACGGACACCACGCAGGCGACCCGCCTCGCCCAGCTCGGCGAGATCAAGAGCTGGGTCGACGGCATCGTCGGCTCCTCCGCGCCGGTGCTCATCGGCGGCGACTTCAACGTCGAGTACTTCCACGGCGCTTCGCGCGGGGACTACACCAACGCGCAGAACGCCGTGGGCGGCGTGCTGGGCACCCCCGCCACCGACCCGAGCCAGCTGACCACCATGGACTGCCCGGTCTCGGCCTGGTGCCAGTACATGTCCGGCGTCGAGTCCTTCCCGAGCGACTACCAGGACAGCCTCGACTACATCGGCTACCTGAACGCGCCGGGCCGCCCGACCCCGCTGGCGCTGCCGTCCGTCACCACGGACTTCGACCCGCAGGCCGGCTGGACCCAGGGTCAGAGCGACACCCGGTCGCCGAGCGACCACTACCCGGTGCAGAGCACCTTCCAGCTTCCGTAGCACCCTGGCGAGGGAGGGCGCGCGCAGCGTGGTACACACCACTCGACGGGGTGTCAGAGCGCCTCGCGTACCCCGTCTCATCTGCTGAAAGGCACCTTGACGCACCACAGTTGATGCCGATGCCATGGACCGTCACACGCGCCCAGTGCGGGGGCGCCGTCGGTTCGAGCCAGAAGGCATCACGTATGAGCATCAGCCGCCGCGCCGTCCTCGCCGCCGCCGGTCTCACCGGCCTCAGCGCGGGGACGGCGCTGCTGAGCGGCTGCGCCAGCAGCAGCACCAGCGTCACCGGCCCGTCCGGAACCCCCGCCTCCCTGGAGGTCTTCTCCTGGTGGACCGAGGGCGGGGAGGCGGCCGCGCTCGCCTCCCTGGTCAGCGAGTTCCACGTGCACAACCCCCACATCGACTTCGTCAACCGCGCGGTCGCCGGCGGCGCCGGGGCCAACGCCAAGGCCGAGCTCGCCCGCCGCCTGAAGGCCGGCAACCCGCCGGACACCTTCCAGGGCCAGGCCGGCGCGATGCTCGACGACTACATCGACGCGGGGCAGTTGGAGGACCTCGGCTTCCTCTACCGGCAGCAGGGCTGGAACAGGCTGCTCAGCCCCACCCTGCTGCAGCTGACCCAGCGCGGCGGCAAGCAGTGGTCGGTACCGCTGGACATCCACCACATCAACCTGATCTGGGCCAACAAGCGCGTCTGCGAGCACGCGGGCGTCCCGACCGCGCCCGCCTCCGTCGCCGACTTCGTCACCGCCCTGCACAAGGTCGCCGCGACCGGCAAGAACCCGCTGGCCATCTCCGTCACACCGAACGAGATCTGGCAGCTCAAGCACCTGATGGAGTGTCTGCTGCTGGCCGAGCTGGGCGCCGCCGGCTGGCCCTCGCTGTGGCGGCGCGGCGGCGACTGGGGCTCCCCGCAGGTCACCGCGGCCCTCGAGGCGCTGCGCGAGATCCTCTCCCTGGCGGTCAATCCGACCGCGGAGGTCACCTGGAACCAGGCCAGCGCGATGGTGGGCAACGGTACCGCCGCCTACCAGATCATGGGCGACTGGACCGAGGCCACCTTCACCCTCGCCGGGCTCTCCCCCCGTCGCGACTACGCCTGGTCCACCGCCCCCGGCACCTCCGAGGCCTTCCTGTTCGCCTCCGACTGCTTCACCCTGCCCAAGGGCGCCAAGGACCGCGACGCGGCCATCGCCTGGCTCGTCGAGTGCGGCAGCCAGGCCGGCCAGGACTCCTTCACCACGGTCAAGGGCGCGATCCCGCCGCGCGCGGTCATCGGCTCGACCGAACGGGGCCTGTTCGACCAGTACTCGAACTGGTCGATGGTGGAGTGGACCACCAAGCAGGTGGTCGGCTCCCTCACCCACGGCGTGGTGGCCCGCGCGGCCTGGAACAACGCGATCGACGCGGCGCTCAACGCGTTCGTGACGAACCGCGATCCCGGCCGGCTGCAGACCGCGCTGGAGGCGGCGGCCAAGCAGTACGCCGCGTAGGCCGCCGCGGGCCGCGCGGAGTCAGCCCCCCGCCACCAGCACCCGTCCCACGGCGGCGCCGGCCTGCTGCCTGGCCCCGGCCGGCAGCCCGGCGTCCGTCACGAGCGTGTCCACCGCGGACAGCGGCGCGTAGGACGACAGGCTGACCACCCCCCACTTGCTGTGGTCCGCGAGGACGACCACGCTGCCCGCGCAGGCGATCAGCGCGCGGTTGGTCTCCGCCTCGGCGAGGTTGGGGGTGGTCAGGCCCGCCGTGGGGTCGACCCCGTGGCATCCGAGGAAGAGCTGGTCGACGTGGAGGTCGTGCAGGGCCAGCCGCGCCATGGTGCCGACCAGCGCGTCGCTGGGAGTGCGCACGCCGCCGGTCAGCACGACCGTGGGGCCGGGCCGGGCGGGCCGCCGGGCCTCGGCGAAGACCTCGGCGACGCGGACGGAGTTGGTGACGACCGTCAGCCGCTCGACGCGCAGCAGATGGCGGGCGAAGGCCCGGGTCGTCGTGCCCGCGGAGACCGCGATCGCGGTGCCGGGACGGACCAGGCGCGCGGCGAGCCGGGCGATCTCGTCCTTGGCCTGCGGCTCCCACTCCGTCTTGGCCTCGAAGCCGGGCTCCACGCCGCCCGCGCCGTCGGCGTGCAGCGCGCCGCCGTGGACCTTCAGGGCCAGCCCCAGCCGGGCCAGCTCGGCCAGGTCCCGGCGGATCGTCATGTCGGAGACGCCGAAGCGCGCGGACAGCTCCCCCACCCGGACGCTGCCGCACCGGCGGATCTCCGCGAGGATCACGGACTGGCGCCGCTTCGCCAGCATGTCGCTTCCTCGCCCCCTCGCCGCGGAGGGCCCCGCCTCACACAGAGTCGGACGTCCCTGAACGCAATCAAACAGGATCGCGCATATCAGAAACCCCGGGACCCACCGCTGTCAAGGGGTCGCGCTCCGCGCCCGACGTGGCGTCAGCTCCCCTGCGGGCCTGCCGCAACCCGTCCACGGTCAGGACCAGCAGCGCCACCCAGACGAGGGCGAAGCCGGCCCAGCGCTCGGCCGGCATGTGCTCGTGGAAGACGGCGATGCCGAGCAGGAACTGGAAGACCGGGGCCAGGTACTGCAGCAGCCCCATCGTGGTCAGCGGCACCCGGACCGCGGCCGCGCCGAAGGCGACCAGCGGGACGGCCGTCACCACCCCGCACAGGGCCAGCAGCGCGCTGTGCCCGGGCCCGTGCCCGGTGAAGGTGGACCGCCCGCTCGCGGACAGCCACAGCAGGTAGCCCAGGGCCGGCAGGAAGAGGAACGCCGTCTCCAGTGCGAAGCCCTCCAGGCCGCCGAGGTTGACCGTCTTCTTCAGCAGTCCGTAGGTGGCGAAGGAGAACGCGAGCGTCAGCGCGATCCACGGCAGCCGGCCGTAGCCGAGGGTCAGCACCAGGACCGCGGCGGCGCCCGTCGCCACGGCGACCCACTGCGCGGGCCGCAGGCGCTCCTTGAGGACGAGCACGCCGAAGGTGATGGTGACCAGCGGGTTGATGAAGTAGCCGAGCGAGGTCTCGACGACGTGACCGGAGTTGACGCCCCAGATGTACATGCCCCAGTTGACGCTGATCACCACGGCCGCCAGGCCGATCAGCGCCAGCCGCTTCGGCTGCCGCAGCAGCGGGCGTATCCAGGAGAGCGCGTCCGGGCGCCTCAGCCGCTGCAGGGCCAGCAGCGCGACCGCCACGACCAGGGACCAGGCCATCCGGTCCGCCAGGATCTCCCAGGCGCCGGCCGGTTTCAGCAGCGGCCAGTACAGGGGGAAGAACCCCCACATCGCGTAGGCGGCGAATCCCAGCCACAGTCCGGTGCGTTGCTCGTGACGTCTCCCACTCATCCGAGGACGGTAAGCGAGAGCGCCCCCGCCCCGGAAGTCCGGGTGGGGGCGCTCATCGCGCGAGCGGTTCTCGGCGCGGCGTCAGTGCTCGCTGTCGGCGTGGTCCGAGCCCTCGATGGTGTGGTCGAGGTGGTCCAGCTTCTCCACCTTGATGCCGGACGCCGCGGCGTCCTCCAGCTCGTCGTGGGCGCTCACCACGTCGAACGGGACGATGGTGGTGACCACGTTCGGCAGCTTGCCGACCGCGCGGGCGATCTGGTCCGGCGTGCGGCGGTGCAGCAGACGGCCCAGGACCGGCGAGTAGTTGCGCTCCGGGATCAGCAGCGTGATCTGGCTCTTCTCCCGCTTGGCGGTGCGGGCGATCAGCTCGACCAGGGCGCGGGCGATGCGGCGGTCCGGGCACTCGACGATCTCCAGCGACAGGTCGCCGACCTCGACGTTGCTCCACTGGAGCCGCAGCCGGTCGGCCTCGCGGTCGTCCGTCATGAAGTGCACCGCGCGGATCTCGGCGGGCCGCATCGAGCGGGCGTAGCGGATCGCCTTGAGCACGGCCAGGTCGACGCGGTCGACCAGGATGTACATCACCTGGCGGCGCGGGGTCGGGCTGGTGGCGTCGACCGGGGCCATGGCCAGCGCCTCGGCCTCCTCGCGGTAGCGCTTGTTGACCTTGATCAGCGACCAGACGCCGATCGGGAAGATCACCACGACCATCCAGGCGCCCTCGGTGAACTTGGTGACCGCGAAGATCCCGACCACCGCGAACGAGGCGACGGCCGCGGCGCCGTTGATCGCGACCTTGATCTTCCACTTGCCCTCGCGGCGGTCCAGGTGGTGCTTGACCATGCCCGCGCCGGCCATGGTGAAGCCGGTGAAGACGCCGATCGCGTACAGGCTGACCAGACGGGTCAGGTCGCTGTCGGTGCCGATCAGCAGCAGCAGCGACACGACGGTCAGCACGATGATGCCGCTGGAGAAGGCGAGGCGGTGCCCGCGACGGGTCAGCTGGCGCGGCAGGAACGAGTCCTCGGCGACGAAGCTGGCCAGGAAGGGGAAGCCGTTGAAGGAGGTGTTGGCGCCGGTGTAGAGGATCAGCGCGGTGGCGAGCTGTACGAAGACCAGCGCCGCGTTGCCGTACCAGCTGCTGCCGAAGGCCCAGCTGGCCTCCTGCGAGACGACGGTCGGGGTGCCGTCCACGAACGGCGTCGCGTGGGTGATGTGCGCCAGCAGCGAGACCCCGAGGACGCCGGTGCCCAGCACGGCCGACATGACGACCATGGTCTTGCGGGCGTTCTTGCCCTGCGGGTTGCGGAAGACGCTGACGCCGTTGGAGATGGCCTCCAGGCCGGTCAGCGAGGAGCCGCCGTTGGCGAAGGCGCGCAGCATGGTGAGCAGTGCCGCGCCGTAGAAGAAGCCGTGCTCCCCGGTGCCGAGGGTGTACATCCCGGCCTGGTGGGTGCTCAGCTGGGTGTGGTCGCCGGTGAGGAAGCGGAGGAAGCCGACGATGACGAGCAGGCCCATCGCGCCCATGAACAGGTAGGCGGGGAGGGCGAAGGCCCGGCCGGCCTCGCGGATGCCGCGCAGGTTTCCCCAGCACAGCAGCAGCACGACCGCGACGGTCAGCCACAGCTTGTGGTCGGCGACCAGGGTTATGAAGGACCCGTTCCCCCAGAGGAACTGCCCGAGGGAGACCAGCGCGTCGGTACCGGCGGCCGCCTGGACGGCCACGGTGACGATGTAGTCGATGAGCAGTGCGACGGCCGCGATCTGGGCGATCCGGGGGCCGAAGTTCTCGCGTGCGACGACGTACGAACCGCCCGCCCGGGTGTAGACCGAGACGACCTCGCGGTACGAGAAGGTCAGCAGGACCAGCAGGCCCAGGATCACGAAGGTCAGCGGGATCAGCGCGGTGAACGCGGCGATGCCGATCGCGGGGATCAGGATCACCAGCATCTGCTCGGAGCCGTAGGCCATGGACGAGATGCAGTCCGAGGCCAGCACGCCGAGTGCGACGGAGTTCGAGAGCTTCTCGTGGCTGAGCTGCTCGGTGACCAGGGGCTTACCGAGCAAACGTTTCTTCACTCGGTAGCCGAGGCTCTCCGGGAGTTCGACCTCGCCAGAGGGGCTGATGGTGCCGGCCATGGTGGTGGATTCCGATCCGGGCGGGAGTGGACCACCTATGCATACTCCCGCCCGATAGGACATATCGGACATCCGTTAACGCAGGCCGGGATCTTAGCGGCTCCCTAACGCCTGTGTGACCTCACCGAACCATCCACGTGTCGGAACCGCTAAGAAGCGCCGACAGATCCCCCTCACCACGCTCCGCGACGGCCTGGTCCAGTTGCGCGTTCAACTGCCGGTCGTAGGCGGGCCTGGCCACCGCCCGCAGCACCCCGATCGGGGTGGGCTCGGTGAGCCGGGACAGCGCGAAGGCGCGCGTCGGGTCCGGGTCGGTCACGTCGTGGACGATCTCCTCGCCGTCAGGCGTGAGACGGTACGGCTGCCCGTGCTCCAGGCGCAGCAGGGCGGCGTCCCGCGTCGCCGGGTCCTTCAGGACCTCGAAGGCGCCGTCGTTGAAGATGTTGCAGTTCTGGTAGATCTCCACCAGCGCCGTGCCCTGGTGCTGGGCGGCGGCGCGCAGCACCGAGGTGAGGTGCTGGCGGTCGGAGTCGATGGTGCGGGCCACGAAGCCCGCCTCCGCGCCGAGCGCGAGCGACAGCGGGCGGAACGGCTCGTCCAGGGAGCCCATCGGGGTCGACTTGGTGATCTTGCCGGGCTCGCTGGTGGGCGAGTACTGGCCCTTGGTGAGGCCGTAGATCCGGTTGTTGAACAGCAGGATCTTCAGGTTCACGTTGCGGCGCAGCGCGTGGATCAGGTGGTTGCCGCCGATGGACAGCGCGTCGCCGTCCCCGGTGATCACCCACACCGACAGGTCCGGCCGCGAGGACGCCAGCCCGGTGGCGATCGCCGGGGCGCGGCCGTGGATGGAGTGCATCCCGTAGGTGCTGAGGTAGTACGGGAAGCGCGAGGAGCAGCCGATCCCGGAGATGAAGACGATCTTCTCTCTGGGGATGCCGAGCTCGGGCAGGAAGCCCTGCACCGCGGCCAGGATCGCGTAGTCCCCGCAGCCGGGGCACCAGCGCACCTCCTGGTCGGACTTGAAGTCCTTCGCCGTCAGCTTCAGCGCGCCGTTCGCCGTGACGCCGGTCGCCTTGATCTCAGTCATCGAGCGCCTCCGAGATGACGGCGGCCAGCTGGGCGGCCTTGAACGGCATGCCGCTGACCTGCGTGAACGAGCGGGCGTCGACCAGGTACCTGGCCCGCAGCAGCATCGCGAGCTGCCCGAGGTTCATCTCCGGCACCAGCACCCTGTCGTAGCGCCGCAGCAGCTCGCCGAGGTTGGCCGGGAAGGGGTTGAGGTAGCGCAGGTGGGCCTGGGCGACCCTGCCGCCCGCGGCGCGGGCGCGCCGCACGCCGGCGGCGATCGGCCCGAAGGTCGAGCCCCAGCCGAGCACCAGCAGCCCCGCGTCGCCGCCCGGGTCGTCCACGGCGAGGTCCGGGACGCTGACGCCGTCGACCTTGGCCTGGCGGGTGCGGACCATGTGGTCGTGGTTGGCCGGGTCGTAGGAGATGTTCCCCGTCCCGTCCTGCTTCTCGATCCCGCCGATGCGGTGCTCCAGCCCTGGCGTGCCCGGCACCGCCCAGGGCCGCGCCAACGTCTGCGGGTCGCGCAGGTACGGCCAGAAGCCGCCCGAGCCGTCGGGGGCGTTGGGCTCGGTCGCGAACTCGACCCGCAGGTCCGGCAGCTCGGAGACCTCCGGGACGCGCCACGGCTCCGAGCCGTTGGCCAGGTACCCGTCGGACAGCAGGAACACCGGCGTGCGATAGGCCAGCGCGATCCGCGCCGCCTCCAGCGCCATGGTGAAGCACTCCCCCGGCGAGGCGGGCGCCACGATCGGCACCGGCGCCTCGCCGTTGCGCCCGAACATCGCCTGCAGCAGGTCCGCCTGCTCGGTCTTGGTCGGCAGGCCCGTCGACGGACCGCCGCGCTGGATGTCCACCACCAGCAGCGGCAGCTCCAACGACACCGCCAGCCCGATCGTCTCGCTCTTGAGCGCGACGCCCGGCCCCGACGTCGTGGTCACGCCCAACGCGCCGCCGAAGGCCGCCCCGAGTGCCGCGCCGATCCCGGCGATCTCGTCCTCGGCCTGGAAGGTCCGCACGCCGAAGTTCTTGTGCTTCGACAGCTCGTGCAGGATGTCGGAGGCCGGGGTGATCGGATAGGAGCCCAGGAACAGCGGCAGACCCGACTGCCGCGAGGCCGCGATCAGCCCGTACGCCAGCGCCAGGTTGCCGGAGATGTTGCGGTAGCGCCCCGGCGCGAAGGCCCGCGCCGCCGGAGCCACCTCGTAGGAGACCGCGAACGACTCGGTGGTCTCGCCGTAGTTCCAGCCCGTCCGGAACGCCAGCACGTTGGCCTCGGCGATCTCGGGTTTCTTCGCGAACTTGGCCCGCAGGAACGTCTCGGTGCCCTCGGTGGGCCGGTGGTACATCCAGGACAGCAGCCCGAGCGCGAACATGTTCTTGGCCCGCTCCGCGTCCTTGCGCGACAGCGAGGTCTCCTTCAGCGCCTCCACCGTCAGCGTGGTCAGCGCCACCGGGTGCACCCGGTACTCGGCCAGCGTTCCGTCGTCGAGGGGGTCCGCCTGCCAGCCCACCTTGGCCAGCGCGCGCTTGGTGAACTCGTCCGTGTTGACGATGATCTCCGCGCCGCGCGGCAGGTCCGCCAGGTTCGCCTTGAGCGCGGCCGGGTTCATCGCGACCAGCACGTCCGGGGCGTCGCCCGGGGTGAGGATGTCGTGGTCGGCGAAGTGCAGCTGGAAGCTGGAGACGCCGGGCAGGGTGCCTGCCGGGGCCCGGATCTCGGCCGGGAAGTTCGGCAGCGTCGACAGGTCGTTGCCGAAGCCGGCCGTCTCGGAGGTGAAGCGGTCACCGGTCAGCTGCATACCGTCACCGGAGTCCCCGGCGAAGCGGATGACGACGCGGTCGAGCCGCCGCACCCGCTTGCCCCCATTGGCCGGCTCGGACTCCGGATCATGGGACTCGTCGAACGTGGAACCCGTCTCCTCGACCCTGCTGGTCACGACGTGGGCCTCCCTCGTCACCGATGGTGGTGCTCCGCGTAAAAGATCCTATGCCCGTCAAGGTGCCTGGCGGTGGATCCCGAGGACACGATATCTGACGGTCAATCAGGAATTGAGATAGGTCAGCACCGCCAGCACCCGGCGGTGGTCCTCCGGGCTCTGGCCCAGGCCCAGCTTCGCGAAGATGTTGCTGACGTGCTTCTCCACGGCGCCGTCGGAGACCACCAGCTGACGCGCCACGGCCGCGTTGCTGCGGCCCTCGGCCATCAGGCCTAGGACCTCCCGCTCCCGCGGCGTCAGATCGGCCAGCACGTCCCGCTTGCGGCTGCGGCCCAGCAGCTGCGCGACCACCTCCGGGTCCAGCGCGGTGCCGCCGGCGGCGACGCGGGAGACCGCGTCCACGAACTCGCGCACCTCCGCCACCCGGTCCTTCAGCAGGTAGCCGACCCCGCGGGTCGAGCCCGCCAGCAGCTCCGCGGCGTAGCGCTCCTCCACGTACTGCGACAGCACCAGGGTGCCCACGCCGGGGTGCCGCTCACGCAGGGCGATGCAGGCGCGCACGCCCTCGTCGGTGTGGGTCGGCGGCATCCGCACGTCCGCCACCACCACGTCCGGTGCGCCCTCCGCGGACGCCGCCAGCCCGTCGACCAGCGCCAGCAGCGCCTCACCGTCCTCCACGGCGCCGACGACCGCGAGACCGCGGTCGGTCAGCAAGCGGGTCAGACCCTCGCGCAGCAGCACGGAGTCCTCGGCTATCACGACACGCAGCGGCACGGGCGGGAGCGGCATGGTCACATGCTAGCGATCACATCGTGCGCAGAGCGACCGCGTCGCACAGGCCCTCCAGGGCCGTCTTGGCCGAGCAGTCCGGCAGCGGACGCAGCAGCGCGCGGGCCTCCTCGGACCAGCGCAGCGTCTCCTCCCGCGCCCGCGCCAGCGCCGGGTGGGCGCGCAGCAGGCGCAGCGCCTCGGCGTGCAGCTCGTCGTCCTCGATCGGCCCGGCGGTCAGCTCGCGCAGCCGCAGGTCGCCCGGGACGGACGGGTCCGGCTCGGCGGCGCGCAGCAGCAGCACCGGCAGCGTGGGGACGCCCTCGCGCAGGTCCGTGCCGGGCGTCTTGCCCGACTCCTGGCTGTCGCTGGCGATGTCCAGCACGTCGTCGGCCAGCTGGAAGGCGATGCCGATGCGCTCGCCGTACTGGGTCAGTATGTCGCAGACGTACTCGTCGGCCCCGGCCAGCAGCGCGCCGAGGCGGCAGGAGACGGCGATCAGTGAGCCGGTCTTGCCCGAGAGCACGTCCAGGTAGTGCCGGACCGGGTCGTCCTCGGGGCCGGGACCGGCCGTCTCCAGGATCTGGCCGGTGACCAGGCGCTCGAACGCCTGCGACTGCAGCCGCACCGCCTCCGGGCCCAGGTCGGCCAGGATCTGCGACGCGCGCGAGAAGAGGAAGTCCCCGGTGAGGATGGCGACGGAGTTGTCCCAGCGGGCGTTGGCGCTGACCGCGCCGCGGCGCATGGACGCCTCGTCCATCACGTCGTCGTGGTAGAGCGTGGCCAGATGGGTCAGCTCGACCACCACCGAGGCCGGGACCACGCCCGGCGCGTTCGCGTCGCCGAACTGGGCGGCGAGGATCGCCAGCAGCGGGCGGAACCGCTTGCCGCCCGCGTGGAGCAGATGCTGTGCGCCGACTGTGATGAACGGCACGTCGCTCTTGGTCGCCTCGGCCAGTGCCTGTTCGACGGCGGAGAGCCCGAGGCGGACGTCGGTCTCCAGTGCCTGGTCCTGCACGCTCAGCCCGAAGGGCCCCACGACGGTCACCGGGAACACTCCTTGCGCTGGTCGGGTGGGGGTGGCTGGTAAGAGCCACCAAGGGCAGCGTATCCGGTCGGCTGTCGATCACCGAGCGCGCCCGGCCCACTGTCACAGCGGGCCGGGCGCGCACCAGGGTTGTTCCGGCGTTCCCGGACCTTTCACCGTACGAAGAGTGACGCCTGGTTCGCGAGATGCAGGAAGTACTCCGGCGCCACGCCGAGCACCACGGTGACCACCGCGCCGAGCCCGATCGCCGCGCCCGTCAGCGGGCTCGGCACGGCGACGGTCGGCCCGTCGGCGCGCGGGTCCGAGAAGAACATCAGCACGATGACCCTGATGTAGAAGAACGCCGCCACCGCCGAGGACAGCACACCGACGATGACCAGCGCCGTCCCCCCGCTGCCCGACGCGGCCTGGAACACCGCGAACTTCCCGGTGAAGCCGCTCGTCAGGGGGATGCCCGCGAAGGCCAGCAGAAAGAGCGCGAAGACCGCCGCCAGCAGCGGCGACCGCCGCCCGAGCCCGGCCCAGCGCGACAGGTGCGTCGCCTCCCCGTCCGCGTCGCGCACCAGGGTGACCACGGCGAACGCGCCGAGCGTCACGAAGGAGTACGCGGCCAGGTAGAACATCACCGCGCCGAGGCCGCTGCGGTCCAGCGCGATCACGCCGGTCAGGATGAACCCGGCGTGGGCCACGGACGAGTAGGCCAGCAGGCGCTTCACGTCCGTCTGGGTCACCGCGATGATCGCGCCCGCGACCATGGTCAGGATCGCCACGCCCCACAGCACCGGCCGCCAGTCCCAGGACAGGCCGGGGAAGGCGACGTAGAGCAGCCGGAGCATCGCCCCGAAGGCGGCCACCTTGGTCGCCGAGGCCATGAAGCCGGTGACCGGCGTCGGGGCGCCCTGGTAGACGTCCGGCGTCCACATGTGGAAGGGGACCGCGCCGACCTTGAACAGCAGGCCCACGCCCAGCATCGCCAGGCCGATCAGCAGCAGCACGTCGTTGCCGGTGGTCTGCGCCAGCGCCGGCGTGATCGTCGCCCTGCCCTCGACCACGTCGGCGATCCGGCTCAGCTGCACCGAGCCCGCGTAGCCGTAGACCAGCGCGAGGCCGAACAGGAAGAAGGCGGACGAGAACGCGCCGAGCAGGAAGTACTTGACCGCCGCCTCCTGCGACAGCAGCCGACGGCGGCGTGCCAGCGCGCAGATCAGGTAGAGCGGCAGGGAGAAGACCTCCAGCGCCACGAACATCGTCAGCAGGTCCGAGGCGGCCGGGAAGAGCAGCATGCCGCCCACCGCGAACATCGTCAGCGGGTAGACCTCGGTGGTCGCGTGACCGGACGTCGCCGCCCGTCGCTCCGCGTCGCTGCCGGGCACCGCCGCGGCCTCCGGCGCGAACGCGTCCACCGAGGCGCCCGTCGACGAGCGCGGCTCAAGCCGCCGCTCGGCGAACTGGAGCACGGCGACGACCGCCACGAGTGTGATCACGCCCTGCAGGAACAGCGACGGGCCGTCGACCGCGACCGCGCCCATCGCGGCCAGGTCCGCCTTGTTCGTGGCGTAGCCGTCCACCGCCAGGTAGAGGATCAGCCCGAACGAGGCCGCCAGGCCCGCCAGCGCGATGCCGATCTGCGCCGTGTAGCGGTGCCGGCGCGGCACGAAGGCCTCGGCGAGGACGCCGACCAGCGCCGCGCCGAAGACCGCCAGCATGGGCGACAGCTGCAGGTACTCGATGTGCGGCGCGGGGATCGGGGGAATCGCCGCCGCCAGCGTCATGCCGGTCACTGGCCGCCTCCGGTGGTGGTCGTCGTAGCAGCGTTGATGTGCGGCGCCGGGTCGCTCTGCCCCATCTGGGAGAGCGTCTGGTTCACCGACGGGTTGACGATGTCGGCGACCGGCTTCGGGTAGACGCCCAGCACCAGCAGCAGCGCGATCAGCGGGGCGACGACCACCAGCTCACGGGCCTTCAGGTCGCCCACGCCCTCGTTGCCGGGCTTGACCGGGCCGGTCATGGTGCGCTGGTAGAGCACCAGCACGTACAGCGCGGCCAGCACGATGCCCGCCGTGGCGACGATGCCGAGCGCCGGATAGCGCTCGAAGGTGCCGACCAGGACCAGGAACTCGCTGACGAACGGGCCGAGACCCGGCAGCGACAGGATCGCCAGCCCGCCCACCAGGAAGGTGCCGGCCAGGACCGGTGCGACCTTCTGCACGCCGCCGTAGTCGGAGATGAGCCGGCTGCCGCGACGCGACATCAGGAAGCCCGCCACCAGCAGCCAGGCGGCCGTGGAGACGCCGTGGTTCACCATGTACAGCTCGGCGCCCGACTGGCCCTGGCTGGTCAGCGCGAAGATGCCGAGGATGATGAAGCCGAAGTGCGAGATCGACGCGTAGGCGACCAGCCGCTTGATGTCCTTCTGGCCCACCGCCAGAAGCGCCCCGTAAAGGATGCCGATCACGGAGAGCACCAGGATCGCCGGCGCGAAGGTCTTGCTCGCCTGCGGGAACAGCTGCAGGCAGAAGCGGAGCATCGCGAAGGTGCCGACCTTGTCGACGACCGCGGTGATCAGCACCGCGACGCCCGGCGTGGCCTCGCCCATGGCGTTCGGCAGCCAGGTGTGCAGCGGCCACAGCGGCGCCTTCACCGCGAAGGCGAACATGAAGCCCAGGAAGAGGGCGTTCTCCGCCGTCGAGGAGAAGTGCAGCGAGCCGTTCTGCAGCGCGGTCGTGATGGAGACCAGGTCGAAGGTGTGGGTGATGGTGTAGAGGCCGATCACCGCCGCCAGCATGACCAGGCCGCCCAGCAGGTTGTAGAGCAGGAACTTGACGGCCGCGTAGCTGCGCTGCCGCGCGTCCTCACCCTTGGTCCGGTCCCCGAAGCCGCCGATGAGGAAGTACATCGGGATCAGCATGGCTTCGAAGAAGACGTAGAACAGGAAGACGTCGGTGGCCTCGAAGGCGATCACCACCATCGCCTCGACCGCCAGGATCAGGGCGAAGAAGCCCTGGGTGCGGCGGTTGCGCTCGAAGGTCCCCGAGTCGTCGACGACCGGGTCGGCGTCGTGCCAGGAGGCCAGCATCACGAACGGCACCAGCACGCCCGTCAGCAGGATCAGCACCACCCCGAGGCCGTCGACGCCCAGGCTGTAGCTGATGCCGAACTGCGGGATCCAGCTGTGGTGCTCGGTCATCTGGTAGCGCGCCCCGTGCGGCTGGAACCGGGCGGCGACGACGCAGGCCAGGACGAGCGTCCCGAGCGAGAAGAGCAGCGGGACGACCTTGTTGCGGTCGCGACTGCGGGTGTTGGTGGCCGGCGGCAGCGCGGCGGTGAGGACCGCGCCGACGGCCGGCAGCGCGGCGGCGACTGTCAGAATCGGAAAGCTCATCAGACGGCCCTCATCAGGAGCGTGGTGGCGGCCAGCACCAGCGCGCCGCCGAACATCGACAGGGCGTAGGAGCGGACATAACCGTTCTGGACCTTGCGCACCCGGCCGGAGGTCCCGCCGATCAGCGCGGCGATGCCGTTGACCAGCCCGTCCAGGCCCTTGCCCTCGAGGTAGACCAGGAAGCGGGTCAGGTGCGAGCCGCCGCTGACCAGGACGACGTGGTTGAAGTCGTCCTGCAGCAGGTCCCGGCGGGCGGCCCGGGTGAGCAGCGAGCCGAGCGGCGGCACCGCAGGGACCGGCCTGCGGCCGTACATCATCCAGGCGACGCCGACGCCGAGCAGCAGGACGACCGTCGTGCAGACGGTCACGGTCGTCGTGCTCAGCGGCGAGTGGCCCTCCTGGTACCCCGTCACCGGGCTCAGCCAGTGGACGAAGGAGGAGTTGATGCTGAACAGCCCGCCGAGGAACACCGAGCCGAAGGCCAGGATCACCATCGGGGCGCCCATGACGGCCGGGGACTCGTGCGGGTGGGGGTCGTGGCCGTCGGCGTCGGGGACCCAGCGCTTCTCGCCGAAGAAGGTCATCAGCATGACGCGGGTCATGTAGAAGGCGGTCACGGCCGCGCCGACCAACGTGCAGGTGCCGAGGATCCAGCCCTCCGTCCCGCCGTGGCCGAAGGCCGCCTCGATGATCTTGTCCTTGGAGAAGAAGCCGGACAGTCCCGGGAAGCCAATGATGGCGAGGTACCCGAGGCCGAAGGTCACGAAGGTCAGCGGCATGTACTTCCGCAGGCCGCCGTACTTCCGCATGTCCACCTCGTCGTTCATGCCGTGCATGACCGAACCGGCGCCGAGGAAGAGACCGGCCTTGAAGAAGCCGTGGGTGACCAGGTGCATGATCGCGAAGACGTAGCCGATCGGGCCGAGGCCCGCCGCCAGCACCATGTAGCCGATCTGCGACATGGTCGAGCCGGCCAGCGCCTTCTTGATGTCGTCCTTGGCGCAACCGACGATCGCACCGAAGAGCAGCGTCACCGCGCCGACCACCACCGTGGCCAGCTGCGCCGTGGGCGCCAGGTTGAAGATGGCCGAGGAGCGGGTGATCAGGTAGACGCCGGCGGTCACCATCGTCGCCGCGTGGATCAGGGCCGAGACCGGGGTCGGGCCCTCCATCGCGTCGCCGAGCCAGGACTGGAGCGGCACCTGCGCCGACTTGCCGCAGGCCGCCAGCAGCAGCATCAGCCCGATGCCGGTCAGCGTCGCCTGCGTCGCCTGCGAGGCGTGCGCGAAGACGGGCGTGAAGGCGAAGGTCCCGAAGGTGGTGAACATCAGCATGACCGCGATGGACAGGCCGACGTCGCCGACGCGGTTGACCAGGAACGCCTTCTTGGCCGCCGTGGCCGCGCTCGGCTTGTGCTGCCAGAAGCCGATCAGCAGGTAGGACGCGAGACCCACGCCCTCCCAGCCGACATACAGCAGCAGGTAGTTGTCGGCCAGCACCAGCAGCAGCATGGCCGCGAGGAAGAGGTTCAGGTAGCCGAAGAACCGGCGGCGCTTCTGGTCGTGCGCCATGTACCCGACCGAGTACAGGTGGATCAGCGAGCCGACGCCCGTGATCAGCAGCACGAACGTCATCGACAGCTGGTCCAGCTGGAACCCGACGTCGGCCTGGAAGCCGTTCACCGGGATCCAGGTGTACAGGGTGACGTGGACCGGCCGGTCGGCGGTCGAGCGTCCCAGCATCGAGAAGAACAGCGCGAGCCCCACGCCGAAGGAGGCGAAGGCGAGGAGCGTGCCGAGCCAGTGCCCGACGCGATCCAGGCGGCGCCCGCCGCAGAGCAGCAGAGCCGCTCCCAGCAGCGGAACCGCGACCAGTACGGGGATGAGATTGTCCACTGTCGTGTCGCCTCCGCCGCTACAGCTTCATGAGGTTGGTGTCGTCGACCGAGGCCGAGTGACGGGTGCGGAAGACACTCACGATGATGGCCAGACCGACGACCACCTCGGCCGCCGCGACCACCATGGTGAAGAAGGCGATGATCTGCCCGTCCAGGTTGCCGTGCAGCCGGGAGAAGGTGACCAGGGCCAGGTTGCAGGCGTTGAGCATCAGCTCGACGCACATGAACAGCACGATCGCGTTGCGCCGCACCAGTACGCCGACGGCGCCGATCGTGAACAGCAGCGCCGCCAGATACAGGTAGTTGACGGGGTTCACTTCGACTCCACCTCCCGCTGCTGCTCCTCACCGGTCCGCTCGACGTGGGCCAGCTCGCCGCCCGTGCGCGGCTTCGGCGTCTTCCGGCCGAGCCAGTGCGCGGCGCCGGACTCCAGCTCGCCCATGCGACGCAGCACGTCGCTGCCGAGTCGGCGCATCTGCCCGCGCTGACGCAGCGTCGGGTTGACGCTGATCTCGGCCGGGGTGCCGTC
This sequence comes from Streptacidiphilus neutrinimicus, assembly GCF_000787815.1. Taxonomy (GTDB): domain Bacteria; phylum Actinomycetota; class Actinomycetes; order Streptomycetales; family Streptomycetaceae; genus Streptacidiphilus; species Streptacidiphilus neutrinimicus. Next base: position 67,313 of record NZ_BBPO01000044.1, read on the forward strand.
CGGCAGCAGGCCGGGCGCGTCGACCGCGTTGTGGCGGGCGTAGACGCCGGGCGCCGGCAGCGGCGTGACCTGGGTGCCGAGGCGGACCCGCTGCTCGGCCAGCTCGCGCTGGCTCTGGCGGACCTCGGTGGCCTCGCGGTGCGTCAGCACCATCGCGCCGACCGCGGCGGTGATCAGCAGTGCGCCGGTGACCTCGAAGGCCCACACGTACTGCGTGAAGATCAGCCGCGCCAGGCCCGGGACGTTGCCGCCGCTCGCCTGGTTCGCCGCGCCGACTCCCGTGAAGTTCCGCAGGTGCGCGTTGGCGATCCCGGCGCAGAGCAGCACGCCCATGCCGATCCCGCCGAGCACGGCGGCGACCCGCTGGCCCTTCAGCGCCTCCTTGACCGAGTCGGCCGAGGAGACGCCCACGAGCATGACCACGAAGAGGAAAAGCATCATGATCGCGCCGGTGTAGACGACGATCTGCACGATGCCGAGGAAGACCGCGCCCTCGGCCATGTAGCAGATCGCCAGCGCGATCATGGTGCCCGCGAGGCAGAGCGCCGAGTGGACCGCCTTGCGGCAGAGCACCATGCCGAGTGCGCCGCCGACGGCGATCACCGCGAGCACCCAGAACTGGACGGCCTCACCGGTGGAGGTCACGAGGCCACCTCCCCCTTGCTGACCGCGACCTGGCGCTCCGTGCCCGGAGCGGCCTCGGTGACCTGGCCGCGGTAGTAGTCGCCCTCGTCCGTGCCCGGGTAGATGGCGTGGGGCGTGTCGACCATGCCCTCGGTCAGCCCGGCCAGCAGCTGCTCCTTGGTGAAGATCAGCGACTCGCGGGAACTGTCGGCCAGCTCGTACTCGTTGGTCATGGTGAGCGCCCGGGTCGGGCAGGCCTCGATGCAGAGGCCGCACAGGATGCAGCGGGCGTAGTTGATCTGGTAGACCCGCCCGTACCGTTCACCGGGCGAGTAGCGCTCCTCGTCGGTGTTGTCCGCGCCCTCGACGTAGATGGCGTCCGCCGGGCACGCCCACGCGCACAGCTCGCAGCCGACGCACTTCTCCAGCCCGTCCGGGTGCCGGTTGAGCTGGTGACGGCCGTGGAAGCGCGGCGCCGTGGGCTTCTTGTACTCGGGGTACTGCTCGGTGAGGCGCTTCTTGAACATGGCCTTGAAGGTCACGCCGAAGCCCGCGGCGGGTCCCAACCCCCACGAAGAATGTTCAGAGGGCACCGTCGTCTCCCTTCAGTGCAGGAACAGTGGTGGACTCGCCCGCCCGCGACGGGCGCCGCGGCACCGCCGGGAGCTGCTGCCCCGGCATCGGCGGCACGGGGAAGCCGCCCGCCATCGGGTCGAACGGCTCCTGGCCGGCGCCCGCCTCGGCGGGCCCCTCCTTCTTCGGCCGCAGCATGTCGAACAGGACCGAGAGCAGCACCAGCGCGACCACGCCGCCCGCCACGTACAGCACCACGTCGCCGAAGTTGTGGCCCTGGTTGCGCAGCGCCCGGACGGTGGCCACCAGCAGCAGCCACACCAGCGAGACCGGGATCAGCACCTTCCAGCCCAGCTTCATGAACTGGTCGTAGCGCAGCCGGGGAAGCGTGCCGCGCAGCCAGATGAAGACGAAGAGCAGCAGCTGGATCTTGATGATCAGCCACAGCATCGGCCACCAACCGTGGTTGGCCCCGGCCCAGAACGCGCTGATCGGCCACGGCGCCCGCCAGCCGCCCAGGAACATCACGCTGGCCACGGCCGAGACGGTGACCATGTTGACGTACTCGGCCAGCATGAACATCGCGAACTTCAGCGAGGAGTACTCGGTGTTGAAACCGCCGACCAGCTCGCCCTCGGCCTCGGGGAGGTCGAAGGGGGCGCGGTTGGTCTCGCCGACCATCGACACCAGGTAGACCAGGAAGCTCACCGGCAGCAGCACCGCGAACCAGGTGTGCGTCTGCGCGTCCACGATCGCGGAGGTCGACATCGAGCCGGAGTAGAGGAAGACCGCCGCGAAGCTCAGGCCCATCGCGATCTCGTAGGAGACCATCTGCGCCGCCGAGCGCAGGCCGCCGAGCAGCGGGTACGTCGAGCCGGAGGCCCAGCCGGCCAGCACGATGCCGTAGATCCCGATCGAGGCCGTGGCCAGGATGAACAGGATGCCGACGGGCAGGTCGGTCAGCTGCATCGTGGTCCGGGTGCCGAAGATGGAGATCTGGTGGTCGGCCGGCCCGAAAGGGATCACCGCGAAGGCCATGAAGGCCGGGATCGCGGAGAGCACCGGAGCCAGCACGAAGACCACCTTGTCGGCCGCCGTGACGACCAGGTCCTCCTTCAGGGCGAGCTTCACGCCGTCCGCGAGGCTCTGCAGCAGGCCCCACGGGCCGTGCCGGTTGGGACCGATGCGCAGCTGCATCCAGGCGACGACCTTGCGCTCCCAGACGATGGCGATCAGCACCGTCAGCACCAGGAACGCGAAGACGAACACCGCCTTCAGCAGCACCAGCCACCAGGGGTCGCGTCCGAAGAAGGAGAGGTCCTCGGCCGCGAGCAGCACCGCAGGATGCATCACCGCTGCTCCTCCATGTCAGGCTTCTCTTCAGTGGTGGAGGCCAGCGCCACGATCCGGCCGGGCACCGCTCCGAGCGTCCTGGCGACCCCGCCCGGGCTCGAGTTGAGCGGCAGCCAGACCACCCGGTCCGGCAGCTCCGGGGTGATCGCCAGCGGCAGCGCGACGACGCCCGCCGGGCCGGTCACGGTGAGCGGCGCGCCGTCGGCGACGCCGATCTCGGCCGCGGTCGCCGGGGAGAGCCGGGCGACGGCCGGATGCCGGGTGCCGGCCAGCGCCTCGTCGCCCTGCTGCAGCACGCCGTTGTCGAGCAGCTGCCGCCAGCCGGCCAGCACCGCCTCACCCGCGCTCGGGCGCGGCAGCTGGTGGGCCAGCTCGATCGGCGCGTCCGCGCGCTCGCCGCGCCAGGGCCCGAAGGCGTCCAGCTCGCGACGGGCCGCGATCACGTCCGGCAGGCCCAGGTGCTTGTCCATGGCGTCGGCCAGCATGTGCAGCACCCGCAGGTCGTCGTTCAGGTGGCGCTGCGTCATCTGGTCGGGCTTGAGCGCCGGTTCGAAGGAGCGGACCCTGCCCTCCCAGTCCAGGAAGGTGCCCGCCTTCTCGGCGACCGCCGCGACCGGCAGCACCACGTCCGCCCGCGCGGTGACGGCGCTCGGCCGCAGCTCCAGGCTGACCACGAAGCGGGCCCTGGCCAGCGCCTCGTCGGCGGCGGCCGGATCGGGGAGGTCGTCGATCTCGACGCCGCCGACAACCAGGGCGTCCAGCTCCCCGGCGGCCGCGGCGGTGATGATCCCGCCGGTGTCGCGGCCGAAGCGGGCCGGCAGCTCCGCCAGCCCCCAGGCGGAGGCGGTCTGACGGCGCGCCTCCGGGTCGGTGGCCGGACGGCCGCCGGGCAGCAGGTTCGGCAGCGCGCCGACCTCGACCGCCCCGCGCTCGCCGGCGCGCCGCGGGATCCACGCCAGCCG
>NZ_BBPO01000043.1:0-16180 GCF_000787815.1 Streptacidiphilus neutrinimicus
CCAGCAGGCCCCTGACCGTAGGTCAGGGGCCTGCTGTGGCATGCCGTAAAGTCGGGCTGCATCGTTCGAAGTGTTCTACAGGAGGATCCCGGGTGGAGGTACAGGAGACGCGCGTCCAGACCGACCGCGTGTTCACCATCCCCAACGTGCTGAGCATGGCACGTCTCGTCGGGGTGCCGATCTTCCTCTGGCTGGTCCTCTGGCCCGTGTTCGGCGGGCCCAAGAACGACGGGTGGGCCATCGCCATCCTCGCGCTGAGCGGCGTCAGCGACTATCTCGACGGGAAGCTTGCGCGGCGCTGGGGGCAGGTGAGCCGGCTGGGCCAGCTGCTCGATCCGCTCGCGGACCGTCTCTTCGTGCTGTCGACCATCGTGGGTCTCACCGCGCGTCGCATCATGCCCTGGTGGCTCACGGCCATCCTCCTTGCACGCGAGATCTTCATCGCATCCCTCCTTCCGGTTCTCAGACGTCACGGATACGGACCACCCGAGGTGAACTTCATCGGGAAGGCGGCTACGTTCAATCTGATGTACGCATTCCCTTTGCTGCTGCTCACCACCTATGACAACTGGGTCGGGACTGTGGCGAGCGTCATCGGTTGGGCGTTCGTCTGGTGGGGTACGACGCTCTACTGGTGGGCAGGGATCCTGTACGCGGTGCAGACCCGCCGTCTCGTGAAGACGCAGGATGGCGCCCTGCCCTAATAAGGAGGAGCCAGCCGGATGAAGGCCGTTGTGATGGCCGGAGGCGAGGGAACTCGTCTCCGCCCGATGACCGCGAGTATGCCGAAGCCCCTGCTGCCGGTGGTGAATCGGCCGATCATGGAGCACGTGCTCAGGCTGCTCAAGAGGCACGGCCTGACCGACACGGTCGTGACAGTCCAGTTCCTCGCCTCACTCGTCCGGAACTACTTCGGCGACGGCGAGGAACTCGGCATGAAGCTGACGTACGCCAACGAGGAGAAGCCCCTGGGCACGGCCGGCAGCGTCAAGAACGCCGAGGACGCGCTCAAGGACGACTCGTTCCTGGTGATCTCGGGCGACGCGCTGACGGATTTCGATCTGACCGCGCTGATGGAATTCCACCGCGCCAAGGGCGCGATGGTCACCGTCTGCCTCACCCGCGTGCCCAATCCCCTCGAATTCGGGATCACGATTCTCGACGAGGAGGGACAGGTCGAGCGCTTCCTCGAGAAGCCCACCTGGGGCCAGGTCTTCTCCGACACGGTGAACACCGGCATCTACGTGATGGAGCCCGAGGTCTTCGACTACGTCGCGGCCGACACCTCCGTCGACTGGTCCGGTGACGTCTTCCCGCAGTTGCTCAAGGAGGGCAAGCCGATCTACGGCTACGTCGCCGAGGGCTACTGGGAGGACGTCGGCACGCACGAGAGCTACGTCAAGGCCCAGGCGGACGTCCTCGAGGGCAAGGTCGACGTCGACATCGAGGGCTTCGAGATGGCCCCGGGGGTGTGGATCGCCGAGGGCGCGGAGGTCGACCGCGAGGCGGTGCTGCGGGGGCCGCTCTACATCGGCGACTACGCCAAGGTCGAGGGCGGCGTGGAGATCCGCGAGCACACCGTGCTCGGCAGCAACGTCGTCGTCAAGCGCGGCGCGTTCCTGCACAAGGCCGTCATCCACGACAACGTCTACGTCGGCCCGCAGACGAACCTGCGCGGATGTGTCATCGGCAAGAACACCGACGTGATGCGTGCCGCCCGGATCGAGGACGGCGCGGTCATCGGCGACGAGTGCCTGATCGAGGAGGAGTCGATCGTCGCGGGCAACGTCCGCGTCTATCCCTTCAAGACGATCGAGGCCGGCGCCTTCGTCAACACCTCGGTGATCTGGGAGTCCCGCGGCCAGGAGCACCTGTTCGGGGCCCGCGGCGTCTCCGGGATCATCAACGTGGAGATCACGCCGGAGCTGGCGGTGCGCCTGGCCGGCGCGTACGCGACGACCTTGAAGAAGGGCGCCACGGTCACCATCGCGCGTGACCACTCCCGTGGCGCCCGAGCACTCAAGCGCGCGATGATCTCCGCGCTGCAGGCGAGCGCCATCGAGGTGCGCGATCTGGAGAACGTGCCGATGCCCGTCGCGCGCCAGCAGACCGCGCGCGGCAGCGCCGGCGGCATCTTCCTGCGGACGACGCCCGGTGTGCCGGACTCGCTCGACGTGCTCTTCTTCGACGAGCGGGGCGCCGACCTGTCCCAGGCGGGTCAGCGCAAGCTCGACCGCGTCTACGCCCGGCAGGAGTACCGCCGCGCGTTCCCGGGCGAGATCGGGGACCTGACCTTCCCGGCGACGGTCTTCGACTCCTACGCGGGCAGCCTGCTGCGCGCGATCGACACGCGGGGTGTGGCCGAGGCCAAGCTGAAGGTCGTCGCGGACGTGGCCAACGGCAGCGCGTCGCTGCTGCTGCCGAGCATCCTCGGCAAGCTCGGCATCGAGGCGCTGACGGTCAACCCGGGCATGGACGAGTCCCGGCCGACGGAGACCATCGAGGAGCGCCGGGCGGGCATGGTCCGTCTCGGCGAGCTGGTGGCGTCCTCGCGGGCGGCCTTCGGGGTGCGCTTCGACCCGGTGGGCGAGCGCGTCTCCTTCGTGGACGAGCGCGGCCGGATCATCGAGGACGACCGTTCGCTGCTGGTCATGCTCGATCTGATCGCGGCGGAGGGTCGCAGCGGCAAGGTGGCGCTGCCGGTCACCACCACGCGGATCGCGGAGCAGGTCGCGGCTTACCACGGCACCCAGGTGTCGTGGACGACGACCTCGCCCGACGACCTGGCCCGGGCCGCGTCCTCGGAGGGCACCGTCTTCGGCGGCGACGGCCGAGGCGGCTTCGTGGTGCCGGAGTTCAGCGGCGTCTTCGACGGCACCGCGGCGTTCGTCCGGCTGCTCGGGCTGGTCGCCCGGACGCAGCTCACCCTCAGCCAGATCGACGCCCGCATCCCGCGGGCCCATGTGCACCGCCGTGACCTCGCCACCCCGTGGGCGGCGAAGGGCATGGTCATGCGCACGGTCGTGGAGGCGGCGGGCGAGCGGGAGGTCGACACGACCGACGGCGTCCGGGTGGTGGAGCCGGACGGTCGCTGGACGATGGTCCTGCCGGACCCGGCCGAGGCCGTCACCCACCTGTGGGCCGAGGGTCCCGACGAGACCTCGACCCTGGCGCTGCTCGACGAGTGGGCGGCGGTCGTGGAGTCGGCGGGACGGGACCAGACCTGAGGTAGTCGCAGCGGGCAGGGGCGTGGGATCGCACATCCGTGCGGCCCCACGCCCCTGGCTTGCGCCGGGGGCGTCGTGGCCGCTGTGGTCGCGACGGGGGGAGCCAAAGCCGGAGCACTGCGCGCAACGTGGGACGATATCCCCCATGTCGACGACCGCCCCCCGCTCCGATGAGCGCGCTGACGCGCGCTACGCGCGGCCCGACGCGTCGATGTCGCTGCTCACGAACGTGGTGGAGCACAGTCTCGACGACGGCTATGCCGACGAGGCGCGGCGCACCGGCCGCTACGGGAGCAGCCGCCTGCCGACGACGCTGCGCGGAAAGCTGGTCCTCGGGCTGGGGATCGCTCTGGTGGCGACGATCCTGTCGGTGGGCGTGAGCCAGGTCCAGCAGAACGCGCCCGTGGCCGCGAAGCAGCGGCAGGAGCTGATCGACCGGATCGACGAGACCACGACGACCGCGGACGGGGTGCAGCAGCAGATCGGCCAGCTGCAGTCACAGCTGGACCAGGCCCGCAGCAACGCCGTCAGCGCGCCGGACACGGCGCAGCTCGACGCGCTCGAGCTCGTCACGGGGATGACGCCGGTGTCGGGGCCGGGGATCCTGGTGACGGTCGACGACGCGGCCTCGGCCGGGACGGATCTGAACAACGCGAGCCCGCGAGCCGGGGCCGGGTTCTCGAACACCGGGCGGGTGCGCGACAGCGACCTGCAGCTCGTGGTGAACGCGCTGTGGCAGTCGGGCGCCGAGGCGGTCGCGATCAACGACCAGCGCCTGACCAACCTCTCGGCGATCCGGGCTGCCGGGGACGCGATACTGGTCAACGACCACCCGCTCACGCTGCCTTACAAGCTGCAGGCCGTCGGCGGGCCCTCACTGGAGGAGTCGTTCCAGAACAACGCCTACGGCGGGCTGTATCTGGGTCAGCTGAAGCAGAACTACCAGATCCGTTACGACGTCTCCGCTCAGGGCGGCCTCTCGCTGCCGGCAGCGAGTGTCGGTCCGCTGCTCAATGCTCACCCGTCTCCGTCGGAAGGGACCAAGCGACCGTGATCGCCGTACTCGGGCTGGTGCTCGGAGTCGTCGTCGGGCTGTTCGTGCAGCCGGACATCCCCGCTGCCTGGGTTCCGTATCTGCCCATCGCCATCGTGGCCGCGCTCGACGCGGTCTTCGGCGGCGTGCGCGCGATGCTGGACGGGATCTTCTCCGACAAGGTCTTCGTGGTCTCCTTCCTGTCCAACGTCGTCGTGGCGGCGCTGATCGTCTTCCTCGGCGACCAGCTCGGCGTCGGTTCGCAGCTGTCGACGGGCGTGATCGTCGTCCTCGGCATCCGGATCTTCTCCAACGCGGCCGCGATCAGACGCCACCTGTTCCGGGCCTAGGCGCGGAACAGGTGTCCGTGACGTTCTGTGACAGAACCGGAGTGCAGTGACCGAATACCGGGGTAGTACGGATGGCAGGATGATCGGCAGAGGCCGACAGGCAGGCATACGAACGGCAGGAGCAGCACGGTGAGCGGCGACGATGCACCCCGGGTCCCGGAGGACCGGGGGCCCGAGCACGCCCCCGAGTCGTCCGCTCCGCCCGCGTCGGAGTCGTCGCCCGCCGCGCAGGGCTCGCCGGTCCCGGAGCCTTCGCCCGCGTCGGTCGCCGGGGATGCCAGCAAGTCCGAGGAGTCCGAGGAGTCCGAGGAGTCCGTCGAGCCTTCGCCCGAGGCGGAGCCGGGGCCGGCGCTCACCGGACGTCAGCGTCTGGCCGCCGCGCTGTGGCCGCCGCGGGTCAACCGTGCCCAGCTCGTGGTCGCGCTGCTGCTGTTCGCCCTCGGCCCCGGCGTCGCGTTCCAGGTCAGGGCGAACACCACGCAGAACCAGATCCGCGGCGCCCGCCAGGACGACCTGGTCCGCATCCTCGACGAGGTCGACGCCCGGCAGCAGCGCCTTGATCAGGAACGCACGCAGTTGCAGCAGTCGTTGACCCAGTTGCAGACCAGCTCGAACCAGGCGAAGGAGGCGCAGGCGCAGACCCAGCTGAAGGAGCAGCAGCTCGGTGTGCTCGCCGGGACGGTCGCCGCGACAGGTCCCGGGGTGACGCTGACCATCAAGGACCCGGGCGGGAACGTCCAGGCGGCTATGCTGCTCAACACGCTGGAGGAGCTGCGCGCGGCAGGGGCGGAGGCGGTACAGATCAACAATGTCCGGGTGGTGGCGGGTACCTGGTTCTCGGATGCGAACCGGGGCACGGTCACGATCAGCGGCACGACCGTCTCCGAGCCCTACGTCTTCACGGCCATCGGCAACCCGCAGGACCTGGACACGGCGCTCAACATCCCGGGGGGCGTGGTGCAGTCCGTGGCCAGCGACAAGGGCACGGCGACGGTGAAGCGTTCCCAGTCGCTGGACGTGACCGCCTTGATCCCTTTGAGCACGCCCGACTACGCTCACACGACGCATCCATGACGTTCACGACGTTCACGTTCCGACCAGATCCAGCCGCACCAGTCCTGTCCACGATGGCTCCACCTCGCCCCACGGGCGGGTCCGTGTCACGCAAGGGGTATCGCCCGTGAGTCTGTTCTCGAAGCTGTTCGGCCGGAAGTCCCGTGAGGGCGCTGCGGTCGAGGCGCCCACCGCCCGCCACCGCCGGGCGGACGCCGAGTACGGGGCCGGTGTCCCGGGCATGCGTGCCCCCGAGGCCGACAGCTACACCGCGGCCGGCGAACGGCCGCTCTTCCGTGACGAGGACGGCCGACACGCGGGCGTGCCGAGTGGCGGTCCTATAGCCTCCCAGCCGGTACCCTCAAGCTCAGGTGGAGGGTTTGCGGCCGATCCGTATTCCCAAGGCCAGTCAGGCGAACCGCGACAGGAGGCCGCAGGCGTGTCGTTGTGCACCCGATGCGGATACAACAACCCCGAGTCCGCCCGCTTCTGCTCCAACTGCGGCGCCCCGCTGCGGGCCCGGGTGGGCGGGGCCGAGCGTCCCTCGGAGACCACGTCCACGATCTCGATCTCGGGTCTGGAGGCGTACGAGCCTGAGGCGCCCACGCAGGTTCCCGGCCTCTCGCCGGAGGCGCAGGCCGCCGTCGACGCGCTGCCGCCGGGCTCGGCCCTGCTGGTGGTGCGCCGGGGCCCGAACTCGGGCAGCCGGTTCCTGCTGGACACCGACCTGACCACGGCCGGTCGCCACCCGGAGAGCGACATCTTCCTCGACGACATCACCGTCTCCCGGCGCCACGTGGAGTTCCGGCGTCACCAGGGCGGTGCGTTCACCGTGGCCGACGTCGGCAGCCTGAACGGCACCTACGTCAACCGCGAGCAGATCGACGAGGTGCCGCTGAACACCGGCGACGAGGTGCAGATCGGGAAGTACCGGCTGGTCTTCTTCGCCGCCCGCCCGGGGTACTGAGACGCGGTGCCCCGCCCCTGGGAGGAGTGAGTCAACCGTCGTGCAAGCTGACAGCGGTATCCCCGGGGCGGTGGCGCCCTTCGTCCCCTCCGGCCGTCGGGCCGGAACGGTGGCCCTGCGGCCGCAACTGCTCAGCATCGGCGCGGTCCTGACCGAGCTGCAGGCGGAGTTCCCCGAGGTCACCATCTCCAAGATCCGGTTCCTGGAGGCGGAGCGGTTGGTCGAGCCGCAGCGGACGCCCTCGGGGTACCGCAAGTTCAGCGCCGCGGACGTGGAGCGCCTGGCGTACGTGCTGCGCATGCAGCGCGACCACTACCTGCCGCTGCGCGTCATCCGTGAGCACCTCGCCGCACTCGACCGCGGCGAGAACCCGCCCGCGCTGCCGGGCCCCGGCGGTCCGGGCGGCCCGGGGGAGGAGCCGCAGGACGCGGCGATCACACCCGGCCCCTCGGTCTCGGGCCCTCGGCTGGGGCGCGCCGAGCTGCTGGCTGCCGCCGGGATCACCGAGCAGCAGCTGACCGACTGGGAGTCCTACGGGCTCGTCACCGCGGACGCGGACGGCGGCTTCGACGGCGAGATGCTGCAAGTGGCGCGCCTCGTTGCGGAGTTGGGGCGCTTCGGGCTGGAGCCGCGGCACCTGCGGGCGGTCAAGGCCGCGGCGGACCGCGAGGTCGGCCTGGTCGAGCAGGTGGTGGCCCCGCTGCGGCGGCACCGCAACCCGCAGACGCGCGCGCACGCGGCGGCGATGGCCCGCGAGCTGGCGAATCTCTCCGTGCGCCTGCACGCCGCCCTCGTCCAGGTCGGCCTGCGCGCCCGGCCCTGACTCCCGCACTCCCCTAGCGAAGTGCGGCTTCTCGCTTGCGTCCTCGAACCATGGAGCAACTGGCCTATCGGCCCGGCGCGCCCTAGGGTTGCATTGTGAACGAGCTAGACGTCGTGGGCGTCCGGGTGGAGATGCCGTCGAACCAGCCGATCGTGCTGCTGCGCGAGGTCGGCGGAGACCGCTACCTGCCCATCTGGATCGGGCCCGGAGAGGCCACCGCCATCGCCTTCGCACAGCAGGGCATGACACCCGTGCGTCCGCTCACGCACGACCTCTTCCGCAACGTGCTGGAAGCGGTCGGTCAGCGGCTCACCGCCGTTCGGATCACCGACCTGCGCGAGGGCGTGTTCTACGCCGAGCTGGTCTTCGCCAGCGGCGTCGAGGTCAGTGCGCGTCCCTCGGACGCGATAGCGCTGGCGCTGCGGACGGGCACGCCGATCTACGGCGCGGAGGACGTGCTCGACGAGGCCGGCATCGCGATTCCGGACGAGCAGGAGGACGAGGTCGAGCGGTTCCGCGAGTTCCTCGACCAGATCTCCCCCGAGGACTTCGGCAGCTCCGGCTCCCAGTGAGCTCCCACTGAGGGGAGGGTTTGAGCCGCTCCATTCGAGCCCATGTACCCCGGCCGGGGACACGCAAAACCACCCGCGAGGCTGATATCACCCGCCATGCCGAGCGTGGCGATCGTTGACGCGCTCTTGCCTACTGCCTACCTTCGACTGTGAACGTCCCGGGTGTGCCACCCCGCACCCCCGCTGCGGCGGTTCCGGAGTCGACAGGACGGAGGGTCGTGTTGAGCAGCACGGGTGACAGAACAGCCACAAGCGGCTCATGCCCCATCCATGCCCCGGTCCGGACGCTGCCGCGTGCGGCGCGGTCCGGGTGGGAGGGCATGCCGACGGTGCCGCTGCCGGCGGAGCCGCAGGACGACGTGCTGCCCAGTGCCGAGCTGATCGGCTACCGCGGACCGACCGCCTGTGCGGCGGCCGGGATCACCTACCGCCAGCTGGACTACTGGGCCCGCACCGGACTGGTCGAGCCGAGCGTGCGTCCGGCCCAGGGCTCCGGCACGCAGCGGCTCTACGCGGTGCGCGACATCCTCGTGCTCAAGGTCGTCAAGCGGCTGCTCGACGCGGGCGTCTCGCTGCAGAGCATCCGGACGGCGGTCGACCATCTGGCCCAGCGGCCGGAGGACGCGCTGCCCGGCATCACGCTGATGAGCGACGGCGCGACGGTCTACGAGTGCAGTTCCGCGCACCAGGTCGTCGAGCTGCTCCAGCGCGGTCAGGGGATCTTCGGGATCGCCGTGGGCGCGGTGGCGCGCGAGGTGGAGTCCTCGCTCAGCCGCCTGCACGGCGAGCGCGCCGACACGGGCGAGAACGTCCTCGGCTTCGACCCGGCCGACGAACTCGCGCGGCGCCGCAACCGCGCGGTCTGAGCCGCGCGTCCGCTCCGTCGAAGAGAGAAGCGATCGACGGCGGGTGGGGGACGCATGCGGGTGGGGCTGCCACGGTTGCGTCGGTTCCGCAGACTGTGCCCGGTGCGCTGGCGGGAGCGGCGGATCCAGCGCCGGGCCTTCCAGCTGCTGTGCGCGGCGGCGCTGGCGGTGCTGGTGCCGACGGCCGTCGTCTGGTGCCAGGGCGGCCCGAGGCTGCGGAGCGTCGCGGACGCGCCTGCGGAGCCGGTCGTGATGGTCTTCGGCGCGGGGCTCGACGGCGGCAAGCCGTCCCCGTACCTGCGGCACCGGCTCGACGCCGCGCTCGCGCTCTACCGTGAGGGCCGGGTCCGCGCCGTGCTGGTGACCGGCGACAACAGCAGGGTGAGCTACGACGAGCCCGACGCGATGCGCGACTACCTCGTCCAGCACGGCGTGCCGGCGGACCTGGTCGTGCGAGACTACGCCGGGTTCAACACCTGGGACTCCTGCAGCCGCGCCCACCGCATCTTCGGTGTCAGCCGGGCGCTGCTGGTCAACCAGGGCTACGCGGTCCGGCGCGCGGTCGCGCTGTGCGAGGCGGCGGGCATCGACTCCTACGGCATCGGCGTCGAGGAACCGCACGACGCGACCTGGCAGGCGGGCGTGGTGCGTGAGCTCGCGTCGATGGACAAGGCCGTGCTGCTCGACGAGCTGTTCGACCCCGATCCGCATCTGCTCGGGCCCAGGGAGACCTCGCTCGCCGCCGCGGAGGCCGGCGCACGCTGACGCCGGCCCGGGCGCCGCGGCTCGGTTGTCGTACCCGTGCGCGATGATCGGGCTATGCGTCCCGTGCCGTCGATCCTGCATCTCGACATGGACGCCTTCTTCGCCTCGGTGGAGCAGGCGTCCAAGCCGAGCCTGCGCGGGAAGCCGGTGATCGTCGGCGGTCTGGGCGCGCGCGGCGTCGTCTCCACCGCGTCCTACGAGGCGCGGCGTTTCGGGGTGCACTCGGCGATGGCCATGGCGCAGGCGCGTCGGCTGGCGCCCAACGCCGCCTACCTGATCCCGCGCTTCGAGCTGTACCGGCAGGTCAGCGACGAGGTCATGGCGCTGCTGCGGGAGCTGTCCCCCCTGGTCGAGCCGCTGAGCCTGGACGAGGCCTTCGTCGACCTCGCGGCCGGCCCGTACGGGGAGGCGCTGGCGACGGAGGGCGCGGAGCTGGCCCGCGCGGTGGCGGAGGACCTGCGGGAGGACATCCGCACCCGGGTGGGCCTCACCGCCTCGGTGGGCCTGTCGACGACGAAGTTCCTCGCCAAGATCGCCTCCGAGCAGGCCAAGCCGGACGGCCTGGTGCTGATCGAGGCCGGGCGCGAGCGCGAGGTGCTGGACACGCTCTCGGTCCGCGCGCTGCCCGGCGTGGGCCCAGCCACGGAGGAGACGCTGCGGCGCGCGGGCCTGACCCAGATCCGCGAGGTGGCGGCCCTCCCGCAGGAGGAGCTCGTGCACCTGCTCGGCCGCGCGCACGGAGCGGGCGTGCACGCCCTGGCGCTGGGCCTCGACGACCGCCCGGTGGTGGCCGAGCGGGACGCCAAGTCGGTCTCCGTCGAGGACACCTTCGAGGTGGATCTGCTCGACCGGGACCACATCGTCACCGAGCTGGAGCGGCTGGCTGACCGCTGCGTGCGCCGCTTGCGGGCGGCCGGGCGCTCCGGCCGGACGGTCGTGGTCAAGATCCGCCGCTTCGACTTCAGCACGCTGACCCGCAGCGAGACGCTCCCCGCGCCGACCGACGACCCGCTGGTCATCGCGCAGATGGCCCGTCGCCTGCTGGACTCGGTGGAGCTGCTGGGCGGCATCCGGCTGCTCGGCGTCGGCGTGACCGGTCTCGCCGACTGGACCCAGGAGGACCTCTTCGCACAGGCGCTGCGCGAGGGGCTGGCCGAGGACGCGGCGGACGAGGCCGCCGACGCGGAGCAGGCGCGGGAGACGGGGGAGGCCGAGGAGGACGCGGCGTACGGCGGCCCGGCGGGTCCGCGCGCCTTCCATCCGGGCGGCGAGCTCAAGGCCCGGCGCTGGGCGCCGGGGCAGGACGTGGAGCACGCGGAGCTCGGGCACGGCTGGGTGCAGGGCAGCGGCGTGGGCCGCGTCACGATCCGCTTCGAGACCCCGAACTCGCCAGTCGGCCGGGTGCGGACCTTCGCCGTCGACGATCCGGCCCTGAGCTCGGCCGGCGCACTTCCGCTGGTCGGCACCGCATAGGCGCGGCCGGCACGGGCGTGCACGCGTCGCGCCCCCGGCCGGAGCCGGGGGCGCGGTGGTGGTGCGGGGGTCGGGCGCCGGAGGGTGGGGCGCGGGAGGGTCAGGCGCCGAGGGCGTGACCTGGGAGGTCGGGGTTGCGGCTCGTTCCCGTCGGGTTCGCCGTGCGCAGGGGAGTGCTCGGCGACTGGCCGGGCGAGGGCTGCGAGCCCGAGGAGTAGCCGCCGTTCGCCCCGGAGCCGGCGGGAGTCACCGGCGTGCCGGCCGCCTTGCTGCCGTCCTGCACCTGGATGTGCTCGCGGTGCAGTTGCTCGCGGACGACCTCCTCCTCGGTGACGCGCTCGGTCACCAGCCGGATGCGCTCGACCGGGACGACGGTCTTCTTCACCACCAGCCGCTCCTCGTGGAGGGTCACCTCCTCCACGCTCTCCGCGATCTCGGCCTCCGTGAGCTGCGCGCGCTCCTCCGCGCCGACGGGCACCCGCTCGACCCGGATGCGTTCGCGCACGACCGGCACCCGGCGCTCGACCTGCTCGCTCGTCACGTACTTGCGCAGCCGCGCCCGGCCGAGGACGTGCCACTCGGTGGAGATGTCGAGGCGCTCCTCGCGGCAGACGATCTCCAGCGGCTCCGGCACGGGGTTCTTGGAGCCGGCGTCGGCGGAGGAGGCCGGGAGGCCCAGACCCGGAAGCGGATCGGTCAGCGGGTCGGGTCGGCGCTGGGTCTCCGGCGAGGAACTCGCCGCGGTGCCGGTCCCGGCCCCCATGCCCACGCCCATTCCGGCGCCCCCGGCCGGGAACGGCGCGGGAGGCGGCGTCTGGGTCGTCGGGGTCTGCACGGTCGGCGCCTGCGCGGCGGAGGCCGCCGCGCCCTGGCTCGTCGAGGTCTGGCTCGTCGAGGTCTGGCCCATCGAGGTCTGGCCCGTCGACGTCTGGCCCGTCGGCGTGCGGACGGTCGGAGCGCTCGGCGAGGACACCGCGGCCGCCGCGGGTGCCGCCGCCGCGGCGGGGCCCGCCATCCCCGGCTGCGGCTGGGCGGCGGAGGCGTGCGGCGCCGAGCCGGTCATGAAGGAGGAGGTGCGACCGGCGTTGGCCAGCGGCTGGACCGTCGGCGTCGTCAGGGTCTGCTCCGCGGGCTTCTCGTGCTCGGGCTTGTCGCGACGTCCCGCCGCCATCCCGGCGGCCGCGCCCGCGGCACCCGCTCCGGCCCCCGCGACGACCGTGGCCGGACCGCCGTTCGAGCCCGCCGCGGCCATGGACGGCTTCTCGCCCGCCTTCTCCCCGGCCCGCACGCCCGGCTCCGCCGCGTGCTGGCCGCCGCCCGTCGGGACCTCGAGGCCGTAGTAGCGGTACAGCTGCAGTTCCTGCGCGGGGGAGAGGTGCTGGCCCACCCCGAAGTCGGGCGAGTCCTTGACCAGTGCCTTCTCGTACGGCACCCGCAGCTCGTCCGAGACGAACTCGCTCGTCGTGAGCGGGACGAAGGCGTCGCGGCCGAACAGCCCGGTACGGACGGCGGCCCACTCCGGCTGACCGGTGGCGTCGTCGAGGTAGACCTCGTCCACCGTGCCGATCTTCTCGCCGTTCTTGTCGACGGCCTTGTGCCCGATCAGATCCCTGGGGTCGATCTCGGTCTGCACGTCTTCCACTCCTCCATCGGCCGCGCCGGTCTGCTCAAAAGACGAACGTGCTCAAGTCATACGAAAAGGCACAATGATGTCTTTGTCGAACGCTTGCGACTCCGTCGGTGTGTCGCTGCGCCGTACGGGTTGCCCGGGACCCGTCGGAAGGACGATCCGCGCTGGTACCCTGGCGATTGACCGTCGAGCACGTGCGGGAGAGTCCGACCGCCCCAGAGGGCGTCGGCGCCGAAGGAGCAACTCCTCCCCGGAATCTCTCAGGCCGAAGTACCGCACAGGCGAGGTCGACTCTGGAAAGCAGGGCCGTGCCGCCGGAACTCCGCAGGGTTCCCCGGGACGGCGCTCACCGACGGTGAAAGCCGATCTCGAGTGGATCGGTGAAGCTCTCAGGTTCCATGACAGAGGGGGAGGCCGCCCGGGCGCCCCGCCGCGCTCACCCGGTCCGACCAGGAGGCCAGACTCCCCATGACGTCGCTTTCCGAGCTGGAGCACGCCAGCCCCTTCGAGAACCGCCACATCGGCCCCACCGACGAGGCGCAGGCCAAGATGCTGGCGCAGGTGGGCTACGGCTCCCTGGACGAGCTGACCGCCGCGGCCGTGCCGGACGCGATCCGCAGCCTGACCGCGCTGGACCTGCCCGCCGCCCGCTCCGAGGCCGAGGTCCTCGCCGAGCTGCGCGAGCTGGCCGACCGCAACCAGGTGCTGCGCTCCATGATCGGCCTGGGCTACTACGGCACCTTCACCCCGCCGGTGATCCTGCGCAACGTGCTGGAGAACCCCTCCTGGTACACCGCCTACACGCCCTACCAGCCGGAGATCTCCCAGGGCCGTCTGGAGGCCCTGCTCAACTTCCAGACCGTCGTCACCGACCTGACCGGCCTGCCGACCGCCGGAGCCTCGCTCCTGGACGAGGGCACCGCCGCCGCCGAGGCCGTGGCGCTGGCCCGGCGCATGGGCAAGGTCAAGGGCGGCGTCTTCGTCATCGACGCCGACACCCTGCCGCAGACCGTCGCGGTCATCGAGACCCGTACCGTCCCGACCGGCATCGAGACCGTCGTCGCGGACCTGAGCGAGGGCATCCCGGCCGAGATCGCCGAGCGCGGCGTCTTCGGCGTGCTGCTCCAGTACCCGGGCGCGTCCGGCGCCGTGCGCGACCTGGCCCCGGTCATCGCGCAGGCCAAGGAGCTCGGCGCGGTCGTCACCGTCGCCGCGGACCTGCTGGCGCTGACCCTGCTGAAGTCCCCGGGCGAGCTCGGCGCGGACATCGCCGTCGGCACCACCCAGCGCTTCGGCGTCCCGATGGGCTTCGGCGGCCCGCACGCCGGCTACATGTCCGTGCGCGCCGAGTTCGCGCGCAGCCTTCCCGGCCGCCTGGTCGGCGTCTCCGTCGACGCCGACGGCAACCGCGCCTACCGCCTGGCCCTGCAGACCCGCGAGCAGCACATCCGCCGCGAGAAGGCCACCTCCAACATCTGCACCGCCCAGGTGCTGCTGGCCGTCATGGCCTCCATGTACGCCGTGTACCACGGCCCGGACGGCCTGGCCAAGATCGCTTCGCGCACCCACCGCTACGCCTCCGTGCTGGCCGAGGGCCTGCGCCGCGGCGGCGTGGCGATCGTCTCCGACGCGTTCTTCGACACCGTCACCGCCCGTGTCGAGGGCCGCGCGGCCGAGGTCGTCGCTGCCGCTGCCGCCGCCGGCGTCAACCTGCGCCAGGACGGCGCCGACCTGGTCGGCATCGCCTGCGACGAGACCACCACCCGCGCCGACCTGGCCGCCGTCTGGGGCGCCTTCGGCGTCCCGGCCGACCTCGACGTGGACGCGCTGGACGCCGAGGCGGGCGCCTCCCTGTCGGACGCGCTGCTGCGCACCGACGAGTACCTGACGCACCCCACCTTCCACGCGCACCGCTCCGAGACCGCGATGCTGCGCTACCTGCGCTCGCTCGCCGACAAGGACTACGCGCTGGACCGCGGCATGATCCCGCTCGGCTCCTGCACCATGAAGCTGAACGCCACCACCGAGATGGAGGCGATCACCTGGCCGGAGTTCGCGAACGTGCACCCGTTCGCGCCGGTCGAGCAGGCCGCCGGCTACCTGCAGCTGATCAACGAGCTGGAAGACCGCCTGGCGGAGGTCACCGGCTACGACAAGGTCTCCATCCAGCCCAACGCCGGTTCCCAGGGCGAGCTGGCCGGCCTGCTGGCGGTCCGCGCCTACCACCTGTCCAACGGCGACGCCGGCCGCGACGTCTGCCTGATCCCCTCCTCGGCCCACGGCACCAACGCCGCCTCGGCCGTGATGGCGGGCATGCGCGTCGTCGTGGTCAAGACGCTGCCCGACGGCGACGTCGACGTCGAGGACCTGCGCGCGAAGATCGAGCAGCACCGCGACTCGCTGGCCGTGCTGATGGTGACCTACCCCTCCACGCACGGCGTGTACGAGGAGAACATCGGCGACATCTGCGCCGCGGTCCACGAGGCGGGCGGCCAGGTCTACGTCGACGGCGCCAACCTCAACGCGCTGGTCGGTCTGGCCAAGCCGGGCAAGTTCGGCGCGGACGTCTCGCACCTGAACCTGCACAAGACCTTCTGCATCCCGCACGGCGGCGGCGGTCCGGGCGTCGGCCCGGTCGCGGTCCGCGCGCACCTCGCGCCGTTCCTGCCGAACCACCCGCTGCAGCCGACCGCCGGCCCGGAGACGGGCGTCGGCCCGATCTCGGCCGCGCCGTGGGGCTCGGCGGCGATCCTGCCGATCTCGTGGTCGTACGTCCGCCTGATGGGCGGCGAGGGCCTCAAGCGCGCGACGCAGGTGGCGGTGCTGAACGCGAACTACATCGCGAAGCGCCTGGCTCCCTACTACCCGGTGCTCTTCACCGGCCCCGGCGGCCTCGTCGCGCACGAGTGCATCATCGACCTCCGGCCGCTGGCGAAGTCGGCGGGCGTCTCCGTGGACGACGTGGCCAAGCGCCTGATCGACTACGGCTTCCACGCCCCGACGATGTCGTTCCCGGTGGCCGGCACGCTGATGATCGAGCCCACCGAGAGCGAAGATCTGACCGAAATTGACCGCTTCTGCACGGCGATGATTGCCATCCGTGCGGAAATTGACAAGGTTGGCTCCGGAGAGTGGCCGGCGGAGGACAACCCGCTGCACAACGCCCCGCACACCGCGGCGGCGCTCGCGGGTGAGTGGGACCACGCCTACACCCGCGCCGAGGCGGTCTTCCCGTCGGGCGTCAACCCGACGACGAAGTACTGGCCCCCGGTCCGCCGCATCGACGGCGCCTTCGGCGACCGCAACCTCGTCTGCAGCTGCCCGCCCCTGGACGACTACGAGGGCTGAGTCGCACTGACCCAAGGGGCGCGGGGAACCGCGCGACAAACCACCCGGGGCGGATGGTCCTCCAGTAACAGGG
>NZ_BBPO01000043.1:16434-25941 GCF_000787815.1 Streptacidiphilus neutrinimicus
CACCCGGGGCGGATGGTCCTCCAGTAACAGGGCCATCCGCCCCGAGTGGTTGCTCGCGCGGTTCCCCGCGCCCCTCAGTTGCTGCTCACGCGGCCCCGGCCAGTGCCCGCCTGGGGGCGACAGCGCGGCCGTCGGGGAGGATCTCGCCGGTGTCCTCGAAGACGAGGACACCGTTGCACAACAGGTTCCACCCCTGCTCCGGGTGGCTCGCGACGATCACGGCCGCTTCGCGGTCCGGCGAGTCGGCGGACGGGCACTCAGGACAGTGCTGGCACATAGCTCGTACCCTCGTTTCGGAAACCAGAGCCGCGGTTGCGGGCGCGGAGGTGTGAAGTGCCTTCTCGCCGGGTAAGACGTTGGGCTTGCTCCGCTGGTTCACAGTCTCCGCGTCCCGAGACCGAACCGCAGCCATTTGGTGACATGCGTCACGTCCGATCGGGCCCGAACAGCAGAAACCACCCGTTGTGACCATGTGCCAAGTGGTCACAACGGGTGGTGCCAGGGGGTGCCGCGGGGTCAGCGAGCGTCAGCGTGTGCTGGTGAGCAGTGCCGCCGCTCCGGAGCCGCCCCCTGCCTTCGCCTTCGGCTCGCCCGGCTCGCGGCTGGTGAGCGCGAGCAGCGCGAGCAGTTCCTCCGCGTGGTGGGGGATGTGCGCGGTGACCCCGAGCGGCGCCGGGACCAGGGGGATCAGCAGGTCCGGCGTCGGCGTGGCGGACAGTACGGGGTGCAGCCACAGCGCCGTCATGTAGTGGGCCGGCACGGACAGCAGGCGCGGCATGTACGTGGTCGGGGTGCCGGCGGTGTGCAGGCGGGCCTGCCGCAGGGCACGGAGTGTCGCCGCCGGATAGGGGCCCTCGGCGAAGTGCGAGAAGACGTGCGGCTCGCCCGCTCCGGGCTCGTCGGGGCCGCGTTCGAGGGTGACCGCCGCGGCGACCACCTCCTCGCCGTCCTGGATCAGGAAGCGCCAGCCGGTGCGCCGGGCGCCGGTCAACTGGGACACGGCCTCGCCCCGAGCCGGAGCCGACATCGGGTCGAGAACATGGAGCGGGAGCGGCAGAGCGGGGGTGAGCGGTCCGATGCAGCGTCGCATCGCCGAGGAGTGGACGGGCAGGGCGCCGGGGGCGTCCGGGTCGTCCAGGGCGTCGAGAACGGCGCGCAGGGCGGCGGCGGGCGGCTGGGGTAGCTGCAGGGACATGTCGGTTCGCCTCTCGTGGCAGCAGAGACAGGCGGGACGGGGATGAGCGTGCGGAGCGGGACGCAGCGCGCAGGCTGAGGGCCCGCGCGGTGCGGGTGACAGCAGATCGTGAGGCAGGGCAGGCCTCTGGGGCCGGGCGTCCCGGCGGCATCGGGCCATGCGTACCTGTATCTCGCGATTCTATATGAACGGGTGCACGGCGTGACTCTTCTACTACGCTGCGTGCACGCCCGCAAGGGAGATTTCGGGCAGTTCGTATACCGGCCGCCGTTTTGGCACATGCCTTTTCGCGCACCTGGTCGGACTGTCGATCACCCCTTCGGGGCATGCTCCCCGATACCGCCGATCGAGGGAGGGATGGGCGCCCATGGGGGAGAAGGTGGTCGTCGCCGGCTCAGACCTGGCAGACCGTCAGCTCTACCGGCACAAACTGCGCCAGTGCGTGGACGCGTTGGAGAGACTCCTCGTCGAGGAGCGCTTCGACCGGCCCCGGGCGATGATGGGCCTGGAGATCGAGATCAACCTCGCCGACGAGGCGGGGCTCCCCGCCATGCGCAACGAAGCCGTCCTGGAGGAGATCGCGAGTGGGGACTTCCAGACCGAGCTCGGTCAGTTCAACATCGAGGTCAACATCGCCCCGCACCGGCTCGGCGGGCGTGTCTTCGAGGAACTGCGCGAGGAGCTCGCCGTCGGCCTCGCCTACGCGGACCGGCGGGCCCAGCGCGCCGGGGCGCGGATCGTCACGGTCGGCATCCTGCCGACGCTGACCGTCGACCACGCCGTCCTGGACAACATCTCCGCAGGTGACCGCTACCGGCTGCTGAACGACCGCATCCTCGCGGCGCGCGGCGAGGACATCAACCTCGACATCGAGGGCGTCGAGCGGCTGCGCGTCGACGCGGTCTCCATCGTCGCCGAGGCCGCCTGCACCTCGCTCCAACTGCACCTGCAGGTGACGCCGCGGCGCTTCGCCAAACTGTGGAACGCGGCGCAGGCGCTGACCGGCGTCCAGCTCGCGCTCGGGGCGAACGCGCCGTTCCTGTTCGGGCGGGAGCTGTGGCGGGAGACCCGCCCGGTCCTGTTCGAGCAGGCCTGCGACACCCGTCCGGCGGAGCTCAAGGCGCAGGGGGTGCGTCCGATCACCTGGTTCGGCGAGCGCTGGATCGACTCGGTCACCGATCTGTTCGAGGAGAACCTGCGCTACTTCCCCTCGCTGCTGCCGATCTGCGACGAGGAGGACCCGCTCAAGACGCTCGCCGCCGGAGGAGTCCCCACCCTGCGTGAGCTGCGGCTGCACAACGGGACGATCTACCGGTGGAACCGGCCCGTCTACGACGTCGCCGACGGCGTCCCGCACCTGCGGGTGGAGAACCGGGCCCTGCCGGCGGGGCCGACCGTGGTGGACACGCTCGCCAACGCCGCCTTCTACTACGGACTCGTGCGCACCCTCGCCGACCAGCCGCGTCCGGTCTGGCAGAAGATGTCGTTCGAGCTGGCGACGGAGAACTTCCACGCCGGCGCCCGCCAGGGCATCGACGCCGAACTGTGGTGGCCGCGCGGCGGCGGACGCCGCGGCGGGGGCCTGGTGCGGGTCCCCGCGCGGGAGCTGGTGCAGCGGGAGCTCCTGCCGATGGCTTATCAGGGCCTTGACGCCTGGGGTGTCGACCCGGTCGACCGGGACCGGTACCTCGGGATCATCGAGGGCCGGTGCCGCACCGGGATCAACGGTGCGGCGTGGCAGAGCGCGGTTTTCCACGACCAGATGGCGCGGCACGGCCTCGACCGCGGGCCGGCGCTGGAGGCGATGACGCGTCGCTACATGGAGCTGTCGCGCGCGGGCGAGCCGGTACACACCTGGCCGCTGCGATGAGGAGGGTGGCCGGGAGAGGGGTGGGGCGCCGCGGCAGACGAGGTGATGGCGGCAGTTGAGGTGATGGTGAGAGGCGGCGGCTGACACAGCGCGCTGTGCGATGATCGGGCCAACCCCCGATCATCGCCGCCGTCCGCCATCATCGCCGCCGTCCGCCATCATCGTCGCCGGAGTCATCCCGTGAGCAGCACCGAGACGCTCCCCACTCTCCCGCAGCCGGTCCGCCTGACCCGCCGCCTGCTCGGTCAGGAGCTGCTGATCGTCCTCGGCCTCTCGCTCGGCGCGAGCGGCCTCTCCGCGGTGATCAGCTTCATGGGCTCGCTGACCGCGCACAAGTCGCTCGAGTCGCAGCAGGCGACCCTGAACGGCTCCATCACGCCCGGCCGCCCCTGGCTGGACCTCAGCTGGCACCTGTTCGACATCGCCACCGCGCTGGTGCCGGTCTTCCTGGTCGCCTACCTGCTGCTGCGTGAGGGCTCGTCGCTGCGCGCGTTCGGGTTCGACCTCACCCAGCGGTGGCGCGACCTCGGCAAGGGCGCGGTCGTCGCCGCCGTCATCGGCGGCTCCGGCCTGGCCCTCTACCTGGGGGCGCGCGCCTCGGGCGCGAACCTCACCGTCGTGCCGAGCGGGCTGCCCGACGTCTGGTGGCGCATCCCTGTCCTGATCCTCTCCGCCGCGCAGAACGCCGTGGTCGAGGAGGTCATCGTGGTCGGCTACATGCTGCGCCGACTGAACCAGCTGGGCTGGTCCTGGCCGGCGACGGTCGCGGCCAGCGCGCTGCTGCGCGGCTCCTACCACCTCTACCAGGGCGTCGGCGGGTTCGTCGGCAACGTGGTGATGGGCGTCATCTTCTGCTACCTGTACCGGCGCTGGGGCCGGGTCGCGCCGCTGGCGATCGCGCACACGTTGATCGACACCGTCGCCTTCGTCGGCTTCGTGCTGCTGGCCGGTCACGTCAGCTGGCTGCCGACGTGACCTGACTGCCGAGGTGACCTGACTGCCGACGTGACCTGGCACTGCGTGCCTCAGCGCTGGGCGGCCTCGCTCAGGGTGCCGTCGAGCACGGTGACCGCCCGGCCGGTGAGCAGCACCCGGTCGCCCTCCAGGTGCAGCCGGACCGTCCCGCCGCGCCGCGAGACCTGACGACCGACGAGGGTGTCCCGGTTGAGGTGCGCGGCCCACAGCGGGGTCAGCGCTGTGTGCGCGCTGCCCGTCACCGGGTCCTCGCCGACGTCGACACCCGTGCCGAACCAGCGGGAGACGAAGTCGTAACCGCGGGCCTCCGCATCGTCGGCGCGGGCGGTGACGATCACCCCGCGCGGGATGCCGGCGTCCACCAGCGCCGCGAGCCGGGTGTGGTCGGGGCGCAGTGCGCGCACCGAGGTCTCGTCGATGAACTCGAGCATCAGATCGCCCAGCGCGCCGGTCTGCCACACGCCGATCCACGCGTCCGAGCCGAGGGCCGCCGCGAGCGCCTCGGGGGCGGTGCCCGGCTTGGGCGGGTTCGCCGGGAAGTCGAGCGTGATGCTGCCGTCCTCGGCGGTCCGCGCCCGAAGCGGCCCGCTGTTGGAGTCGAACACGGCCTCCGCGCCGGCCGCGATCAGACCGTCGGCGGCCAGCGCGTGCGCGGCCGCCAGCGTCGCGTGCCCGCACAGGTCCACCTCGACCGCGGGCGTGAACCACCGGATCGCCCACCGGCCTGCCTCGACGGGGCGCACGAACGCCGTCTCCGACAGGTTCATCTCCGCGCCCAGGCGCGCCATCCAGTTCGCGTCGGGCCAGGGCCCCTCCGGCAGCACGCAGACGGCAGCGGGGTTGCCCGCGAAGGGGGCGTCGGTGAACGCGTCGATGATCCTGATTCGCATGCCGCGAGCCTATCGAGCGGAGCCGGTGGGATCCGGGCCGTCAGGCCTCCGCTGCGGCGGGGGCCTAATAACAGTGCTTGTATAAGTGCTGTCACGTTTTGGGGACGGGGCTCGGGGAGAACACGGGGAGAACTCGGGGAGAATGAGCCGGACGGTCCAGGGCTGAGGCGGCGAGGGGACGGGCGACGGGCATGGCGGACGAACGCGGCGGGGCCGGTCCGGTGACGCTCCAGGACCTCGCCCGGGAGCTCGGCCTGCACGTCTCGACCGTCTCCCGGGTGCTCAACGGGACCGCCGGGGCGGGGGTGCGGGCCGCGGCGCCGCAGACCGCGCAGCGCATCCGCGAGCTGGCCGACCGGCTCGGCTACCGCCCCGACCCGCACGCCGCCAGCCTGCGGACCCGTCGCAGCAACCTCGTCGGGGTGCTCTTCCCGCGCCTCTCCGAGATCGTGGTGGCCACCATCTACGAGGGCATCGAGGAGGAGGCGACCGAGCACGGGCTGTCCGTCTTCGTCGCCAACACCCACGACGATCCCGCCCTCCAGCGGCAGCGCCTGGCGATGGTGCTGGGACGCCGGGTCGACGGAATGATCATCGGCGACGCGCACCTCGACGGCGCGGCGCTGGACCACCCGATGCTGCGCGGCACGCCGTACGTCCTGGTCAACCGGCATGCCGGGCCCGAGCATCCGGCGGTCACCTGTGACGACCGCCTCGGCGGCCGGCTCGCCGCCGAGCGGCTGCTCGCGCTCGGCCACCGCGAGGTGGCCGTCGTGGCCGGCGAGTCCTTCGCCAGCACCGGCGCGGACCGCGCGAACGGCTTCGCGGACCGCTACCGCGAGGCCGGTCTGCCGCTGCCCGCCCACCGCGTCCGGGCCTGCCGGTTCGACACCGCGGGCGGCCGCGAGGCCGCGACCGCGCTCCTCGGTGCGCCCGGGCCGCGGCCCACCGCCCTCTTCGCCGTCAACGACCTCGCCGCCATCGGCGTGATGGGCGCGGCCCGCGACCTCGGCCTGCGCCTCGGCGAGGACCTCGCGCTGATCGGCTACAACGACACCCCGGTCGCCGCCGAACTGCCGGTCCCGCTCACGACCGTCCGCTCCCCGATGACCGACCAGGGCCGCCTCGCCGTCCGCGAGCTGCTGCGCACCCTCTCCGGCGGCACAGCCGAGTCGCGGCTGCTCCGCCCCGAGCTCGTCATCCGCGCCTCCTGCGGCACCCCCGTCGGCCCGCCTGCCTGAGGGCTGCGCGGAGGTCCTCTCCAGGGTCAGCCCGTGGCGGGGAGGCCGAAGGCGCCCGGGGTGACCGGGTTGATCTCGAGGCTCGAGCAGATGCCCTGGCGGCCCATTAGGGGCCGGCTCAGAAGGACCGTGTTCGTGGTGTCCGGCGCGGTGACCTCGAAGACGCCGGTGCCCGCCGGGTAGCAGCCGTGCCCCTCGTTCAGGCGCCACTCGACCACGGCGTGGGCGGTGCCGCCGGGGCGCAGGGTGACCAGGGGCGGCCTGGTCAGGGGCGGCTGGTCGCCTCGGAAGCCGTTCAGGACGCGGGTCGCGTCGATGACGGTCCCGCTGTCCGCGATCGCCACGCCCGGATACCCGCGCAGGGTGCAGGTGTGCCCGCCGACGTTCTTGAAATCCACCGCCGATGCCTGGAGCGGTTGGCCCATGCCTCCGTATCCCCAGCTGGTCAGCAGGTCGCCGTTCCCGCAGGGCGCGAGGCCTCTGGCGGCCGCGGGCACGGCGGTGCCGTGCCCGGTGGGAGACGGCGTCGGCGTCACCATCGGTGACGCGGTCGGTGACGCCGTCGGCAGGGCGGTCGGGCTGTGCGTCGCCTGGCCGGCCGTGCCGGCGGCCGCTCCGGGGGAGCTGTGGCCGCTGCCGGAGCAGCCGACCAGCGTGGCGCAGGTGACGGCGAGCAGAGTCGCGCCGGAGAAGAACGTACGGGTGACAGCCACGGTGGTGCCTTTCGTGCGGACCGGGCGGACACCAGTGCGTTGCCCGCACAGCCAAGCACGCGCGTCCGCCGGACAGCGGTTGCTGTGCGCCCGTAACAGGTAGCACTACGTGACGGTCGAGGGATCCGAACATTCCGTCTCTCCACCGCCCTTGCTTGACGACAGTTACCGATATATCGTTGATGCATCGAGATAGTCGAAAGACTGTCGGTGATGTCAACCACCATTCATGCATTCAGAGAAAGAGAAGGAGTTCGATCATGCGAACCCGACACCACTTCGATCCGAGGAACAACAACGGAAGGGCTCCTGGCCGGCCCGCGTTCGGTGAGTTCGGCTCGCCCGAGTTCGGGGGACCGGGAGGACCGGGGCCGTTCGGGCCCGGATTCGGGCCTTGGGGGCACAAGGGCCGTGGCGGCCGACGGGGCCCCGGCGGCCGGGCGCGGCGCGGCGATGTCCGCGCGTCGCTGCTCGCACTGCTCAAGGAGCGCCCGATGCACGGTTACGAGATGATCCGCGAGATCGCGGAGCGCTCCGGCGGCAGCTGGCGGCCGAGCCCCGGTTCGGTCTATCCCACACTGCAGATGCTGGACGAGGAGGGCCTGATCACCAGTGAGGAGAGCGGCGGCAAGAAGCTGTTCTCGCTCACCGAGGCCGGCCGCGCCGAGGCCGAGCAGGGCCCGGAGGCGCCCTGGGAGGAGGCCGGACAGGGCGAACACTGGGAGACCATCCGGGAGTTCGGCCGGGCCGGCGGCGCGGTCAAGGACGCGCTGCGGCAGGTCGTGATGACCGGGACGCCCGAGCAGCGGGCCAAGGCGCTGGCCGTCCTCGCGGACACGCGCAAGCGGCTCTACCTCATCCTGGCCGACGCGGACTCGGAGCCGACTCCGACGGACGCGGCCCCGGAGGACCGGAGCTGACGCGCGGCCCCCGGTGGCCGTGACAGCAGCCGGTCCACGTGGCGGCGGCGCAGGCCCTGCCCCGGCTCGACCGGCAACAACAGCACATCGCTGCGGTCCGCGTAGCGGCGCAGCAGGCGCGGCGGGATCAGGTCGTCCACCCAGGCGAACGGCCGTCCCGCCGCGTGCCGCATGATCGGCGCGAAATCCCCTTCCGGCGCACCGGAGTTCGCGCCCCCGCAGGCCACCCAGGGCAGTGCGGGAATCCCGAGCAGCGGCGCGATGCACTGGTTGGCCCACGCCTCCCAGGTGCTCGCCCACGCCAGCTCGTAGACCTCGGACAGCTCCCGCAGCCACGCGCCGTGCGCCGGACTGAGCAGCACCTCGCTGCGCAGCAGCAGATGCCGCGTGTAACCGCTCCCCGGCCGTGGGCATACGGGGTTCAGCACGCCGTCCACGTCGAGGTAGAGCAGCGGTTTGGCGGGCGGGGCGGGGGTGGTCAGCTGACGGCTCCCGGGGTCGGTGGCTTGTCGGTATGCGCGGAACGGGTGATGACTCCGTGAAGTGTTCGACGGTCTGGGGGCCGTGCAGGTTGCAGCCGGACCGGATTGTTGACGGGGCGCGCACGCCCGCGGTCGCGCCTGCACGCCCGTGGCACGCGCCCCACGCGCCCCGAGCGTTGACGCTGGTCAGTCGCGCGGGGTGGCGCGAGGGTGGCGCGACGTCCCGGCGGGGCGATGGGAAGATCGTATCTGTGGGTTGACGAATGGTCACCCTGCGCAGCAGACTTCCCGGGCGGCCCCTCATCGGACCACGCCCTGGATTCCCCCGGAACCCTGAATCCGACCTGCGCTGAGCACCAACTGCAGCAACGGCCCGTCCCGGCCGTTCGAGGCCCATCGCCGGGCTGTGCCGTCCTTCCGCTCGACCTCGTGGTGGAGACCTTTTGCGTCCAGAACCCCTCCGCGTCGCCGCGACATCGGCGTTCGCACACCGGGAGGAACCCGCCCTGGTCGGCGCACTCGCCGTGGTCGTGGCGCGCGCCCGACGTCGTGCGCTGCGCGCCGGCGATCCGGAGGTCGACACGGGTCACCTGCTCCACGCGCTGCTGGAGACGGACGAGTCCGCGCTGGGTGTCGCGGCGCCGCTGCCGATGCAGGCGACGCGCCTCATGGGGTATCTGGTCCAGCGCAGCATCGGCTTCGGCCGGCTGTGGCGCTTCGGCGAGGGCGTCGCCGACCGCGAGCGCGAGCGCTCGGCGGGGCTGGCCTGGAGTGCGACCGCCGCGGGCGCGCTGGGCCGCGCGGCACGCGGCGGCGGATCGGTGCTCGACCTGCTGCGTGAGCTCGCCACGGTCCCCGACTCCCGCGCGGCCGAGATCCTCCGCGGCGCGGGCATCGACCCCTCGGCCGTCGTCCAGCGCTCCTCCGCGCAGGGCGCGGAACACACGGGCGGCTGGTAGTCGCCGCGCTGGCGGGCGGGGCACCCGGCGGGGACGCGGGCTGGGCACCCGGCGGGGACGGCGCCGACGCCGTCCGGCCCCGGAACGGCCTCGCCGAGGGGCGAGGGACCCGGCCCGGACGGCGTCGGCGCCGCCGTGATCTCTCGGTGTCCCGCGTGCGCGCCTTGGAAGCCGGGCTCTGGCGCGCCTGGGCGAGGCGGGCCGGCGGGGCAGCGCGGAGCCCCGCCCCTCGGGGGGTCGGGCACCCGGGGGGCGGGGGTCG
>NZ_BBPO01000043.1:26138-33088 GCF_000787815.1 Streptacidiphilus neutrinimicus
GGGCCGGCCGACCAGCGCGGAGCCCCGCACCCTCGGGGCGTCGGACACCGGGGTGCGGGGCTCGGTCGTGCGTCGTCAGGCTGGGGGGTTACCGTCCGCCGGGGGCGTCTGGTCGTCGACGCCGAGTTGCTTCTTGGCCTGTTCCTGGGCCGTGTCGACCTGGCCGGCGTACTTGCCGCCGCTCCTCTCGTCGATCAGGTCGCCGGCCTTGTCCACGCCCTTCGAGGCCTGGCTCTCGTGGCCCTTGAGCATGCCCTTGACCTTGTCGAGAACGCTCATGGTGGAAACTCTCCTCCCGGATGTGCGGTCCTCCCACCTTGCGTCGAGTGGGGGGACCCCGCCACTCGGGTGGCGGCGTGACCAGCCGCGACGCACCCTGTGCTCATGAGCGAAACAGAGCCTCCGGTGCAGGTCGGACCGTATGCGGACGACCATCAGTACCGGCTGATCTCCTTCTACGGAGCGCATCACGTCCCGATGTCGCGGCGTGAGTTCGAGGAGCGGATGGAGGAGGACTATCCGGGCGAGGATCCGTACGACAGCGAGCTGGTCGCCTGGTTCGATCATCCCGGGCAGTGGCCGGGCGAGTGACGCCCGTCCGAGGACGCGGCCTGGGGTTCAGAGCGCGATGTGCCCGCCCGGGGCGAGGCGTCCGGGGGAGGCCGACGCGCGTCGGCTATCATGTCCGTGTTCAGACAAGTGCTTCCGACGGACCGGCAGCGAAGGGCGCAGCGTGAGCCAGGACTTCCTCGACGCCAAGATCGGCTGGGGCTTCGACCACCTCGACGCGGACGGGGACGGGTGCCTCACCGAGGCCGACCACCGGAGCATGGGCCGCTCCGTCGCGGCCTCCCTCGGGCATCCGGCCGGGAGCGCCGAGGAGGCGCGGATCATCGACGCCTATCTCGCCATCTGGCGTGACCTGCACGCGCCGCACCTGCTCGACGGCGTCGACGCGATCACGCGGGAGCAGTTCGTGGGCTCCACCGGCTCGCTGGCCGACCAGCCGGCCGCCGCGCGGGTGCTCCTCGGCGGGCTCGCCTTCGCCTTCCTGGCCATCGCCGACGAGGACGGCGACGGACGGGTCGAGCCGGAGGAGTTCTTCCTCTTCCAGCGCGGCCACTTCGCCGGCTTCACCCGCGAGCAGGCGCGCGAGGCCTTCGCGAAGCTTGACCGCGACGGGGACGGGAGCCTGGACGCGGACGAGTTCGTCGCCGCCATCGTCGAGTTCTGGACCAGCACCGACCCGGCCGCGCCGGGCAACTGGTGGGCGGGCGAGCCCCGCTTCTGAGGGCCCGCCCGAACCACTGGCCGCGTCACCGCCGGCTGCGTCAACGGCGCAGGAGGCTCACTGCTCGCGCAGGCCCCACGGGGAGCCGTACTCCGTCAGCAGGTCCAGGAACGGGCGGGGCGGGAACGCCTCGGGGCCGAGCACGCCCTGCCCCGACCAGACACCCGTCGCCAGCAGCTCCAGGGCGACGACCGGGTTGATCGCCGTCTGCCAGACCACCGCCTGCGAGCCGTATTCGCGCATCGACCACTGGTTGTCGACCACGTGGTAGAGGTACACCTCGCGCGGGGCGCCGTCCTTGGCGCCCTTGACCCAGGTCCCGGCGCAGGTCTTGCCGTGCATGAGCTCGCCGAGCGTCGCCGGGTCCGGCAGCGCCGCGGCGACCACGTCGCGCGGGGAGACCTCGACCGGGCCGTTCGCCGAGCGGACGGTGATCGGCTCGGTGCGGTCGAGCCCCAACGCGTGCAGGGTCTTGAGCTTCGCGATGAAGTCCTCACCGAGCCCGTACTTGAAGGTGACCCGCTTCGCGTCCACCCAGCGGGGGACCAGCAGCACCTCCTCGTGCTCGACGTTGACGCACTCCACCGGGCCGATGCCCTCGGGGAAGTCGAAGACCTCCGGCTCGCTGAACGGCGGCGTGGTGAACCAGCCCCGGTCCGCCTCGTAGACGATGGGCGGGTTCAGGCACTCCTCGATGGTGGTCCAGATACTGAACGAGGGCGCGAACTCGTAGCCGTCGACGGTCAGGTTGGCGCCGTCGCGGACGCCGATCTCCTCGATCTCGTCGAAGAGCTCGTCGGCGGCGTAGCGGGCGAAGACGTCCGAGAGGCCCGGCTCCACGCCCATGCCGACCAGGGCGAGCCGTCCGGCCTTCTCCCACGCCTCGGTGCGGGCGAACTGCTCGTCGCCCAGCTTGACCCCGGTGAGCGCGTGCGGCTGCTCGGGGTGCGGGCGGGACAGGGACATCGCCATGTCCAGGTAGTGCGCGTCGGCGGCGAGCGCCGCCTCGAACAGCGGCATCACGAAACGCGGGTCGGTCGCGTTGAGCAGCACCTCGCAGCGTTCGGCCCGCAGCAGCGCGGCGACGGCCTCCTGGTCGCTCGCGTCGACCCGCGCCGCGCTGAAGCGCGCCGCCTGGTCCGGACCGAGGGCGGCGACCGCCGCCTCGGCGCGGGCGAGGTCGTAGTCGGCGACGACCATGTGGGTCAGGAAGGGACGGCGGGCGGCGATCCGCGTGATCGCGGTGCCGACGCCTCCGGCGCCGACGAGCAGCACACGCATGAGTTCTCCTCGGTGGTTCGGGCGTACAGGGAACAGGGCGGTGGAGCGGCCGCTGACCTGATCAAACGCTGTGGCCCCGACGAACGTCAACCGCGTTGGCATAAGGGTGGCCGACTTGGCTAGTCTGGCCGCATGGCGAAGAACGCGGTCCCCGAGGAGCAGCGGCGGCGGCGCCGGCCCACCAAGCAGGGGACGGTGCTGACCCACGACCTGATCGTGGACACCGCGCTGCGGATGCTGCGCGAGCACGGCGCGCAGGGCTTCACGGCGCGCCGCCTCGGCCTTGCGCTGGGCGCGGACGCCAGCGCGCTCTACCGCTACTTCGCGGGCCTCGACGAGCTCACTCGCGCCATCGCGGACGCGCTGATGCACCGCGCGATGACGGGCTGGGTCCCGACCGGCGAGTGGCGCACGGACCTGCGCGACCTGGGCCTGCGGATCCACGCCGCGTACCTCGCCCACCCCCAGGCGGCCGTGCTGGCGGCGAGCCGCGTCAGCGGTCGCGCGCACGAGATCGCCGCCGACGAGGCCATCCTCGGCGTCCTGCGCGGGGCCGGCTTCGCCGACCCCGCCGCGGTCCGGATCTACCACGTCTTCGTCGACCAGGCCCTGGCCTTCGCGGCCCTGGACGCGGCCTCCCTTGCCCTCCCGGTGGAGGCCCGAGAGGCGGACGAGGCGGTCTGGGACGCGACCTACGCCCGCCTGCCGGCCGAGACGCACCCGCACATCGCCGCCACCTCCCAGCTCCTGGCGGAGCGCATGAATGCGAGCGCCTACCCTGCGGCCCTCGACCTTCTGCTCGCCGCAGCCGCCTCGGAGGCCCCTTCCCACCCCTGAGCCGCACCCCCGCCGACGACCCGCCGCCGGGGGAGTCCGGCTGGGCGAAGGGTCGGCCTCCGGCCGGTGGCACTCGGCAGCGGCCTTCCGTGCGACGGCGCCCGCGGTCCCCGTCGCAGCCCGAGCCCGAGCCCGCGGCTGCGGCTGCGGCTTCCGGCAGGACTCGGCCCGCGGGCGGTTGCCGGCGCCGGGGAGGTGGGTCAGTCCACGGGCTGGGTGGGGGCGCCGGAGAGGGCAGAGCGGAGCGCGTGCTGGGCCGAGTCGAGGTGGCGCTGGGCCGCGGCCAGGCGGGCGGCGTCCGGCTCGTTGAGGTGCCAGCCGATCTCGTGCAGGGCCTCGACGACGCCGCTGAGGGCGCGCAGTGCGGGGCCGTTGGCCGCCATCGTCGCGCGGTCGGTGTTGAGCAGCAGCCAGTTCGACCCGGCGACGAGGTTGGTGAGGTAGATGCGCCGCCGCAGCGGCTCCTCGTCCTCGGGGGTCTCGTGGTGTTCGATTTCCTCGCTGCGGTGTGCGTCGTCGGTCATGACAGCACACCCTAGATCGATCCCGCCACGGAGTGGTGATCTTCCGCGTTCGGCCTTTCCGCGCAGGCGATTTGACGCACACTTGGGACATGGCGCAGACGACTCCCGACCCGGGCAAACCGTACGGCGGCCTGTGGACACCGCCCGAGACCTACCTGGCGCCCGGCTGCAAGGGCGTGGAGCCGGGCGAGTCGCACACCTGCGCCGTCGGGGTCCGCGTGATCGGCGGCAAGCTGCACGGCTGCGAGCACGAGTGCCACGACGTCGAGGTGGCCCGGCTCAAGGACATCTCCCGCCGCTTCGGGGAGATCATCACCTGAACCGGGCTCAGCCCATCTCCTCCAGGGCCTTGCCCTTGGTCTCCCGGATGCAGAAGTAGACGAACGGGATCGACAGCAGCGCGAAGCAGGCGTAGATCACGTACGTCGCCGAGAGGTTCCAGTCGGCCATGGTCGGGAAGCTCACGGTGACCAGCCAGTTGGCGATCCACTGTGCCGAGGCCGCCACCGAGAGCGCCAGCGCGCGGATCTTGTTGGGGAACATCTCGCCCAGCAGGACCCAGACCACCACGCCCCAGGAGAAGGCGAAGCAGAGCACGTAGATGTGGGCCGCGACCAGCGCCACCGTCGCCTGCGTGTTGGCCAGGTGCGCGGAGGTGCCGGTGCCGACGCGGTAGGAGAAGGCCCAGGCGGCCATGCCCAGCGTCACCGCCATGCCGGCCGAGCCGACCAGCGCGAGCGGACGGCGTCCGATCCGGTCGACCAGGACCACGGCGATCACCGTGCCGACGATGTTGACCAGCGAGGTGGACACCGAGATCAGCAGCGAGTTGCTGGCGTTGATGCCGACCGACTGCCACAGCAGCGACGAGTAGTAGAAGATCACGTTGATGCCGACGAACTGCTGGAACACCGAGGCGCCGATGCCGATCCAGACGATCGTCTGCAACCCGGCGCGCCCGCCCAGCAGGTCCTTCATGCGCGGCTTGTGCTCGGTCGCCATGACGTGCTGGATCTCGTTGATCCGCGCGTCGATGTCGGTGCCGGGCGCCTCGACCTCGGCCAGCACCTTCTTGGTGCGCGGCAGGTCGCCGGAGGCGATGAGGTAGCGCGGG
Organism: Streptacidiphilus neutrinimicus; assembly: GCF_000787815.1. Classification (GTDB taxonomy): domain Bacteria; phylum Actinomycetota; class Actinomycetes; order Streptomycetales; family Streptomycetaceae; genus Streptacidiphilus; species Streptacidiphilus neutrinimicus. Next base: position 31,186 of record NZ_BBPO01000043.1, read on the forward strand.
GACTCCGGGATGGCGAGCGCGAGCAGGCCGTAGATGAGTGCCGGGACGGTCTCCGCGCCGAGCATCCACTGCCATGCCTGGATGCCTGCGAGGTGGTCGTTGGGGTTGCCACCGGCCGCCTGGTTCAGAGCGTAGTTGACGAGCTGTGAGATGAAGATGCCCAGCACGATCGCGGCCTGCTGGAAGGAGGCCAACCGGCCGCGCATGGCCGGTGGGGCGACCTCGGCGATGTAGGCGGGGGCGACGACGGAGGCGATGCCGATGGCGATGCCGCCGACCACGCGCCAGGCGCCCAGCGTCACGATGTTGGGTGGGAACATGGTGCCGATGCCGCTGGCGGCGAAGAGCACCGCGGCCAGCTCCATCACCCGGATGCGGCCGAGGTGGTCGGCCAGCCAACCGGCGCTGACCGCGCCGACCGCGGAGCCCAGCAGGGCGGCGGACACCACCAGGGAGGTCTCGCCGTTGCCGACGCCGAAGTGGTGCTGGATGCCGGTCACCGCACCGTTGATGACGGCGCTGTCGTAGCCGAAGAGGAACCCGCCCATGGCGGCCGCGGCGGCGATGAAGACGACGTGCCCGAGGTGGCCTTCTGCGGCGGCGGTCGAGGTCGGTCGCGAGCTGGACAGTGGTGGCTCCCGGGGTGCTCGGCGCGGTGATGGTCCGTCTGGGCAGCCTAGGGAGCGCCTCGGGAGAACCGACGCAGGCGGAGCCCGCCCGGTACGACAATCACCCGACCGGCCGAGCCGCTCCCCTCCCGCGGCCGGGCCAGCCGGGCCTGCTAGCCGCGGCGGTCCAGGCGGCCCGCGACGGCGGCGTCCTGGGGGAGGGCGCGTTCGTGCAGGCCCTCCCGGACGCGGGCGGCCAGGGCGTCGTCCTTGTGGTCGTCGTACTTGGCCTTCGCGCGGACCTCGTCGACGTCCAGGCGCAGGCAGCGGATGGCGGAGAGCATCCGGCCGAACGGGGCCTCGCCCGGGACGATCGGCTCCCGCGCGGACCGCGGCTGGAAGCGGGCGTACTGACGGCCGATCAGCTCTGCCTTCTCGACCGGGTCGTCGATCAGGGTGGCGGTGCCGATCAGGTGCACGGAGGTGTAGTAGCTGGTCGGCACGCCGTGGTCCGGGTCGGTCCCGGGCGTGGCCCGCCAGGTGCCGGGGATGAAGGCGTAGTCGTCGGTGACGGCGAGGGTCAGCCGCGGGTTGGCCTCGACTGCCTCCCAGAAGGGGTTGGGCCGGGCGAGGTGAAGAATGACCTGGTCCCCGTCCTCGTGCGTGAAGAGGAAGTGGGTCGGGACCAGGACGGGCGGGCCGCCGTCCACGCCGTTCGCGGCCAGGGTGCCGAAGTCGCGCGTGGCCAGCCACGGCCGCCAGGCGGACTCGTCGGCGTGGTCCCACGGATGGATCAGCATGGCGGCTCCCCTGGCGGCGCGGAGTGGTGGTGGTGGTGGTGGTGGTGGTGCGAGGGTTTGAACTAGTGCATAATTCTCTTTGTGCTAGGAGATTATCGGATCACGGCACGGCGTGCCAGTGACATCGCGGCGGAGATCGAGACGCTCGTGGCCGACGGCGCCCTCGAGCCGGGTGCCGCACTGCCGCCGCTGCGCGACCTCGCCGTCGAGCTCGGCGTGAACCCGAACACCGTCGCGGCCGCCTATCGGATGCTGCGCGAGCGCGGCGTCATCGAGACCGCGGGCCGCCGCGGCAGCCGCGTGCTGCCGCGTCCCGCGCTCACGCCGCGCGACTACGCGGACCTGGAGATCCCCGACGGCGTCACCGACCTCGCCGACGGCAACCCCGACGCGCGGCTGCTGCCCGATCCGGCGCCCGCGCTCGTGGCGGCGGGCCGAGGCCCCGATCCGGCGGCGGGGCGTTACGGCGGGCCGGAGTTCGATCCGGGCCTGCTC
>NZ_BBPO01000043.1:33296-39297 GCF_000787815.1 Streptacidiphilus neutrinimicus
GGCGGGCCGGAGTTCGATCCGGGCCTGCTCGCCTTGGCCCGCCGGTCCCTCGCGGACGACGGCGTGCCCGTAGACGCCCTCGGCGTCGCCTCGGGCGCGCTGGACGCCCAGGAGCGGATCTTCCAGGCGTGGCTACGGCCGGGCGACGCCGTGGCTGTCGAGGACCCGGGCTGGGGCAGCCTCTTCGACCTGCTGCCGGCCCTCGGTCTCAGGCTCCAGCCGATGCCCGTCGACGACGAGGGCCCCACGGTGGACGGCCTGCGCGCGGCGCTGGCCGCAGGCGTCCGCGCCGTCGTCGTCACCGTGCGCGCCCAGAACCCGACCGGCGCGGTGGTCGGGGCGGAGCGGGCGTCGCAGTTGCGAGCGGTGCTCGCGGAGCACCCGGACGTGCTGCTGGTCGAGGACGACCACGGGCACGGGATCGTCGACCAGCCCTACCCGGCGCTGTGCGTGGAGCCGGGGAGCGAGACCTCCCTCGTCCGGCACTGGGCCGTGGTGCGGTCGGTGGCGAAGTCCCTCGGTCCCGATCTGCGGGTCGCCGTCTTCGCCGGGGACCGGGAGACGGTCGACCGCGTGCGCGGCCGCCAGCGGCTCGGCGCCGGCTGGGTCAGCCATCTTCTGCAGCGCACGGTGGCCGCGCTGTGGGCCGCGTACGACCCGGCCCCGAGCGCCGCAAGCTACCGTGCCCGGCGTGAGGCCCTCCTCGTGGGCCTGGCCCGCCACGGCATCGCCGCGCACGGCCGCAGCGGGCTGTACGTCTGGATCCCCGTCGCGGACGAGACCTCGGCGGTGGCCGGCCTGCTGCAGCGCGGCTGGGCCGCCTCCCCGGGCGCGCGCTACCGCCTGCACACGGCTCCGGGCCTGCGGCTCAGCGTCTCGCCGCTCGACCTGGAGGACTGCCCGCGCCTGGTGGAGGACGTCGCCGCCGTGCTCCAGCGCCGGCCGGCGTCGGCCCGCGGCGTCTGAGGGTGGCCGGTCGTTCCGGCCCGGTGGGTCTGCGGCCCTTGTGGCCCCAACCGACCGTTCGGTAGTCTGATGACACCACGGACCCGGAGGGGTGGCTGCCATGACCGTTACCGACGGCGCGGGCGGGTCGGACGGCGCGACCGCGCTGCCCGAGCTCTCCGCGCACTTCGACGCGACGATCGCGCACGACCAGCGCATCGAGCCGCGCGACTGGATGCCGGACGGCTACCGCGCCACGCTGGTGCGGCAGATCGCCCAGCACGCGCATTCGGAGATCATCGGCATGCAGCCGGAGGGGGAGTGGATCACCAAGGCCCCCTCCCTGCGCCGTAAGGCGATCCTGTTCGCCAAGGTGCAGGACGAGGCCGGGCACGGCCTCTACCTCTACTCCGCCGCCGAGACCCTCGGCATCGACCGCGCCGAGCTGACCGAGCGCCTGCTCGCGGGGCGGCAGAAGTACTCCTCGATCTTCAACTACCCGACCCTGAGCTTCGCCGACGTCGGCGTCATCGGGTGGTTCGTCGACGGTGCCGCCATCTGCAACCAGGTGCCGCTGTGCCGCTCCAGCTTCGGGCCCTACGCCCGCGCGATGGTGCGGATCTGCAAGGAGGAGTCCTTCCACCAGCGCCAGGGCTACGAGCTGCTGCTGACCATGATGCGCGGCACGGAGGCCCAGCGCGCGCAGGTGCAGGACGCCGTCGACCGCTGGTGGTGGCCGTCGCTGATGATGTTCGGCCCGCCGGACGACGACTCGCCCAACAGCGCGCAGTCCATGGCCTGGAAGATCAAGCGCCACAGCAACGACGAACTGCGGCAGCGCTTCGTCGACATGACGGTTCCTCAGGCTGAGCGCCTGGGTGTCACGCTGCCCGACGCGGAGCTGCGCTGGAACGAGGAGCGTGGCCGGCACGATTTCGGCACCCCCGACTTCGCCGAGCTGATGCGGGTCATCAAGGGCGACGGCCCATGCAACGCGCAGCGGATGGAGCGGCGCACCAAGGCGCACGAGGACGGCGCCTGGGTCCGCGAGGCCGCCGCGGCACACGCGGCCAAGAACCATGGACGTGCGGAAGAGGAAGGAACGGCGGCATGAGCACCGAAGCGCCGCGCGGCAGCGCGGGTTGGCCCCTGTACGAGGTGTTCGTGCGCGGCAAGCGCGGCCTCAACCACGTGCACGTCGGCTCGCTGCACGCGCCCGACGAGCGGATGGCCCTGACCAACGCCCGTGACCTGTACACCCGTCGCAACGAGGGCGTCAGCATCTGGGTGGTCCGCTCCGACGCGATCACCGCCTCCACGCCGGACGAGAAGGACCCGTTCTTCTCCCCGAGCGGCGACAAGGTCTACCGCCACCCGACCTTCTACGCCATCCCCGACGACGTCCCGCACATCTAGTAGGAGCCGGTACTTCCATGAGCAGCGACGACGACCACGTCTACCTCTCGCTCGCCGAGGGGCACGGCGACGACGCGCGTTGGGCCTTCGGCACCGGCTTCGAGGACCCGCTGCACGGCGTCGACACGACCCTGCCCGCGGGCGTCGAGGCGGAGGCGCACGTCGCGCTCTGCCTCGCGCTGGCCGACGACGCGCTCGTCGCGGCCCAGCGGCTGGCCCAGTGGATCACGCTGGCGCCGGAGTTGGAGGAGGAGGTCGCGCTCGCCAACATCGGCCTCGACCTGCTCGGCCAGGCGCGCCTGCTCTACGCCCGCGCCGGGCAGACGGAGGGCGCCGGCCGCGACGAGGACGCGCTCGCCTACTTCCGCGACCCGGCGGAGTTCCGCAACGTCATCCTCGCCGAGCTCCCCAACGGCGACTTCGCGCACAGCATGGTCAAGCTGCTGCTGCTGTCCACCTGGCGGCTCGCCGAGCTGACCCGGCTGGCCGAGCACCCGGACCCGGTCCTCGCCGCCGTCGCCCGCAAGGGCGTCAGCGAGCTGACCTATCACCGTGACCACGCCGCGCAGTGGGCGATCCGCCTCGGCGACGGCACGGAGGAGTCCGCCCGCCGGATGCGCGAGGCGCTCGCCGAGCTGTGGCCCTACCGGGCCGAGCTGTACGCGGCGGCCCCGGAGACGCGCGAGGAGGTCGAGGCCGTGCTCGCCCAGGTGCTGGACGCCGCCCGGCTGGAGGCCCCGGCCGAGACGCCCGTCTCGATGGGACGCGGCCGAGACGGCCAGCACACCGAGCACCTCGCGGAGCTGCTCGCGGAGTTGCAGAGCGTCGCCCGCGCGGACCCGGAGGCGACGTGGTGAGCTCCGTGACCCCGATCCCCACACGGCTGAACGCGGCCCGCTCCGCGGCGGCCGCCGTGCGCGACCCCGAGCTGCCGATGCTGACCCTCGCCGACCTCGGCGTGCTGCGCGAGGTGCGGGTGGACGAGGACGGCGTCACGGCGGTGCTCACCCCCACCTACACCGGCTGCCCGGCGCTCGCGGAGATGCGCGCCGACGTCGCCACCGCGCTGCGGGCCGCCGGCTTCGCCGACGGGCACGTCCGCGTCGAGACGCAGCTCAGCCCGGCGTGGAGCACGGACGACATCACCGCCGAGGGCCGCCGCAAGCTCGCCGAGGCCGGCATCGCCCCGCCCGGCGCCGCACCGAAGCGTGCGGGCGGCCCCGTCCCGCTCACGCTCGGGCCCACCCGGGCCGCGGTCGTCCACTGCCCGCACTGCGGCTCCGCGGACACCGAGGAGACCAGCCGCTTCGGCGCCACCGCCTGCAAGGCGCTGCGCCGCTGTCGCGCCTGCCGTGAACCCTTCGAGCAGGTCAAGGAGATCTAGTGCTGCGCACCAGCTTCCATCCGCTGACGGTGGCCTCCGTCGAGCCGCTGTGCGACGACGCCGCGGCGATCACCTTCGCGGTCCCGGACGAGCTCGCGGAGCGCTACGCCTTCCGGGCCGGCCAGTCCCTGACGCTGCGCCGGGTGGTCGACGGCCGCGACGAGCGCCGCTCGTACTCGCTGTGCGCCCCGGAGGGCGGCCCGCTGCGGATCGGCGTCCGCGAGGTCCCCGACGGCCTCTTCTCCTCCTGGCTCGTCCGCGACCTGCGGCCCGGCGACGTCGTGGAGACCCTCCCGCCGCTGGGCACCTTCGTGCCGGACCTCTCTGCCCCTGCGCACCACGCGCTGATCGGCGCGGGCTCGGGCATCACCCCGCTGCTCTCCATCGCGGCGACGGCGCTGGCCGACCCCAAGGCGCGGGTGACCCTGCTGTACGGCAACCGCCGCAGCGACTCCGTCATGTTCGTCGACGAGCTGGCGGACCTGAAGGACCGCTACCCGGACCGCCTCCACCTCGTCCACGTGCTCTCCCGCGAGCCGCGCGAGAGCGAGCTGCTGAGCTGCCGCCTGGACGCGGAGCATCTGCGCGCGGTGCTGAGCGGGCTGGTCGACGTCCCGGACGTGGACCACTGGTGGCTCTGCGGCCCGCTGGGCATGACGGAGGACGCGCGTTCCGTGCTGGCCTCGTTCGAGGTCCCCGCCGATCGGGTGCACCGCGAGCTGTTCTACGCCGAGGACGAGGAGCCGCCGGCGCCCGTGACGCACGCGGACGCGTCCGTCGAGGGCCCCAGCGCGGCGGTCGAGCTGACGCTCGACGGCCGCGTCACCACCCTCACCATGCCGCTGACCGGCACCACCGTCCTCGACGCGGCACAGCGCGCCCGCCCGGACCTCCCCTTCGCCTGCAAGGGCGGCGTCTGCGGCACCTGCCGCGCCCTCGTCTGCGGCGGCGAGGTCCGCATGCGCCGCAACTTCGCCCTCGAGGACGCCGAACTCGCCGCTGGCTACGTCCTCACCTGCCAGTCCGAACCGGTGACGGAGCGGGTCGTCCTCGACTTCGACTCCTAGGCGACTCAGCCAGTTGCATCATCAGGGGTGCGGGGCCGTGCCGATGTGCGGCTCTGCCGCGTGGGCGCGACAAGCCACTCTGACGTGCGGACGGTCCTCAAAACGCAGGGCCATCCGCACCGGGTGGTTTCTCCCGCCCACGCGGCGGAGCCGCAGATCAGCAGAGCCCCGCGCCCCTGACGTGCTGCAACTTTCTCGTGTGCCTGATCAGCCGCTCTTGCGGCGGAAGCTGCGCTGGCCGCCGGACTTGCCGTGCGTGCCGTGGATCTTGGACGGGTCCGTCCCTCTGCCGGAGCCGGCCTCGGACTGGGGGCCGCGCCGACGGGCCAGTGCCTCGCGGAACTTGCGCTTGAGGTCGTCCTCGGGGCCGCTGTGTTCGGCGTCGGCCGGCTGGCCGGGCTCGCCTTCGGGGGACGCGGCTTGGTCCGCCATGGGTGCCTCCATCGGGTGTGAGGTGCGATGACAGTGTGTCATGGCGCGGGCCGCCTCCGCGATCAGCATTCCTGCGCCGCGCCCGGCACGCCCGCCGCCGCGTCCAGCCGGTCGGTCAGCCGGCCCAGCAGACCGCGCAGTTCCCGCATCTCCTCGACGGCGAAGCCGGTCCTGTGGGCGACCTCCAGCGGCACCTGCGTGGCCTGCTCGCGCAGCGCCGCCCCGGCGGCGGTGGCGCTGACCAGAACCGAGCGCTCGTCCTGCGCGCTGCGCTCGCGCCGGACCAGACCTGCGGACTCCAGGCGCTTCAGCAGCGGCGACAGCGTGCCCGAGTCGAGGCGGAGCAGTTCGCCGAGGCGCTTGACGCTGAGCTCGCCGTGCTCCCACAGGGCCAGCATCGCCAGGTACTGGGGATAGGTGAGGCCCAGATCCTTGAGCGCGTCGCGGTAGATCGCGCCGAAGGCGCGGCTCGCGTTGTGCAGGGCGAAGCAGACCTGGTGCTCCAGGCGGAGCAGCTGCTCGGCGTCGGTCGGCGGCGGGGTCGCGGTCATGCAGGCAAGTCTACTATTGAGTTGTGCGCAACTGAATTGTGTGCTCTTATATTGCTTGTCGGAGTTCAGGACCGACGACCCACGGATCCAACGAGACGAGGCATCGCACTCATGAACGCTCTGTACACCGCCGTCGCCACCGCCAACGGACGCGAGGGCCGCGCTGTCAGCTCGGACGGCCTCCTGGACGTCACCCTCGCGCCGCC
>NZ_BBPO01000043.1:39681-68477 GCF_000787815.1 Streptacidiphilus neutrinimicus
AAGATCGACACCAGCGAGACCTCGGTGACCGCGGAGGTGAGCCTGGGCGCCAACGGCGACGGCGGCTACGGACTCGCCGTCGTGCTGCGGGTCGAGCTCCCGGACGCGCTGCAGAACGAGACCGGGCACGGCCTGGTCGAGCGCGCGCACCAGGTGTGCCCCTACTCCAACGCCACGCGCGGCAACATCGACGTCGAGCTCGTCGTCGAGTAGCAGACTGGAAGTCGCGGACCGGTGACGGAACGCGAAAACGACTGGTCGCGCAGCGCCGGTCAACGGACGCAGCGCATGTAGGGTGGGGCCCGCAGCATTGCGGGCCCCCGTGCGTTCGGGCGCGGTCGCCCGCCCGGTCTCTCGAGGGAAGCGGCCCCGATGGAACTCGCGTACATTCCCAGCCCTTCACAGGGCGTCTGGCACCTGGGCCCTGTGCCGATCCGCGCGTACGCGCTGTGCATCCTGGCCGGCATCGCGGCCGCCATCTGGCTGACCCGCAAGCGGTGGATCAAGCTCGGCGGCAACCCCGAGGACGTCTTCGACGTGGCCCTGTGGGCGGTCCCGTTCGGGATCGTCGGCGGGCGGCTCTACCACGTGATCACCGACCCGGAGCTGTACTTCAAGGCCGGTGAGCAGCCCATCCGGGCGCTGTACATCTGGGACGGCGGCCTCGGCATCTGGGGTGCGGTCGCACTCGGCGCCGTCGGCGCGTGGATCGGCTGCCGCCGCAAGGGCATCCCGCTGTCCGGGTTCGCCGACGCGCTGGCCCCCGGCCTGATCCTGGCGCAGGCGATCGGGCGCTGGGGCAACTGGTTCAACCAGGAGCTCTACGGCAACCCGACCAAGCTGCCGTGGGGCCTGGAGATCAACAAGATCAACGCGGACGGCAGCGTCGTCCACGGGGTCTTCCAGCCGACCTTCCTCTACGAGTCGCTCTGGGACCTGATGCTGGTCTTCGTGCTGCTCTACGCGGACCGCCGCTGGAGCATGCACAACGGGCGCCTCTTCGCCCTCTACGTCTCCGGCTACACGCTCGGCCGCTTCTGGGTCGAGGCGCTGCGCAGCGACCACGCCAACCGCTTCCTCGGCCTGCGCCTCAACGACTGGACGGCGCTGCTGCTGTTCGTGGCCGGCCTGGTCTACCTCTACGTGACGCGCGACAAGCCCGCCCCGGAGAATCCCATCGGGGCCTCGCGGATCAACCCGCCGGCGGTGGACGGGGAGGCCCCGGCGGAGCCGGACGCGTCGCTCGACGAGGACGTAGAAATCACCGAGCCGGCCGAGGACGTGGCGGACAGGGCCGAGGCTGCGGAAGCCGCAGAGACAGCTGGAGCCGAGGGCCCGGAGGAAGGCCGCCGCCGCGCGGCCAACGGCTCCACGGCCAGCGGTTCCGCGGGGATGAGCCCCAAGCAGCGCGCCTGACCGCGCCGGAGACGTTTTTGCAGCGGAAGTTCCGGCGTCCCGCTGGGTAGCATGCCCACAGAGCCGATCAATCGGTTCGGCCGGCGTCCAGCCGGTGAGGGGGCGGAACCGTGGGAGCGACGTGTCTGTGACGGCGGTGCTGTCGGTGGTGTTCGCGGTGTGCGCCGCGATCAGCAACGCCATGGGCACCGTGCTGCAGCGGCGCGCGGCTCTGATCGTGCCCCGCTCGCAAGGCTTCCGCCTCGGGCTGATGTGGGATCTGCTGCGCACGCCCGTGTGGCTCTTCGGGATACTCGGCGTCGTCTTCGCCGCCGCCTTCCAGGGCCTCGCGCTCGCCACCGGGCCCCTGGCCGTCGTCCAGCCCATCTTCGTGCTGGAGCTCCCCGCCGCGCTGATGATCGGCGGCATGGTCTTCCACCGCCGGATGCCGACGCTGGCCTGGATCTGGGTCGCCTGCCTGGTCGGCGGGCTCGGCCTGGCCCTCGCCGCGGCCGCGCCCAGCGGGGGATCGCTCCAGCCCGGTGTCGGCCTGTGGGTGCTCGCGCTGGCCAGCTGCGGCGGCGCCGTGGTCGTGCTCTGCCTCGCCGCGCTGCGCCGCCCCGTCGGCGGCGCCCGCGCCGTCTGCCTCGGCCTCGCTGCGGCGATCGGCTACGCGCTGACCGCGGCGCTGATGAAGTCGGCGACCGACACCCTCGACCACCAGGGCGTCGCGGCGTTCTTCACCTCCTGGCAGACCTACGGCTTCGCGGCGGTCGGCGTGTGCGCGCTGTTCCTGCTGGAGAACGCGATGCAGGCCGGTCCGCTGGTGGCCTCGCAGCCGGCGCTGACCCTCGGCGACGCGCTGGTCAGCCTCTCGCTGGGCGTCACGCTCTACAACGAGACCGTGCGGGTGGGCTGGTACCTGATTCCGGAGATCATCGGCGTGATGCTGGTCGCGCTCGGCGCGATCGGGCTCTCGCGCCTCCAGATGCGCCCCCAGGAGGGCGAGGCCCAGGGCAAGGGCGGCGGCGACCAGGACCCGGTGCCGGGATCCGGCGCGAGCCCGAGCTCCACCGTCAGCCCAGGCGACCGCCACGGCGGCGCCCCCGCCCACACGGCGGCCCCGCCCAACACCTGAGGCGCGGTAGGGGCGGCAGTCGGGGCTTCGGCTGCCAGGTCCGGTGCGGGTCCGGGGTTCAGCCCCCGTCTGGCCGCTCGGCGGCTCGGGCAGGTAGCCGGCGTCCCCGGGCTCGGCAGCAGGGGTTCAGTCCTGGATCGAGGCGAGGGCCGGTGGGGCTGCGGTCGACTTCAGGTAGCGGTCGACGGCGACGGCTGCCGCGCGGCCGGCGCGGTTGGCGCCGATGGTGCTGGCCGAGGGGCCGTAGCCGACGAGGTGGATGCGGGGGTCGCGGGCGGCCTGGGTGCCGTCCATGCGGATGCCGCCGCCCGGCTCGCGCAGCCCCAGCGGGGCGAGGTGGCCGACGGCGGCGCGGAAGCCGGTGGCCCAGACGATCGCGTCGACCCGCTCGGCGTGCCCGTCGGCCCAGACCACGCCGGTCTCCGTGATCCGTTCGAACATCGGCAGCCGCTGCAGCGCCCCCCGCTCGCGGGCCAGCAGCAACGCGGGGGAGGGCGGCAGGCCCGTCACCGACACCACGCTCCCGGGCGGCAGACCGGCGCGGACGCGTTCCTCCACCCTGGCGACGGCGGCTCGGCCCAGCTCCTGCGGGACGAACGGGTCGTCGCGGAAGACCGGGGGGCGCCGCGTGACCCAGAGCGTCCTGGCGACGGCGGCCGTCTCCGCGAGGATCTGGACCGCGGAGGCTCCGCCGCCCACGACCAGGACCGTCCCCATTCCCTCGAACTCCTCCGGGCCCCGGTACGCCGAGCTGTGCAGCATCCGGCCGCGGAAGCGCTCCGCGCCGGGGTAGCGCGGCACGAACGGACGGGTCCAGGTCCCGGTCGCGTTGATGAGCGCCCGCGCGGCAAAACTGCCGCGGTCGGCCTCGACCAGCAGCCGCCCGCGGGGGGCGGCGGACTCGGGGCGGACGGAGGTGACGGTGACCGGGCGCAGGACGGGCAGTTCGTGGTCGCGCTCGTAGGCGGCGAAGTAGCCGGGCAGCACGTCCCGGGCCGGGAGCTGGGGTGCGAGCGGAGGCAGCGGGGCGTCGGGCAGCTCGTGGAAGCCGTGGACCATCGCCATGGTCAGCGACGGCGGCCGGTGCTGCCAGGCGCCTCCCGGCGCGGAGTCGGCGTCGAGGACGACGAAGTCGTCGAGCAGCCGCAGGCCGCGCCGCCGCAGGTGGTGGGCGGCGGAGAGCCCGGCCTGCCCGGCGCCGATGACGACGACCTCGACCTCTGTTGTTGCAGTCTCAACACTCACACCCATGAAACATCTGCACGGAGCAGGGACTTCCCCCGGAACCACTCTGACGGCGCGTGTTGCAGCCGGGCGGGTGCGGGAGAGGATGAGAGCGTGGCCATGCGTGGACGAACACGGAGGAAAGCCCATGGCCCGGAACGGCGAGCTGCCCGACGTCATCGTGGTGGGCGTGGACGGCTCGCGGCACGCCGGTGAGGCGCTGCGGGCGGCCCTGCGGCAGGCCGAGCTCACGGACAGCCTGGTGCACGCCGTGCTGGCATGGGAGTGGCCGAGCATCTTCTCCGTGCCGGAGCCGCTGCCCGGACAGGAGGGGCTCAGCTTCGAGGAGCAGGCGGAGCGCCGGCTCGACGCGGCCGTCGAGGACGTCGCGGGGCCGGGTCCGCAGCCGCGGATCCGCAAGCGGGTGTTGCAGGGGAGCCCCACGCAGGTGCTGCTCGACGCCGCGCAGGACGCCGCGCTGCTGGTCGTCGGGAGCCGCGGCTACGGCGGGTTCAAGGGGATCATGCTCGGGTCGGTCAGCCAGCACCTGGCGCAGTACGCGCCGTGCTCGGTGCTGATCGTCCGCTCGCACGAGGACCGCTGACGCCCTGCGGCCGGCTCGGGCGTCAGTTCAGGCCTGGCCGGTCTCGAAGCGACGGACGTGGCCGTCCGCGACGTCGAAGCGCCAGACGGTGCTCATCTCGCCCCAGGTGTCGTTGCGGAACCTCGCCAGCAGGGTCTGCCCGCCGTTGGACTCCTTCTGGACGTCCATGCGACCGCCGTTGTCGAAGATCTCGCGGTCGATCCACTCCTGCAGGTTCCGGTCCGAGCCGTCGTCCGACATGGTCGCGTCCGAGGCCAGCAGGCCCAGGAAGGCGTCGCGGTCGTGGGCGTTGATCGCCTCGACGACGCGGCGGACGACGGGGTCGGAGAGTTTCGCGGTGGCAATCGTCATGCCTTCCAGCGAACACCCGGCCGCTCGACGCCGCATCGCACGGACGGCCGTTCAGGGCAAGGTCGCGGCGCGCGAGCCTCAGGGCCTGGTCCGGGTGACCCGACACAGGAGGCGCGGGAGCGCGCCCTCCCCGAACGGGCGGACGTGTCGGCGGCGGCCCGTCGGTGGCCGTCTGGTCCGCGACGGCCTCGTCGGCGGCGGGACCGCCGGAGGAGGGCTCGGTGGGGCGGTGCACGCGTGCGGCCCGCTACCGGCCCCCTACCGGTCTTCGGCCGCGCGCGCGTCCGCGCGGCGCAGGGCGTCCGCGACGATGTCGTTCAAGCCGTCCTGGTGGGCGCCGCGCCAGTACGCCCGGCCGCAGGTCATGCACAGCGCGAAGGTGTCGTAGGAGCGCTCCGTCCCGGAGCGCAGCTGCGGGCGGACCTCCTCCAGCGTCGCCGGGCGCAGCCCGCCGTTGCAGGCGGTGCAGCGGGTCCACGGCGCGAGGGGCGGCACGAAGCGCTCGAGCACGTCGGTCAGCTGCTCCTCGGGGCGGTGGCTGTAGATGTACGCGCCGGCCCACAGCTCGCGGCGGTGCAGCAGGCCGCGGTCGCGGGACAGCATGACCCGCTGCTCGCGCGCGGACTGCGCGGCCAGCGCGGCGTCGCCGATGTCCAGCCGCTCGTAGGCGGCGTCCACGCCGAGCAGCCGCAGGCGCCGGGCTAGGGTGCCCAGGTGCACGTCGAGCAGGAAGCGCGGCGGGCCGGGCAGCGGCTGCGGACGGGTGACGGGGGATACGTGGATGCGCTCGCCCGCCGTCGGCACGTGCGAGGCGTCGCTCGCGCTCCCGTCGACCGCCAGGCCGCCGACCTCGGTCAGCGGGACGCCGAGGGACTCCACGACGTGGCCCAGCGTGGACGCGCCGTCGGTGCGCACCAGGGCGCCCGCCGCGGCGCGCCGCGGGGCGGTGACGAAGACGTGCAAGTCGGGGTCGAAGCTGACGATGATCTCCGGTCCGTCCACGCGGCCAGCATGTCACCGGCGCGTTGTTCGAGGCCAGCGGATTCCGACCGGTTGCGATCGCTTCTGGGGTTCGTCCCCGGTTGTCGGTGGCGGCGGCTAGCGTGAGCGCCATGAGAACCAACGGCACGTTCTCCGTCGTCGCGATGCAGCCGGTCTCGGCCGACGAGCTCTCCGGCAAGGTGGGCACCGCCCTCGCCACCGGCGTCGCGACCATGGAGAAGCACTTCGCCGGGGCCGTCGAGGGACGCTCCGAGACGCTCTTCACCTCCGCCTACGACATCGGCCGCGGGGTCGGCACGTACGTGGCCATGGAGTCCTTCGAGGGCACGGTCGACGGCCGCTCCGGCACGTTCAACTTCGCGCACTCGGCGACGACGGACGGCGACAACCGGCGCGACGAGTTCTTCGTCCTCGTGCCTGGCAGCGGCACGGGTGAGCTCACAGGCATAGCGGGCACGGGCGGCCTGACCGTCGAGGCCGACGGCACTCACCGGATCTGGCTCGACTACACCCTGGGCTGAGCCCTCCCGCCGTTCCCCTCGTCCTGGCCGCCCTTGTCCTGGCCGCCCTCGCTCTCCCCGCGCCGCTCGTTCTTCTCGTGGATCTCGAACCAGACGACCTTGCCCTCGCCGCTCGGGCGCACGCCCCAGCGGTCGGCGAGCAGGTCCAGCAGGACGAGGCCGCGCCCGGAGGAGGCCATCTCGCCCGGGGAGCGCAGGTGCGGCAGCTCGTCGCTGCCGTCCGAGACCTCGATGCGCAGCCGGCGCCCGCACGGCGCGCCGGAGAGCTCGGCCAGCAGCGCGCCCTCCTGGTCGGTGTGCAGCAGCACGTTGGTGAGCAGTTCGGAGACGAGCAGCACCGCCGCGTCGGCGTCGTCGGGGCTGTTCCAGTCCTGGAGGATGCCGCGCAGCTCGCGCCGGGCGGTGGCGATGCGCGCCGGCTGGCCCTGGCCGACGGTCACCACCAGGCGGCGGCCGACGGGCCTGGGCGCGCCGTCGATCGGGTCGCGGCGGAGCAGCAGCAGGGCGATGTCGTCCTCGCGGCGGTCCGCCAGCCGCCCCGGGCCGTGGTGGGAGCCGGGTCCGTGCACCGCGCTGATCAGGGCGTCGGCCATGCCCTCCAGATCGGCGGCGGGGCCGGGGGACACCACGTCCCGCACCCGGATCCAACCGCTGAACATGTCGTGGCCGCCGGTCTCGATCAGGCCGTCGGTGCAGACCAGCAGCACCTCGCCGACCTGGAGCTCCAGCTCGGTGACGGGGTAGTCCTCGCCCTCGGGGGCGAGGCCGAGCGGCAGGCCGCCGTCGACGTGGCGGATCACGGTGGTGCCGTCGGGCATCCGCAGCACCGGGTGCGGATGCCCCGCGCGGGCGATCTCCAGGCGTCCGTTCGCGGGATCGGCCTCGATGTAGAGGCAGGTGGCGAAGCGGTCCGCGTCGAGGCTGGCGAGAAACCGCGAGGCGCGGGCCAGCACGGCGTCGGGCCGGTGGCCCTCCACGGCGTAGGCGTGCACGGCCGTCCGCAGCCGGGACATCACCCCGGCGGCGTGCACGTCGTGGCCCTGCACGTCGCCGACGACCATGGCGATCCGGCCGCCGGGCAGGTCGACGACGTCGTACCAGTCACCGCCCACCAGCAGGCCGCCGCCGGTGGGGACGTAGCGGGCGGTCACGGTCAGACCGTCGATCTCGCGCGCCGAGTCGCCCATGCTGCGGCGCAGACCGCGGGAGAGGGCCCGCTCCGCCTCGTTGGTGTGGGCGCGCTCCAGGGCCTGGGAGAGCATGCGGGCCACGGTGGAGAGGACGGCCCGCTCGTCCGGGCTGAACGCGACGGCGGTCTCGAACGCCGCCAGCCACGCGCCGGTGGTGCGGCCCGCCGTCACCAGGGGCAGAAACGCCCACGACCGGCGGTGGAAGGGCTCGGCGAGCGGCCATGTCGCGGGGAAGTGCCGCGCGTACTCGGCCGGGGAGGAGAGGTAGATCGGCCGGCCGGTCCGCACCACCTGGGCCGCCGGGTACTCGGTGTCCAGCGGCATCTCGAACGCGCCGGACTGCGAGGGGGCGTGTCCGTGCTGGCCGACGACGGTGAGCATGGCGCCCTTCACGCCGAAGACGGCCTGGGCGTCGGGAGAGAAGCCGGGCATGGCCAGGGTCGCCGCGACGCGCAGCACCTCGCTGGTGGTGCCCGCTTCTGCCAGGGCGCGGCCCGCGTCCAGCAGGAAGGCCTCGCGGGAGCGGCGCAGGTCGGCGGCGGGCAGCCGTGGCGCCGCCGCCGTGGGCAGCGCGTTGAGCTCGTGGATCTGGCGGCGTTCGCGCGCCGCGTCGGCCGGTGAAGTGCCCGGGTGAGGGTCGGTGGGCCGGCGGGTGTGCCGCTCGTGTGGGGCGGTGCCGTCCCGCGCGCCGTCGACCGGCGGGTGGGGCGCGGCGCTCGGGTCGGGGCCGGGGACGCGGCTGCGGCCGTCGAGGACGGTCCCCTGGAGGCTGTACGGGCTGTTCGCCGGGCCAGGGGATATCTGCAGATGGAGCGTGCGCAGCAGGCGGCCGTCCGGCGTCACCACGCGGACGCGGACCTCGCCCGGTCGGGCCTCGCTCACGATCAGCTGGGAGAGGGCGCTGAGCCGGACGAAGTCCTCTCCGTGCAGGCGGGCGCGGACCGTGGCGGCGTTCGGCATGGGCCCGTCGAGGGGGAGCCCGAGGAGTTCGCGGGTGCGCGCGTCGGCCTCGACGATCCCCGCGGCGCGGTTCCAGCGCCACACGCCGATCCCGGCGGAGGCGAGGACGGCGGCGGTGAGCGCGTCGGGGGTGAGTTCCTCGGCGGCGGGCTCGCCGGTCGGCGTGCGGGAGTCGGGGCGCACGGCGGCCCGCGTCGCCGACGGCGTGCCCGCCTGCGCTGCCGGAGGCGCGGCTGCTGGGCGCGCGACCGGGTCTGATGCGCTGGCCATCGGCAAGGCCCCTTCGACTACGGATTTATGTGATCACCCTACGGCCCGATGCCCCCTCAGGTCGCGGCGGCTATCAAGATCGACCCGGGAATTTGCCTCTGGGGCAAAGAGCTTGCCTGCTGGGCCGTGGGGGGTGTGCACTGGGGTCATGGACGCAGACGCCGCCGACGCCGCCGGACCGGGGCTCGGGCCCGAGGACCTCCCGGGCCTGGGAGCCCGCCTGCGCGAGCGCCGCCTGCGCAGCGGCCTGACCCTGGAGGCCGCCGCAGCGCGCGTCGGTCTCTCCCCGGCCCATCTCTCCCGGCTGGAGACCGCCAAACGGCAGCCCTCCTTGCCGGTGTTGCTGGGCCTGTCCCGAGCTTACGCCGTTCCCCTCGACGTCCTGCTCGGGGAGGCCTCCGCGGCGCCGAGCGCGGTGATCCGCGGCGGCTCCGCGGAGCCGAGCCTCGCCGGCGGCTGGACCTACCGGCCCGCAGGCGCCCCGGGCCGCGCGATGCAGGCGCTGCGCGTGCACGTGCCGCCGGACATCCAGGACGCGGTCGTGCGGGTCCACCCCGGCGAGGAGTGGCTCTACGTGCTCAGCGGCCGCCTCGTGCTGACCCTCGACCGCGAGCGCCACCTGCTGGAGCCGGGCGACTCCGCCCACTTCGACTCCATGCGTCCCCACCGCCTGGCGGCGGACACGCCGACCGGCACCGATCTGCTCTTCCTGCACACGCTGCTGCAGAGCCCGACCTCGGAGTTGTGCCTTGGCTGACCACATCGACCCCCTGCCCGCCGGCGCGCTGACCGCCGGTCCCCTCCCCACCGTCGCCGCCCCTGCCGAGTACGTCCCCGCCGGGCCCGTCGAGGACGGCGCGAAGCGGACCGCGCGCCGCGTCAACATCCGCGTCTTCATCTACGTGATCGGCCTGCACGTCTTCGCGGGCTTCGCCATGCTCCTCTTCTACGCCGCCGGCCACCGCAGCTGACGCCCCCTCGCCTGCGGCCCCTCGGGGCTCACGGCAGGCGGGCGATCAGCTCCGCCGAGGTCTGCGGGGTGGAGAACATCGGGAAGTCGTAGGTGATGGCGTTCTCGTGCTCCTCCTTGGAGACCGCGGCCGTGCAGTCCGTCAGGGTGATCACCTGGTAGCCGTTCTCGTAGCCCGTGCGCATCGTCGACTCCACGCAGCAGTTGGTGAGGAAGCCGCCGATGACGAGCGTGGTGATGCCCTTGCTGCGCAGGATGAAGTCCAGGTTGGTGCTGGCGAAGGTGTCCAGCCCGCGCTTGCCCTCCACCACGATGTCGCCCGCCTGCGGTGCCATCACGTCGGCGATCTCCGCGCCCCAGGTGCCCTTGACGAAGGCGTTGCCGTCCACGACGCCCTTGAGGATGCCGTAGGGATGGCGGGTGATCTCGTGGTAGCCAGGTGCGAAGGAGATCGGGGCGTGCACGACCGTGACCCCGGCCCGGCGCGCGGACGCGACCAGCTCCCGGGTGTTGTCCAGCATGCCGGTGGCCTCCATCACCGGGCGCACCGCCTCGTGCAGCACCCCGCCGTCGGAGACGAACTCGTTCTGAAACTCGATCAGGAGCAGCGCCGTGGTGCCGGGGTCCAGAGTCGTCATGCCACCCACTCAAGCACGCGCCACGCCCCCTGACGAGACCGCCTTCGGGTGACGCGCGGGGGTGGTGACGCGCGGTGGTGATGACACGTGGGGTGGTGACGCGCGGCCGGATCAGGCCTGCGGCACGCCCTCCTCGCGCAGCAGTCGCAGGAAGGCCCGGATGCCGTTGATGACCTCCTGGTTGTCGGTCAGGCTGCCGAGTGTGTCCTCGAACCTGCGCCCCAGGGCGTGGATGCGCACCTCGAGCTGGTCGTCGCGCCGACGGGCCAGCACGGCGAGGCGGTCGAGCTCCTGGGCCAGCCGGCGGGTCTCGGTGTCGAGGCCCGCGACGCCCGCCTCCGCGGTGTCCAGCCGGGCTTTGAGCGCGATGATGTCGTCCCGCGGGAAGGTCGCCTCCTCCCGCAGCGCGCCGATCCGGGTGCGCAGGTGCCGCAGCCAGGCCTCGGCCGGGCGCAGCACCGTCGCGACCAGGTAGAACGCGCAGAACCAGTAGCCGACGGCCTGGCCCGAGACCGCCGCGACCACCCCGATCACCAGGGCTGAGAGCAGGTGCGCGGCGATCGCCGACCGCAGCAGGCGGGTGGCGATCCGCTCCGCGTCCCGCTCACGGCCCTCGGCGATGTCGAGTCCGGCCGCCCGCCCCTCCGCGATCTCCCGGCGCGCCGTCCGCGCCTGGAAGTACAGGTTCCACGGCACCGTCAGCAGCACGGCCAGCCAGATCAGGCAGACTGCCCCCGCTCCGAACCCGAGCAGCACCGACGTCGACGCGTGCGCGACGAAGTGCAGCAGCACGCCGAGGGCGGCCGCGCCGACCACGACGATCCCCAAGAAAGCACCCATGTCTCGATCTTGGAGCGACGGAGCAGGGGGGACCAGGGTGTTCCTACTCAGGACCATCTGGGCGAATCAGCCTGGAAACGAATGTCGTATGACTGTGTGTGCGAAGCCCCGTCCCAGCATGGTCGAGGGGCCACCGCGCGATCAGGGCAGCGGACCGGCCCCTCCGAACCGAAAAGAGGACGCTGCGTGCTGAGACGGACCAAGCTCGCTGCCGCGATCACGACGGCCACCGTGGCCCTTGCCGGGCCTGTGGTCGTGGCCGGCCCCGCCGCCCAGGCGGCCACCCCGGACCACAGTGCCCACAAGCCCGTCAGGGTCGTCATGACCAACGCGGGCTTCACCCTGCCCAAGGAGACCCGCGCTGGCTTCGTGACCTTCGCCGTCAGCACCGAGGACGCGGGCGGACACGAGCTGCAGGGCGTGCAACTGCACAAGGGGGTGAGCCTCGCGAAGTTCACCGCCGAGCTCCGTCTGGCGGTGAGCAACGACCCGAAGCAGGCGGCGGCCGGGATCTCCGCTGCCGAGCGTGACGCGACGGCTGTCGGCGGGGCCTCGGTCGAGCCGAGCACCGCGGTGGACGTCACCATCCCGCTGTGCAGGGGCACCTACTACTTCTTCGACTTCACCCAGCTCTTCGTGCCGAACGCCGCGATCACCTATCACAAGCTGGAGGCCAAGGGCCGGTTCGAGGGCCGGACCCCGGCGCACGGCGCCGAGATCGACCAGGTCGAGACCAAGGCAGGTCCGCGGTTCGTGACGCCGAAGGCGATCGACCCGGACGACACGATCCTGGTGCGGAACAAGGCCGACGAGTTCCACGAGGCCATGTTCCAGCGCGTCAACCGCGGTGTGGACAACGCCAAGCTGACGAAGTTCTTCAACGCGCTCAAGAACGGGCAGAACCCCGGGTTCAATCCGTTCGCGGAGAACGTCTCACGCGGCGCGGCGGCGATCTCGGGCGGACGCATCGAGCTGATCAGGTTCCACGCGCAGCGCGGGCACTACGCCCTGCTCTGTTTCATCCCCGACAACCAGTCGGGCATCCCGCACGCCTTCCTCGGCATGCACGCCGTCGTCAGGCTGGCGGAGTCGTCCAGCTGAGCCGACGCGACGGCGGGGTTCATCCGTTCGCGCGGGGGTGGCTCGGCTCGTAGAGGGCCAGGTCGCCCCCGCCCGGCAGGCGCAGGCCCGTCAGCAGCCCCCAGGCGAGCTGCTCCACGGGGCGGGTGAACTCCACGCCCTTGGCCTGCAGCTCGGCCATGGTCCCCATCAGGTCGTCGCACATCAGCATCAGCTCGTGCGAGTGGACGGACGTGGCCGGGTGGAAGGCGATCTCGGCCGGCGGCGCCTGGAAGATCAGCCAGCCGCGGCCCGCGTCGACGGACGGCATGCCGAGCACGTCGCGGAAGAAGGCCCGGTCGGCCTCGGCGTCGCTGCTGTAGACGACCACATGCGCACCATTGATCACGTCTCGACGCTACGGCCCTCCGGCCCCCGCGGCAATCCCGGACGGGCGGGAGACGGACAGCTCCACGGCTGCGCCGCGTTGCAGTTCGGTCCCCGCCGCGGGGTCCTGGGAACAGACGGTGCGCGGCGCGGCCCTGGTCCCGGCGCAGGAGCCGACGGACACGTGCCCGATCCGCAGGCCGGCTGCCTGCAGTTCACGGCGGGCACGGGCGAGGCTCTGCCCCTTCAGTCCCGGCAGGGCGTGGGTGGCGGCGGTGGCCGCGGGAGCGGAGCCGCCGGAGGCGAACCAGCCGCCGACGGAGACCGCGGCGGCCACCGCGACGGTCACGGCCGTCACGCCCACGAGTCGTCGCCGTCCACGATGCCGTGGACGCCTCCGTGAGTCGCCGCCCGGCTCGGCTCCGGCCTCGCTCGCGGCCCCGGCCTCGCTCGCGGCCCCGGCCTCGGGGGCGAAGCCGGAGCCGGACGCGGCCCATGCGTCGGACGCGGCCCGTGCGTCGGACGCGGCCCGTGCGCCCGAAGCGGAGGGGTCCGTGGCGGCCGGGCGGGGGCGCAACGGCATGGTCGCGTGCGTGCCCGGCCAGGACGGCGCCGGCAGCTCGACGAGCGTGGGCGCGTGGCCCGCCGTCGTGTGGCCCGCCGCCGTGTGCGGCGGCGTCGCGGCCGCCTCGGCCTTCAGGACCGCGCGTACCGCCGCTCCCATCGCGGCGGCGTCCCGGTAGCGCTCGGACGGCTCGCGGGCCAGGGCCCGCTGCGCCAGCGCGTCCACCTCGGGAGCGAGGGACGGCACGAGCAGCGACGGCGGCTCGGGGTCCTCGTGCAGGTGGCGCCAGACCGTGTTCAGCGGCGTGTCCGCGGTCAGCGGCAGGACGCCCGTGAGCAGCTCGTGCAGCAGGCAGCCGACGGCGTACAGGTCGCTGCGCGCGTCCGCCGCCTCGCCGCGTGCCTGCTCGGGGGAGAGGTAGTCGGCGGTGCCGATGACCATCCCGGCAGCCGTCAGCGCCTGCTCGGCGACGGCCTCGCCGCGGCCGAAGCTGCGGGCGATCCCGAAGTCCATGAGCTTGACCGCGACCGTCCCGTCCTCGACGACCATCACGTTCGCCGGCTTGACGTCCCGGTGGACCATGCCGTGCCGGTGCGCGTGTTCGAGCGCGTCCAGGATCTCGGCGACGACGCGCAGCGCCTGACGCGGCGGCAGCGGGCCGTCCTCGGCGAGGACCTGCGCGAGCGTCCGGCCCGGCAGGTACTCCATCACCACGTACGGCAGGTCGAGATGCGGGCCGGCGCCCTCGCCCGAGTCGAAGACCGCGACGATGCCGGGGTGGTTGAGCGAGGCGGCGGCGCGCGCCTCGCGGCCGAAGCGCACGCGCTGCACCGGGTCGGCGGCCAGCTCGGGCCGCAGCACCTTGACCGCTACGGAGCGGTCCAGACGCAAATCGCGGGCACGGTAGACCTCGGCCATGCCGCCGCTGCCGAGCAGTTCGCACAGCAGGTAGCGGTCGCCGAGCGCGGGAGGCTGGAGGGTGTCCACGACGCGATGCTGGCCCGGTTCTTTGTGGGAATCATGTGATCCCCGCAGAGAACCGGGCCAGGATGTCCGGCCAGGGCGTTCGGTCGGACCTCAGGCGCGACCGGAGGACTTCTGCGTCCGGCGGGACAGCGAGTCGACGACCACGGCGGCCAGCAGCACGCCACCGGTGATCATGTACTGGATGTCCAGGGTCAGGCCGAGCATGAAGAGTCCGGCGTTGATCGACTCGATGACCAGGATGCCGAGCAGGGCGGACCAGACCCGGCCGCGGCCGCCGAAGAGCGAGGTGCCGCCGATGACGGCCGCGGCGATGGCCATCATCAGGTTGTTCGGGTCCGCGCCCGCCTGCCCGGCCGCGTTGGTGGTGGCCGCGATGGCCAGACCGCCGAGCGCCGCGAAGGTCCCGGAGATCGCGTACACCGAGATCCGCACCATGGGGACGCTGATACCGGCACGCCGACTCGCCTCGATGTTGCCGCCGACCGCGAACACCTTGCGTCCGTAGGTCGTGCGGCGCAGCACGAAGTCGCAGATCACCAGCAGGGCCAGGAAGATGACCGCGTTGTTCGGCACGCCCGAGGCCCGGTTCAGGATCCAGGCGACCAGGAACGCCCCGATGGCCAGCACCACCGTCCGGGCCACCAGCTCGCCGGTGGGGCGGGCCGGCACGCCGGCCGTCCTGCGTCGGCGCTGCTCCAGGAAGCCGCTGGCGCCGAAGCCGACCACCGCGATGCCGGCCAGGATGTAGGCGCCGGCGACGTCGCCGCCCAGGAAGTAGGAGTTGCCGGAGAAGAGCGCGTTCAGCGCCTTCGGCTCGAGGTTGATGGTGCCGGTCGAGCCGAGCAGCCAGAGCATGACGCCCTGCCAGGCCAGGAAGCCGGCCAGGGTGACGACGAAGGCCGGCACGCCGATCTTGGCGAAGATCCAGCCCTGCGCGCCCCCGATCGCCATGCCGGCGAGCAGCGTGACGATCACCGCCAGCCAGGCGTTCCAGTGGTGCTCGACGGAGAGCACCGCGTAGATCGCCGCCGCCAGGCCGCTGACCGAACCCACCGACAGGTCGATCTCGCCGAGCAGCAGCACGAAGACCAGGCCGGTGGCGAGCATGCCGAGGCCGACCATGTAGTAGACGATGAACTCGGCGTTGGCGGCGCTGAAGTACTGGCTGTTCTGGAGACTGAAGATCAGCCAGATGATGATCAGGCCGATGACCACCGGCAGCGAGCCCAGCTCACCGCCGCGGACCTTGCGCTTGAACTCGTCGACGTACCCCCGCAGACCCTCCTGCCGGACCAGCAGACGCGGGTCCACGGGGGGTGCGACGGCGGCCGACGGCGTCGGATCGAGACCCGGCGGCGGCTCCAGCGGGTTGAACCCGCTCAGCGGATCGGACGGATCCGGGGAGCCGGAGGGACGGGTGGGAGGTGTGCTCACGCCTCTCCTTCCGCACGCGGCCAGGTGGCGCGCGCCGCGCGCCGGGTCACCGCGTTGTCGGTGGCGCCGGTGATCGCGGCGATGATGGTCTCCTGCGTGGTGCCGGCCATCGGGAACGTGCCGTTGTTCCGTCCGAGCCGCAGCACCGCGACGGTGTCGGCCACCGCTGCCACGTCGACCATGTTGTGGCTGATCAGGATGACGCCGAGATCGCGGCCGCGCAGCCGCTCGACCAGGTCCAGGACCTGCGCGGTCTGCTCGACGCCGAGGGCGGCGGTCGGCTCGTCCAGGATGACGACCTTGGGGTCGCCGATCAGCGAGCGGGCGATCGCGACGACCTGCCGCTGACCGCCCGACAGGCTCGCGACCGGGATCCGCACACTCGGGATGCGGATGGAGAGCGTGTCCAGCAGCTCCTGGGCGCGCTTCTCCATGGCCACCTCGTCGAGGGTGCCGTGCGTCGTCAGCTCGCGGCCGAGGAAGAGGTTCGCGACCACGTCGAGGTTGTCCGCGAGCGCGAGGTCCTGGTACACGGTCGCGATACCGAGGTGCTGGGAGTCCTGCGGCCGGTGGATGGAGACCGGCCGCCCCTCCCACACGATCTGGCCGTCGTCGATCGTGTGGACGCCGGCGATGGACTTGACCAGGGTGGACTTGCCGGCGCCGTTGTCACCGACCAGCGCCACCACCTCGCCCGCGTGCACCTCCAACTCCACGTCGGTCAGGGCCTGCACGGCGCCGAAGCGCTTGGAGACGCCGCGCAGGGCCAGGACCGGCTCGCCGTCGGCCAGGGCCGAGGCGTAGGAACCGGCGACGGGGTCGGTCACGACAGACCCGCGGACTTGCAGGCCGCCGCGAAGTCCGGGGTGCAGATCTGGGCGACGGTGTAGAGGCCGTCGGCGACGACGGTCTGCTTGATGTTGCTCGTGTTGACCAGGACCGGGGTCAGCAGGTCGGACGAGACGGTGTTGCCGGAGCCGTTCACCTTGGTCGCCTTCGCGATGGTGGTGATCGGCGCCCCGGTGAGCAGGTTGACGGCGATCTGGGCCGCGGCGTCGGCCTCGGGCTTGTAGGCCTTGTAGATCGTGAAGGACTGGGTGCCGGCCACGATCCGCTGGATGGCGTCGAGCTGGGCGTCCTGGCCGGTGAGCGGCAGGTGACTGAGCCCGGCGTTCTTCATCGAGGTCGCGATACCGGCGGCCATGCCGTCGTTGGCGGAGTAGAAGGCCGCGATGTTGGACGCGCCGAGCTGGTTGATCGCGGCGGTGGCCTTCTGGGCGGCGACGTCCGGCTTCCACAGGCCGGAGGCGTCGTAGGCGATGTCGACGTGGCCCTTGACCGCGTTCTGGAAGCCGGCCTTGAAGTCGGCCGCGTTCGGGTCGGCCGAGTCGCCGTCGATCTCGACGATCTTCGCGCTCGGGGTGGCCTTGGAGCCCATCGCGGCGAGCAGTCCGGTGCCCTGGAGGTGGCCGACCACGACGTTGTCGAACGACACGTAGGCGTCGACCGGGCCCTGCGCCAGGCGGTCGTAGGCGACGACCTTGATGCCCTTGGCCTTGGCGGCGTCCACGGACGACTTGATCTGCGCGGAGTCCTGCGCGTCGACCACGAGGACCTTGATGCCCGAGTTGATCATTGTCGTGGCCTGCTGCGCCTGGGTCTGGGCGCTGCCGCCCGCGTTGGCGTACTTGACGGTGACGTTGGGCGCGAGCGCCTTGACCTCGGCCTCGAACAGCGGCTTGTCGAACTGCTCGTAGCGGGTCGTGGTGTTCTCCGGCAGCAGCAGGCCGATGCTCCCGGTTGCGTTGGCCGCCGAGCCCCCGGTTCCCGATGCCGCGGGTGAGGACGAAGAGGAGGAGCTCCCCGCCTTCCCGCACGCCGCCGCGGCCAGAACCAGCGAGACGACGGCGGTGGCGGTGACGGCGCTCTTGAGAGGGGTCTTGTTCACGTGACGGCCTTCCTGGGACGAACTGCTGGTGAATAAACGCAGTACGGCCTTCCGATTGAAAGTCTCGCGCGCGAGGGCCCCTGCCGACACGCCCGGGCACGGGGTGAGATTCGCTCGTTTGGCGTAGTCATGGGCATGGCATCCGGGGTTTCCGTGCAGATCGGGGCCTGATCGAGGTCGTTCGGCTTTCAAGGGCGTCGCCCTCGTCCTCGCCGAGGAGGAGGCGGCGTGGTGTCCCGACGCCTTCTTCGTCTTCTTCGTCTTCTTCGACATCCTCGACACCGGGCGGGAGCACGGCGGCGCGGGCCGAGGCTTCCGCGGACGGCTGACGGGGCGGCAGTTCTTCTCTCACGGGACGTCAAAGGCCGCAGGATCTCCGGCAAAAGGCCGTCTGCGCCATAGACATGACACCTGTTGGGCCGTTAGTTTCCGGGTGGCCACGTCGTGGCTGGACTCCAGGTGACCGACCCCCGAGGGGATCACTGTGCACATACGCATGCCCGGAAACGTCGCCCGCGCCCTCGCCGCCCTCTCGCTCGCCGCCCTCGGTGCGGGCGGCCTCGCGTCCGGAGCCGACGCCGCGCCCGCTCCGGCCTCCCCCGGGGCCTCCGTCGTGGCCGTGGCGCACCACGGCATGAAGCCGATCGCCCGGGGGGCCGCGGGGATCGCCACGAGGGCGGCCAGCCGGAACACCCTCAGCGTGCGGTCCAGCGGCACCCAGGGCGTGGTCTCCCCGACTCCGCAGGTGTACCTGGTCTTCTGGGGTTCCCAGTGGGCCAGCGACCCGGCCGGCGTCGCGCCGGACCTTCAGGCGATGTTCAAGGGCCTGTACGGCAGCGCCGACACCTGGGGGACCATCCTCACCCAGTACTGCGAGGGCGTCGCCAACGGCACCACCTCGTGCGGCAGCGGCGGCACCCACATCACCCACCCCGCCGCCAGCCCGCTGGCGGGCGTCTGGTTCGACAACGCGAGCGCGGAGCCGTCCAGCCCGACCGCCGCGCAGATCGCCACCGAGGCCGGCAAGGCCGCCGCGCACTTCGGCAACACGACGCAGACGCCGAACCTCAACGCGCAGTACGTCGTCGTCTCGGCGACCGGGACCCACCCGGACGGCTTCCCGAACTCCGGCTTCTGCGCCTGGCACGACAAGACGTCCAGCAGCTACGGCACCCTCGCCTACACCAACCTCCCCTACGTGCCGGACCTCGGCGTCGACGCGTGCACCACGCTGACGGACGGCCGCATGCTCTCCGGCATCGAGTCGACCGAGACCCACGAGTACGCGGAGACCGTCACCGACTTCTGGCCCAGCATCGGCTGGAACGGCAGGAACGGGGAGATCGGCGACGAGTGCGAGAACATGGACGCCTTCGTCCCGCTCAGCACCGGCAGCTTCGACCTGCAGGGCCTGTGGTCCAACAAGGCCAACGCCTGCGTGACGAAGGGCTGACCGTCCCGCACGCGCACGTGCGTGGACGCACGGACATGTCAGGGAGACTCCGGGCCATTCAGAGTCTCCCTGCGGCTCCCTAACGGATCGGGTCGACGGGAGCGACCGTCGACCCGACTCCTGAGCAGAGAACGATGCGTGCAGTGATTCAGCAGCCCTTCGGCGGTCCCGAGGTGCTCCGGGTGGTGGAGACCGAGCGGCCCAAGCCGCGCTCGGGCGAGGTCCTGGTGCGGGTGCGGGCCAGCGCCGTGCGCGCACCGGCTACGGCAGCGAGTTCGCCTTCGGCAAGGCGTTCAAGCGAGAGTTCGGCCGCGCGCCCGGCGTCTACCGGCTGGAGGCGTTGACAGTAAAAAGCTAAGCGCGCATACTAAATGCATGCTGACTCTGGGAAGCACCACGTTGATCTCCACCGCCGCACCGGCCGCGTTCTTCGGCCGCTGGGCCGACATGGCCACCTGGCCCGAGTGGAATGCCGACACCGAGTGGGTCCGCCTCGACGGGCCGTTCGCGCCCGGCAGCACGGGCGTGCTGAAGCCCAAGGGCGGCCCGCGGACGAAGTTCGTCGTCACCGAGCTCACCGACCGGGTGTTCGTCGACGTCTCCTTGTTGGTCGGCGCGCGGCTGACCTTCCATCACGCGATCGCGCCCACGGCGGACGGCGGCAGCGAGGTGGCCGTGACGGTGACGCTCGCCGGCCCGCTGGCGCGGTTGTGGAACCTGGTCCTCGGCAAGGGCATCGCGGACTCCCTCGACCGGGACCTGGCCGCGCTGGCCCGCGCCGCGGAAGCCGATGCCGCGGCTGCCGGCGGCGGGGCCGCTTCAGCCCGCGGCGCTCACACGGCGACGGACGACGCCGCGTGAGCGGCGAGGGGCTGCGGACGCGGTTCGGATCGGCCGAGGAGAGCCCCGGGCTGCTGCTGTGGCAGGTCACCAACCGCTGGCAGGCGGCCCAGCGGGCGGCGCTCAAGCCCTACGGCCTCACGCATGTGCAGTTCGTGCTGCTGGCGGCGCTGACGTACCTGGCGGCGGAAGGCCCGGTGACGCAGAAGGCGCTCGCGGACCAGGCGGCTACCGACCCGATGATGACCTCCCAGGTGCTGCGCGCGCTGGAGGGCCAGGGCTTGGTCCGGCGGCTGCCCCACCCGCATGACAAGCGAGCGCGTGCGCTGGAGGTCACCGACGAGGGGCGGGCGCTGGCCAACCGGGCCGTCGCGGCGGTCGAGGCGTGCGACGCCGCGTTCTTCGCCGTGCTGGGCGACCAGGGCGACGACGCCCCGGACGGGTTCACCCGGGCGCTGCGGGCGCTGGCCGGTCGCTGAACGCGTCCGCCGAAGGCTCACGGAGCTGATCCGGTGCGGTCGGTCGTCCCCGCCTGTCCCCGATCGATGTCTCAAATCGCAGGTCAGGAGCGTGAGACGGGGCATGATCGTCTCATCTCCGCTTCGACGGCGGGGGCCGCCCCGAAACTCGTGCAGAGTTGTCCACGACGCGAGACGTCCGGGCAGCACGGGGGTACTGCCCGGGCGCCGCGCTTCGCGGCGCGCGCCGCGCGCTAGAGCGGGGCGTTGAACTCCGGGGTGCAGACGGAGACGTGGCGGTCGCTCTGCGGCGTGCCGCAGACCTTGAGGCCGATGGTCGAGTCGCTGGCGTCGACCATCATCGAGTAGTTGTCGTAGCCCCAGTGGACCAGGGCCTGCTGCCGCTCGCCGGCGGTCGTGATGATGGTCGCGAAGTCACCGGGCTCGGCGTTGGTCAGGGCGCCCCAGGCGGCGTGGCAGCGCGCGCTGTAGTGCAGATAGATGACGATCGTGCCGACATGGCCGGTGATCAGCGTCTTGTCGTCCTTCACGCAGCCGGTCGACTGCGGGTCCCTGCCGGAGCAGCCGGAGCCCGCGCACGGCGGCAGGGTGGAGGTCGCCGACGGCGCCTGGGCGCCGGACGCGGCGCCCGGCGCGACGACGTAGGCGCCGACGGCCGCGCCGATCAGCGCCGAGAACGCGGACACGAGCGCCGTGCGCAGGTGTCGCCGCCAGCGTGACGGCTTCACGTCCGCCGCTTTCGTGCGCGCGGGTTTCGGCTCAGCCGGCTTCACGTCGGCGGGCTCCACGTCCGCCGGCTCCACGTCGGCGGCCTCCACGTCGGCGGCCTTCGCGTCCGTCGGATGCGCGCTCGTCGGATGCGCGCTCGTCGGCGGCTCGGGAGCCGCAGCGACGGGCGCCGCAACGGCCTGCGCCGGGTCGGCAGGCCACGGATCGTCGGACTCCGTCTCGTGCAGCGCCTGCTCCAGCAGCGGCTTGAGCAGGCGTGCGTTCTCGTCGACCGCGATGGCCAGACTCTCCAACGCCTGCTCGGTGATCAACCGCTTGCCGTTGAACCAGCGCTCCCAGGACGCCTTGCTGTAGTGCGTGCGCGCGCCGATCTGAGTGAGCGACAGCCCGCTGCGGTCCTTGATGGCGCGCAACTCCTCGGTCAGCCGCCGGGAGTTGCCGCGCACATCATCCGATATCGGCCGCCAGTTCCCGCCCACGGTCGACTCACTCACTTTCCAGTTGAAGGGGACGCAACAGTCTCCCACAGCCGGAACGTGCGACAGTGTGACAAAGCGGGACCGCGGCCGGGTTCAGACCCAGGTCAGACCGGTTTCCGACCGGTCAGACCGGGCTGAGTGCGTCGACGTGGGCGCTGCCGCGCGCCGACATCGCCAGCTCACCGAGCCCGCGGGCGGTGCAGTTCTCCGGGGTGTCCGCAGCCTGGACCGGCAGGCCGAGTCGCCGCTCCAACTGCGCGCACAGCCAAAGGTCCCTGGCGCCGCCGCCGGTGAGCACCACGCCATGGTCGGTGATGTCCGCGCTCAGTTCCGTGGGGCAGCGGGTCAGCAGGTTGCCCATGCCCTGCACGATCGACTCGACCACCGGCAGGACCGCCTCGTGGACCTCGGTGACGGTGAACTGGGCCAGCACCGGGGTCCCGTACTCGGTACGACGTCCCTTCACCTCGACCGAGTCGGCCTCGGGGTGTCCGGCCGCGATCCGCAACTGCTCGGCGGCCACCGGACCGAGGTCGACCCGGCGGTTGCGGCGCGCCCAGTTGGTCAGCGCACGGTCCAGGGCCAGGCCCGCGACCGGGAGCGAGACGGCGCTCACGATCCGCCCGAACGCGAAGACGGCCATGTCGGTGGTGCCGGCGCCCAGGTCCACGACCATGCTGCCGCTCTCCCGCCCGATCTCGATGCCCGCGCCGACCGCCGCGGCCAGCGGCGCCGGGACGGTGACGGTCCGGGCGGCGCCCGCCTGCACCACCGCCTGTTCCAGCGCCTTCAGGTGGATGCCGTGGCTCTCCACGGGCACGGCGGTCGCCACGGTCGGGCGCAGCGCGAACCGGCTCGGCCGCGCGGTGTCGAGCGCGTGGCGGGTGAGCACCCGGGCCGCCTCGAAGTCGGTGACGGCACCCGCGTGGATCGGGCTGACCGTGTTCATTCCGGGCGGGGTGCGGCCGGTCATCTTCTGGGCGTTCTCGCCGAAGGCGAAGGCGACCCCGCGGTTCAGGTCGTAGGCGACCACTGACGGCTCGTCGAAGACGACACCCTGACGGGGCCGCCACACGCGGACCCGGGAGGTGCCCAGGTCCAGGGCGATCAGACGGTCCGCCACGGCGCGGCTGACGGCATTGCTCACAACGACCCCTCTTCTGCATCTACGGCTGGGACTACGGCTGCAACGGCGTGGGACACGGCTTCGGCCGACTGCGGAGCGGCCACCGGGTGACGATCGCCCACGCAGTAGCTGAGCGACCGTCAGATCGGTGTTTCTCCTCCATCCAGCGGCCCGCGCGCCGCCATTGCATCCCGGGGCCGCTGAACGAGGGAGGCGGACCGCGTCGGAGCCCTCGCTGGGCCGGAGCGCAAGTCGCCGGTCGGGTGACGGGCGCCGCCGAACAGTGGCGTCCGGCGTCCGGTCGCGTGATGATCGGATCATGTCCGCAGCGCGCTCCGAGGAGCCCCCCGGCGAGGGTCCGTCGGGGCCGGCCCCGCTGAGCGAGCGAGCCTTCGAGCAGTCGCCGGTGCCGTGGATGCTCTGCGCGCCCGACGGACGGCTGCTGCGGATCAACGAGGCGATGAAGCGGCTCGCCGGTCTGTGGGAGGGGGAGCTGCGCGGACGCCTACCGACCGAACTCGGGCAGGACGACGACGCGCCGATCAACCAGGTGGACTCCTCCGTCTTCGAGGAGTCCACCCGGTTGATCCGTGAGGTCGGCGCTACCGGCGTCCCGCAGACCCTGGAGACCTACGTGCAGGTCCCCGGCGCGCTGGAGACCCACGCCTGGGAGGTCCGCTACACCCCTGTGCGGGGCGCGGACGGGGAGCTGGAGGCGGTCGCGCTGACCGCCGTCGACTTCACCGAGCAGTTCGCCGCCCGGCAGCGCCTCGGCCTGCTGAACGCGGCCACCACCGGCATCGGGGCCTCCCTGGACGTGACCCGCACCGCGCGGGACCTGGTCGACGTCACCGTCCCCGTCTTCGCGGACTTCGTCAGCGTCGACCTGCTCGACGGCGTATTCCACGGCGAGGAACCGGCCGCGGGCCCGCTGCCGGGCCCGGTCCTGCTGCGCCGTGCCGCCCAGGCGCGCAGCGGCACCGACCCCGAAGCAGCCCAGGACGACGCCGCGGCCCGGCAGACGGACACGGACCTGGTGCGGGAGCGCTACACACCGGGCGTCGTAGAGGAGGGCGAGCGTGGCAGCTACCCCCTCGACTCCCCGCCCGCCCGCTGCCTCGCCACCGGCCGGTCCGGCCGCTACGCCGTGGGCGACCTCGAGCTGGAGTCCTGGTTCGCAGCCGACACCGCGCGCGGCGCCTGGGCGCGCCGCCACGGCCTGGTCTCGCTGCTGACCGTGCCCGTCACCGCCCGGGAGACCACGCTCGGGGTGGTCATCCTCTGCCGTCTGGGAGCCGCCGCGCCCTTCACCGCCGACGAGCAGTCGATCGCCGAGGAGCTCGTCGCGCACGCCGCGATCTGCCTCGACAACGCCCGCCGCTACACGCGCGAGCGGACCACCGCGCTCACCCTCCAGCACAGCCTGCTCCAGCAGCGTCCCCCGCGGCAGGCCGCCGTCGAGGTCGCCACCCGCTACGTCCCGGCCAGCGGCCAGGCCGGTGTCGGCGGCGACTGGTACGACGTGATCCCGCTCTCCGGGACCCGCGTGGCGCTCGTCGTCGGCGACGTCACCGGCCACGGTCTGCAGGCCTCCGTCACCATGGCCCGTCTGCGCACCGCCGTGCGCACCCTCGCCGACGTCGACCTGCCGCCCGACGAGCTCCTGTCCCACCTGGACGACCTGGTCATCAGCCTGAACGCGGAGGCCGGCGCGTACGGTCCGGAGGACAGCGGCTTCGGCGGCGGAGCCCTCGGGACGGACCCGCCGCCGGGGGCGTCCGTGCTCGGCCCCTCCGCCTTCTTCGACGGGCAGGTCTTCGGCGACATCGGCGCCACCTGCCTGTACGCCGTCTACGACCCGATCGCCTGCCGAGCCGCGCTCGCCCGCGCGGGCCACCCCGTCCCCGCGGTGCGGCTGCCCAACGGCGAGGTGGAGTTCCTCGACGTGCCGGCCGGCCCCCCGCTGGGCCTCGGCGGCCTGGCCTTCGAGACCGTCGACGTGGAGCTGCCCGCGGGCAGCCTGCTGGCCCTGTTCACCGACGGCCTGATCGAGTCACGCCACCGCGACCTCGACGAGAGCCTGCGCCTGCTGGCCAGCTCGCTGGCCGCGGCGGGCACCGATCTGCTCGCCGTGAGCGAGCGGGTCCTCGGCGCGCTCACCCGGCACCGCCCGGAGGACGACGTCGCCCTCCTGCTCGCCCGCACCCGCACGCTGGGCGCGGACCAGGTGGCCGACTGGGAGATCACCGCCGACCCCGCAAACGTCGCTGAGGCGCGTCGCCTCGCGGCACGGCAGCTGGCCCGCTGGGGTCTGGACGAGCTGGTGTTCGTGACGGAACTGGTGGTCAGCGAGCTGGTCACCAACGCGATCCGGCACGGCCGCCCCCCGATCCGGCTCCGCCTCATTCGAGACTCCGCGCTGACGTGCGAGGTCTCCGACTCCAGCAGCACCGCGCCCCACCTGCGCCGCGCCCGCACCATGGAGGAGGGCGGCCGTGGCCTGATGCTCGTTGCCCAGTGCGCCACCCGCTGGGGCACCCGCCACAGCGCCGACGGCAAGACCATCTGGGCGGAACAGGCCCTCCCCCCGCACTGACCCCGCCCTGCGGGCGCCCAGCAGCGGCGGCACGGCTCCGGCCCAGGCTGCGGCGGATACGCGGGCGGGGGCCGGCCCGGGTGCCGGGAGCCCGGGGTGAGGGCGCCCCGACGGGCGCTTCCTTCCGGGGCCGTGGTGGGGAGTTCCTTCGGGGCTGAGGCCGGACGGGCGCGTTCGGGCCGCGGGGCGGGTGTCAGGCTCGGGGCCGAGGGCGGGGTGGGGCGACACTCGCGCGGGCGCTCGGGTGGGACCTTCCGTTTGGGCGGCGGGGGCTGGCCCGGGTGCCGGGAGCCCGGGTTGACGGGGTGCGGGTCACTGCGGGAAGGCGGCAGCTGCCTCGGTGGCGAAGGTGCGGGCGTCGTGGAGGACGGCGGCGGTGCGCTCGGCGTTGCCGAGTTCGCGGTAGAAGGTGAGGGACTCCGCCAGGGCGCGGGCGGAGGCCGCGTAGTCCTGGGCCGCGGCGAGCACCTGGCCCAGTTCGTGCAGGCTGCGCGCCGCGCCCACCGGCTCGGCGTGGGCCCGGTAGGTGTCGCTGACCAGCGTCAGCAGGCGCGTGGCCTCGGTGAGTTCGCCCTGCGACCAGCGGACCAGGGCCAGGTCGTGCCGGGCCAGCGTGGTGCCGTGGATCTGCCGCAGCTCGCCGAAGATCCGCAGCGACGCCTCCAGGTTCTCCACCGCGGCGTCCCACTGGGACAGACGGCGCTGCAGCCGCCCGAGGCTGTGCAGTGAGTTGGCCTCGCCCACCCGGCTGCCCAGCACGCGGTAGGCGTCGAGGGCCTGCTCCAGCAGCCGCGCCGACGCGGCGAAGTCGCCGCGTCCCTCGGCGAGGCGGCCCAGGTCCCACAGCGCGTTCGTGGTGCCGAGGCGGTCGCCCAGCCGACGGTAGAGCGCGAGCGCCCGCTCGGCCATCGCGTTGGCGCCGTCGGCGTCGTCCTGCATCCGCAGCGCGCGGCCGAGGGCCCAGGTGGCGTTGGCCTCGCCGCGCTCGTCGCCGAGCTCCCGGTACACCGCGAGCGCCTCGCTGTGCAGTGCGGCGGCGGCCTCGTGCTGGTTGTCCATGTGCCGCGCGCGACCCTGCTCCCACAGCGCCTCCGCCTCGCCGAGCCGGTCGCCCAGCGCCCGTTGGCATCGCAGCGCCTGCTCGTGCAGCGCGCAGGCCTCGGCGACGTCACTGGTCAGCAGTCGGATCCGGCCCAGTTCCAGCAGGGCCGAGCCCTCCACGGCCACGTCGCCACGGGCGCGGGCGTCGGCGAGGGCGCGCTCGTGCAGGGCCAGCGCCTGCGCCCAGTGGCCCTCCCGTTCCATGAAGGTCCCGAGGACGGGCGAGAAGACGGCGAGCGCGTCGGGTCGGCAGCGCAGCGTCTCCGGCGCGGCGGCGCAGGCCCACAGGTTCGGCCACTCGGCGCGCAGCCAGGCGAGCGCGGTCTCGAGGTCGCCCGGCTCGGTCGCGGGGAGCGGCGGCGGGGGCGGCGCAAGCCGCGGCGCGGGGAGGCTGCGGCGGGAGATGAGGTCGTTCGCGGCACCGGCCGCGTGGAGGTAGTAGTCGATCAGGCGTCGCCGCGCGGACTCCCCGTCGGCGCCCGCGGGTGCGGAGCCCGCCGCGGATCCGGCCGTGGAGCGGGCGAAGAGCCGGACCAGGTCGTGGAAGCGGTAGCGGCCCACGGTCGGCTCCTGGAGCAGGCTGTGGTCGAGCAGGGCCTCCAGGCGGTAGGCGGCCGTCCGGCGGTCGCAGCCGAGCAGCCAGGCGACGGCCGCGGCGTCGAAGTCCGGCCCGGGGACCAGCCCGAGCAGCCGGAACAACTGCTGCTCCGGCTCCGGCAGGGCGGCGTAGGAGGAGGCGAAGACGGCCTCCACCGCGTCGCCGCCTTCGTTCAGGCCGGAGAGCCGCAGGCGTTCGTCGCGCAGCTCCGCCACCACGTCCTCGACCCGCAGCGAGCGGTGCCGGCGGAGGCGGGACGCGGCGACGCGCAGCGCGAGCGGCATGGAGCCGCACAGCTCGGCGAGCTCGGCGGCCGCCGCGCTGCCGTCGGGGATCCGGCCGGTGCCCGCGACGGTGCGGATCAGGCCGTCGGCGTCGGCGGCGGGCAGCGGCTCCAGCGTGCGCTGGTGCGCGTCGTCGAGCCCGGCCAGTCGGCGGCGGCTGGTGACCAGGACCAGCGAGCCGGGCTCGGCGGGCAGCAGCGGGCGGATCTCGGCGGAGCTCGCCGCGTTGTCCAGCAGCAGCAGGGTCCGGCTGCCGGCCACGCGGTCGTGGAAGGCGGCGGCGCGCGCCTCCGTGTCGCGCGGGATCAGCTGCGCGGGGACGCTCAGGGCGCGCAGCAGCCGGTCGAGGGCGTCGTGGGCGCTCAGCGGCTCGACGCCGGGCGTGTGGGCGTGCAGGTCGACGAAGAGCGCGCCGTCAGGGAAGTGCGGGCGCAGCCGACGCGCCGCGTGGACGGCGAGCGCGGACTTGCCGACCCCGCCCATGCCGTCGATCGTCGCCACCAGCGCCATGCCGGCCGAGGACCCGTACGGGGCGCGGCTGCCGAGCTCCTCCAGCCAGGCCAGCTCCCGCGCGCGGCCGGTGAACGCGCGCGTCGCGCCGGGCAGTCCGCCGAGGCGCGATGGCGACGGCGAGGGCGCCGGTGCTGTGGCGGCCGTGCGCGGTGCGGGGACGGACGGCTTCGCGGGGGCGGCGCGGACGTCCTCGTGCGGGTCCGGTGAGGGGGCGTCCAGTTCGGGATCGGCGCGCAGGATCGCGGCGTGGAGCCGCTGGAGCGCGGGGGAGGGGTCCACGCCCAGCTCGTCCGCGAGCGTGCCGCGTACGACCTGGTAGGCCTCCAGCGCCTCGGCCTGGCGGCCGGCGCGGTACAGCGCCAGCATCAGCAGGCCGTGCAGGCCCTCGCGCAGGGTGTGCTCGGCGATGAGCGCGCGCAGTTCCGCGACGGCCTCGTGGTGACGGCCGAGCCCGAGATCGGCCTCGATCCGCCCCTCGACGGCCAGCAGCCGGTTCTCCTGCCAGCCGTGGACCCGCGCGGTCAGCTCCGGCGTCGGCGGCAGCTCACCCAGCGGCTCGCCGCGCCACAGCGCCAGCGCCTCGCCCAGCAGGCGGCGGGCGGAGACGAGGTCGCCCTCGGCCAGGGCCCGGCGTCCGCGCGCGCTGTCGTCCAGAAATCGCTGGACGTCCAACTCGCGGTCCTGGACGTCGATCCGGTAGCCCGGCGCGACCGTCCGCACGCGCGCTCCGGCCCGCTCGCCGAGCTGTCGCCGCAGGCGTGAGACGTGGTTGCGCAGCCCCGCGGCGGCGGCGGTGGGCGGATCCTCGCCCCAGATCGCCGCGACCAGGCGGTCACGCGGGACCACCTGGTTGGCGTGGAGCAGCAGCACCGACAGCACCGTCGTCGGGATCCCCGCGGGCTGCGGGACGGGCTCCCCGCCGTCCACCCCGACCGCCACCGGCCCGAGCAGAGCAAAGCGCAGCATCCCGTCACCTCCCCACGGACCTGACGATCCGGCCCGTCTTGCGCAGATCTTACGGGTATCGCGCGGTCCGCTTGGAGGATGATCACGCCAGCTCGGGTGGTTGCGCCGGCGGTGCGGCTCGCGGGGGAACCCGCCCCCCCCCCGGTCTG
>NZ_BBPO01000043.1:68677-73026 GCF_000787815.1 Streptacidiphilus neutrinimicus
TGGAGGATGAGCACGCCAGCTCGGGTGGTTGCGCCGGCGGTGCGGCTCGCGGGGGAACCCGCACCGCCGCCGCAGCCGCCCGATCTGACGGGGGAGCCGTGAGGCCCCACGCTCGGCGGAGCGTGGGGCCTCAGGTCGTTCGGGGTGCCGGGGAGCGCGGCGGACGCGCCCGGCTACTTCTCGGGCGGCAGACGGTCCATGTAGTCCATGGCGTGCATCACGTCCTCGACCGTGAGGGTGTTCGCCGGGCCGACCGGGGCCCAGGAGTGGACCGTGCCGGACTGGGCGAAGCTCAGGTCGAGCTGGATCACGTCGTGCAGCTTCGGGGTGCGCCGCAGGCCCGAGAGCTCCAGGTGGAGCCCGCCGGGGCGAAGCGTGACCGAGGAGTGGGCCGGGACCGTGATCCATGGCTGCGTGTGCCCGGAGGCGTCGACCAGGCGGACGGTGGTCGCCCACGGCGTCGTCACGTCGAGCAGGCGGTCCGCCGTGCCCCCGCCGTTGCGGATGGTGAGGTACGCCTCGACCGGACCCGACGCCTGCGCGGGCGGGTCCAGGTGGGAGGAGAGCAACGCCAGCTTCGCGGGCGGCGGGGACGGGGTCGCCGCCGAGGCGGCGGCTCCGGAGCCGCCGTGCCCGACCAGCATCATGACCACGGCCAGCAGGGCCACGAGCGGGCCCTGGATCAGCAGCGCGCGCCGGGCCCCGGGCAGGCCGCCACGGCCTGCGGCGGCCGCCTCCAGGGCGGCAGCCTCGGCCTCGAGCGCCTCCAGGGCCTCGAGCGAGCCTTGCGTTTCCGCGGCGTCCTCGGCCGCCGCGTCCGCGTCCCGCTCGTCAGTCCGCTTCACGGTGTCGGCCTAGTAGCCCGAGGGCCAGGTCCAGTCCTTGTAAGGGACGACCGTGCCCACGTCGATCTGGACCTTCTCCAGGTTCTTGAACACGATGGCGCGCGGGTCGCCGGTGTACGGCTTGCCGTCGACGAAGACCGTCAGCCTGCCCTGGTGGCCGGCGATGTTGTCGCTGCTCAGCGGCTGGTTCCAGAGGTCGAAGAGGTTGCCCAAGTCGTACTGCTGCTGGGTCGGCGACTCGACGTGGATGATGCCGGTCTCGTCGTGGGTGTGCAGGAAGTAGAACTTGCTGCCGCCCGCGACGAACGCGGTGCCGTCCTGGGCCTGCTGGAGCTGGAGCGGCGGGACGATGCCGACGCCGTAGGGGATGGTCATCTGCTTGCCGTCCACGAACACCTGCAGGTGCGTGTGGATGTGGTAGACCGTCTGCTCCATCTCGTTGCTCTTGACGATGCCGTCGATGTCCTGGCCGTCGGCCTGGTGAGCAGTGGACGCGAGCAGGTTGGCGCTCTTGTCGATGGAGGGGTCGGTCGCGGCCGCGCTGGCCGCCGCCTTCGCCTTGGACTTGTCGGTGCTGTTGATGGCCCAGTTGGCCAGGACGCCGACGCCGGCGAGCAGGACGACGCCGCCGACGATCATGGAGATGTTGATCGTCCGCTGGCGCCGGGCCTCCGCGGCCCGCTGGGCGGCGATCTTCTCCTGGGCTATGCGGCGGCGCTCGGCCTGCGACGGCTTGTTCTGGGTCATCGGTCCTCGGTTGCTGCTCGGTGGCGAGGGCGCGTCGCGTCCCCGCGTGCGTCACGTTAGTGCGCGGTCGGCTAAGCGTTTCGTAAGACCGGCCTGGGTGGGGAGGGCAGCCTTTAGGGTTTGTCCGGTTTGAGGCAAATCAGAGCGTCACAGCTTGATAACGGCCACGCGGAGGGGTGGCTCATCGCTCAGTGACCGCTCAGTGGCTCCTCGGGCACCGCTCAGTTCGATGCCCGGTTCGGTCGCCGCTCAGTGCGCCGCGCGGTGCGGGCTGCCGTGCGGGTCGCGGCAGTGGGCCGCGTCCTGCGCCCGCGCGGGGGCGCTGCCGAGCTGGAGCGTCTCCGGGGAGGCGTGGTCGACCTGGAGCGTGGTGTGGTCGATCTCGTAGCGCTCGCGCAGCTCGTGCTCGAGTGCGACGCGGACCGCGTGGCAGTCGAGGTCGTCGCGGACCAGGACGTGCGCGGAGAGTGCCGGGTAGCCGGAGGTGATGGTCCAGATGTGCAGGTCGTGGATCTCCACCACGCCCGGCACGGCGGCGAGCCGGGCGCCGACGGCGTCCGGGGCGAGACCCGTCGGTGCGGCCTCCAGGAAGATCCGCCCGGACTCGCGCACCAGGCCGTAGCCGGCCCGCAGCATCAGGGTCGCGACGACCAGGGTCGCCACCGCGTCCGCCCGGTCGAAGCCGGTCAGCAGCACGACCAGGCCGGAGACCGCGGTTGCGATGAACGCCCAGGCGTCGTTGAGGATGTGCTGGTAGGCGCCCTCGACGTTGAGGCTGGTGCGGTTGGCCCGCGAGATCAACCAGGCAGCCGCGATGTTGACGACGATGCCGACCAGCGCGGTCACCAGGACCACGCCGCCCGCGACGTCCGGGGGCGAGATCAGGCGGCGGATCGCCTCGTAGAAGAAGAGCGCGGACAGTGCGAGCAGGGTGATCCCGTTGGCCTGGGCGGAGAGGATCTCGGCGCGCTTGAGCCCGTAGGTGAGCGAGCCCCTGGCCGGTCGGGCGGCCAGGCGCATGGCGATCAGCGCCAGCACGATCGAGGCCGCGTCGGTGAGCATGTGGCCCGCGTCGGAGATCAGCGCGAGGGAGTGGGCCAGG
The DNA here is from genome assembly GCF_000787815.1 of Streptacidiphilus neutrinimicus. Lineage (GTDB taxonomy): Bacteria > Actinomycetota > Actinomycetes > Streptomycetales > Streptomycetaceae > Streptacidiphilus > Streptacidiphilus neutrinimicus. The sequence goes on from NZ_BBPO01000043.1 coordinate 71,372, forward strand.
AAGCCGACAGTGACCTCGCCGACCATGAACGCGGCGATCAGCGAGAGCGCGCCGATCAGGTAGCGGCGGTCGGCGTCGGCGGAGACGCCGTGGCTGTGTCCCGCATGGCCGCCGTGGCCCGCGTGGTCGTGGCCCGTGCCGTTGCCGTGGTCGTCGTGAGCGTGGCCGTGCTCGTGGTCGTGGCTCACGGTTCGCTCCTCGCGCAGGGTGGTCGCGGGCGCGCCGGACGGCGCTCCCGAGGAGAACTATACCGGAACGAATGAACAATCATTCATATCTGATGGCCGCCGGACGCCAGCCGCAGCACCTCGTCCGCCACGCCCCCGTCCGACATCAGGCCCGTCAGCTCCTGCAACAGCCGTCCGGCCGGGCCCTCCGAACGCTCCAGGGCCAGATACCCGCGCAGCCGCGGCCGCAGGCCCGGCTCGTGGATCTGCGCCACCAGCAGCTGCATCACGAACTCCTGCACGAGCTTCAGCTGCAGCTCCTCGCGGTGCAGCCGCCGCCCCTCCTGCTGGTCGGCGAGCCAGGCCAGCGCGGTGATCTCGGCGTTGCCGATCCAGGTGCGCACCGCGAGGCGCATCCGCGGACTCGGCTCCGACAGCTCCAGATGCTCCAGCACGCACCGCTCGGCCGTGTGCCGGACCTGGTCCACGACCGCGCCCGTCCCCGGGCTCGCGGCCGGTGAGGCGTTGCGCAGCAGTGCGGCGAAGCCGGGGCCGTGGTGCTCGACGAAGTCCAGGTAGCGGCCCATCACCCGGTGCAGCCGATCGGAGAGCGGCCCCTCCTGCGGCTCCTCGAACAGCGCGGCCAGCTGCTCGCCGGCCCGCCTGATCGCCTCCTCGTACAGGGCCTGCTTGCCGGGGAAGTAGTGGTACACCAGCGGCCGGGAGGCACCCGCCGCCGCGGCGATGTCGTCGATCGACACCTCCTCGGGCGGATGCCGCCCGAACATGTCCAGCGCGACGGCGATCAGCTGCTCCCGCCGCTGCTCGACACTGAGCCGACGTCGCGGCCGCGACGCGGCGGCACCTGTGGTCCCCGTGGCGGCGGTCATGCAGGGCAGCCTAGTGCGCGCCGCCCCCGTCCGGCTGGAGAGCGCGCCACGGCCCGATCCACGAGACCGGCCCTAGCCGTGGGCGGCGGCCTCGGCGCAGACGACGCAGTGGGTGGCCGCCGGGCGGATCTCCAGGCGACCGGCCGGGATGGGCGCCCGGCAGGCCTCGCAGCGGCCGTACGTGCCGTCGTCCAGGCGCTTGAGCGCCTGCTCCAGCTGTTCCTGCTCCTGGCGGCCCTGGGCGAGCAGGGCGGCGACGTGCGCGCGCTCGAAGGCGGTGCTGGACCCCTCGGGGTCGTGCTCGTCGTCGACGGCGACCAGGGCGTTCGCCTCGACGATCGCCCGGTACTCGCCCTCCAGCGCGGCGATCCGGGCGCCGACCTCGGCCTGCTGGCGGGTCAGCAGATCCCGTACGTTCTCAGGGACCGGTCCGCTGGTCCGGCCCTTCGCGGATGGATGCGACATGCCGCCTGCCTCTTTCCCACGACGGTGGAGCCCCACGACGGTGGAGCGGGGCGGTCGCGAGCGACGCGACCGGCACCCTGCCACCGCACCTACCCGCTCCGGCGGATCGGACCCCGCCGGGCGGTCACGCGGT
>NZ_BBPO01000042.1:0-4927 GCF_000787815.1 Streptacidiphilus neutrinimicus
GGCTGCGCCGCGAGGAGTTCGACCGCCGCTTCCCCGGCCTGCTCGCCCTGATCCTGGCCGAGGAGACCGCGGCCTGACGCGGCGCCACGGCGCTCGGCTGCCCGGGGGAATTTCGTCGGCACGCCCGTCCGCCGAGCCCTGCCTGAGCCGTCATGCCTGGTCGCACTGGCTATAAGTGACAGTAGGTCACGTGCGACCGGGCGGCCGTCCGAGGTCTTCCGGCGCCGTGTCACGCCCGCGGCCCGCCCCACGCCCGCGGGCTCACGGGCGGAAGGAAGCCGGATGCGTTTGACACGTCGTCTCCTGGGGAGCGCGCTCGCCTCACTCCTGCTGGCCGTCACCACGCCAGTCGCGGCTCACGCTGACGCCGCCGCGACCGGCCCGGGTGCGGAGAGCTGCCCGATCGCCCACAGGACGGCGGCCACGACGACGGCCCCGCCCGCCCTGGAGGACTACTACCGCGGCGACTGGCGGCTCGGCCCCGCCTCGCTGCCCCGGGCCGGAGCGATCGGCAGGATGCTGCGGGGCTACCGCCCGCAGGACTCGACCTCGCCCTACTGGATCCTCGGCTGCTACTGGCAGACGAGCCAGGCCACCAACCAGTCCGGCTGGTGGTACCCGGACAACAACGGCTTCGTGCTGCGCGGCGGACGCCCCGTCGAGCACGCGCAGCGGCTGCGCGAGGGCCAACTGGTCGACCTCTTCGGCAGCGGCCGCGGCTCCTTCCTCGCCCCGGTCGGCACCCCCTACGCCGAGCGCGCGCTGCCGCCGACCAACCTGGACGAGTACAGCGCGACCGGCCCGGTGGTCAACTACCACCTCTACCGCGTCGCGAAGCCGTTCACCGTGCAGGCCGGCCCGATCCGCCCCTGGTTCGGCCAGCAGGGCCTGGGGACCCAGTACTGGACCGCCTACGCGGACGCCACGCGCACCGTCGCCTCCCTCAAGGCCCAGGGCTTCCTGGACGAGATCCCCCAGGCGCAGTAGGCGCGCCCTCGCGGCCGCGTCCCGAACCGGGCACCTGTCGGCCGGTCAGCCCCGGGCGATCCGGAGCGACCGCAGTACCAGCGGCGCCTGGAGGGGGACGCGGCACCAGGCCGCGGCCCGCAGCGCGGGCGACCGGTCGTGCCAGTCCAGTGCCATCTGCACGTTGGCGGGGAGCACCGCGAGGAAGAGACCGGCGGCCAGGCGACCGCCCGTCCTGCGGGTCCGCGGGTGAGCAAGCGCCGCCGCGATGCCGAGTTCAGCGGCCCCGCTGAGGTACGTCCAGGTCCGGGGCCGTCCGGGGAGCGCTCGGGGCACGATCGCGTCGAACGGCCGGGGCGTGACGAAGTGTGCCACCCCGGCGACGGCGAGCAGCCCGGCCAGGGCGGTGGCGGACGGGGCGGGCGTGCTGTCGCTCACGGGGCACCTCACGGATCGGGCGAAGTCTTCTACTGACGGGTAGCAAGAGGCTACCGGCCCGGAGCCGCGGGCGCCCTCGCCGTAGCCTCGGCCGCATGGGGGAGCCGGGGGAGCCACCGGTGCTGCGGGGCCTGCGGGTCGTCGTCGCGGGAGCCGGGCTGGGCGGGCTGTGCCTGACGCAGGGCCCGCTGCGAGCCGGGTGCGCGGTCCAGGTCTTCGAACGCGACACGAGCCCGGACGCCCGACGGCAGGGCTGCCGGCTCCATCTCGACGCCCGCGCCGGGCTCACGGCCTGGCGTCGTCCGTGACCGTCCGCCGCACGGTGGAGTCGTTCGACCGGTCCCGTTCGGTGTCCTCGTCCGCGTGCGCCCGGGTGGAGGCGAGCGTCTCGTAGCGACGGGTGGCGGGCACCGTCGCGACCTCGCCGACCAGCGCCCGTGCCTGCTCCGGCAGCGTCGGGCGGCCGATCGCGCCCTCGCCGGCCCCGGGGACGAGTGCCTCGGCCACGTCGCGGGGGGTCGGCCGCCGCTCCGGGTCCGGGTGCAGGCACGATCGGACCACCTCCGTCAGCGGTGCGGGCAACCCGGCGAGACGGGGGCGGCCGGCCCGGATGTTGGCGACCACCGCCGCCGTGCTCCGGCCCCAGGGGCTGCGGCCCAGCGCGAGGTGGGCGAGGACGCTGCCCAGGGAGAACACGTCGCTGGCCGGGGTGAACGCGGGCTCAGCGCGCAGCTGCTCCGGGGAGGCGAAGGCGGGGGTGCCGGTGAAGCCGCGCCGCGGCTCGGTGAGGTGCTCGATCTGGGCGATGCCGAAGTCGATCACGCGCGGACCGTCCTCGGTCAGCAGCACGTTGCCCGGCTTGAGATCGAGGTGCACGATGCCCTCGGCGTGGATGGCGTCCAGAGCCACGGCGATGCCCGCCCCCAGCGTGTGCACCAGGTCGGCGTCCAACCGCCCGCACCGCTCGAGGAGTTCCTGCAGCGAGGGGGCCGCCACATAGGGCACCGCCATCCACGGCACCGGGCCGTCGGGGTCCGCGGCGATCACCGGCACGGTGAAGCGCCCGTCGACGCGCCGGGCCGCCCGCACCTCGTGCGCGAAGCTCTGCTTGATCCTGGCTTCCGCCGCGAGGTGCGCGTGCAGCGTCTTGACCGCGACCATGAGCCCGTCCGCATCCTGGCACAGGTAGACACGGCCGAAGCCGCCCTCGCCGACGCACTCCAGCACCTCGTACGCGCCGAACGCCTGGGGGCGGGCCGCCCCGGCGGCGGGTCGCGCCCGTTTGACCTCCCGCCAGGTCCCGATCGCCGCGGCCTGGTCGTGCACCGCCGTCCGCCCCGTCGGTTCGCCCGCGGGCAGCCGCTTGGGCGCGCCGGGTGCGCCCGCGGTGGGCTGGTCGTCCTTGACCACGACGACCCGCGCCACCATGGGCGCGCCTTCCTGGAAGGCGAACGCCTGCAGGTGCAGGTTCCCGTCGTCCGGACGGGAGACGTAGGCGGCGGCCAGCCCCAGCCGACCGCACAGCGCGGCCTCTTCGGCGGTGGGGCGCAGGTCCTGGCGGGCGAAGCAGAGCGCCGTCGCCTCGTCCCCGTGCTCGCACAGCTCGCCTATCACGGCCGCCCACCACGCTGCGGCGCCCTCGTCCGGGGCCCCGTCGCGGCCGGTCGGCTGCTCGCCGGTGTCGACGATCGCGAAGCGGGTCGCCTCGGACGCGCCGGCCTGGCGCCACAGCACCGCGCACGCCCTCCCCGGCGCGGCCCGCAGGCCGTCGCCCAGCGCCGTCGCGGTGCGCTCCGCGATCCGCAGCGCTGGACGTCGCGCCATCCGGGCCAGCTCCTCGCGCTGGCCGCGGAGCGTGTCGTACTCCGGCGAGCCCGGGCCCTGCCCCTGGAGCTCCATGCACGCGAGCACCCGGCCGAAGCGCTCCACGGCCGCCGCGTGGTCGCCCGCCTTGACCGCGGCCTTCGCCTCCGCGACGCGCGCGAACAGGACCTGGGAGCTGGCGGCGCCGTGCAACTGCTCGCACCGCGCGGCCAGCTGCCCGTACATCCGCCCGGCCCGCTGGAAGTCTCCGGCGGCCTCCACGGCGGCGGCCGTGTCCAGGAGGTCCTGCAGGCCCTCCTCCCCGCCTTCGTTGCCGAACGGAAGGACTCCGGCGACCTCGGCGTAGCGCTGCCGGGCGATGCTCACGAACGGGTGGCCGGGCCCCAGCCTCTGCTGGGCCGTCTGCAGCATCCGGGCGAAGGTGCGCAGGGCGGCGGCGTTGTCGCCGCCCTGCTGCTGCCAGTAGCCCACCTCGCACAGCAGGGTGACCGCCGCCTCGTCACGGCCCTGCTGTTCGGCGGCCCGGTGCATCTCCTCGTAGCGGCGCACGGCCTCCTCGGGCCGGCCCGCCCGGCCGTACCAGTGGGCGAGCTGGTGCCGGGCCAGCTCGGTGTCCTGGTGGTGCGGTCCCTGTAACCGCTGCCGGTCGGCCAGGAGCCGGGAGAACAGCTCCACCGCGGCCTGCGGCCGACCGGACTCCCCGGTCCAGTGCGCCAGTTGGTGCCGCAGCGCCAAGGTGTCGGGCTCCTGCGGCCCGAGGACGCGTTCGGCGCGTGCCACCAGGTCCGCGTAGCGTTCGGCCGCCTGCCCCGCGCCGCCCAGGTTGCCGATCACCTCGGCCGCCTTGCTGTCCCTGCGCAGCGACGCGCGACCCCCCGTGCGGCCCTCCGCGCCGCGAGCTGACGCGGCCTCACGTCCCTTGCCGAACCACTTCACCAAGCCCACCCCCGAATGCCGCAGCCGGTTGCGTGTCGAGCCACCAGTATGCCCAACCCAATCGTTTGCGCCAATCGTTTGCGCAATCGGGCCCCGTGCAGCCCGGTGGAGGTCGCCATCAACGACCGGGGGAGCGGACGGTGCAGGGCGGGGCCGGTCAGATCCGGTGCCGCGCCGCGTCGTCGGGCGTGGCGGGACGGTCGCCGTCCGGCTCCCCGGAAGCAGCGCGGAGCAGAAGCTCGGCCTGCTCACCGAGCCGACGGGACCTGATCTGCCGGGCCAGGTCGCGGGCCTCGTGCAGGTGCAGCCGGGCCTCGTCGTGGTGCCCCAGCCGCACGCAGGTGTCGGCCATGCCGAGCAGGGCCTCGGTGAGCAGCCGCGGCTCGTCGGTCCGGCCGGCCAGGTCGAGCGCCTCCTGGTGGAGCGCGCGCCCCCGCTCGCCGTGGCCGAGGCGGGTGTGGACCGTGGCGAGGGCGGTCAGGGCGCCGACGTGGAAGCGGGCGTCCTGGGTCTCGCGCGCCAGTTCCACGGCGCCCTGGGCGAGTTCCAGCGCCTGGTCGAGGCGGTCGGCGTCACGGAGCACCTCGGCCTTGATCCGCAGGGTGTCCGCCTCGTTGCGCCGGTCGCCGACCTCCCGGTGCAGCTCCAGGGCCTTGTCGGGCAGGTCCAGCGCCTGCTGACGGACGTCGTCCCGCTCGGCCTGGCCGGGCCGGCGGGCGCCCTCCACCAGCGCACGCGCGTTTCCCCCGTGACCGCCCCTCCC